>NZ_CP108067.1:7765000-8402787 GCF_036178145.1 Streptomyces sp. NBC_00273 | reverse complement strand
CGGTCAGCAGCGGGCGGGGGCGGACGCGATCGCTCAGGATCGGTCGTGATCGCTACGGACTTCTCACGGCTACGGGGCTATGGTGACGCGCACGCCCGTCCAGAACCTCATCCCAGGGGGTACCGCCCATGGCTCGCCGACTCCGACCGGTGGGGCTCGACTTCATCGACGACGCGCCGGTCCGGCTGGTCTTCGCCACCGACACCGTGGCGCCGCCCGAGGCCGTGTACCAGGCGCTCGCCGAGGAAGTGGAGGGCTGGACCGACTGGTTCGGGGCGGTCACCCTGGCCCGCCCCACGCACGGGGGCGCGGGCCGCGAGATCAGGCTGAGGGGCGGGGTGCGCTTCCAGGAGACCATCATGGCCGCGGATCCCGAACGGCGGTACGCGTACCGGGTCGACACCACCAACGCCCTCGGAGTGCGGGCCCTGTTGGAGGAGTGGCGGCTGACCCCGGCCGGTACCGGCACGCACGTCCGCTGGACGTTCGCGGCGGACGGGCCGGCCCCGTTCCGCTTCGGCCTGGCACTCGCCCGCCCGGGCCTGGGCCACTCCTTCCGCACGGCGGTCCGGAGCTTGGACGGGCGGCTCGGCGCCCGGCGCGGGGCGGGTCAGTAGCCGGGGACGCCGTCGTACCGGTCGCGCGGTGCACCTCGGCCGGTCGTCCGTGGCTCCCCGCCCCGCACCCCGGGCGGCCCGACGGGTTGTCAGGCGGCCGGTTCGCGCCAGACCCCGGTCGTCAGCAGCGTGTCGATGGTCTTGGCGTACGGGGCGATGTCGAGCCCCTGCGCCGCCAGCCACTCGTCGGAGTAGTACTTGTCCAGGTAACGGTCGCCCGGGTCGCACAGCAGGGTGACGACGCTGCCCGTACGGCCCTCCGCCACCATCTCCGAGATGATCTTCAGGGCGCTCCACACGCCGGTGCCGGTCGAGCCGCCCGCCTTGCGCCCTATCGCCGTCTCCAGCGCGCGACAGGCGGCGACGCTCGCCGCGTCCGGTACCTTCATCATCCGGTCGATGGCCCCGGGCACGAAGCTCGGCTCCATCCGCGGCCGGCCGATGCCCTCGATGCGCGAGCCGCAATCGCTGCTCGCGTTCGGGTCGTTGTTGGTCCAGCCGTCGAAGAAACAGGAGTTCTCCGGGTCGGGTACGCAGACGCGGGTGTCGTGCTGCATGTAGTGCACGTAGCGCGCTATCGTCGCCGAGGTGCCGCCGGTGCCGGCTGTCGCCACGATCCAGGCGGGCTCGGGGTACCGCTCCAAGCGCAGCTGCTGGTACATCGATTCGGCGATGTTGTTGTTGCCGCGCCAGTCGGTGGCCCGCTCCGCGTAGGTGAACTGGTCCATGTAGTGCCCGCCCGTTCGGGCGGCGAGCTCGGCCGACTCCTCGTACATCTTCATCGGGTCGTCCACGAAGTGGCAGGCGCCGCCGTGGAATTCGATGAGCCGGCACTTCTCCGGGCTGGTCGTGCGCGGCATGACGGCGATGAAGGGGACGCCGATCAGCTTGGCGAAGTAGGCCTCGGAGACGGCGGTGGAGCCGGACGAGGCCTCGATGACCGGACGGCCGGGCCGGATCCAGCCGTTGCAGAGCGCGTAGAGGAACAGCGAGCGCGCGAGGCGGTGCTTGAGGGAGCCCGTCGGGTGCGTGGACTCGTCCTTGAGGTAGAGGTCGATGCCCCACGCCTCGGGGAGCGGGAAGCGCAGCAGGTGGGTGTCGGCGGAGCGGTTGGCGTCGGCCTGGACCTTGCGGACGGCCTCCTTCAGCCAGGCCCGGTAGTCCGCGTCGCTGCGATCGACGTCGACGGTCGTGGCAGTCGTACCGGTGGTACCGGTGGTTCTGGTGGTGCCGGTGGTGCTCATGTGCCGCGCTCCTTCATGGGTGAACTTCGCCCCCTTCTTCGCAATGTACCCCTCCCACCTGCACAAACGTTCGCTTTGGGGATCCATGCGAATCCCTTTCGATCGCGTTCGGTTGCACTGCGCGGCACGGTGGGTGACCCTGGTGGAGCATTACCGAGGGTGCAGCACCCGTAACACTCATGTCGGGGAGTCGCAGCCGTGATCAATCATTCCCGCAGGCACTGCGTCGTCGAACTGCAGGCCTTGCCGTCGCGGATCGGCCAAATCCGCAGAATCGTTTCTGCACAACTGCGCCACTGGGAGCTCGACCCGCTCATAGACCGGGCTGCGCTCGGCGTGACGGAACTGCTCAGCAACGTCCACCGCCACGCGCAGCCGGACAAGACCTGCACCGTGGAGATCGAACTCCGGCTCGGGCGCCTGACGGTCTCCGTCATCGACAGCGATCCGCGGCTGCCGGTCGTCCACCGGACGCGGGCGGAGACGCTGGAGACCTGCGGACGCGGGCTCGCCCTGGTGGAGGCGCTCAGCGAGGCCTGGGGGGCGCGCGAGCGGCCCGACGGCCCCGGAAAGGCGGTGTGGTTCTCGCTCACGGCGGCCCCGGCCCGGGCGGCGCCGGTACGGCCGGTCCCCATCAGGGCCGTGCCCGTACGAGAACCGGCGCGTGCGGTGCTCCTGGCCGTCGATCCGGGGGCCGTCGCGACGGGCCTGCCGGTGGCATCGCCGGTCGGCGCCCGGCCCGGGTGACCGACCCCGGGCCCGGGGCCCGGCCCGACCTGCGGGCCCTGCCCGATCCGTGGGGACGGCCCGATCCGTGGGGACGGCCGGCACGACGGCCCAGCACGACGACCCAGCACGACGGCCCGGACCCGAACGGCCCGGACAGCCGGACGGCCCGGACAGCCCGGACACGACGGCCCTGTCCGGCCGGGGACCGCTCGGACAGCGCTTAGGCCAGGGCTCCCAGCGGGTCGTCGAGCACCGGCTGCCACGCCAGTTCCGCCGCGCCGACCAGGCTGTTGTGGTCCAGGGTGCACGGCAGGATCGGCACCCCGCCGCTGCGCCCCCACAGGCTGCGGTCCGCGACCACCGCGCGCAGCCGCTCCGGGTCGGCGTACAGCAGCTCCCGGTGCAGCCCGCCCAGGATGATCCGGTCCGGGTTGAGGATGTTCACCAGGCCCGCGAGGCCGAGCCCGAGCCGGTCGATCAGCTCTTCCGTGGCCGCCCGTACCGCCGGTTCCGCGGGCTCGTCGCGCAGCAGGTCGCGGGCCTGCTGGAGCAGCGACACCTCGGGGCCGGGGCTGCGGCCCGCTGCGGTGAGGAAGGCCAGCGGGTCCGCCTCCACGTCCAGGCAGCCGCGGCCGCCGCAGTGGCAGGCGCGTCCCTCGGGATTCACGGTGAGGTGGCCGACCTCCAGGGCCAGGCCCGAACTCCCGCTGTGCAGGCGGCCGTCCAGCACCAGCGCCCCGCCGACCCCGCGGTGCCCGGTGGCCACGCACAGCAAGTGCTGGGCGCTGCGCCCCGCGCCGTGCCGGTGCTCGGCCAGGGCCGCGAGGTTGACGTCGTTGCCCGTCAGGGCCGGACCGTCGATCCCGGCCGCCTTCACGCACTCCGCGAAGATGGCCCGTACCGGAGAGCCGGCCGGCCAGGCCAGGTGCAGCGGGTTCAGCGCCGTACCGTCCGGTTCCGCGACCGCCGAGGGGACCGCGAGACCCGCCCCGACGCAGCGGCGGCCGCTCTGCTCGAGCAGCTCCGCGCCCGCCTCCACGACCGCGCCGAGCACTTGCGCCGGATCGGCGGAGACGATGACCTTGCCGGGAGCGGTGGCCACGATCCGGCCGCCGAGGCCGACCAGAGCGGCGCGGAAGCCGTCCGAGTGCACCTGGGCGGCCAGCGCCACCGGGCCGTCCTCGGCCACCGAGAGCCGGTGCGAGGGGCGGCCCTGGGCTCCGCCGGTCCCCCCGGCTCCGCCCGGGCGGGAATCGACGCGGATCAGCCCGAGGGCCTCCAGCTCGGCGGCGACCGCTCCGGCGGTGGCACGGGTGACCCCGAGCTCGGCCGTCAGCACGGCGCGGGTCGGGGCACGGCCGGTGTGGACGAGCTCCAGCGCCGGCCCGAGCGCGCCGCGCCCCCGTTCCAGCCTGGTCCGCGCAGCCGCGCCGGAAGCGGATGGCGCGGTCACATCCCCCACCCGCGGCGGGGCCCCGTTGCCGTTCATGGCATCGATCCTCGCATGATCGGAGGGTCCCGGGTGCCGCCGCTCAGTCGAGCCCGCCGACCCGGAGTGTGATGTTCAGCCGCCCGGTCAGCCCGAGCTCGCGCGGGCCCGTGCCCGGCAGGACCTTCGGCACCCCGTGATGGGCCAGCCGGCTCTCCTCGCCGAAGACGAAGAGGTCCCCGCTGCGCAGCTCGACGTCCCGGTACGGGCGCCCGCGCGAGGCGGTGTTCCCGAAGCGGAAGACGCAGGTGTCGCCGAGGCTGAACGAGACCACCGGCGCCGGTGACCTCTCCTCGGCGTCGCGGTGCATGCCCATGCGGGAATCGCCGGCGTAGAAGTTGATCAGCGCAATGTCGTAGGCCGCCCCGGGCCCGGACGGCGGCGGGTCCCCGTACGCGGCGGTCACCGCCTCCCGCCCCAGCTCGGCGAGCCACGGCGGCATCGGTTTGACCGGCGCCCCGTCGCCGTCGACGACGGTGCGCGCGTACCCGTACGGGTACCAGTGCAGGCCGAGGCACACCTGGCGGGCGGTCATCACCCCACCGCCCGGGGTGCGTACGGTGCGCAGGCCGGCGGGCGGTCGGGCCCATGCGCGGCAGGCCGCCAGCAACTCGCCCTGGCGCCGCGCCCCGAGCCAGTCCGGCACGTGAACGGCACCGGGAGCGATCACGGTCCGCTCGCGCGGAAAGAGTTCCCCGTCCATGCTCTCCATTGTCACGGGCCGGCTGATAGGACTCAGGGTATGGAGATCACCGAACATGTGAAGACCCTCGCCCGCGAGGGCGAGCTGCTCGCCGAGGTGGCCGAACGCGCCGGTACGGATTCCGCGGTCCCCACCTGCCCGGGGTGGCGGGTCACCGACCTGCTGCGGCACACCGGCTCGGTGCACCGTTGGGCCACCGCGTACGTCGCGGAGCGGCGGCTGGAGCCGGTGGGCTTCCCGGACGCGCCGGAGCTGGTCGGCGGCGAGCTGCTGGCCTGGTTCCGGGAGGGCCATGCGGATCTGGTGCGGACCCTGCACGAGGCGCCGGCCGACGTGCAGTGCTGGACCTTCCTGCCCACCGCCCCGCCCTCGCCGGTGGCGTTCTGGGCCCGGCGGCAGGCGCACGAGACCGCCGTGCACCGAATGGACGCGGAGGCCGCGCTCGGCGTGCTGTTCTCCGCGGTGGAGCCGGAGTTCGCGGAGGACGGGGTGGACGAGCTGCTGACCGGCTTCCACGCCCGGCCGCGCAGCCGGGTGCGGACCGCCGAGCCCAAGGTGGTGCGGGTGCGGGCCGCCGACACGGGCGCGGTGTGGACCGTACACCTGTCGGCGGCGCCGGCCCGTACGGTACGGGGCGACACGGGCGAGGTGGCCGACTGTGAACTGACCGGCGAGGCGGCCTGGCTGTACGCGGCGCTCTGGAACCGGACTCCGGTGGCGGGGCCGGGGGTGACGGGCGACCCGGCACTGGCCCGGCTGTGGACGGAGACGGCCGGAATCTGAACGGCGGGCGGGGGGCTTGTGACGGACCATGCACGCTGTGACACTGCACGCATGGAGCGACGTACGCAGGCGGACCGGGACGCGATCACCATCGAGATCGGCTACGCCTTGGTCAGCGCCTGCTTCGCGGCCGCCCTCGCCTTCGGCGCGGTGTACGGGTCCGTGCTGGTGTTCTCCCCCTCCCCGTCGACGCGCCGGATCCTGGCCGTGGCGGGCGGGATCCTGGCGGCGGCGGTGTTCCTGCTCCGGGTCACCCACGTGCTGCTGGGATTCGCCCGCCGTCCGGAGAACGACGGGCGCTGACCACGGGCACGCCGGGGCGGGGGCGGGGCGGGGCGCCCGATCGCCTTGGTACGGGGGCGGGACGTTCCGCGGGCATCGCGTCGTCCGTCGTGCTGGACCGGGCTCGGGCCGGGTGGGACGTGGCCTGACCAGTGACCACACCGCCGGCGACCTGCCGTACGGGGCGGACAAAGGCGTGATGGACCGGATCACGACGGCCGCCGCCCGCGAGCTCGCCCACCCGGGAGTGACCTGCAACGCCATCGATCCCGGACCGGCCGACACCGGGTGGACGACCGAGGGGCAGAAGGCGGACCTGATCCGTTCCACTCCCCCGGGGCGCCTCGGTGTGCCGCAGGACGCGCGCGTCTCGTCACGTTCCTCTGCTCCGCCGAGGGGGGTGGATCAACGCCCAGCTGCTCCGCAGCGACTGCGGCCTGGGCTGAGCGAGCGGCGAGCGAGGCGTTCCACCGCTGGCGGCCGGCCGCCCACGGCCGACGCGGGCACCGGGGACGCCTCGCGTCAGGGGCAGCAGCCGGGGGCGTCCGGATGTCAGAGGCATCCGCTTTGATGAGCGGATGACCGTCTACGACGTAGCCCGCCGGCTTCCCGCCATCGCCGATCTGCGGGACCTGTGCCGCTCACTTGCGATGCTCGATGCGATCCTGAGTCCGGACTGGGAAAGCCGGTACTACTCCTTCAACGCGGCTTGGGCCGTCGGCGAGGAGATGGCCTCGATGCGCGATGGATCGGGAGACGCGTACTCCATCGTGTTTTCGGCAGCCGGAGGTTACATCCGCGGCTTCGGCCATGAAACGGCGATGAACCCGTACGGCAACGGTGGTGCGCCTTGGCCGGGAGTGATCGACGAAGTCCCCGAGGCCTTTCGGCCCTTCGTGGAAGAGCCTGCGTTCACCGACGAGGACGGCGTCCCCGTCATCACAGCCTGCTTGTGGCGGGGTGCGGCCGACGATCAGTGGCGGCACGGGTCGATCGAGTTTCCCGCGGGTCGTACCGATCCTGATGGGACGACAGCGCTGTTCACGCTCCTGGTGGACCGATCGCCACAAGCGTTCCAGCGCTTCGCCGAGGACTACTACGAGGTCCCCGTGGATCTGGGGGCGGTGAGCGATGTGTATGCGTTGCGCCCGTTGGACCAGGAACTCGTATCGTCGCTGAACGCAGCGGTCGCCCTGGCGGATCTGGCCCGGGACGTCTCCGAAATCGGCTATCCGCAGCCCGCCGGACGGCCGGTCTGACACCTGCACCGGTTCCGGGGGCTCCCGTGCGCGGCTTGCGGGCCGGTCACGCGGACCTCTGGTCTGCAGCGAGGGAGGCCTCGCCGTCTCGGCGGGCACCTGCCGCAACCTGACCGGCGGCCGCCGGCGCTTCGACGACTCCGGGAGCGGCCGGCTTCGCGGCGACGGAGGGCGTGCGGTAGGCGCGAAGGGGTGCGTTGGTCGCGGCCACGGCGGCGATCGCCATGACGGCGGACAGTCCGCCGAGGACCAGGGAGAAGGGGGCGGAGGTGGCGGACGCCACCAGGCCACCTCGGAAGTTGCCGAGCTCGGGACCGGCGACACCGATGACGTGTTCGACCGAGGAGACCCGCCCCCGGTACGCGTCCGGGGTCTCCTGTTGGACCAGGGCGCTGCGGGTGACGACGGACACGGTGTCGGCAGCGCCCGCCACGGCCAGGCAGCCGAGCGCCAGCCACAACGGCTCCGCCAGCCCGAAACAGGCCAGCGCCAGGCCCCAGACGCAGGCTGCGGACAGCTGTACGAGGCCGCCGCGGCGCCAGCGCGTCACCGTGCCGGAGAGCAGACCGGCCGTGATTCCCCCGACCGCGACGGCCGAGAGGAACAAGCCGAGGGTCCGCGGGTTCCCCCCGAAGCGGATCTCGTTGACCAAGGGGAAGAGCGCGATGGGCATGGCGAGCAGCGTGGTGGACAGGTCGGTGGCCATCGCGCCCCACAGCGTCGGGCGGCGCAGGACGATCCGCCAACCGCCGCGCTCCGGCCGGCGTCTGCCGCCTGCCGCGCCGGTGCCTTCGGGCCGCATGGCAGGCAGGCGGATCACCGCGAGCATCGAGACCGCCGTGGCCGTCGCCTGGACGGCGTACGCGGCAGGGAAATCCCAGCGGGCGATGATCAGCCCGGCGATCGCGGGCCCGGCCAGCATCGCCGCCTGGAAGGAGATGTTGGTCAGCGCAAGACCGGCCGCGACCTGGTCGGCCGGCAACAGCCGGACCGGGAGGGTGCGCCGGGCAGGAGCGCCGAGAGCGCTGCAACCGGTCCCGACGGCGACCAGGGCGAGCAACAGGAGCACGCTGTGGTTGTTCGCCAGGGCCTGGGCACACAGCCCTGCGGCGGCCAGCACCTGGCCCGCCGTGGTGGCCCGCAGCACCGCACGGCGGTCAACGGCATCGGCCAGCGTGCCGCCGAACAACCCGAACAGCACCATCGGCAGGCCGGTGGCGAGCCCGATGGCTCCGGTACCCACGGGACTGCCGGTCAGGTCCCAGACCTGGGCCAGCACCGCCACATTGGCCATCTGCTGGCCGAGTTGAGAAACCGAGGTACCGATCCACAGGTCGCGAAACGCCTGACTGCTGCGCAGCGGGCGGGTGTCGAGCAACCGGATGCGCACCCTCATTGCGGTGGCTCGACGAGGTGGTGGAGGATCCGCTGCCGCATCGACCGGCGTTCCAAGGCGCGACGCACCTCCTCGACGACGGCGGTCATCGCGTACGGGACCTCGCCGTCCAGCTCGGCGACCGTCGCATGGGTGGCGCGCCATTCCGCCTCCAGGAACGGCACCAGCGACCTGCCCCGCTCGGTCAGGTCGATGCGCCGGGTGCGGGCGTCGGGCCCCGGCTCGGAGGTGACCAGATCCTCCTTGCGCATGGCGGCGATGGTCTGGCTGATCGCGGAGTGCGAGCGGTCCAGGGACTTCGCCAGCTCGCGAATGGTCAGCGGTCCGGTGTGGGCGAGCCGGATGAGCGGATAGGCGAACCGGGGCCGCACCCCCGCGATGCCGCGTTCCACGTAGACCTGCTCGATCTCGGCGTCCATGGCTGCCAGGAGCGTGTGCAGGGAACGCCAGGGATCGGGTAGCGCGGTGGGATCCGTAGAAGTCACAGCGCTAATATAACAGCGCTGCGATGATCTGGGATCGCGATCCGACGGCGGGCCGGTAGGGTCGGGCGCCATGACCGACTGGACCGGGGTGCGCGATCGGGTTCTTGCTCTGGCCGCGGCGCCGGGCAAGGACGAGGTGTTCGGGGCGGGGGCGCACGGCTTTGCGCTCGATGACCCTCTCACCGCCGCCGAAGTGGCCGACCTCGAGGCGTGGCTGGACGTTGATCTGCCCGAGGACTACCGCTCGTTCCTCCTGCAGGTCGGAGCTGGCGGAGCCGGTCCGTCCTACGGCATCCTCCCGGTGCGGCGGGAGGGGTCTACGGGCTGGCGGTGGGTCGGCGAGCTCCTCGAGGAGGTCGAGCCGGGCATGTTCGCCGAGCTCTTTCCGGGAGGTGCGGATCCGGCGGCAACGGTGGGGATCCTGGCCGAGCGGCCGCTGAAGGAGGAGTTAGAGGACCTCGCCGATCTCGACGCGGCCCTTGAGGCGTGGGAGGAGCGTCTGGGCGAGGTGCAGTACGATCCGCGCCGCACGGCCGGGGCGCTCGGCCTGTGTGACGAGGGCTGCGGGCTGATGGTCTGGCTGGTCGTCACCGGATCGGAGCGCGGCCGGATGTGGCGTGATCCGCGTTGCAACGGCGAGGACCTCCATCCGGTGCTCGACACCGGCGGCTTTCCTCTGGACTTCGCCGGTTGGTACCTCGGCTGGCTCGCAGCCGCCGAGGCCGACTGCGGCCCGGACCGGTGACATGGAGCTGCTGACGGTCTCGGAAACGCGCGACCCGACGCTGCCGCCCGGTTGGAGGACCTCCCTCGGCGGCGTCGAGCTCGGCTGCCCGCCGGCGTGATCCACCGGCGGTGCCGACCAGGCCGCCGGAAGGCCGACAGCCGCTCACACGGGGTCCGCCGAGCCCCGTCTGTCCTCCACGTGGACGACATGGAGTTCGATGCCGTCCTGATGGCGCTTGGAACGTCCGTACAACCCGACGGCGATGTCCGACGCGTCCACGAGCTCATCAGGGCCGACATAGGTGAGGACGTCGTGGTGGTGCCCGATGACGGCCCAGCCCTCGGCGTCCTCGAGGTCGATCACCCTGAAGTCTCCTGCCGGAGATCCGGCACGTGCCGGGCCGAACTCCTTCAGGATCCCCGCGGCTTGGGCAGCGAGCTCGCCCTCCGGAGCGGTCAGCACGACACAGGTGCCGTGCTCGAACAGCACCCACGACTTGTGCGGGTCGGCGAGAAGCCGCTGCCAGACGTCTATCAGCATCTCGGTGTTCACGGCGGACATCATGCCGCAGAGCACTGACAGGGTGCCGATCGACCGCCGTCATGGCGGGCGAAGGGCTCGCGAACGTGCGGACCTGCCGGTCACCACCCCCACGGAGCCCGCGGGTTCGCCGCCCCTTCGCCCTCAGCCGAGGGTGGCCGCGTACGTGGTCTGGGTGCGGTACTTCCATGTCGGGCCCGCGTTCCACGGGTTGGGCATGACCGTGCTGGTCGCGTACGCGTAGCCCGCGCCGCGGGCGAAGGCCGTGCGCAGGGTGGCGCGCATCGCCTCGGGGTCGGGGACGTCGTGGACCAGGTGCCAGAACGCCGTTCCGCTCGGGTCGAGTTCGGTGCCGGAACGGTAGCCGGAGGGGTGGTCGAAGACGTTGCCGCCGAGCCAGCCGGCGCCGGTGTACGCGGCGTACGTGTCCTCGAACGTGACGAAGACGTCCGCGGTGCGGTGACCCGGCTCCAGGTAGCAGTCGGCTATGGCGGTGCCGGGGTTGTTGACGACGAGGTCGGGGGCGGCCGGGTCGGCGGCGCCGATGGCGTCCTGGACGTAGCGGCGCAGCTCGGCGTAGTAGTCGCGGGTGGAGTTGGCGGGGCCGCAGTCGCGGCTGACGACGTCGAAGAAGATGCCGTCGACGTGGAGACGGCCGTCGGGGGTCTTGAGGTAGTTGTCGACGGAGGCCTTGGCCGCGGCGATGTCGCGGTTGCCGTGATCGGTGTGGACGTAGCCGAGCACCCGGGTCTTCTCGCCGGTGGAGGTGGTGCGGGCGCGCAGCGCGTCGGCGCGGGCCCGCCAGGGGCCGTCGAACGGGGAGTCGCCGTTGCCCGGGTTCAGCACGACCACGGAGGGGGCCGGAGCGGTGGCGGTGAGGTCGGTCAGCATGAGGTCGTTCGCCCAGACGTACGCGGGGACGCCGATCTCCAGGCCCCGCACGCCCGGCGTCCGGGGGGTGGGGAGCGGGTCGGGCACCGGGGCGGCCGGCCGGGGCACGTCACGTGCCGCGGCGATGATGGCGGGCGCCGACGCGGCCAACAAGGCAGTGACCAGGGCGGCGTACAAGGCCTTCACGGCGCGGGGCATGAACGTTTCCTCCGGCGGCGGCAGGGGGCGACCCGAGGAACACTAGACGGGCGGCCCATCGTTCAAGGCTGAACCGCCCGCATTCACATGGGGAACAGGAGAGCGAGCCATCCCCTCATCATGTGAACTTCCTGGAACTCCTGGATCTTCACAACGGTCCGCGCCTCCGCCCTCCCGTCATACGGCCGGCAGTCCGACCCCGTGCGCCAGCTGGTCGGCGGCGTGCGCGAAGAAGGCGGCGCGGTCCTCGACGACCCGATTGAACTGGCCGAACAGTTCGAAGGACACCAGCCCGACCAACTGGGCCCAGGCGGCGACCAGAGCGGCGGTGACCGCCGGGGGCAGGCCCTCGGCGAAGTCGGCGGTCATCCGGTCGGCCTCGGAGCGCAGGGCGGGCGGCAGCGGCGGGAGGGCGAGGCCGGGGCCCTCGTACGCGGCGCGGAGGATGCCGATGAAGACGTTGGCGACGCGAGAGGCCGGGCCCACGGTGTCCATGGGGGCGCTGTAGCCGGGGACCGGGGAACCGTAGATGAGGGCGTACTCGTGCGGGTGCTCCAGCGCCCAGGAGCGGACGGCCTCGCAGACCGCGATCCAGCGGGCGCGAGGCGGGGCCCCTGCGGCGCGCGCGCGGGCGTCGACCACCTCGGCGGCCGCGCCAATGCTGTCGTACGCGTCGATGATGAGGGCGGTGAGCAGTTCGTCCCGACTGGGGAAGTATCGGTAGAGGGCGGAGGAGACCATGCCCAGCTCGCGGGCGACGGCGCGCAGGGAGAGCTTGGCGGCACCCTCGGCCCCGAGCATGCGGCGCGCCTCGTCCTTGATGGCGGCGGTGACCTCGATGCGGGCCCGCTCCCTGGCCCCTCGCACGGTGTTCATGCGGGTCAGTCTGCCACGCGAACGGAGCACTGCCCAGGAAACAGATCGCCGCTCCATTTCGAGAGCACTGCTCTTGTTTTGGCGCGCCGATCCGTGCACACTGCTCTCAAGCGAGAGTAGTGCTCTCCCATTGAAGAAAGCGGCCCCGGAGGTCACGATGAACGCGCCCACCCCGTACTACGTCCAGGCCACCCCGTTCGAGACCCGCTTCAACTCGCTCTTCGGCAAGCTGGCCCGCTTCGGCATCAGCCTGGCGGGCACCGCCGAGCTGTCGGTGCGCGGCCGCAAGTCCGGCGAGATGCAGCGGATCCCGGTCAACCCGCACACCTACGAGGGCGCCCAGTACCTGGTCTCGGCCCGCGGCCACTCCCAGTGGGTCCGCAACATGCGGGTGGCGGGCGGCGGCGAGCTGCGCGTGGGGCGCAAGGTGCGCGCGTTCACCGTCACCGAGATCACCGACCCGGTGCAGAAGGCCGACATCATGCGCGCCTACCTGGAGAAGTGGGGCTGGGAGGTCAACCGGTTCTTCCAGGGCGTCACGGCCAAGTCCTCCGACGCCGAACTGCAGGCGGCCGCCGGCGACCACCCCGTCTTCCGGATCACGGTGTCCGGCTGACCCATGACCGGCTGGCCCGTATCCGGCTGACCCGTGACCGGCTGGCTCGTGACCGCCGCGGTGGAAGGCGGGCGCCCGGACGGCAACCGCCCCGCCCGTACCGGTCGGCCACTCAGTCGAACGGCCGGCGCATCCGCTCCACCAGCCGCTCCCACAGGTGGTGCCGCCACAGCCAGAGCGGCAGCCCCCGGTGCGGCACGAAGGACCACAGGTCGTCGTCGGCCTCGTTGCCGCGGGGGCAGCCCCGCAGCAGTTCCAGACAGCGCCGGTCCACCGTGCGGTGGAGCCGGGCGACGTGGGCCAGGGCGATGACCCCCTGCCGGCGGACCTCCCGGTCCGCCGACTCCAGCGCCCTCGCCACCACGGGGAGCACGGCCTCGGGGTCGGCGTGGTGGACGGCGAGCCCGATCACCGCCACCCCGGCCTTCGGCTCGCCGCGCCGGAACGCCGCGAGGACGACCTCCGGCCGGTCCACCGCGAGGAGGTTCGAGCCGCCCCGCCAGTCGAGGCCGTCGGCCGTACCTCCGCCCCCGCGGACGACGCCCTCTAGCCCTTGCCGCCGCTGCTGCTGCTGCGTGCGGCTGCCGCCGCCTGCCGGGCGTCCATCACGTGCAGCGCCTTGCGGGCCAACGGGTACGTACGCACCAGCTCGGCCAGCGTCGTCGAGCCCCGCGTGATCCGGGCGAAGGCCCGCCACGCCGGACCGAAACCGGTGATCGCCGCGTGCAGCATCCGCGGCCGCACCTCGAAGAGGTTCAGCATCCGCTTGCCGACCCCCATCTCCACGCCCAGCCCGGCCTTCACCGCGAAGGCGTAGTTGAGCGCCTGGCGGCGCGCGTCCACGGCGTCCTGCGCCTCGGAGATCTTCACCGCCCACTCCCCCGCCAGCCGCCCGGAACGCAGCGCGAAGGAGATGCCCTCCCGGGTCCACGGCTCCAACAGTCCGGCCGCGTCGCCCGCCACCAGCACCCGGCCCCGCGAGAGCGGCGAATCGGGCTTGCGGCAGCGGGTCAGGTGCCCGGAGGAGACGTCCGGTTCGAAGCCGGCGAGTCCGAGCCGGGCGATGAAGTCGTCCAGGTAGCGCTTGGTCGCGGCGCCCTCGCCCTTGGCCGAAATGACCCCGACGGTCAGGGTGTCGCCCTTGGGGAAGACCCAGCCGTAACTGCCGGGCAGCGGGCCCCAGTCGATCAGGACCCGCCCCTTCCAGTCCTCCGCGACCGTCTCGGGGACGGGGATCTCCGCCTCCAGGCCCAGGTCCACCTGGTCCATCTCCACCCCGACGTGCGCGCCGATCCGGCTCGCGCTGCCGTCCGCGCCGACCACCGCGCGGGCCAGCACGGTCTCCCCGTCGGCGAGCACCACGGCGACGGTGCGGCGGTCGGGAACGGCCGCCCCGTGCTGTTCGACGCGGGCCACGGCCGTACCCGTCCGGACGGTGGCGCCTGCCTTCTCCGCCTCGGCGACCAGGCCGGCGTCGAACTCCGGGCGGTTGATGAGCCCGAACAGCATGTGCTTCGAGCGCCGGGTGCGGGTCAGCTTCCCGTCCATCGAGAAGGTGACCGCGTGGATGCGGTCCTTGAGGGGCAGCACGAAGCCCGGGGGCAGGGCGTCGCGCGAGGGGCCGATGATGCCGCCGCCGCAGGTCTTGTAGCGGGGCAGCTCGGCCTTCTCCAACAGCAGGACGCGCCGCCCGGCCGTCGCCGCCGCGTACGCGGCCGAGGACCCGGCGGGTCCCGCCCCGACCACGACCACGTCCCACACCTCTGCGCTCTCCCCGGCCGCCCCGTCGCCCGCCCGCTGGGCGTCCTGCCCCGTGCCCGTGCCCTCGCCTGCGCCTGCACTCGCGCCTGCGTCCATGCCTGCGCCTGCGTCTGCGTCGCGTACGTCGTCGCTGCTCACGATGTGTTGCTGCTCCTGATCACCCGGTTGCTCCGATGCCGGGGAAATCCTACGGCGAGACACCGCCCCGTTCCGCTGTGCGAGGATCAAGACTGCCTTTAGCCGTACCCGGCATACGCACACCCCGCGGATGCGGGCGGCGTACACGGAGAACAACGTCGCACCCAAAAGGAGCGTGCCCATGTCCCAGAATCCGATCGCCGAGACCATCGCCTCGCTGATGCCCCGCGCCAAGCAGGAGCTGACCGAGCTGGTGGCCTTCCAGTCGGTGGCGGACTGGGCGCAGTTCCCCAAGAGCGAGAGCGAGGCCGCCGCGAACTGGGTGGCCGACGCCCTGCGCGTCGAGGGCTTCCAGGACGTGGCGCTGCTCGACACCCCCGACGGCACCCAGTCGGTCTACGGCTTCCTGCCCGGCCCCGAGGGCGCGCCGACCGTGCTGCTCTACGCGCACTACGACGTCCAGCCGCCGCTCGACGACGCGGCCTGGACCTCCCCCGCCTTCGAACTGACCGAGCGCGACGGCCGCTGGTACGGGCGCGGCTCGGCCGACTGCAAGGGCGGGTTCATCATGCACCTGCTGGCGCTGCGCGCGCTGAAGGCCAACGGCGGCGTGCCCGTGAGCGTGAAGGTGATCGTCGAGGGCTCGGAGGAGCAGGGCACCGGCGGCCTCCAGCAGTACGCCGAGGCACACCCGGAGCTGCTGACCGCCGACACCATCGTCATCGGCGACGCGGGCAACTTCCGCCTCGGCCTGCCGACGGTGACGGCCACCCTGCGCGGCATGTGCCTGGTCAAGGTGAAGATCGACACGCTGGGCGGCAACCTGCACTCGGGCATGTTCGGCGGCGCCGCCCCCGACGCGCTGGCCGCGCTGATCCGCGTACTCGACTCGCTGCGCGCGGCGGACGGTTCGACGACCGTGGACGGGCTGGCTTCGGACGAGGTGTGGGACGGCCTGCAGTACCCGGAGGCGGACTTCCGCGCCGACGCGAAGGTCCTGGACGGTGTCGAGCTCATCGGCGAGGGCACGATCGCGGACCGGCTGTGGGCCCGCCCGGCCGTCACGGTCCTCGGCATCGACTGCCCCCCGGTGATCGGCGCGACGCCGTCGGTGCACGCGAGCGCCGGCGCCCTGATCAGCCTGCGGGTGCCGCCGGGCGTGGACACCGGCGCGGCCGTCAAGCTGCTGCAGGCCCACCTGGAGGCGCACACCCCGTGGCAGGCGCGCCTCGAGCTGGAGGTCGTCGGCCAGGGCCAGCCGTTCCGGGCGGACACCGACAGCCCGGCGTACGCGTCGATGCGCGCGGCCCTGGAAGCCGCCTACCCCGGCCAGGAGATGCAGATCAGCGGCATGGGCGGGTCGATCCCGCTGTGCAACACGCTGACGTCCCTGTACCCGGAGGCGGAGATGCTGCTGATCGGGCTGAGCGAGCCGGAGGCGCAGATCCACGCGGTCAACGAGAGCGTGTCGCCGCAGGAGCTGGAGCGCCTGTCGGTGGCGGAGGCCCTCTTCCTCGTCAACTACGCGGAGTCCAAGCGCGCCTGACCCCTGGGGGGTGTCTTGGCGACCGCATCGTGTACGCCCGGGGGGCAGTGCGCTCTGGGCGTACTTCGCTCCTGGTGAATCCGCCCGCACACGGCGGGCGGACGGTCGTACGTTCGCCGTATGGATCTTGTCGAAGTACTGCCGAACCGGCTCCACATGCTCCGCTTCCCCATCGGCCAGGCCTATCTCTGGCAGGACGGTGAAGCCCTCACCCTGATCGACGCGGGCCATGCCGGATCCGCCGACCGGATCGAGCAGGCGATCCGGTCCCTCGGGCTGGCGCCCGAGCGGCTGGAGCGGATCGTCCTCACGCACTGCCATGGCGACCACGTCGGGGCGGCGGGTGAGCTCGCCGCCCGCTGGGGTGCGCGGGTGCTGGCGCACCGCCTGGACGCGCCGGTGATCCGGGGCGAGCGGCCGGTGCCCGAACCGGTGCTGCTGGACTGGGAGATACCGCTATACGCGCACGCTCTGACCGTCCCCGAGGCACCGCCCACCCGGGTCGACCACGAGGTGGAGGACGGGGAGGCGCTGGGCTTCGGGGACGGGGCGTACGTCGTCCACGCCCCCGGCCACACCGACGGCAGCATCGGGATCCACCTTCCGCGCCACGGCGTCCTCTTCACGGGTGACTGCGTCGCCGCCGTCGGCCCGCTGATGCTGGGCGTCTTCAACGTGGACCGCGCCCGGGCGATCGCCGCCTTCCAGCGCCTGGCCGCGCTCGCCCCGTCGATCGCCTGCTTCGGCCATGGCGACCCGTTGACGGAGAACACGGCGGAGGCCCTCGCCAAGACGGCGCAGGAGGCGGCCGCGTCCGGCTGAGGTCCGCCTCCGGGGGCCGCCCGCACGCTCCCGGCGGGCCCCGAGGGTCAGCCCAGCCCCGGTGGTTCCCAGGCGTGGTGCCGGAGGATCATGCGCACGGCGGTCCGGGAGGGAGTCAGCCTCACGGCCGTGTTGCGCAGGGCGACGGCCAGCGGATGGGCGAGCTGATGGCCCATCCGTCCGGCTTGTCGTGCGGCGTCGGCGACCGCCTGGCTGCGCGGCCGGCGTTCGGCGTCGTAGCGGACGAGCGCGGCCTCGACGGTGGGTTCGGTGGTGAGCGCGGCGGCCAGGGTGACCGCGTCCTCCAGCGCCTGGCAGGCACCCTGCCCGAGGTTCGGGGTCATCGCGTGCGCCGCGTCGCCGAGCAGCCCGATCCGGCCGACCGCGTACGACGGGAGCGGTGTGCGGAGTTCGCCGATGTCGTGGTGGAGCACGTCCTCGGGCCGGGTGGCGTCGAGCAGGGCGGGGATCGGGTCGTGCCAGTGATGGAACCGCCGGTGCAGTTCGGCCAGCGGGTCGGCGAACCGCGTCCCGGCGGGGAGGGCGAGGACCGCGTGCCACTCGGCCCGGCCGTCGGGGAAGGCGATGTGCCCGAACTCGGCGCCGCGCCCCCAGGTCAGCTCGAAGTCGGTGCGCAGGGCGATGGGGTGCGCGGTGACGGCGCGCAGCACCGCGGAGCCGCTGTGGACCGGTCCCGGGTGGGCCGGGAAGAGGCGGCCGCGGATCTTGCTGCCGATGCCGTCGGCCGCCACCACGAGGTCGGCGTCCAGGGGCGTGCCGCCCCGGTCGACCCGGACGGTCCCGGGGCTGACCTGCGTGACGGGTCCCGCCTCGGCGCCGGTGAGCAGCGTCCCGGCGGGCAGGGCCGCGCGCAGCAGCCGGTGCAGGGTGGAGCGGGGGATGCCCATGATCGGCGTGCCCACGGCCCGCTCCAGCTCCGCGCCGTCCATCCGGGCCAGCCAACCGCCCCCGGGCGTGCGGGTGCCACCGGTGTACTGGCCTCGGGAGGCTTCCCGCACCGCCTCGCCGACGCCGAGTGCGTCCAGTGCCCGTAGGCCGTTGGCGGCCAGCGAGATGCCCGCTCCCGCGTCGTCCAGCACGCCGGCGCGCTCGACGACCGTCACCTCCCAGCCGATGCGGCGCAGCCCGATCGCGGCGGCCAGCCCGCCGATGCCCCCTCCGACGACCACTGCCGTACGGCCCATGTCGAACCCCACCCCTTCTACACCTGTAGAAGATCGACCCTACCCGAGCCGACACCGGGTTACTACAGGTGTAGAAAGAGACCATGGGAACCATGGCTACCGATCGGCGCACCCTCCTCGCGGACGCGGCTCTCGACGTACTCGCCGACGAGGGCATGCGCGGCCTGACCCACCGCGCGGTCGACCGCCGGGCGGCCGTGCCGCCCGGCACCACGTCGGCGTACTACCGCACCCGGGCCGCGCTGCTCACGGCGCTGGTGACCCGGCTCGTCCACCTCGATCAGGCGGAACTGCAGGCGACGGCCGCGCAGTTCCCGCTCCCGCGCACCGCCGGGGAACTGGTGGACGGCATGGTGGTGCTCACCCGCCGCCGGCTCACCGGAGAGGGCCGCCGCCGCTCGCTCGCCCGGTACGCCTGCACCGTGGAGAGCGTGCGCGACCCGGAGCTGCGCGAGATCCTCGTACCGCGCGAGAACGCCGGCCGCGGAGCCGTCCGGCTGTTCCTCGCCGGGCACGGCGTGCGCGTGACGGACGTCGAGAACCGCACCCACACCATGCTGACCTGCATCGACGGGCTGGTCTTCGACCGGCTGGTGGGCGGCGGCGAGGTGCCGCGCGAGGCCCTCGAAGGCCTCGTCGTCGCCGCCCTGCGTCCGTCGGAGCAGTCGGAGTAGCCGGGGCGGGCGGGACGGGTGGGGCGGACGGCTCGGCCGGATCAGCCGGTGGGGACGCCCGCCTCCAGGTAGAGGGGGCGGCCGCGTTCGCGGGCGCGCAGGGCCCAGCGCAGGCGTTCGTAGCGGTGCTGCGGGAGCATGCCGGCGGCCTCGGCCTCCGTGACGAAGCGCCAGGCCCGCAGTTCCGGGCCGGGCAGCCGGAGCCGGGCCGTCGCCTCGGCCGAGAGGCGACCTCCGTCGAAGAGCAGGCGCAGCCCGCCGTAGCCGGGCGGCTGGGGCGGCTCCCAGTCGACCACCAGCAGCCCGGGCGCCCGTTCCAGTACGACGCCCACTTCCTCCGCGACCTCCCGTACGCCCGCGGCCGCGGGTGCCTCGCCCGCTTCGACGACTCCGCCCGGGAACTCCCAGCCCGCCTTGTACGTCGGATCCACCAGCAGCACCCGGTCCTGCTCGTCGAAGAGCAGCACCCCGGCCGCCACCGTCTCCCGGGTGGGCTCCGGGGTCTGCACGATGTCGCAGACCTTCGCCGTCTCCGAACGGACGGCCTCGGCTATGCGCTCCGCCGTCTCCCGCGGGGTCAGCACCCCGTTGTCGATGACGTGCGCGTCGCCGGTCAGCCAGCCGAGGGCCTGCTGGTAGACCGGGATGTGGTCGTACGCCCACTGGCGGACCCGGAGGTCGACCTCCGCGGGCTCCCCGAGCTCCTGCCGTGTCGCGATCCGCTCCCGCAGGATCGTTTCCGCAGGAGCCAGCAACACGTGCCGCACCGGGATCCGACGGGCCGCCAGCCCGCCGAAGATCTCGTCCCGGTACTCCTGGCGCAGCAGCGTCATCGGAACGACGAGCACCCCGCCCAGTTCGGCGAGCATCGCCGCGGCCGTGTCCACCACCAACCGCCGCCAGCTCGGGAGGTCCTGATAGTCGGTGACCTCGGCCAGTCGTTTGGGCGGTAGCAGCACGCGCAGCGCGTCGCCGATGAACTCCGGGTCGAACAGGGTGCTGTCCGGCAGGATTCCGGTCAGTTCGCGGGCCGTGCTGGTCTTTCCGGCGCTGAATGTGCCGTTGATCCAGACAATCACGTCTACCCCTCTCCCCATGGCTCGTCCGGAGCCCCCAGTGGCTTGCCCGCCCCAGCCTGCCACGAAAACCTCACGATCGGCCCAGTGCTTATCCTCAAGGTCACAGCCCCGCCCGTGAGCCCCGGAGGATTCGCCACCGTGCCCCACAACCGCCGCCCGTCCGAGCCCCGCTACGGCAACCGGCCGACCATGAAGGACGTGGCGTCCCAGGCGGGCGTCGGCCTGAAGACGGTGTCGCGCGTGGTCAACGGTGAGCCGGGAGTGACCCCCGAGACCGAGCGACGGGTCCAGCAGGCCATCGAGGCCCTCGGCTTCCGCCGCAACGACAGTGCCCGCGTGCTGCGCAAGGGCCGTACCGCCACGGTGGGCCTGATCCTGGAGGATCTCGCCGATCCCTTCTACGGCCCGCTGAACCGGGCGGTGGAGGAGGTGGCCCGCGCGCACGGGGCGCTGCTCATCAACGGCTCCAGCGCCGAAGACCCGGACCGGGAGCGGGAGTTGGCGCTCGCGCTGTGCGCCCGCCGGGTGGACGGGCTGATCGTGATCCCGGCCGGGGACGACCACCGCTATCTGGAGCCGGAGATGCGGGCCGGCGTGTCCACGGTGTTCGTGGACCGCCCGGCCGGGCGGATCGACGCGGACGTGGTGCTGTCGGACAACTTCGGCGGCGCGCGGAACGGGGTGGCCCACCTGATCGCGGGCGGCCACCGCCGGATCGGTTTCATCGGCGACCAACCCCGTATCCACACGGTGGCGGAGCGGCTGCGCGGCTACCGCGCGGCGATGACGGACGCGGGCCTGCCGGTGGCTCAGTCCTGGGTCTCGCTCGGATCCACGGCCCCGGAACGGGTCGCGGCGGCGGCCGCGGCGATGCTCACGGGCCCGGACCCGGTGACCGCCGTCTTCGCCGGCAACAACCGGGTGACGGTGACCGTGGTGCGGGTCCTCGCGGCGCACGGCCGGCCGGTGGCACTGGTCGGCTTCGACGACTTCGAGCTGGCCGATCTGCTCCGTCCGGGCGTGACGGTGGTCGCCCAGGACCCGGCGGCCCTGGGCCGGGTGGCCACGGACCGCCTGTTCCAGCGCCTGGCCGGCGCGGACCTGACCCCGTGCCGCATCGAACTCTCGACCCGGCTGATCGCCCGGGGCTCGGGCGAACTCGCCCCGGCCGACTGACCCGTCACCCCCGTGGAGCCCTCGCCGGGCGGCGAGCGCGTGTACGCGCCGCGCTGCCCGGGACGCATCCGCTGCCGGACGAAGGGCCGTGCGGACCGGAGTTCCCGTCGGAGCTCGGCCCCGCGGCCCTGTGGACGCGGGACGGGCGCGACGGCCCCCGAGCCGCCCGGTCGCCCGGTCGCCCGGTCTCCCGGTCTCTCCGGGCAGGCGTGTGGCGTTCACCCCCGACGGCCGACCGTTCGCCAGCGCCGGTGCGGACGGCGCCGTGCGGTCGTGGGACGCCCACGAGGGCGGGGCCTCCGCGTGCCTGCCGCCGACGGGGCACACCGGCGCCGCCCGAGGCGTCGCCTTCGCTCCCGACGGGAGCCTGCGGTTCTGGGTGCTGCCGGGCCCGCACGCGGCGGCGGCCCGGCCCCGGTGGTCCGGGGCCGGGCCGCTCGTGGTGCCGGGATCAGTTGGTGGCCGTCAGGGTGGCCGAGCGGCGCGGGATGGCGAAGGCGTCCAGTTCCGCGCGGGTCAGGCCGGTGAGGGCGGTGACCTCGTCGGTGCCCACCGCGCCGCAGTCGAGCCCGCGGACCAGGTAGCCGGCCAGGGCCTTGGCGGTGGCCGGCTCGTCCATCACGTCGCCCTCGATCTTGGCCACGTACGCCTTCAGGCGCGCGGCGGCGGCCTCCAGGCCCTCGCGGTAGAAGGTGAAGACGGCCGCGTAGCGGGTCGGCAGGTGCGCCGGGTGCATGTCCCAGCCCTGGTAGTAGGCGCGGGCCAGGGCACGGCGGGTCAGGCCGTAGTGCAGCTTCCAGGCCTCGTGGACGTGCTCGGTGGTGCCGATCGGCAGGACGTTGGTCGAGCCGTCGGAGACGCGTACGCCGGTGCCGGCGGCCGCGACCTGCATGATCGCCTTCGCGTGGTCGGCGGCGGGGTGGTCGCTCGACTGGTACGCGGCGGATACGCCGACGCAGGCGCTGTAGTCGAAGGTGCCGTAGTGCAGGCCGGTGGCGCGGCCCTTGGAGGCTTCGATCATCCGGGCGACCGTGGCGGTGCCGTCGGAGGCGACGATGGACTGGCTGGTCTCGATCTGGATCTCGAAGCCGATCCGGCCCGGGCGCAGGCCCCGGGTGGTCTCGAAGGCCTCCAACAGCTTGACGAAGGCGCTGACCTGCTCGGCGTAGGTGACCTTCGGAAGGGTCAGGACGAGGCCCTCGGGGAGGCCGCCGTGCTCCAGCAGGCCGGAGAGGAAGATGTCCGTGGTGCGGATGCCGCGGTCGCGGACGTTGGACTCCATGCACTTCATGCGGATGCCCATGTACGGCGCGTTGGTGCCGTTGGAGAAGGCCTCCGAGACGAGGCGGGCGGCGCGGGCCGCGGCCTGGTCCTCCTCCTCGTCGGAGCGGACGCCGAAGCCGTCCTCGAAGTCGACGCGGAGGTCCTCGACGGGCTCGCTGCGCAGCTTGGCGCGGACCCGGTCGTAGACGGGTACGGCCAGCTCGTCGGAGATGCCGAGCACCTTGGCGAAGGTGGCGGCGTCCGGGGCGTGCTCGTCGAGCGCGGCGAGGGCCTGGTCGCCCCAGGAGCGGATGGTGTCCGCGGCGAAGACGTCACCGGGTACGTAGACCGTGTGGATGGGCTGCCGGGTGCCGGGGTCGCCCGGGTAGTGGCGCGCGAGTTCCGCGTCCACCGGCGCGAGGGAGGCGCTGATGCCCTCGCTGACCGCGCCTGCGAGGCTCGTCGCCACCTTCTCCTGCTGACCCATCGTGCACTCTCCTCTTTTCCACTTCACGGAAGCTTAGATCCGCATAGCAGAATTTAGTCACGGGGTTCCGCTCCGTCAATGGTCCCCCTGCCGTCCTGGACAAACGACTCGGGGCCACGCGGTGACAAACACCACACGGCCCCGGAGCCGGAGAGTACGCAGGTCAGCCGCTGCGGATCCGGATCAGGCCGGGGCCTGCACCGCCCGCAGGCGGGGAACGAAGACGGCCGTGACGAGGGCCGCGGCCGGCCACATCGCCAGCCCCCAGCCCACCGCCGCGTAGACGGCCCTGCCGTCGGCCGCCAGGATGCCGGCGAACACCACCGCGTTGAACAGCCCGGACTCCGTACCGAGCCAGGCCACCCAGGGGTCCCGCCGGGCCAGCGCGCCCACCAGCCCTCGGACGAAGTGCGACAGGAACAGCAGCACGAACCCCGACAGGAGCAGGACCAGCACCCCCGCCCACCACGGGGCCGGCGGCCAGAACAGCAGCAGTACGCCGATGAGGACACCGGCCGTCAGCGCCGCCGCGACCCCCCGGCTCTCCTCGTCGGGCACGTCGGCGGAACTCCTGGAGACGAGGAACGCCAGCAGGCAGGCGAGCAGCGCGGCCCCGAGCGCCCTGAGGGTCAGCGAGCCCCATTCGCCCAGGACGACGAGCTGGGTGTACACCCCGGCGGCGGCGAGCAACGAGCCCCACAGGAGCCGCGGCCGGGTGCCGGGTACCGACGAGGCCGGAATCGGGTGGCCGGTCCCCGCGCGCACGGCGGGGGCCGGCGGAGGCGGATCGGTTCCCAATGCGGTCTCGGTGTCGCGCCCGGGCGCCGGACCGGTCACCGCACGGGAGCGGGAACGGGACCGCGATCGGGATCGGGCACCGGTCGCCGCCTTGCGCAACCGGTCGATCACCTGCTCCGCGTCGGCCGGTCGTGCCGCGGGCTCCTTGGCCAGCAGCTCCAGCACCAGCCGTTCCAGTTCCTCGGGCACCGCGGGCCGGAGGTCCCTGATCGGGGCGGGCTCACCGGTGAGGTGCTGCGAGAGCACCGACAGCCCGGAACCGGTGAACGGCGGCCGGCCGGCCAGCAGTTCGTACAGCATGCAGCCGAGGGAGTACAGGTCGCTGCGGCCGTCGATGCGACGGTCGCCGCGCGCCTGCTCCGGGGACATGTAGGTCGGCGTGCCGATGGCCGCGCCCGTGGCCGTCAGACCGGTCCCGGTCTCTTCCGCGAGGCGGGCGATGCCGAAGTCGCAGATGGTGACGTCGGCCTCGGCGGGCCCGTGGACCATGATGTTGGCCGGCTTGATGTCCCGGTGGACCACACCGGCCCGGTGCGCGGCGGCCAGGCCTTCACAGATCTGGACCGCCCACCGGACCACGGCGGCGGGGTCCGCACCCGAGCGGTGGTCGCGCAGCACGGCGGTCAGGGGCCGCCCGCGCACGAGCTCCATCACGAGGAAGAGCACCGGGCGGCCGTCGACCTCGACCTCGCCGTGGTCGTGGACGGTCACGATCCGGGGATGGGTCAGGCCCGCGGCCGTGCGGGCCTCTTTTCTGAACCGCTCTTCCAGGAGGTGGTCACCGGCCACGCCCCGGGAGATCACCTTGACCGCGACCTCCCGGTCGAGCCTCAGGTCCCGGGCCTGCCACACCTCGCCCATCCCACCGGCCCCGAGCCTGCGCTCCAGCCGGTAGCGCCCCTCCAGTAACGCGCCCCGCATCGGAAGAACTCCCTCCCCCGCTCCCGGGCCCTCCCCGGGCTGATCGCAGCGTACGCCCCTCCGCCGGCCGAACGAGAGGGGTTGGCGGAGCACCCCCCGTACGGGCACGACGGGGGCCGAAGACGACGAGGGCCTCCCGGTCCGGTGGGGACGTCACCGTCCACACCGGGCCCGGAAGGCCCTCACTCGTTCGTGCACCCGGTACGCGTCGCGTCCTCGTCCCGGGGGTCGGGGCGACTAGCCCTTGCGCGCCTTGATCTCGTCGGTCAGCTGCGGGACGACGGCGAAGAGGTCGCCGACGACGCCGTAGTCGACGAGGTCGAAGATCGGGGCCTCGGCGTCCTTGTTGATGGCCACGATGGTCTTCGAGGTCTGCATGCCGGCCCGGTGCTGGATCGCGCCCGAGATGCCGGAGGCGATGTACAGCTGCGGGGAGACCGACTTGCCGGTCTGGCCGACCTGGTTGGAGTGCGGGTACCAGCCGGCGTCCACGGCGGCACGCGAGGCGCCGACGGCCGCACCGAGGGAGTCCGCGAGGTCCTCGATGATGTGGAAGTTCTCGGCACCGTTGACGCCACGGCCGCCGGAGACGACGATCGCGGCCTCGGTCAGCTCGGGGCGACCGGTCGACTCGCGCGGGGTGCGACCGGTGACCTTGGTGCCGGTGGCCAGGGCGCCGAAGGTGACGGCGAGCGCCTCGACGGCGCCGGCGGCGGGGGCGGCCTCGACCGGGGCCGAGTTCGGCTTCACGGTGATGACCGGAGTGCCCTTGGAGACGCGGGACTTGGTGGTGAACGACGCGGCGAAGGCGGACTGCGTCGCGACCGGACCCTCGTCACCCGCCTCCAGGTCGATGGCGTCGGTGATGATGCCCGAACCGATGCGGACGGCCAGGCGCGCGGCGATCTCCTTGCCCTCGGCGGAGGACGGGACGAGCACGGCGGCCAGGGAGCCGGCGGCGGACACGAGCTCGAAGGCGGCCTGGAGCGCGTCCACCTTCGGTACCACGAGGTACTCGGTGAACTCGGGGGCGTCGGCGGTGAGGACCTTGACCGCACCGTGCTCGGCGAGCACCGCGGCGGTGGCGTCGGCACCGGCGCCCAGGGCGACGGCGACGGGCTCGCCGATGCGGCGGGCCAGCGTCAGCAGCTCGAGGGTGGGCTTGCGGACGGCGCCGTCCACGTGGTCGACGTAGACGAGAACTTCAGCCATGGGACTGCTCTCCTGCGATTGCGAAGTGTCTGGGGGCTAAGAGGGGTGGCCGAGGTTCTTAGATGAACTTCTGGCCGGCCAGGAACTCGGCCAGCTGCTTGCCGCCCTCGCCCTCGTCCTTGACGATCGTGCCGGCGGTACGGGCCGGGCGCTGCGCCGCGGAGTCGACCGCGGTCCAGGAGCCTTCGAGGCCGACCTCGCCGGACTCCAGGTCCAGGTCGGACAGGTCCCAGGACTCGACCGGCTTCTTCTTGGCGGCCATGATGCCCTTGAAGGACGGGTAGCGGGCCTCGCCCGACTGGTCCGTCACCGAGACGAGCGCGGGGAGGGAGGCCTCCAGCTGCTCGCTCGCGGTGTCGCCGTCGCGGCGGCCGGTCACGGTGCCGTCCTCGACCTTGACCTCGGAGAGCAGGGTGACCTGCGGGACGCCCAGGCGCTCGGCCAGGATCGCCGGCAGCACGCCCATGGTGCCGTCGGTCGACGCCATACCGGTGATGACCAGGTCGTAGCCGGCCTTCTCGATCGCCTTGGCGAGCACCAGCGAGGTGCCCATGACGTCGCTGCCGTGCAGGTCGTCGTCCTCGACGTGGATGGCCTTGTCGGCGCCCATCGAGAGCGCCTTGCGCAGCGCGTCCTTGGCGTCCTCGGGGCCCACCGTCAGAACGGTGATCTCGGCATCGTCGGCCTCGTCGGCGATCTGCAGCGCCTGCTCGACGGCGTACTCGTCGAGCTCCGACAGCAGGCCGTCGACGTCGTCACGGTTGACGGTCAAGTCCTCGGTGAACTGCCGGTCGCCCGTGGCGTCGGGCACGTACTTCACACAGACAACGATCCTCAGGCTCACGCCGGCTCTCCTACCGCATCGTCTTTTCTGGTACCGCCTTATGCAGGCAGCATAGGCGCCTTGTCGGGCGGATCCCGGTCGGGGCGGCCCGCGCTCCGAAGGGAATGTTACTCGTCAGTACACCGTGGGTCCCGCCAAGCCGCAAGGCTGGTGAGCTGTGATCTGCCCAACGCCGCCCGACCCTGCCAAGCAGGGACGATTCAGTCGCGCAACGCGTTGAAGCGCCCCTGGTGGTACAGCAGGGGACGACCTTCCCCGGCCGGATCCCCGACGACCGCCTCAGCGATGATCACACGATGTTCGCCGGCGGGCACACGTGCGACCACCCGACAGACCAGCCACGCCAGTACGTCGTCCAGCACCGGTACCCCGTGCGGGCCACCGGCCCAACCGGTCGGCGGGCCGAAGCGGTCGGCTCCGCTGCGGGCGAACAGGCCCGCCAGCTCCCGTTGGTGCTCGCCCAGTATGTGGACGCCGAGGTACTCGCTGTCGCGCACCGCGGGCCAGCTGGAGGCCCCGGTGGAGATCGTGAAGGACAGCAGCGGCGGATCGGCGGAAACGGAGTTGAGCGAGGTGGCGGTGAACCCCACCGGGCGCCCGCCGTCCTGGGCGGTGATCACCGCGACCCCCGCGGCGTGCTGCCGGAAGACCGAACGCAGCAGGTCGGGCGAGCCGGTGCGGGCCGTGTCGGTGACCGTTGCGGCGCCGGAGCGGGGGGAGAGGGGGGAACGGGGGGACGGAGCCGTCGGGACCGTCGGGACCGTCGGAGCAGTCATCAGGGTTCTGCCTTCTGCCGCGGGACACGCGGGCACTGTCGGGGATCGGGGGCCGGGCTGTTCAGTGGCCCCGACAGCGCGCGCTCGCGTGGCGGACCAGGTCCACATGGACCCGTCCGTAGAGCAGGAGTTCATACCGCATGCCGCCAGCGTGGCGATCTCCCGTGGACGCAGTCAAGCGAGATCGGGCAGATGTCAGGCGCGTCACGCTGTGTGCGGGCGCGCGCACCGGCGCCTCCGGCCCCGCCGCGTCGGGCCTCCCGACGGCCGGGCCGCGCGTCATACGGCGGCTCCGAGGGCGGCGATCACGTCCACCTTGCGCGGCATTCCGGCAGCCCGCCGCACGATCCGACCCGTCCGGTCCAGGACCAGCACGGTCGGGGTCTTCTCGATCCCGAGGGCCCGCACCAGGGCGAGCCGCTCCTCCGCGTCGATCTCGATGTGCGCCACCCCGTCCACCATCGCCGCGACCTCGGCGAGGATCCGCCGCGTGGCCCGGCAGGGCTGGCAGAAGGCGCTGGAGAACTGCACCAGGCTGGCCCGCTCCCCCGGTTCTACGCCCAGTTCGGCCGCGCCCAGCCGGGTCCGCGCGTCTTCCTGCTCGAGCACCCGCGCTCCCCTCGCCGCATTTCGTCCGCGTACATCATCCTCGTACGCTCGTCCGTGGAACGGAGCGCCCCACGGGCCCGCGACATTCCCGGCGTGATGAGAATCTCGCCGGGTAGGGGCGTCTGGACTGGCCAGCGGGCCGCGTATGGGGCACGATCCCCATGGTCGCGTACCTACGCTTCCGTAACTTCCGGCCGGGAGCACCTCCCCAGGCAGAAAGCGGGGTCTCCCCACCATGGCTGAGCTCGTCTACCCTCCGGTGATCGGCGCCGCGCACGGACTCTTCCGCGCGCTGGACATCCGCATCGACATGAAGGGCACCGAGAACATCCCCCGCAAGGGCGGTGCGGTCCTGGTGTCGAACCACATCGGATACCTCGACTTCATCTTCGCCGGCCTGACGGCGCGGCCGCAGAAGCGCCTGGTCCGTTTCATGGCCAAGGAGTCGGTGTTCCGGCACAAGGTGTCCGGTCCGCTGATGCGCGCGATGAAGCACATCCCCGTCGACCGCAAGCAGGGCGAGGCCGCCTACCAGCACGCCCTGGACTCGCTGCGGGCCGGCGAGATCATCGGCGTCTTCCCCGAGGCGACGATCTCCCAGTCCTTCACGCTCAAGAGCTTCAAGTCGGGTGCCGCGCGCATGGCGCAGGAGGCCGGGGTCCCGCTGATCCCGGTGGCGCTGTGGGGCACCCAGCGGCTGTGGACCAAGGGCCGTCCGAAGAACCTCAAGCGCAGCCACATCCCGGTGACGATGCGCGTGGGCGAGCCCGTGGAGGCCCCGGCCGACCAGTACGCCGGCGCCATCACCCGGCGGCTGCGCGAGCGCGTGCAGGAGCTGCTCGACGCCGCGCAGCGCGCCTACCCGGAGAAGCCCAAGGGCGCCGACGACTCGTGGTGGCTCCCGGCCCACCTGGGCGGAACCGCGCCGACGGCGGCCGAGGTCCGCGACGCCGGCTGATCACCTCCACCCATGACGCCGGCCTCCCGGCCGCCGGTACTCACGTCAGGGCGCCGCTGGGGGGCTCGCAGGGAGCGGCGAAGCACTGCCACTGCGGCTTCCCGTCCGGGACGTGCACCCCGTCGTCACCGTTCCTGCCGGGACGGTACTCGCCCCGCTCGTCGTGGCGGTCCCACGGGCCGTGGCCCCACGTGCCGTAGGGGTCCCACGCGTCGCGGGGGTCCGTTCCCGGACCGGTGTGGCCCGGGGGTTCGCACGGGGCGGCGAAGCACTGCCACTGCTGCCGACCGTCCGGGACGTGCACCCCGCCGTCGGTGCCGTCCGCCACGACCCCGTGCGGCGCCGTCGGGGTGGCGGCGAAGGCGGTCGAGGGTACGAGCACGCCTCCCGCGGCGACGGCGGCCGAGGCGACGAGCAGGGCGAGGCGTCGGGCGCGGGGTCGGGGTCGGGGTCGGGGTCGAATGTGGTGGGTCATGGCCGTTCTCCTCGCGAAGGAAGCCGGAATGGTCCCCTCCAGTAGGGCGCGTCCGGCGTCTCCCGTCATGCCGCTGGATCTCGTGGCTTGACGGATCGAAGAGGCGCCGGTTCGACCGCCGACCGGTGTGCGCGAGCGCGTGGCCGTACGCCTCGACGGCGTCCTCGCGCGGCCCGGGGCGAGCGAGCTTCGCGGGGGCCTCAGCCCTCCCCCTCCGCCCTCCGACGACGATGGGCCGCGACCCGCGCCCGCGTGGCACAGCTGCCGGAGCAGTAACGGCGCGCGCTCCCCGGCCCGGTGGCGAGGAAGAACCGCCCGCAGCCCGCCGCGGCGCAGGCGCCCCAGGCGATCCGCCCGTACTCCGTGAGCAGCTGGGCCAGCGCGAGGGCGCCCGACGCGAGGAACCACTCGCCCCAGCCGGCCCGATCACCCCGGTCGACGTGCAGGTGCCAGGGGTGGCCGTCGTGCCGGGTCAGGCGGGGGCGGGTGCCGTACTCCGCGAACAGCGCGTTGAGCGCCTCGGCAGCGCGGTCCTCGTCGCCCTCCCCGAGCACCTCCCCCATCCGCCGGGCCGCGGCGCGCAGTTCGGCCGCGCTCGCCTCGGGGAACGCCTCCTGCGTGAGGTCGGCGGGACGCTCCCCGTGCCCGGCCAGCAGCTCCGCGAGCGCGGCGCGGGGCAGTTCGGGGGCCGCCCGGACCGCTTCGGCGAGGTCGATCAGCCTCCGTGCCGCCGAGGAGCCGCCCCGCGCGTCACCCGTCCGCACGTCCATCCGCACATCCTTTCGCCATACACGCGCATGACGTAACGTCTTGTACGTCTATGGCGTTACAGCATACGGGGGAGGGGTCCCATGGGCGGATTCGGGCGGTACCTGGCGGCCGCGCTGGCCGCGCGCATCGCCTCGGAGGGCATGGGCATGGCCGTGGTGCTGTTGGCCCTGGAGCGCACCGGGAGCGCGGCGCACGGGGCGTTCGTCCTGACGGCCTGGCTGGCCCCGCACGTCCTGGCGGCCCCGCTCGCGGGCGCAGCGGCGGCCCGGACCCGCCGGCCGCGCCTGTTCCACGCCGGCGCCCTGGCCGGGTTCGCGACGGCCGTCGCGGCGCTGACCCTCCTGCTCGGCCGGGCCCCCGCCCCGCTGGTGCTGGTCGTGGCGGTGCTCGGCGGCTCCTGCGGGCCGATGGTGACGGGCGGGCTGTCCAGCCTGATCACCGGCCTGGTTCCGGCAGGCCCCGGGCGGGACCGGGCGTACGGCTGGGACGCCACGACCTACAACGCGGCGGCCGTCACCGCGCCGGCGGCGGTCGGCCTGGTCGCGGCGCTGGGCTCGGCCGGACCCGCCATGGCCGTCCTGGCGGCGTCCGGAGCCCTGGCGGCCACGCTGGCGGCCACCCTCCCGTACGAGGACCAGGGCGCGGGCCGGGCCCCCGGCGCACCCCGGGCCGAGCTGGGCGCGGGGCTCGCGGCCCTGTGGCGGGTCCGTGAGCTGCGGGCGGTCACCTCGGCGACGACCCTGGGCTTCGTGGGCATCGGCTCGCTCACCACCGTCTCGGTGCTGCTGGCCACGGAGCTCGGCAGCCCGGGCGGCGGGGGCGTGCTGATGACGGCCTTCGCGGTGGGCGCGCTGGGGGGCTCCCTCACGCTGGGCCGGATGACGTCCGTGGAGCCCGGCCGGCTGGTGCGGTGGGCCCTGGCCGGGACCGGGGCGGCCCTCGCGGCGGCCGCGTTCGCCCCGTCGGTTGCCGTGACGGCGGCGCTGTTCGCGCTCGCCGGGGTGTGCGACGGGCCGCTGCTCACGGCCACGCTGCGGATCCGCGCGCAGTACGCGCCGGACGGGGTGCGGACCCAGGTGTTCACCCTGGGCGCGGGGCTGAAGGTGACGGCGGCGTCGACAGGGGCGGCCCTGGTGGGGATCGTGGCCGATGCGCCCGCGGCGGCACTGCTGACCGGGATCGCCGGACTGCTGCTCGCGGCGGCGCTGCTGCACGTCGTGGTGGTGGCGCCGGAGCCGGGACGCCCCCGCCGGGCCCGCCGGCCCGGACGGCCCGCCCGCGCCGGCGCTACAGGGCCGTCGGCAGGTTCCGCCACAGCTGCGGCCGGTCCGCGGACTCCTGAAGGACCTTGAGCACGGCCGGGTGCGGGGCGGCGTAGAGCTCGGGGTAGTCGATCTCGCCGAGTTCCGGGCGTACGGGGAAGGCCAGCCGTTCCCGGTCGAGGTCGAACCGGGCGTCCACGCCGGGCTTGTTGCCGCGCGGGTCGAGACGGGACCAGCGGGTGGCGCCGGGCAGCCGCAGGGCGATCAGGCCGTGCACGACGGGGTTCGCACCGTCGTCGTCGGCGAGGCGCTGGTAGCACAGGGCTCCCGGGATGCCCTGGGCGCGCAGCAGGGCGACGAGGGCATGGGATTTGGCGTAGCAGATGCCGCCCGGGGTGGCGAGGACGTCGGAGGCGCGCCAGACGACGCGCGGGTCGCCCGCATCACCCGAGTGCGGGATGGTGTCGCGGACGTGCTCGAAGGCGGCTTTGGCGTATGAATATGCGTCGCCACTGGCGGACCAGAGGGCGTCGGCGGTTTCCTGTACGACCGGATTCCAGTGGTCGATCACCCCGTCGGACGCCAAGTAGGCGTGGATGTCCGGGCTCTGTTGGATCAGCTGCATGGCCGGAGCATAGGCAAACCCCTGACCGTAGATCAATAGATTTACGGTCAGGGGTATAGCTATGCAATCTTTGCGATGTGCCGACTATCGCGCCAGCTCTTCCTTCAACGCCTGGAGGAAGCCGTCCACGTCCTCTTCCTGGGTGTCGAAGCCGCACATCCACCGGACGTCACCCGCGGCCTCGTCCCAGAAGTAGAAGCGGTAACGCTGCTGCAGCCGCCGCGAGACCTCGTGGGGCAGCCGCGCGAACACCGCGTTCGCCTGCACCGGGTAGAGGATCTCCACGCCGTCCGTCTCGCGCACGCCGGCGGCGAGCCGCTGCGCCATCGCGTTGGCGTGCCGGGCGTTGCGCAGCCACAGGTCCTTGGCGAGCAGGGCCTCCAGCTGCACCGACACGAAGCGCATCTTGGACGCCAACTGCATCGACATCTTGCGGATGTGCTTCATCTGCCGGACCGCGTCCGGGTTGAGCACCACCACGGCCTCGCCGAACATCATGCCGTTCTTGGTGCCGCCGTACGACAGCACGTCCACGCCGACCGCGTTCGTGAAGGCGCGCATCGGCACGTCGAGGGAGGCCGCGGCGTTGGCTATCCGGGCACCGTCGAGGTGGACCTTCATGCCGAGCCCGTGGGCGTGCTCGCAGATCGCCCGGATCTCGTCCGGCGTGTAGACCGTGCCCAGCTCGGTGTTCTGGGTGATCGACACGACCTGCGGCATCGCCCGGTGCTCGTCCTCGAAGCCCCAGGCCTCCTGGTCGATCAGCTCGGGGGTGAGCTTGCCGTCCGGGGTCGGTACGGCGAGCAGCTTGAGGCCCGCCATCCGCTCCGGCGCGCCGCCCTCGTCCACGTTGATGTGGGCGCTCTTGGCGCAGATCACCGCACCCCAGCGGTCCGTCATCGCCTGGAGGGCGGTGACGTTCGCGCCGGTGCCGTTGAAGACCGGGAAGGCTTCCGCGTACGGCCCGAAGTGGCTGCGGATGACCTTCTGCAGGTGTTCGGTGTAGTCGTCCTCGCCGTAGGCGACCTGGTGGCCGCCGTTGGCGAGCGCGACGGCGGCCAGGACCTCCGGATGCACTCCCGCGTAGTTGTCGCTCGCGAACCCGCGCACCGCCGGGTCGTGGTGGCGCCGGGCGTCGGTCTTCCCTGCCTCGGTTCTCACGGTTGCGGAGTGAGCCACAGACGCTGTCCGTTCACATCGATGGCGGGCCGCTCCCAGACGCCGGCGATGGCCTCGGCCAGTTCCGTCACGTCGGTGAAGCCCGCGAACTTCGCACTGGGACGCTCGGCGCGCATCGCCTCGTGCACCAGTGCCTTGATGACCAGGATCGCAGCTGCCGCGCCGGGGCCCTCGTCACCCCCCGCCTTGCGGAAGGAGTCCGCCATGGCCAGGGTCCAGGCCTCGGCCGCCGCCTTGCCCGCGTTGTACGCGGCGTTGTTGGCGACGGGCTTGTGCGCCCCGGACTGGCTGATCAGCACGTAGCGCCCGCGGTCGCTGCGCAGCAGCCCGTCGTGGAAGGCCAGCGAGGTGTGCTGGACCGTGCGGATGAGGAGCTTCTCCAGGAAGGTCCAGTCCGCGAGGTCCGTATCGGTGAAGGTCTTGCTGCCGCGCCAGCCGCCGACGAGGTGCACCAGGCCGTCGATCCGGCCGAACTCCTTCTCGGTCTGCTCGGCCCAGGCCTTGGTGGCGTCCAGGTCGAGCAGGTCCACGGTGTCACCGGTGATGGTGGCGCCACCGTGGGCGTAGCGCGCTGCGTCCACGGCCTCCGCGAGCCGCGCCGGATCGGCGTCGGACGCGATGACCACCGCACCCGCCTCGGCGAGGCGGAGCAGGGTGGCGCGGCCGGCGGGCCCGCCGGCCCCGGCCACCGCCACCACCGCTCCGTGCAGCTTTCCGTTGCCGTTCCCGGAGCCGTTCATCTGTGCAGCCTCCTGTGCGCGAGTGCTCACGCGGCGACTCGCTCGGCCTGCTCCGCGTTCAGGGCGGTGATGCCCTTGGTCGCTGCGATCGTGCCCTTGAGCTTCTTGGCGAGCGCCTCAAAGAACATGCTGAGCGGAAACTCGTCCGGAAGCACGTCGTCCACGAGCTTGCGCGGCGGCTGCGTCATGTCCAGGGCGTCGGGGCCCTTGGCCCACTTGGAGCCCGGGTGCGGGGCGAGGTAGGTGGAGACCAGCTCGTACGCCTTGAACCAGTGCACGAGCTTCGGGCGGTCGATGCCGGCCCGGTACAGGTCCTCGATCTCGGCACACAGCTGGTTGGTGACCTGCGGGGCGCGCATCCAGTCGATCTTCAGCTTGTTGTCCGTCCAGCGCACGACGTCGTGCTTGTGGAGGTACGCGAAGAGCAGCTGGCCACCGAGGCCGTCGTAGTTGCGGTTGCGGTCGCCGGAGACCGGGAAGCGGAACATCCGGTCGAAGAGGACGGCGTACTGCACGTCACGGCCGTGCTCGTTGCCCTCGGACTCCAGCTTCACGGCCTCCTTGAAGGCGGTGAGGTCGCAGCGCAGCTCCTCCAGGCCGTACATCCAGAACGGCTGGCGCTGCTTGATCATGAAGGGGTCGAACGGCAGGTCGCCGTGGCTGTGGGTGCGGTCGTGGACCATGTCCCACAGGACGAAGGCCTTCTCGCAGCGCTCCTGGTCCTCGACCATGCGGGCGATGTCCTCGGGCAGGTCGATGCCCAGGATGTCGACGGCGGCCTCGGTCACCTTGCGGTAGCGGGCGGCCTCGCGGTCACAGAAGATGCCGCCCCAGGTGAAGCGCTCGGGGGCCTCGCGCACGGCGATGGTCTCCGGGAAGAGCACGGCGGAGTGGGTGTCGTAGCCCGGGGTGAAGTCCTCGAAGGTGATGCCGAGGAAGAGCGGGTTGTCGTACCGGGTGCGCTCCAGCTCGGCGAGCCACTCGGGCCACACCATCTTGAGCACGACGGCTTCCAGGTTGCGGTCCAGGTTGCCGTTCTGGGTGTACATGGGGAAGACGACGAGGTGCTGGAGCCCGTCGGCGCGCTCGGCGGCCGGGTGGAAGGCCAGCAGGGAGTCGAGGAAGTCCGGGACCTTGAAGTCGTCCGCGGCCCACTTGCGCAGGTCGGCGACGAGGGCCCGGTGGTACGCGGCCCCGTGCGGGAGCAGCGGCGACAGCGTCTCGACCGCCGTGATCACGCGATCCACCGCGGCCAGGACGGTGGCACGGCCGTGGGCGCCCTCGACCTCGAAGTCGATGGAGCCGTCCTTGGCCTGCCAGGGCCGGATCTCCTCCACGGCGGCCTTGAGCTCGGGCCACGCGGGGTGGTCGACCACCCGCGCTCCGGCGGTTATCACGGCGCCGCCGGTACCGGGCACAAGAGTTTCCGTCATGTCACTTCCTCCACAGGAGAACCTCACGTATGGGCAGAGTATGCGCGCGAGGCTCTCCCCCTCAAGAGGGAACTCGGGAAATTATCCTGCGTCACCCCCCATTTCACCGGAAGTCTTCCCGTTCGTTGGTGCGGAACCGACCACTCCGCCCAATTGCGCCAAGGCTTCTCCGGCTTGAAGCCGCCCGTCGGCCGGGCCGGGACGGACGGGTCCCGACGGGCCGCAGAGGCGCAGATCACACGCCCCGGAAGTGCGGAATGACCTTTTCGCCCCATTGCCTCAAGGTCTCCAGGCAGGCCTCCTGCTCCACCGTGCCCATCTGGATCAGGCACATGACCTCGTCGGCGCCCGCCTCCCGCAGCCGCTCCACGTACGCGATGGCGTCGTCCGCGGTCCCGTACGCGTGGTCGGCGTTGAAGGTGGCCGCCCCGGTCGGCCGGACCGGGATGTCCAGCTCGTGCAGCCGGGCCACCACCTGCTCGGCCGCCCTGCGCATCTCCGCGGCCTCGTCCGCGCCCGCCACCACGGCCTCGTCCGGGACGCCGGCCCCGCCGTACCAGTGGCCGATGGACTGGGCGAAGAACCGCTGCCCTCGGGTGCCGATCCGGCGCGCCTCCTCCCGGTCGTCGAGCACGATGGTCGGGCACAGCACGGAGAAGTGGTCGTTGACCACGGTGGACACGAACCGGCTGCCGTCCCGCCCGGCGACCGCCGCGTCGTAGACGGAGCGCATCCGCGCGATGGACTCGGGGCCGGCGAAGCCCATCACCAGCGCCCCGATCCCCAGCTCGGCCGCCTGGACGAGGGTCTCGCCCCGGCTGCACGCCAGGAACAGCGGCGGGTGCGGGGTCTGCCGCGGCCGCGGCAGGATCGGGTGCGGGTCGATGTCGATCAGCTCGCCGTGGTACTCCAGCTCCTCCTCCTGCCAGGCGCTGCCGATGATCCGCAGCGCCTCCTCGACCTCGGCCGTGGTGCGGTCCCGGTCCACCCCGCACAGAGAGGTCTCCTGCTCGGTGCCGCCGCGCCCGGCCCCGAGGTCGAGGCGCCCTCCCGAGAGCAGGTCGAGCATGGCGGCCCGCTCCGCGACCCGCACCGGGTGGTTGAAGTTGAAGGGCATGCACACGACGCCGTGACCGATGCGTATGGTGTTCGTCCTGGCCGCGACCCAGGTCAGGAAGATCTCGGGGGCACTCATGTGGGCGTACCACTTGAGCGAGTGGTGCTCGACCGCCCAGATCCGGTCGAATCCCACGCGTTCGGCGAGCACGGCCTGCTCGACGCAGTCGCGGATGAGCCGGTGCTCCCGTTCCACCGTCGGGTCGGCAAGCTGAGCTTCGAAGATCACGGAGAATTTCACTGTGCCTCCAGGGTTGGATCGCGTACCCGGTCTCACTTCAATTCGAAATATGACTAGTAGTCAGGAGTCGAAGAAGCAAGAGCTGCCGCCGACCGCGTGGGCCGTTCTGGGCCTGCTCTCCTTCCCCGGCGAGCGGACCGGCTACGAGCTGAAGAAGTGGGCGGACTCCTCCCTGCGCTTCTTCTACTGGTCACCGGCGATCAGCCAGATCTACGCGGAGCTGCGCCGCCTGGAGGAACGGGGCTACGCGGCCTCCGTGCGCTCGGGACCCGAGGAGGCGCGGGCCAAGCGGCGCTACGCCATCACCGACGCGGGACGCAGCGCGCTGGCCGGCTGGGCCGCCGACACCGGCGAGGCCGGGCCCCCCGTGCTCAAGCACGGGCTGCTGCTGCGGATCTGGCTCGGCCACCTGGCCGAGCCCGAGCGGCTGCGCGCGATGGTCGGCGAGCACCTGGAGCGCACCCGGGGCGAACTGGCCGCCGTACGGGAGGCCGTGGAGCACGCGAGCGGCGTACCGGAATGGACCTTCCCGACCCTTGCGCTGCGCTGGAGCGAGCGGCAGCACCTGGCCGAACTGGAGCTCGCCGAGGCCCTGCTCACCGACCTGGACGGGCTCGCCAGGGTCCGCGAGGAGCCGCGCCGTCAAGCCGACGGGGACGCGCCCACGCCCGGGTGACGCGACAGGCGCGGCACCGCTGCCGATGGGGCGCACGGCCCTGGCGGGAAGCGGCCGGGACGCTCCTCCGGGGCCGTGCACGCCCGGTCCCTTCGCACCCGCGGCGCACTAGCATGCGACCTCATCGCGCGCGGCCGGTCGGGACACCGAAGCCGCGCGGGGAGCCGCCGTCGACGGAAGCGAGAGAACCTTGACTTTCCTCACCATCGGTCACCGCGGGGTCATGGGTGTCGAACCGGAGAACACCCTGCGGTCGTACCTCCGAGCGGAACGTTGCGGCATGGACGTCATCGCTCTGGACCTGCGCCTGAGCAAGGACGGAGCCCTCGTCGCCGTGCACGACCCCGAAGTGGACCGGACCACGGACGGCTCGGGGGCCGTCGCCGATCTGACCCTGGCCGAATTGCGCGGGCTGGACGCCGGTCAGGGCGAGCACGTACCGGTCCTGGAGGAGGTCCTGGACGCGGTCCGGGTGCCGCTCCAGGTCTTCGTCGCCGACCTGGCCACGACTCCGGTGCTCGCCGAGCTGATGCTGCGCCGCGACCTGACCTCCCGGGTGGAGGTGGCCTCCGACCGGGAAGCGGTGCTCGCCGAGACGGCCCGGCTGGTGCCGGGCGTACGGACCGTCCTGTACGCGGCCTCCCCCGGCAGCGGAGCCGCGTCCGTCGTGGACCGGGCACTGGCCGTGGGCGCCAGGGCGATCGCCGTGTACATCCACCGGCTCAGCCTGGAGACGGTGGAGTCGGCGCACGCGGCGGGCCTGCGCGTGACGGGCCGGGCGGTGGACACCCTGGACCTGTTGCGACTCGCGCGGGCACTCGGACTGGACGGTGCGGCCACGGACTTCCCGGAGATCCGCAGCACCGGCCGCTTCACCGCCTGACGGCGTCCGGGGACGGCGCGGGGCGGCCTGCGCTCAGAGCGACTTGACCAGCAGCTCGAAGGCGAGGTCGTTGCGGAGCGGGACGCCGAAGCGCTCGTCACCGTAGGGGAAGGGGCTCATCTCGCCGGTGCGCCGGTAGCCGCGGCGCACGTAGTAGGCGATGAGCTCCTCCCGTACGTGCACCACCGTCATCCGCATCTCCTTGGCGCCCCACGTCTCGCGGGCGCGGCGCTCGGCCTCGGCCAGGATCTCCTTGCCGAGGCCCGCGCCCTGGAGGCCGGGGCGGACGGCGAACATCCCGAAGTAGACGTGGTCGTCCCGGTGTTCGAGCTGGCAGCAGGCGACGAGCTCGCCCGCGCGCTCGACGACGAGCAGGACCCCGTCCGGGGCGGCGATGACGGCGCGGACCCCGTCCGGGTCGGTGCGCTGTCCGTCCAGGTAGTCGGCCTCGGTCGTCCAGCCGGCCCGGCTCGCGTCCCCGCGGTAGGCGGACTCGACGAGTTCCACCAGTTCCGGCACGTCCGCCTCGACGGCGCTTCGGAAACTCAGGGCGGCGTGCTGGGCGGTCGACATCGGGCGCTCCGTTCAGTGCGGCGGCATATGACATGCCTGGCAGGCAGGGAGAGCGTATCCCGGAGCCGCGTGAGGGTGGTGTGAGAGGGGCATCTCTCCCCGTGACGCCGACGAACCGGGAGGTTCCGCCGTGCACGGTTCCGCCGCTTCCCTCACCACCTCCGTCTCCTCCTGGCTGTTGGTGCTGCTGTGCGCGGTGAGCGGTGCGTACTGTCTGCGGCGGGCGCTGGGGTCGGGCGGCGCCGCCGCGGAGGCGGTGATGGGATGGGGGATGGCCCTGATGGCCGTGCCCCTCGGCAGCGGCGGCGACGGGTGGCGGACGCCCGTGCTGGGCGTGGTCTTCTGCGGCGCGGCCCTGCACGCCCTGTGGCTGCTGCGGGGCGGACCGCACCACGCGCACCACCTGGTGGGCTCGCTGACGATGGTCTACATGGCCTTGCTGGCCGGGCCCGCGTCGGAGCACGGGCCGGAGCACTCCCAGGCGGCCGGGCCGCCCCTGCTGACGGGTGCGCTGCTCCTCTACTACGCCGGGTACGTGGTGCTCGGCGGAACCCGGCTGATCACCGCCGGCGACACCGTGTCCCCGCGACCGACCGCCGACCGGGGCGGACCCGCCGAACTCGTCCGCGCCTGCCGACTCGCCATGGGAATGGGGATGTTGGCCATGCTGCTCACGATGTGACGGCGGCGCCGGACGTGTCCTGCGTCACCAATGACCCGAGGGCGTACCCGCAGGTTGCCCCTCGCTCATAGGCTGGCGACCATGATGGTCCCCGCCGTTCTCCTGTTGCTCGGCGCCCTGACCGCGGTGCTCGCCCCCCGTCTGCTGGCCCGGGCCCGATGGCCCGAGCGCGAGCCGGTCGTCGCCCTGTGGGTGTGGCAGTGCGTGGTCGGCGCCGTGCTCCTGTGCTTCGGGCTGTCGATGCTGCTGAGCGCGGCGGCGGCCTGGCAGCAGGTCCGGGGCCGGCTGTTCGCCTCCGCCCCGCACGGGGTGGTCGACGCCTACGCCCTGGGCGCGGCAGGTGGTCCCTGGGCCGCCGTCACCGCGCTGGCGCTGGCGGGCGGCGGGCTGTGGACCGGGGCGATGCTGACCGGTGAGGTGCTGCGGGCGCGGGCCCGACGGCGTGCTCAGGGCAGCGAACTGCTGGTACGGGCCCCGCTGCTGCCCGGGGAGGACCCTACGGGCGCGCGGCTCGTCGTTCTGGAAGGTCCCCGGCCGGACGCATGGTGGCTCCCGGGCGCGGCCCCGCAGCTGGTGATCACGACGGCGGCGCTGGGCCGGCTCAAGGGCAGCCAGCTGGACGCGGTGCTGGCGCACGAGCAGGGTCACGCGGCGGCCCGTCACGACTGGCTGCTGAACTGTTCGCGGGCGCTGGCCCGGGGGTTCCCGCAGGTTCCGGTCTTCGCGGCGTTCGAGGCGGAGATGCACCGGCTGGTGGAGATGGCCGCCGACGACGTGGCCTCCCGGCGGTTCGGCCGGCTGACGATCGCGCTCGCGCTGGTCGGGCTCAACGAGGACCGGGGGGTGTTCACGGCCTCCTCGCCCGAGCACGCACACGTTCCGCAGCGGGTGCGCAGGCTGCTGTCGGCGACGCCCCGGCTCTCCCCCGGCCGCCGGCTGCGGCTGACGGCGCTGGCCACGCTGGTTCCGGCGATCCCGCTGCTGGTGGCCTTCGTACCGGGGCTGAGCGCCCTGGCGTGAGCCGTCCGCCGCGGGTCCTGCCCTGGGCAGCGTCCGCCGCGGATCCCGTCCCCGGGCGGGGACGCCTCCGCGGACGCCCCGGGACGGCCCCCGCCCGCCACCCGTACGGTCGTCGTCTCGAACGCGAGGACGACCGCACGGCCGTCCCGTCGCCCCCGGCACGGCTCCGTACCGGCCGGGTCAGGGCCGGTACGCGGCGTTCGGGGGCAAGGCGGCGCTTCAACTCGGCCGGAGAGCGACCGACTTCACGCGGGTGGCGGTCGACGGGCCGCACGCCCGGCGCTGCCCGGGGCCGCCGGCCGGGCGACGGTGCGAGGATCTCGGTATGCGGAACGATCACTTTCGGTGGATGGGCATCGGCTGCGCCCTGCTCGCAGTGCTCCTGACGGCGCTGGTGGTCGCGCAGTGGCGGCCGCTGCTCGCCTACGACGAGCGGGTCGCCCGTGATCTCCACGCGCACGCCGTCACCCACCCCGGGGTCACGCACCTGATGCAGGTGCTCAGCGACTGGGTGTGGGACCCCTGGACCATGCGGGCGCTGGCGGCGGTCGCCTGCGCGCTGTTGTGGTGGCGGGGCGATCGGGGGCGGGCGCTGCGGGTGGCCCTGGTGACGCTGGCGGCCTCGGCGCTTCAGCAGGGGCTGAAGGCGCTGGTGGGGCGGGAGCGTCCGGTGTGGCCAGATCCGGTGGACTCGGCACAGTACGCGGCCTACCCGTCCGGCCACGCCATGACGGCGACGGTGGTGTGCGGACTGCTCCTGTGGCTGCTCCCCCGCCCGGCCACGGGCCGGGTCCGGGTCGCCCGGGTGGTCGCCGCGTGGGCGGTGGCCGTGGTCTCGGTGCTCGGGGTCGGCTTCACCCGCGTGTACCTCGGGGTGCACTGGCCGTCGGACGTGCTGGCGGGCTGGCTCCTGGGAGTGGCCCTGGTGGCTCTCGCGACGTCCGTGCCCGTCCGCGAACGCGGTTGCGACCCGGTGGAACGGTGAGGGTACGGCGTGCCTGCCCTGGATGATCCCCCGTGTCACCCAGAGCAGGCGACCCCGTGCGCTGAGTATATTGGCCAGGAGCCAGTCAACGCAGGAGTAAGCATGTCCCCGCGCAGCGCATCGGTCAATGAAGAATTGCGCAGACGTTCCCGGGAGCGGCTGCTGCAGTCCACGGTCGAACTCGTGGCCGAGCACGGCTACGAGGCCACGACGCTCGGCGACATCGCCGACCGGGCGGGCACGGCACGCGGCCTGGTCTCGTACTACTTCCCGGGCAAACGGCAGTTGCTGCAGGCCGCGGTGCATCGGCTGATGTACCTCACGCTGCACGCCGCGCTGGAGCGGGAGCCCCGCAGCGAGTGCGGGCGCGAGAGGCTCGCGCGCGCCGTCGACGCGGTCCTGGGGCTCGCCCGGGACGAACCCCTGCTGATGCGCACGCACATGGCGGGCATCCTCACGGCCGAGGGCTTCGTGCAGTGCCCCGAGCAGCAACAGCTGGCGGAGCTGCTGCGGGACACCGTCGTCCGGTACGGCTCGGCGGACCCGGACGCGGACTATCCGTTGCTGCGGGCCCTGCTGATGGGCGCGGTCGTGGCGGTCCTGCTGCCCGGCGCCCCGATGCCGGCGCAACGGCTGCGGGCGGAGCTGTTCCAGCGCTACGGGCTGGACTGGGAGCTCGGCGTTCCGCCGGACGGCGGGCCGCCCGGCGGAACGCTTCCCTCACCCCCTTCGCACCCGTCGCACCCCTGAGGTCAGTGGTACTCGGGCTGGGTCTGCACGTTGAGCCGGTCCATCCGGACCCACTTGGCGCTCTCGGTGCGCCGGTCGTCGAGCCGCAGCACGTCGAGGCCCTTGACGATGTCGTTCGAGTAGACGTGCCCGTTGTAGTAGTACGCGGACCAGGACCCGCCGAGTCCGAGCTGGTCCGTCGTCAGCGGTCCGCGCTCGAAGTAGGCGATCTCCCTGGGTCGGGCGGAGTCGGTGAACTCCCATACGGAGACGCCGCCCTGGTACCAGGCCTGCACCATGATGTCGCGGCCGCCGCCGACCGGGACCAGCGAACCGTTGTGGGCCACGCAGTTCTCGGTGTCGGCCTGGTGGCGCGGGATCTTGAAGTAGCCGCGGAAGGCGAGTTTGCGCTGGTCCCCGCGGCCGGTGATGTCGTAGATCCCGTCGGCGCCGCGGTTCGGACCGGTGGCCTCGTTGCAGGTGGCGCCGCCACCGCCGCCGAGTTCGTCGGTGAACACCACCTTGTTCGCGCGCTCGTTGAAGGTGGCCGAGTGCCAGAACGCGAAGTTCACGTTGTCCTGGACCCGGTCGATGACCCTCGGCTGCTCCGGCTTGCTGATGTCGAAGAGGATGCCGTCACCCATGCAGGCGCCGGCGGCCAGGTTCTTCGACGGCAACACGGTGATGTCGTGGCAGCCGGTGGTCTTGGAGACGCCGGGGTTGGTGGGCGCGCCCGGGTTGCCGCCGTCGGGGAAGAGGACGGGGAAGGCGACGACGGCGGCCTGCGTCGGTGCCTTCTTCGGGACCTTCACGACCGAGATGCCGTCGTGCGGCGGCTTGCAGTCGGGGAAGGCCTCGTTCGGGGAGTACGAGGCGACGTAGAGGTAGATGTCGCGGTCGCCCGGCACCAGGGTGTGGGTGTGTGAACCGCAGGCGGTCTCGACGGACTTGATGTACCTGGGGTTCTTCTTGTCCTTGATGTCGAAGATCTTGATGCCCTCCCACGAGGACTTCTCCGTGGCGGGCTGCGAGACGCTGTTGCAGGAGTCGTCGCTGCGCGAGGAGTCGGTGGAGAGGAAGAGCAGGTCGCCGTGGACGGAGACGTCGTTCTGACCGCCGGGGCAGAGCACCTGGGTGACGGTCTTCGGTGCCTTGGGGTTCGCGATGTCGTAGATGGTGAAGCCGCTGTAGCTGCCCGCGTAGGCGTACCTGCCCTGGAAGGCCAGGTCGGTGTTGATCCCCGTGGGGTCGCTGCTGGGGATGTTGGCCAAGGGCTTGACGTTGGCGCTGTGCACGATCTCGTCCTGGCCGGGGATGTCGCCCGGGGCGAGCTCCCGGCCCTCGGCTGGGCCGGCGCCGTGCTGGTGCGCACTACCGGGCGCTAAGTCGCCCGGGTCGGGGGTCGCGGCCGCCGGTCCGGCCGCCAGGAGCGTGGCGAGGAGTCCGGCCGCGGCGACGGCCACCCCCACCCTCCTGTTCCGCACCCGCCTGCTGTGTAGCGAGGTCACTGTGCCTCCCTTGAGAGCCCGATCGGTTCCGCCCGTAGGGGAGCGGAACCCGGACCCCGGAAGTATCTTCCCTTCATGGACATGGCAAAAGACCTCAGGGGCCGCCGCCGGGCCTTACCGGCGCCGCCCGTCCGGTTCGCCGCGGTGGTGGCGGCCGCCGCCGGCCTCCTGCTGACGCTCTCCGGCTGCCAGGGGGACCAGGGACCGGACCGGGCCGACGACGGACGGGCCGCGGTCGTCGCGCCGGGCAGGCCGGGCGAGGCGGCCCGTCGCCTCACCCCCGAAGAGGCCGCGAAGGCGAAACCCGACGACAGCCCGAACGCCGCCGACCGCGCCTACGTCTCACACATGATCGAACACCACCGGCAGGCGCTGACGATGAGCGCGCTGGCACCGGAGCGGGCCGCGGCGGACGCGGTCAAACGGCTGGCGGAGCGGATCGCGGCCGCCCAGAAGCCCGAAATCGGCGCGATGGAGAAGTGGTTGGCCCGCCACCCCGCCACGGCCGTGCCCGCAGCACCGGCCGCGCCCGCGGCACCGGAGGCGGGCCACGACCACGGTGCGATGCCGGGCATGGCGACCGAGCAGCAGCTGGCGGAACTGACCGCGGCGAGGGGGACCGACTTCGACCGGCTCTTCGTGAAGCTGATGACCGCCCACCACGAGGGCGCCGTGAAGATGGCCGGCGAGGCGCTGGCGGGCGGGAACAACGTGGCGGTGGAGGAGATGGCCACGGAGGTGGTGGCCACGCAGAGCGCCGAGATCCACCGGATGCGCACGATGGGCTGACTCCGCGGGGGGCCGGTGTCATGCTGGGACCACCTGCGGGAGGAGCTCCGCCGTGCTTCGTGTCGCCGTTGTCGGTTCGGGCCCCAGCGGGGTCTACGCGGCCCAGGCGCTGGTGCAGCAGCGTGAAGTGCCCGGGGTGCGGGTGGACGTGCTCGACCGGCTCCCCGCCCCCTACGGGCTCGTCCGGTACGGGGTCGCCCCGGACCACGAGAAGATCAAGTCGCTCCAGGGCAGCCTGCGCACCGTGCTGGAGGACGAGCGGATCCGCTTCCTCGGAAACGTCGAGGTCGGCGGGGAGGCGCTGCCCACGAGCCGGCTGCTGGAGCTGTACCACGCGGTGGTGTACTGCGTGGGCGCGGCCCGCGACCGAATGCTGGGGATCCCCGGCGAGGAGCTGACCGGGGTGCACTCCGCCACGGCCTTCGTGTCCTGGTACAGCGGGCACCCGGACGCCGCCGCCGAGGCCTTCGACCTGCCCGGCGTGGATGCGGCGGTGGTGGTCGGGGCCGGCAACGTCGCGGTGGACGTGACGCGGATCCTGGCCCGGGGCCGGGCCGAACTGGAGCCGACGGACATGCCGCAGCCGGCGCTCGGCGCGCTGGCGCAGAGCGGGGTGCGCGCGGTGGCGATGGTGGCCCGGCGCGGTCCCTCGCAGGGCAGGTTCACCACCAAGGAGCTGCGTGAACTGGGCACGCTGCCGGGCGTGGACAGCTGGGCCGATCCGGCCGAGCTGGCCCTCGACCCCGTCTACGCCGACCCGGAGGCGGCCGCCGCCCTGCCGGCGGTGGCGCGGCGGAACCTGGAGGTACTGCGGGGCTGGGCCGGGGAGACCCCGAACGAGGAGGGGCGCCGGATCGCGCTGCGGTTCTACCTGCGCCCGGTGGAGATCCTGGGCGGGCCGGACGGCCGGGTCACCGGGATGCGTTTCGAGCGCACCGCTCCGGACGGCCGGGGCGGGGTGACCGGGACGGGCGTCCACGAGGACGTCGAGGCGCAGTTGGTGCTGCGCTCGGTGGGGTACCGGGGCGTTCCGCTCGCCGGGCTGCCCTTCGACCCCGCGAGGGGTACGGTCCCGCATGCGGCGGGCCGGGTGCTGCGCGCGGGCCGGGCCTCGGTCGGCGAGTACGTGGCGGGCTGGATCAAGCGCGGCCCGACCGGGGTCATCGGCACGAACCGGCCCTGCGCCAAGGAGACCGTGTCCTCGCTGCTCCAGGACGCGGGGGCACTGGCCCGACGCGACCTCCCCGGGGACCCGCTGGACGCCCTGCGGGCGGCGGGCCTGCACGCGGTCGAGTGGCCGGGCTGGCTGGCCATCGAGGCGGCCGAGGCCGATCTGGGGCGCTCCCTGGGCCGCCGCTCGGTGAAGATCCCGGACTGGACCGGTCTGCTGGCCGCGGCGGGCGAGGACCTCGCGTAGGCCGTCTCCCGCGGAAGTGCTTCCGGGTGGTCATCCGGCCGGAATGCCCTCGTACGGGGAGTGTCGCCGTGCCCGCCCGCGCACGCGGGCCGATCATGTCGCGGGAGCGAAGCCCCCGGAGCAGCATGCGGATGGAGTGTCATGGCACCGAACGATTTCCGCCGGTCGTGGGACGGGTGGCGGCCCTGGGTCCTGGCGATGGCCATGGCGACGACGGCGCTGCTGGTCTCGACGCCCTCGTACGCCGCGGCGACCGGGGCGGGCGCGGCCGCCCGGTGCCCGGACCGCGCCGTGGCCGGCGGCCACGGCGACCGGGGGTGGTGCCCCCCGCCCCAGTGCGAGGCCGGGCCTCCCGGTTGCGAGGGCCCCGGTGTGGCCACCGGTGACGTCACGGTGATCAAGGAGGACGGGCTGACCGGCAACCCCCTGGCCGGCGCCGTCTTCCAGCTCTGGGAGGAGACCAACGGCATCCCGGGACTCCAGACCACCGGCAGCGACCCGGACACCTCCATCGGCGACTCCTGCACCACATCGGCCGACGGCACGTGCACCCGCACCCTGCCGACCGGCGTCTACTACTGGCTGGAGACCCAGGCCCCGCCCGGCTACGACCTGCCCGCGAACCCGGTGTTCGGCCCACTGGTACTGACGGACGAGAACATCGCCGAAGGCGTGACGGTGACCGCCGACAACACGCCCACGCCCGTGTGACCGCCGGTGGGATCGCCCGGGCCGCCCCTCACGGCCCCGGTCGGGGAGGTGGGTAAGGTCCTCGCGCCGTGTTCGTGGCAGGTGATCGCCGGAGGGGGCTGTTGCGCGTGCGGGCAGCCTTTCGGGCCGTGGTGGCCGAAGCCGCCCCCTCGGACGTCGGCACGTTCGGCCCCTTCGAGCAACTGCGACGTCGTGCTCACGCGGCTGGTCTTCGGCAGGCCCAACGACTGGGCCAACACCGTGTTCGATTGCATCCCGGCCGACGAGATGCCGGGCCACTACTGAGCCCGTCCCCGGGCGTCTCAGCCGGTCCAGACCGTGTGGGTCATCTCGACCTGCCAGCCGCCGCCGAGCTCTTGGCACAGGGCGGCGAAGGCGGTGTCCGCCTGGCGGCGGAACAGCTGCCACTCCTCCCGCGGCCACGGCGACGGGGCCGGCGGGTCGTCCCAGTCGATCGACGACTGGTACCACTGGCACAGTCGCACCAGTTCGGTCCGGGTCTGCGCACTGATCGGCAGCCGGTCCAGCTCGCAGGGGGAGCCGTACGGGCCGTCCAGGTCCGGGGCGGCCGGCCACAGCGGGGTGTGCGGGACGCCGGCTTCGAAAAAGAATCGCAGACGGGGCAAGACGACCCCTAGGCGGTGAGCCGGGCGGCCTCGGCCGCGGCCGAGGCGAGGACGCTGTCGAGGAGGCCGGGGAAGAGCGCCTCCAGTTCCTCCCGGCGCAGGGCGTTGAGCTTGGTGGTGCCGCGGTAGGCCTGGCGTACGACGCCGCTCTCGCGGAGGACGCGGAAGTGGTGGGTGGTCGTGGACTTGGTGACCGGCAGGTCGAAGTACGAGCAGGCCAGGTCCTCGGCCGAGGCGGCCAGGTCCAGGACGATGGACAGCCGGACCGGGTCGGAGAGCGCGTGCAGCACGCCTTCCAGGCGGATCTCGTCCGCCTCGGGGTGGGCGAGGGTGCGGGAGGTGTCCCGTTCCGTCATGTCCCTGCTCCACTCACTCGATCGGTCCGCTCCGGATGGTGCGCGTCCCCATCGTACGAGAGTCGTCGAAGACGTCGGGCGGGTCGTGGAAACCGGCGGTACGGCTCCGGAGCCGGCGGCCCCGGAGCCGTACCCGCGTCACCAGGATCGGTGGTACTGCTCGGGCGTACGGATCTCCCCGCCCAGCTCCTTGGCCGCGCGGCGGGCCCAGTACGGGTCGCGGAGCAGCTCCCGGCCCAGCAGGACGGCGTCGGCCTCCCCGTTGGCGAGGATCTTCTCGGCCTGCTCCGGTTCGGTGATGAGGCCGACGGCAGCCACGGGGAGGGCGGTCCCGGCCTTGACCCGGGCCGCGAAGGGGACCTGGAAGCCGGGGCCGACGGGGATCTGCGCGTGCGGCGCGAGGCCGCCGGTGGAGACGTCGAGCAGGTCCACCCCGTGCTCCAGCAGCAGGTCCGCCAGCCGGACCGTCTCCTCGGCGGTCCAGCCCTCCTCCTCCAGCCAGTCGGTGGCGGAGATCCGGAAGAAGAGCGGGAGCTCCTCGGGCCACACCGCCCGTACGGCGTCGACGACTTCGAGGGCGAAGCGGGTGCGGTTCGCGAAGGAGCCCCCGTACTCGTCGGTGCGCCTGTTGCTGTGCGGGGAGAGGAACTCGCCGATGAGGTAGCCGTGGGCGCCGTGGATCTCGACGACCTCGTAGCCCGCGGCCAGCGAGCGCTCGGCGGCGGCCGCGAACTGGCCGGTGATCTCCCGGATCTCCTCGACCGTCAGTTCGTGCGGCACCGGGTGGTCCTCGGAGAACGGCAGCGGGCTCGGGGCGACCGGCTGCCAGCCGTGCTCCTCGGGCCCGACCGGCCGCCCGCCCTTCCAGGTGCGGTCGGTGGAGGCCTTGCGGCCGGCGTGCGCGATCTGGATGCCGGGGACGGCGCCCCGGGCCTTGACGAAGGAGGTGATCCGGCGGAGCGCCTCGACCTGGGTGTCGTTCCAGATGCCGAGGTCGTAGGGGGAGATCCGGCCTTCCGGGGAGACCGCGGTGGCCTCCTGGATGATCAGCCCGGTACCGCCGGCGGCGCGTGCGGCGTAGTGCGCGAAGTGCCAGTCGCCGGCCACGCCCGCGTTCGGGCCGAACGCCTCGGCGCTGTACTGGCACATCGGGGCCATCCACACCCGGTTCGGGATGGTGACGGAACGGAGCGTGTAGGGCGCGAACAGGGCGGCGAAGGCGGCGGGTGCAGCACTCATCAGGCTCTCCAGATACGACCGGGCATGCCGGGGATCGACTAAGTACGAGAGTCACCGTACTACGGATTCTCTCGTACTACGAGACCTCTCGTACAAGCTCGTCGAGTTCTGCACGCAGCGCCCCGGCCAGGGCCGCCAGGTCCGGGACGGCCGCCGCGTCCGCGACCAGTCCGTAGTGGACCGTCCCCTTGTACGTCGAGACCGCGACGGCCAACGACTGCCCCCGGGCCAGCGGGGCGAGCGGGTACACCTCACCGACCGGGCTGCCGCCGAGGGTGAAGGTGAAGCTCGGCAGCGGCACGCTGGTGACCAGGATGTCGAAGAGCAGCCGGGCGGCCTGGGCCACGAGCGGGCCGCCGAGCCGGTGGCCGAGCGGATGGACGTGATCGGCGAGCAGGGCGACGGCCCCGGCGCCGCGGGCGGGTCCGGCGTCCTTGTTGCGGTCCATGGCGGCGCGCACGCTGTCCAGGCGGCGCAGCGGATCGGATTCGGCGAGCGGCAGCCGGAGCAGGTAACCGGAGAGCCGGTTCCCGGCGCCCCCCGAACCGCCGGGTCCGCGGCGACGGGACACCGGGATCAGCGCGCGCGGCCCCGCACCCCAGGGCTCGGGATCGCCCCGCTCCGCCAGCCAGCGCCGCAGTGCGCCCGCGACCAGGGCGATGAGCACGTCGTTGACGGTGCCGCCGGCGCCCTTGCGGACGAGGTTGACCTCGTCCAGGTCGAGCGCGAGGACGGCGACCGCGCGGGCTCCCGAGCCGGTGGAGTGCGCAGTGAGGGCCGCCGGCACCCCGAGCGGCAGTCCGGCGCGGGCCACGGCCGCGCCGATCTCCAGGGCCTGGCCGACGTCCTGGACCCGGGCCGCCAGGGCTCCGGGGAGCCGGCGCAGGACGGAGCCGCCCCGCTGCTCGGGGACCGGGCGCGCGGGTGGCCTCGGGGCCGTCGCCTCGTCGAACAGGGTGGCCGCGAGGGCCAGCGCGCCCATGCCGTCGGCGAGGGCGTGGTGGAACTTGAAGAGCACCGCGAAGGAGTCCGGATCGGGCCCGGCCAGTACGTGCGCCTCCCACGGGGGCAGCGCCCGGTCCAGCGGCCGGGCCATCAGCGGTCCGGCCGCGGCGTGCGGAACGACCTCGTCGGTACGGACGAGGAACACGTGCCGGGCCGGGTCGAAGCCGGGGTCCGGTGACCAGGCGGCCGCGCCGACCGGCAGCAGCACGTCGCGGATCCGGCGGCGCAGGCGCGGCACGGCCGCGCAGCGGGCGGTGAGCAGGTGCGCGGCCCGCTCCGCGGCGCCGGGCCCACGGGCGCGGAAGACGGCGAGGGCGCCCAGGTGCATGGGGTGGTCGGCGGATTCGATCCGCCAGAAGGCGAGGTCGAGCGGGGACAGGTGCTCGGTGGCCACATATGTCCTCTCGCGTGCGGCGGCAGTGACCTGAAGTCAATCCATTACGGACACCCACATGCAAGCAGCAATCATTTCCGCGCGGTAAATGATCGGTATTGATCTGCTCATCAGCAGCCCCGCACCGTCCGCCGGGTCACTGTCACCGGACAGGTGCAGACTGGCCGAAAAGATACCCTGCAAGGTGCGCCCGCCGAGGGCGACGAGGTCCGGAGGTGCCGGCCATGGCCGACGTAGTGCTGCTCGTGGGAACCCGCAAGGGACTCTTCATCGGCCGTCGCCGGGGCGGGGCGCCCTGGGAGTTCGACGGGCCCCATTTCAACGCCCAGGCCGTCTATGCGGTCGCCGTCGACCGCCGGGGTCCGGCGCCCCGGCTCCTGGTCGGCGGGGACAGCTCGCACTGGGGGCCGTCCGTCTTCAGCTCCGACGACCTCGGGGCGACCTGGCGGGAGCCCGCCGCGCCCGCCGTGCGGTTCCCCCAGGACACCGGGGCCTCCCTGGAGCGGGTCTGGCAGTTGCAGCCGGCCGGCCCCGAGGCCCCCGGCGTGGTGTACGCGGGGACGGAACCGGCCGCACTCTTCCGCTCGACCGACCGGGGCGACTCCTTCGAGCTGGTCCGCCCGCTGTGGGAGCACCCGAGCCGCGGGAAGTGGGTACCGGGCGGCGGCGGCGAGGGCCTGCACACGGTGATCACCGACCCGCGCGACCCGGACGCCGTGACGGTGGCCGTGTCCACCGCCGGGGTGTTCCGGACCCGGGACGGCGGCGCCAGCTGGGCGCCGTCCAACGAGGGGGTCTCGGCGGTGTTCCTGCCGGACCCGCACCCCGAATTCGGCCAGTGCGTGCACAAGATCGCCCGGGACGCCGGGGACACGGACCGCCTGTACCTGCAGAACCACTGGGGCGTCTACCGCAGCGACGACGCGGGCGGCCGGTGGACCGACATCGGCGGCGGGCTGCCCTCCGACTTCGGCTTCGCGGTCGCGGCCCACCCGCACCGGCCCGACACCGCCTACGTCTTCCCGCTCAACGCCGATTCCGACCGGGTCCCGGCCGAGCACCGGTGCCGGGTCTTCCGCACCCGGGACGCGGGCGCCACCTGGGAGCCGCTGGCGCACGGGCTCCCGACCGGGGACCACTACGGCACGGTCCTCCGGGACGCCCTGTGCACCGACGACGGGGATCCGGCGGGCGTCTACTTCGGCAACCGCAACGGCGAGGTGTACGCCAGCCACGACGACGGCGACAGCTGGCACCTGCTCGCCGAGCACCTGCCCGACGTCCTGTGCGTGCGGGCGGCCGCGTTCGGCCAGTAGAGTGATCCACTGTGGCAGCACGACCGTTGAACGAGATCGTCGAGCCGGGCTGGGCCCGGGCTCTGGAGCCGGTGGCGGGGCAAATCGCCGCCATGGGCGACTTCCTGCGCGCCGAGATCGCAGCGGGGAGGACATACGTACCGGCCGGGGCCAATGTGCTGCGCGCCTTCCAACAACCCTTCGACGAGGTCAAGGTACTGATCGTCGGGCAGGATCCCTATCCCACGCCGGGACACGCGGTGGGGCTGTCCTTCTCGGTCGCCCCCGACGTACGACCGGTACCGCCGAGCCTCGACAACATCTTCCTGGAGATGCACCGGGACATCGGCACCGGCCGCCCGGCGAACGGCGACCTCACCCCGTGGACCCGGCAGGGCGTCCTGCTGCTCAACAGGTCGCTCACGACCGCGCCCCGGCGCTCCAACGCGCACCAGGGCAAGGGCTGGGAAGCCGTCACCGACCAGGCCATCCGGGCCCTGGCCGCGCGCGGCAAGCCGCTGGTCTCCATCCTCTGGGGACGAGCGGCCCGCAACCTTCGGCCGCTGCTCGGCGAGCTGCCCGTCGTGGAGTCCTCGCACCCCTCCCCCAAGTCGGCCGACTACGGCTTCTTCGGCTCCCGGCCGTTCAGCCGAACGAACGAGTTGCTGGTGGGTCAGGGATCACAGCCTGTGGACTGGCGCTTGCCATCCGTCAGTTGAACGTATCTGATATTCACCGGATAAATACGGACAGATGCCTCGCGAGAAGGCCCTGCCCGAACACCTTGTTCCGATAAGCCAGTAGCATGCGGCGCCATGAGCTCCCCCACTGGGCCCGCAAATGGCCTGCCCGTACGAATGCCGCGACCCCGCCAGACCGGACGGCACCGCCGGCCCGAGCCCGCGGTGGCGCCCGAGGGCGCGCCCGCGCTGGTGCTCGCCGTGCCCGGTGCCCCCTCGGCCGCCTCGCGAGGGCTCGCGGAAGAGATCATCAGCATCGGCCGCTCCGAGCTGCCGGGCCTCGACGCCCGGATCGGCTTCCTCGAAGGTGACGACGACACCGAGTTCCCGTCCCTGTCCGGCGTGCTGACCGCCGTCGCGACCGAGCGCCTCGCGCGCGCGGAGTTCGCCCGCGCGGCCGGCCACGAGGTGCCCGCGCCGACCGGCCCGGACGCCGTGGTCGTGCCGCTGCTGGCCGGCCCCGACAGCGATCTGCTCCGCCGGATCCGCCAGGCGCTGATGGACTCCTCGGCCGCCGCCGAGCTGGCCGACGTGCTCGGCCCGCACCCGCTGCTCGCCGAGGGCCTGCACGTGCGCCTCTCCGAGGCGGGCCTGGCCCGCGCCGACCGTGCCCGGCTCTTCACCGTGACCACCGCCGCCGACGGCATCGTCCTGGCCACCACCGGTGGCGAGGAGGCCGTGCAGGCCGCCGGGATCACGGGCATGCTGCTCGCCGCCCGGCTCGCCGTGCCCGTCAAGGCCGCCGCGCTCGACCAGGAGGGTTCGGTGGCCGCGGTCGCCGAGCAGCTGCGCCGCGAGGGCTCCACGCTGCTCGCGCTCGCCCCGTACCTGATCGGCCCGGAGGCCGCCGACGGACTCCTCGACACCGCCTGCAAGGAGGCCGACTGCGCCGCCGCCGAGGTGCTCGGCGCCTACGGCGCGCTCGGCAAGCTGGCCGTCGCGCAGTACGCCGCGGCTCTCGGGATCGCCCAGGACGCCGCCGCGCACTGACCCGCCCGTACGACGCGAAGGGCCCCCGGCGGCCACGGTCTCCCGTGGCCGCCGGGGGCCCTTTCGCACGCCCCGTGCGCGCCGGCGTCAGCCGAGGACCACGCAGGTGGCCGCGGGCACGGCCAGCGAGCCGGCCCGGTGCGGCTGGCCGGTCAGCGGGTCCACGTCGAACCAGGTGACGTCACCCGAGCGCTCGTTGGCGGCGTAGAGCCGGTTCCCCGAGGGGTCGGCGGCGAGATCGCGCGGCCACGCGCCGCCGCAGTCCACGGCGCCGGTGAGCCGCGGCTTCCCGGGCCCGTCGGCGAGCGAGAGGGTGACGAGCGCATCGGCTCCGCGGACGGCCGCCCAGACGAACCTGCCGTCGGGTGAGGCGATGATCGCCGAGGGGTAGGCCCGCACGGCCCCTGAGGCGCCCTCGGAGGCCACCGGGGCCTCGCCGACCGGTTCCAGTCGCCCGGACGCCCCGTTCCAGCGGCAGACGGTCACCTGCGGCTCCAGCTCGTGCAGTACGTACGCCACCGCGCCCTCCGGATGGAAGGCGAGGTGGCGGGGGCCGGTCCCGGCCCGCAGCACGGTCTCGGAGTGCACCCGCAGCGCCCCGGTGGCCGGGTCCAGCGCGCAGACCCGTACCGAGTCGGTGCCGAGGTCCACGCTGAGCACCCAGCGGCCGGTCGGGTCGGGCAGCACCTGATGGGCGTGCGGGCCCTCCTGCCGGCCGGCGTCGGGTCCGGAACCCCGGTGCGGCAGGACGCGCGAGGGGCCGCCCGGGCGGCCGTCGGCGGCGAGCGGGAGGCTACTGACGCTTCCGGAGGTGTAGTTGGCGGTGAGCAGCCTGCGCCCGGCCACGCTGAGGTGGGTGGGCCCGGAGCCCCCGACGCGGACGGCCGCGCCGAGGGGGGCGAGACCCGCCGCAGTGGGCCGGAAGGCGGTGACCGCGCCGCGCTCGGTCTCGTTGACCGCGTAGAGCACACCGGTGGCGCGGGAGAGCGCGAGGTACGAGGGGTCCTCGGCGGCGGTGACCGCGAGCGGGGTCAGCGCCCCGGTCTTCGGATCCACGGCCGCGGTGGTGACACCGCGGCCGCCCGCCGAGGTGAACGATCCGATGTAGGCCCGGGGTTCACCGCTCCGGTCCCTGCTGTCCGCGCCGCCCACGTTAAGCCCCTCTCACCGCTGCCGGATCCGTCCGGAGCCGACGGTAACAGAAGGTCTAGACCAAGCCGCGCCCTTGGGCCCGCTCCTGCGCGCCGCGGTGGTGGACGTAGGCCGTGCTGCTGCTGCGGTCCTCGTAGGTGCGGTGGAAGACCGGGGTGGCCGAGCCGGAGATCGGCGGCACGATCCAGGACCAGTCCGCGCCCACCTCGCGCCCCTTGCGTTCCTCCCGTTCCATGTGCGCCAGGAAGCGCCGGGACTCGGTGTGGTGGTCGGCGATCGTGACCCCGGCGCGGTCGAAGGAGTGCAGGACGGCCCGGTTCAGCTCGACGAGCGCGCGGTCCTTCCAGAGGGACCGGTCGCTGGAGGTGTCCAGGCCCAGGCGGCGGGCCACGGCGGGCAGCAGGTTGTACCGGTCGGTGTCCGCGAGGTTGCGCGCGCCGATCTCGGTGCCCATGTACCAGCCGTTGAAGGGCGCGGCCGGGTAGTGGATGCCGCCGATCTCCAGGCACATGTTGGAGATGGCGGGTACGGCGTGCCAACGCAGCCCCCAGTCCGCCCAGCCGTCGCCGTCGCCGTCGCCGTCGCCGTCGGGATGGTCGATCGGCACTTCCAGGACGGCGTCCGCGGGGGTGTCGAACCAGCGGGGCTTGTCGTCGACGCCCTGGACCACCAGCGGCAGGAGGTCGAAGGGGGTGCCGGGGCCGCCGGACCAGCCGAGCTGGAGGAGGGCCTCGGTGAGCGGGGCGTTGCGGGCGTCGCCGACGGTTATGGACGGATGGTCTCCGTAACCCGCGTACCTGACCAGCTGCTCGCTCCAGATCAGCGGGCCGGGCCGAGCCGGGGTGTCCGGGGCGAAGACCGTGATCGTGGGCCTGACCCGGCCCCGGTTGGTCGCGTCGCGCAGGTGCTCGAAGCACTCGGCGGCGATGTCGTCGGCGTCGGTGAGCCCCCGGCGGTCGCGCACCCGCAGCGAGTTCCAGTAGAGCCGCCCTATGCAGCGGTTGCTGTTGCGCCAGGCCACCCGGGCCCCGTGGACCAGCTCCTCGGGGGTGTGCACATAACTGCCGGTCTCGGCGAGCTCGGCCCTCACGGCGGCGAGCCGGGTGCGCGGATCACCGGCGTCCGCGTGCTCCCGGTGGAAGAGTCGGATGAACTCCTCGGCCGCTTCCCACACCTGGGCGGTGGTGGAGCGCTGTTGAAGAATTTCCATTCCGGGCGGTTACCCCCTGTCCGACCAGATCCACCCTGTACGTGCCGGATGAATGTGCAGTAAACAATTACCCGTTGTACATGTCGCAGGTCAGCATGGGGCGGCCGGCCGAAAGGGAGCACTCCTCCGGGTGATCCCTCGTGGATCGGGCTGCGGAGGGGCACGCGGGGGCGTACGATCCCGCGCATTGCGGGAGTTGGCCATGCGCTGGTTCAGCGGCAGGGGCGACTCATGTAGAGCGCGTGCTCGCCGGCCGCGGGCGTGCCGCCGTACAGCGCGGTGTCGAGGCCGCAGAAGGTGAATCCCATGCGCCGATAGGCGTGCACCGCCGGGGCGTTGACCGAACTGACCTCCAACCACAGGTGCTCCGCGCCCCGTTCACGGGCGAACCGCTCGGCACACTCCATCAGCGCCCGGCCGATGCCGCGCCCCCGATGGCCTGGCGAGACCTCGATGTCCTCGATGGTCAGCCGCCGGTTCCAAGGGGCGTAGCCGACGGCGGCGAACCCGCAGAGCAGGTCGCCGTCGAGGGCCACGAAGGTCCGCGCGTCGGCGTCCGAGTCCTGCCCGCCGCCGAAGACCTGCTCGTCGTGCTCCTCCGGCGGGAACACCTTGTGCACCGGCGGGTCCACGGGAACCTCCCTGAGCAAGAAGCCGAAGCCCGCGCCGTCGCCCGAGCCGGGGTCGCTCACCTCGAAGACCGTGGCGGTGGTGAAGGAGCTGTCCAGGGCCTCGATGCCGCCCGCGTCCTCGGGACGGGCGGGGCGGTAGACGATTGCGTCGGCTGAACCGCGTGCGGTGGTCATGAGATCCACCGTACGCAAAAAATCCCCCGGCCGAATTGGCTGCCGAGGGAGAAGAGAGAGCGTATATTCAATAGTTCACGACTTCACCTTAATCGAAGTCGTGGTGATGCTCACGAGGACACCGTATCGCGGCAGGAGTGCAATTGTCAACCGAGGAATTCCAGAAAGAGCAGCAATTCGTCACCGACCTCTATCGGCGCCTCGACGGTCTGCGTGACCAGGCCGAACAGGCGGTCGAAGGGGCGCTGCGCGATGTCGGTACCGGGTTTCAGGCGCGTCTGGAGCGGGACGTCCTGGTCGCCGAGCAGTCCGGCCTGCTTTCCGCCCTGAATGCGGGCGAGAACGGCCTCTGTTTCGGCCGTCTGGAGTTCTCCGACGGCCGCGACCACCACATCGGTCGGCTCGGAATCCGGGCCGATGACCCGCAGCGCACTCCCCTGGTCCTGGACTGGCGTGCGGACGTGGCCCGCCCCTTCTACCTCGCCACCGGTCACACCCCCATGGGGCTGCGCCGCCGCCGGCACATCAGCAGCCGGGGGCGCGTGGTCACCGCCCTGCACGACGAGATCCTCGACCTGACCGACGCGGAGCGCACCGGCCACGAGGGCGCCGACGCGGACGCCGTGCTCCTCGCCGCGCTCGACGCCGCCCGGACCGGCCGGATGCACGACATCGTGCGCACCATCCAGGCCGAGCAGGACCGGATCATCCGCTCCACGCACCGCGGGGTGCTGGTCGTCGAGGGCGGTCCCGGCACCGGCAAGACCGCGGTCGCGCTGCACCGCGCCGCGTACCTGCTGTACGCGCACCGGGAGCTGCTCGCCAAGCGCGGTGTGCTGATCGTCGGGCCGGGCCCGGCCTTCCTCGGCTACATCGGCGGGGTGCTCCCGGCCCTCGGCGAGACGGGCGTACTGCTGGCCACCCCGGGCGAGCTCTTCCCGGGCGTGCACGCCACCGCCGCCGACCGCCCCGGGGCCGCCGCGGTGAAGGGGCGGGCCGCGATGGCGGAGGTCCTCGCCGCGGTCGTGGCCGACCGGCAGTGCCTGCCGGAGACCGTACCGGCGGACACCGGCGAGGAGTACGACACCGTCCCCGAGCCGGCGCTGGAGATCGACCACGAGGAGTACGGGACCCTGCTGCTGGACCGCACCATGGCGTACGAGGCGCGGGACCGGGCCCGGGCCACCGGGCTGCCGCACAACCAGGCGCGCCCCTTCTTCGCCTTCCCGGTCATCGACGCGCTCACCGCGCAGCTCGCCGACCGGCTGGGCGCCGATCCGTACGGCGGTCCGAACCTGCTGGGCTCGGACGACATCGCCCAGCTCGGCAAGGAGATCGCGACGAGCGCCGCCGTGCAGGCGGCGATCGATGCGCTGTGGCCCTCGCTCACCCCCCAGCAGCTGATCTCCGACTTCCTGGCGGAGCCCACGCACCTGCCCGCGCACGAGGCCGACCTGATCCGGCGCGCGCCCTCGGCCCGGCCGGACTGGACCCCGGCCGACGTGCCGCTCCTGGACGAGGCGGCCGAGCTGCTCGGCGAGGACGACACCGCCCGGCGGGCCGCCGAAGAGCGGAACCGGCAGCGGCGCATCGCCTACGCGCAGGGGGTGCTGGACCTGTCCGCGGGCTCTCAGTCGTACGAGTTCGAGGACGAGGAGAACGAGTTCCTCGCGGCCCACGACATCATCGACGCGGAGCGGATGGCCGAGCGCCACGAGGAGGCCGACCACCGCAGCACCGCCGAGCGGGCCGCGGCCGACCGCACCTGGGCCTTCGGGCACGTGATCGTGGACGAGGCGCAGGAGCTGTCGGCGATGGCGTGGCGGCTGCTGATGCGGCGCTGCCCGACCCGGTCGATGACCCTGGTCGGCGATCCGGCGCAGACGGCCGACGAGGCGGGCTGCGGCTCGTGGGAAGGCGTCCTTACGCCGTACGTGGGCGAGCGCTGGGAGCTGGTCCGGCTGGGGGTCAACTACCGCACCCCGGCCGAAATCATGGAGGTGGCGGCGGCCGTGCTGCGCACGCGCGATCCCGGCTTCGAACCGCCGCGTTCGGTACGGGCCACCGGGGTGCGGCCGTGGGCGCACGCGACCGGCGACCTGACGGCGGCGACGCAGGAGGCCGTGGCGCGGGAGCTGCCGACGGAGGGCCGGCTCGCGGTGATCGCGCCGCGGGCGCGGCACGCGGCGCTGGCCGCCGTACTGCCGGGGGTGCGCGCGGGCGCGGAGCCGGACCTGACCCAGCAGGTGGTCCTGCTGGACCCGCGCCAGGCCAAGGGGCTGGAGTTCGACACGGTGATCGTGGTGGAACCGGACGAGCTCCGGCCGAGCGACCTGTACGTGGCGCTGACCCGGGCCACCCAGGCCCTCGGGGTGGTGCACACCGCCGGCCGGCTGCCGGCGGGTTTGGCGGACACCCCGGAGGGGCTGCTCAGGCGCTGATGACCAGCGGCGCCCGGGGGTCGGTGCGCAGCGGGGTCGCCAGGGCCACGAGGGTGTGCTCCAGGCCGTGGAGGTGGGCGAGGGCCGGTTCCGCGGCGGCGGGCCGGGGGTGCGGCACGGTGGTGGGCCCGGGAGTGCCGTGCGGGGCGGTCAGGGCCTCCACCGCGGCCTCCACGCGCCAGCAGGCGGCGGCCAGCCGGGCGTCGTGCGAGGCCTGCGGGTCGGCGGCCACCGCGACCAGCCCGCGCACGTCCCGGGCGCAGTCGTCGAGCAGCGCGAGCACCTGACGGGCCCGGGCCTTGCGGGCGCGCAGCGGGCTGAGCGGGTGGACGAGCGGCGCGAGTGCCATCCGTACCCGGCCCAGCAGCAGCTCCAGCTCGGCGGCGTGCGGGGCGGGGTCGGCGTCCGGGTCACCCGCGAGGCGATCCAGGGCGGCCGCGGTGGAGGCGCGCACGCAGTGCAGGGCGCGCTGGATCCACGCGTCGTTGGCGGCGTGGGTGGTGACCGGAAGGATGATCACGACGGCGAGGGCGGCGCCGAGCGCGCCGATGGCGGTCTCCTGGAAGCGCAGGAGCAGAAGTCCGGGGTGCAGGACGCCGAGGAGGCCGTAGAGCAGCCCGGCCATGACGGTGACGAAGAACATCATCCAGGAGTACGAGGGCGCGGCCGTGTAGAAGATCCCGAAGACGCATACGGCGACCAGGGCCGCGGTGGGCGCCGGCGCGCCGTGCAGGGGTACGGCGATCAGCAGCCCGGCGGCGATGCCGACGACGGTGCCGAGTACGCGGCGGAAGCCCCGTACGAGGGTCTCGCCCCGGGAGGTGGTGTTCACGAAGATCCACCAGGAGGTGCCGACGGCCCAGTACCAGCGGTCGTCGGAGAGCGCCTGGCCGATGCCGAGCGCGAAGGCGCAGGCGGCGGTGGCCTGGAAGGCCTGCCGGGTGGTCGGCCGTGCGAGCCCGGTTCCGGGCAGGCCGGGCGGGGCCGCGGGGGGCGGGGTGCGCCGCTCGATGGGCCACAGCCCGAAGCGCACGGCCCCGGCGGCCAGCAGCGCCAGGCCGACGGCGGCGTACAGCTCGGGCAGCTGCCCGGGCCGGGCGTGCAGGAACTGGGTGACGAAGAACATCATGAACGCGAAGATCCCGAGGGCGTGTCCGCGCGGGCCGAAGCGGCGGGCGTACACCCCGGCGAACACGACGGCGAGGAAGGCGCCGTCCCGGGCGAGCGGCACCCCGTGCAGGGCGGTGGCGAGGGCCAGGACGGGGAATCCGGCCACGGGCAGCAGGGCGGTGGTCCGGCGCTGGGCGCGGACGTCCGCGTCGAGCACGGTGAAGAGGGCGAGCAGGGCCGCCAGTCCCCCGGTGATGGAGGCGGTCAGGGAGAGGCCGCACACCTCGGCGAGGGCGACGGCGGCGGCGACGCCGATCACCGCGCGGGCCGAGTTCCGCAGTCTCATACGCCCCGGATCCGGAGCCACGAACATCCTCTTCACGGCGGTGTGCCGCCCCCCTTGCAGTGCTGCGCGCCGGCCCGGCGCCGCCCGGGGGTGGTGGGCGGCGGACGGGCACGGCGAAGGCGCCGCGCTCCGGAACCGGCTTCGTTGCCGTCCGGCGCTGCGCGGCGCCGTAAGTACATGGATACGCCACAGATAAGCATCCGGGGGCCCACTGGCTCAACCGAGCTCACCGCGACTGGGCCATTGGCACATCGGACGCGCCGACTTGTCGGCCATGAGCCTGCCAACGGACCAGCCCGCCGGGCGCCCTCCGGCGACCCGGGTCACGGCCCCGACGGGCCCGGCACACCGGCCGGGTCCCGCCGTCGTGACCGACCCTCGTCCACGTGACCACGCGCTGTTATCGTGCGCAGCGACCTGCGGGGCGTACGGAAGGGGACCGACGTTGGCGCGTAGGGCGGAGTCCGGGGAGGTCGAGGCGTTCAGCCGGGCCGCCGTGGCGGTCTTCCGGCTGAACGGACGGTTCACCGCGGCCCTGGACCGGCTCGCGCTCGCCTCGGGGCTCAGTGCCGCGCGCTGGCAGATACTCAGCACGGTGACGGGTGAATCACTGTCCGTGTCCGCCGTGGCCCGGCGGGTGGGGACCACCCGGCAGAGCGTGCAGCGCATAGCGGACCTGTTGGTACGGCAGGGGCTCGCGGTCTATCTGGACAATCCGGCGCACCGGCGGGCCAAGCTGCTCACCGCCACCGAGCAGGGCGTGGCTGCGAAACGGGAGATCGACTCCTGTCTCGCCGAGCTGGCGCGGCAGTTGTGCGAGGGCCTCGGCGGCGAGGAAGAGGTATACCGCACGGCCGAGGTGCTGCGCGGCCTGTCCGGCGCGTTGTCGTCCATCGGATCCGACGACTCTCAGTGAGGCCCGCGCACCTGTCCACCGCTATACGGACAAGGTGGCCTGAAACTGCCCATGTTTTTCCCAAGAGTTGACTGCACCGAGGAACGCGCTTTGCGGTACCGTTCGCGCCTGTCGCGGGGTTTCAAGGCCGGGGGACCTTTTGAATCGGTTTGTCTTCAGAGTGCTGGGGCCGCTGCTCATCCAAACCGATGACGGTCCGCTGCGCATCAACGGCCGGCGCCAGGTCACGGTCCTGTCGATGCTGCTGCTCTACGCAGACCGGATCGTTTCGGTGGACACCCTGGTGGACGCCGTTTGGCCGGACTCTCCCCCGGCGACGGCCCGCAACCAGATCGCCATCTGTGTGGCCACCCTCCGCAAGACCTTCAAGCAGGCCGGGGTGACCGATCTGCTGATCACCTCTCCCCCGGGCTACCTGCTGGCCAAGGGAGAGCACCGGATCGACGTCCAGGAGTTCATGGAGCGGGCCGCACAGGGGCGGGACGCCGCCCGGCACGGACGGACCGAAGAAGCGTGCGCGCAGTTCGAGGAGGCGCTCAGCATCTGGCGGGGCTCCGCACTGGACGAGCCGTCCGGCTCCCGGCTGGAGGCGGAGACCACCAGGCTCGAGCAGATGCGGCTCGCACTGATGGAAGAACGTGCCGGGCTGATGCTCCAGCTGGGCCGCCACCGCGCGCTCACCGGTGAGCTCACCGAACTGGTGGCCCGGCACCCCCTGCGCGAGCAGTGCCGCGAACACCTCATGCTGGCCCTGTACCGGTCGGGACAGCGGGCCGAGGCCCTCGAGGTGTTCCTGCACGGCCGCCGGTTACTCACCGAGCAGCTCGGGATCGAACCGGGTCCCGGACTGCGTCAGCTGCACGAACTGATCCTGCGCGACTCCCCCGAACTGACCCGGCCCCCCGCCACGGCGGCGCCCGCGCCGGCGGCCCTGAGCACCGTCCCGGCACAACTGCCCGCGGACGTGATGGCGTTCACCGGTCGGCAGGGGGAGATGACCTCGCTGGACCGTCTCCTGAAGGAGCCCTACAACCCGCACACCCCGGCGCTGGCGACCATCGTCGGCGTGGGCGGAGTCGGCAAGACCGCACTCGCGGTGCACTGGGCGAGCCAGGTGGCCGACCAGTTCCCGGACGGCCAGCTCTTCGCCGATCTGCGCGGGTACGACGAGGAGCACGCGCCGGTGTCCCCCGCCGCCGTGCTCGACCGCTTCCTGCGCGCCCTCGGGATCGGCGCGCCCCAGATACCTGCGGATCCCGACGAGCGGGCCTCGCTGTTCCGGAGCCTCCTCAGCACCCGCAAGACACTGATCGTCCTGGACAACGTACGCTCCTTCCACCAGCTCAGACCCCTGCTCCCGGGTGGCGGACGCAGCGTGGTGCTGGCCACCAGCCGGGAGAGCCTGGGCGATCTGACCGGGGACTACACGGCGCTGACCCTGCGGCTGCGGATGCTGGAGCCGACCGAGGCGACGGCGCTGCTGATCAAGCTGGCCGGGGCCGACCGGTTCGGCAGCGACCCGGTCGCCGTGGAACAGCTCGGCGCCCTGTGCGACTGCCTTCCCCTCGCGCTGCGGATCGCGGGCGCGCGACTGGCGGCCAAACCCAATCTGAGCGTACGGAGCCTGGTGGCGCGGCTGCGCGACCACCGCTCGCGCCTCGACGTGCTGAGCCCGGGCGAGGGCGGGGTGCGCGCCGGCTTCCGGCTCACCTACCGGGACCTGCCGCCGGAGACGGCCCGGATGTACCGCAGGCTCGGCCTGCTGCGCACGGCGGACTTCGCCGCCTGGGCGGGGGCGGCCGTACTGGACACCGACGTGTGGCACGCGGAGGAACTGATCGACCACCTGGTCGACGCACAGCTGCTGGAGGTGGCCGACGCCGAGCCCGGGCGGGCCGCCCGCTACCGGTTCCAGGACCTGCTGCGGCTGTTCGCCCGCGAGCGGGCGGAGTCGGACGAGCCGGAGGGGGAGACCGACGCCGCGCTGGAGCGGGCCTTCGCGTCCTGGCTCTGGCTGGCCGAGGAGGCGCACCGGCGGATCGACGGGCGCCAGTTCCCGGTGGGCCGGACGCCGGCACCGGCCCCGCGCTTCCTGCCGGAACTGGCCGACGAGCTGTTGGCCGCGCCGATGGACTGGTTCGAGTCGGAGCGCACGGCCGTCACGGACCTGGTGGCGCACGCGGCGGAGACGGGCCGGGCCCGGTACGCGTGGGCGCTGACCGAGAGCGCGGTACCGCACTTCGAGACGAAGAACTACCTGGAGGACTGGCAGCGCTGCGCCGAGCAGGCGCTGGCCTCGGCCCGGCGCACCGGCGACGAGCCGGGCGAGGCGACGATGCTGCGGCTGCTGGGGTCGCTGGCGATCTACCAGCGGCGGTACGAGCAGGCCGAGGGCTGGAACATGGCCGCGCTGCGGCTGCTGCGCACCACCGGTGACGTGGGCGGGGCGGCGCTCGCCCAGCGGAACCTGGCCATGTGCGCGCGGTTCCAGGGGGACTGGGAGCGCGCCCTGGAGTACTGCGAGGCGGCCCTCAGCGGGTTCCACGCATCGGGTGACATCGGGAACGAGGCCCATCTGCTCGGCTTCCAGGCGCAGATCGAGCTGGACCGGGGCAACGTGGGCGGCGCGCTGCCGCTCGCGGAGCGGGCGGTGGCGCTCAGCCGGCGTACCGGGTCGGTGCGGGCGGAGGCGCAGAGCGTGTACCGGCTGGCCGAGGTCCGGCTGCGCGCGGGAGATCTGGGCGAGGCCGCGGAGGCCTTCGACGCGGTACTGCGGCTGACCCGGGGCGAGGGCGACCGGGTCGGGGAGGCGCACGCGCTGCGGGGGCTGGGGCAGACGCAGTGGAGCCAGGGCCTGCTGTCGGCGGCGGGAGGGACGCTGCAGCAGGCCCTGGAGATCACGGATGAGCTGGCGGACCGTTTCCTGTACGCCCGGGTGGAGACCGATCTGGGATGTGTGGAGGCGCTCGGCGGCTGCCCGGCGGAGGCGGCGGAGAGGTTCCGGCGGGCGCGGGCCGCGTTCGGCGAGGTCGGCGCGCAGCCCTGGCGGGCGCAGGCGGGCCGGCTGCTGGCGGCGGTCCAGGGCGCGGCAGGCGAGCCGGGCGGTGGGGGCGAGCCGGGCGGTGGGGACGCCGGTGAGCTGCCGCATCGTTCCTTCACCGCGGCGGAACTGACCTTGCTGCTGACGCACCCGGAGGACTAGACGGCCTGACGGCCGGCGGCGCGTCGTGGGGCGGCGCGTCGTGGGCGGGGCAGGAGCGGGGGCGGGTCAGCCCCAGGGCATGTCGCCGTGCTTGCCGGCGGCGCCGGGGTGCGGGGGGACCAGCGGCTTGACGACGCCCCAGGGCATGTCGTCGTCGGCCTGCACGGTGGTGTGCGTGTTCGCCAGGACGGCGGGCGCTCCCCCCGCGCCGACGAGCACCCCTGCAAGAACGAGCAGGCAGGCCGCCGCCGTCGTGTTCGCCGTCTTCACCGTCAGCGTGCTGCGCATCTGGGAATCCCCTCTCGGTGGAACATCGCTACCGCTCGCTGCGGCATGAATGGAACAGTAGGGACGCCTCCTTTTTGCTCTGTGTCCCATCGATTTCGTGACCCGGTCCGCCCTCGAAATCGTCACGATATCGAGGAGACAACGCACTCCACTAGCTTCGTTCAGAGATTCTTCTCCATGAATCACGGATGGGGCGGTAGATGGAATTCCGAGTGCTCGGGCCAGTCGAGGTACGCCGGGACGGCCGCCGGGTCGCGTTCTCCGGGGCGAAGCTGCACACCGTGCTCGCGGCGCTCCTCGTGGCCCGTGAAGAGGTGATCTCCGACGAACGGCTGTGCCGGCTGCTGTGGGGCTGGGCCCCGCCGGCGACCGTCAGCGCACAGCTCTACACCTATGTTTCCCGCTTGCGCAAGATTCTCGGCGACGACGTTCTGATCGATCGTCGGCCGCCTGGATATGCCATGAGCATCGGTAATGCGACCCTCGACCTGAGCGAATTCGAGGAGCTGGCGCTCAGCGGCCGCGAGGCACTGGTCGCCGAGGACTTCGAAAAGGCCGGTGAGCTGCTGCGCCGCGCCCTGGCCCGGTGGAACGGCCTGCCCTTCGCCAACGCCACGGAATACCTCGCCGACGCCGAGGCGCCCCGGCTGACGGAGGCCCGGGCGGTCACTCTGGAGCACCGCATCGCGGCCGATCTCGCGCTGGGACGGCACGAGCAGATCACCGGCGAGCTCACCGGCCTGGTCGCCGAGTTCCCGCTGCGCGAGCGCATCCGGTGCCAGCTGATGACCGCCCTGTGTCGGTCGGGGCGGCAGGCGGACGCCATCCACCTCTACCACCACGGCCGCGCGGTGCTCGCCGACGAGCTGGGGGTCAACCCCGGCGAGGAGCTCCGGGCCACCTACCGGGCGCTGTTGGAGGGCACCCTGGACCGGCGGCCGCGCTCCGCGCCCGCCCTACTGACCGGCCCCCGGGGAGATGCGACCGGCCGCCCGGACGGCGCCCCGGCCATGCTGCCCCCCGACACCGTCGACTTCACCGGCCGGGAGCCCGAACTGGAGCTGCTGTGCCGTGCGCTGGCCCCCGATGCGCAGGGCTCCGGGCGGCCCCGCCGGGTCCTGGTCACCGGCATGGCCGGACTCGGAAAGACCGCCCTGGCCGTCCACGCGGCCCACCGCTGCCAACGACACTTCCCCGACGGCCAGTTGTACGCCGACCTACGCGCACCCGACGGCACTCCCCGGCACCCCACCCGGGTGCTGCGCGGGCTGCTGCGCGCGCTGGGGCCGATGGACGACGTACCGGACGCCGAGGACCAGGACCAGCTGGTCCGGCTCTACCGGGCGCGGACCCGGGGCAGGCAGCTGCTGATCGTGCTGGACAACGCCTCCGGGGCGGCGCAGTTGGGGCCGCTGCTGCCGAACACCCCGGAGCCGGCGGTCCTGGTCACCGGGCGGACCGCCCTGCCCACCGTGGCCGGGGCGCACACCGTGGCCCTGGCTCCCCTGGCGCGCCGGGACTCGCTGGAGCTGCTCTCGGCCGCGGCCGGCCCCGCCCGGGTGGCCTCGGCCCCCGGTGCGGCGTCCGCGATCGTCGAGCACTGCGCCGGTCTGCCGCTGGCCCTGCGGATCGTCGGGACCCGGATCGCCGCCCGGCCGCACTCCACCCCGGACCGACTGGCCCGCCGGCTGGCGGATCCGGTCACCCGGCTGCGGGAGCTGCACTCTGGCGATCTGGACGTGCACGGTTCGCTGCTGCCGTCCTGGCGGGCGCTGGACCCCGAGGTGCGGGTGGCGTTCCCGGCGTTGGCCGCGCTCGGTCCGCAGCCGTTCCCCGCCGCGGCGGCGGCACTGTCGCTGGGCCTGCCGGAGCCCGAGGCCGAGCGGCTGCTGGAGGCGCTCGCCGACGCGGCCCTGCTGGAGGTCAGTGGCGCGGACGAGTGGGGCCAGCCCTGCTACCTGTTCCATCCGCTCGTACGGCTCTTCGCGCTCTCCCTGGACGAGGGGGCGGCGGTCGACCGCGGAGCCGCCGCCCGGACGGAACATAACCGGCGGCTAACTCACCGCCCCTAGCCTCGCCCTGCCCCGCAGCAGGGCGCTCCGGCCCGTCACCACCCCAGGCACGCACCAGCCAACGGCCCGTATCACCGAATGGAGTTGGACCATGACCGAGCTCCTGCCCGCTCGCGCGGACAGTGCCGCGTCCTTCCCGATGACCGAGACGCAGCAGGCACTGATGATCGGGCGAGGTGAAGCAGTCGAGCTGGGCGGTATCGGCTGCTACGGATACTTCGAATGGGAGCGCGCGGACCTCGATCCCGAGCGTTTCGCCGCCGCCTGGCGCAAGGTGGTCGCCCGTCACGACATGCTCCGCGCGATCGGCCGCACGGACGGTACCCAGTGGGTGCCGGCCGACCCGCTGCCCTTCGAGATACCGGTCGTGGACCTGAGCGGGCTGTCCGCCGACGCCTCGCGGGATCGGCTCGCCGCGCTGCGGGACGAGATGAGCCACGTGGTCTTCCCCGTGGGCAGCTGGCCGTTGTTCGACCTGCGGATCATCCGGCTGGGCGGCCCGGGGAACCTGAGCCGGGTCCACCTCGGGATCGACCTCCAGGTACTGGACGCCTCCAGCGCCTTCCAGGTGCTCTTCCCCGAGCTGGTCGACCTGTACGAGGACCCGGACGCCGAACTCCCGGAGCCCGGCATCGGCTTCGCCGAGTACGCCCGCTGGCGCGCCGACGCCCTGCCGCACACCGAGGCCTTCCGCGCCGCCCGCGACTACTGGCTGGAGCGGGTGCCCACGCTGCCGCCGGCTCCCTCGCTGCCCACGGGCGGGTCCGCCGCCGGCGGGCGCGAGGTGCGTTTCGACCGGCGCGAGCACCGCCTCTCCCCCGAGGACTGGCAGCGCTTCTCGGCCCGGGCGCGCGAGGCGGGGCTGACGCCGTCGGTCCTGCTGACCGCCGCCTTCGCCGAAGTGGTCCGGTGCTGGGCGGAGGAGTCCGACTTCACCATCAACTACCCGATCTTCCAGCGCCCGGCGGTGCACCCGGACATCACCGGCGTCCTCGGTGACTTCACCAACGCCGTGATGCTCGCCGCCGACGGTTCGGGCGCGACCTTCCTGGACCGGGCGCACGCCCTGCGCGACCAGCTCGCCCGCGACGCGGAGCACGGCGCCTTCAACGGCGTGCGCGTGCTGCGCGAGCTGACCCGGCTGCACGGGGTGGGCGCGCAGGCCGGCATGCCGGTGGTCGTGACCAGCCTGCTCGACTACTCGGTGCGCCGGCCCGTCACGGACCTGGGCCGGGAGGTGTACTCGATCTCGCAGACCCCGCAGGTCTCGCTCGACGTACAGCTGCGCGAACTGGCCGGTGAGCTGCGCGTCATCTGGGACTTCGTCGACGGTGCGTTCGCGCCCGGCTTCGTCGACGCCGCCTTCGGCGTGTACGTGGACCTCCTGGAGCGGCTCACGCGGGACCCGGAGGCCCTGCACGCCCGGCGCTTCGACCTGATCCCGGCGGCCGAGCGGACGCTGCGCCGCCAGGTCAACGACACCGCCGGGCAGATCCCGTACACCACCTTGCACGAGCTGTTCGCCCAGCAGGTGGAGCGCACGCCCGGCGCCGAGGCCGTGGTGGACGCCGGTCGGCGGCTGAGCTACGGGGAGCTGGCCTCGTACGCCTGGCGGATCGGGCACACGCTGCGCGAGCACGGGGCGGCTCCGGGCGAGCTGGTCGCCGTGGTGATGGAGAAGGGCTGGGAGCAGTACGCCGCGGTGTACGGGATCCTCGCCTCCGGCGCCGCCTATCTGCCGCTGGACCCCTCCGTGCCGCCGGAGCGGCTGCGCCGCCTGCTCGCCGAGGCCAAGGTCGACCGGATCCTCACCCAGTCCTGGCTGGACTCCCGGATCAGCTGGCCCCCCACGGCCCGCCGCTACCGGGTGGACCAGGACTTCGAGTCCGGGACCGACACCCGGCCCGACACCGCGCAGACCCCGGCGGACCTCGCGTACACGATCTTCACGTCGGGCTCGACCGGTGAGCCCAAGGGCGTGATGGTCGACCACATCGGCGTGGTCAACCTGATCCGCGACGTCGCGACACGCTTCGAGGTCGGTGCGCGGGACCGGCTGCTGGCCATCTCCGGACTGCACTTCGACGCCTCGATCTACGACGTGTTCGGGGTGCTGACGCAGGGCGGGACCGTGGTGCTGCCGCCGCCGTTCGAGCACGCCGAGCCCGACGTCTGGGCCGATCTGGTCCAGGCCGAGCAGGTCACCCTGTGGAACTCCGTACCCGTCCTGATGGAACTGCTGGTCGGCGAGGCCGAGGTGCGCGAGCGGCGCGGCGGCGGCCGGCCGCTGGAGTCCCTGCGGCTGTCCGTGCTCTCCGGCGACTGGATCCCGCTGACGCTGCCGGACCGGCTGCGGGCGCAGAGCCCCCGGATCCAGGTGGTGGGTTCGGGCGGGCCGACCGAGACGATCTGCTGGTCGTTGTTCCAGCCGATCGGCGAGGTCGACCCCTCCTGGACGAGCATCCCGTACGGCAAGCCGATCACCAACCAGCGCTACTACATCGTCGATGCGGCCGCCCACGAGCGCCCGCTCGGGGTGGTCGGCGAGATGGCCGTCGCCAGCGACGTCGGGCTCGCACTCGGCTACTGGAACGACGCGGAGCGCACCGCGAACCGCTTCGTGCACCTCCCGGAGAGCGGCGAGCGCGCCTATCTGACCGGTGACCTGGGCCGGTACCTGCCGGACGGCAGCATCGAGATCCTGGGCCGGGACGACTTCCAGGTGAAGATCCAGGGCCATCGGATCGAGCTCGGCGAGATCGAGGCCGTGCTGCGCCAGGACGCCGAGGTCGAGGCGGCCGTGGTGGTGGCTCCGACCAGCGCGCACGGGGTGCGGCGGCTGCACGCCTTCGTCGTGGCCGGGGCCGGTGCGGCCGGTCCGGTGCTGGAGCGGCTCGCCGCGCAGTTGCCCGGCTCCATGGTGCCGGCCGCGCTCACCGTACTGCCGGAGCTGCCGCTGACCCGCAACGGCAAGGTCGACCGGCTGCTACTGGCCTCCTCCGCCGGGCGGCAGCAGTCCGCCGACGAGGCGGCCGTGCGCGACGCCGGGGACGGGTCGGGCAGCGCGCTGGAACTCGTGCTGTGTGCGGCGGTCGCCGACATCCTCGGCCTGGACGGGGTGGCGCCCGGTGACAACTTCTTCAGCCTGGGCGGCGATTCCCTCAGCGGTACCCGGCTGGCCGGTCTGCTCAAGGAGCTGCTGGGAGTGCCGGTGCCGGTGAAGACCGTGTTCCAGAACCCGCTGATCTCCGAGCTGGCCGGGAAGATCGCCGCGGACGAGCAGCACGGCGCGGAGGCGGTCGCGGCCGCCGAGGCCTTCGGCGAGCTGGAGGCGGACGAACCCGGCGCAGCCGACGCGGCCGACGAGACGGGCACCGCCGATGTGGACGGCTGAGGACACGCGCCGGTTCAGCACGGTCATCACGGACGATTCCGAGAGGGGACAGTCATGAGTCTCACCCTGCCCGCGCCCGTCACCGAGCCGGAGCTGCCCGCGGCACCCGGCCCCGGCCACGGGTCCGAGTCCGATCCCGATCTGATCGATTTCGCCGGGCACGCCGCGACGCGGCTCAGAGAGCGCGACGGCGAGCTGTACACGCTGCTGGCCCGGGAGTCGGCGCGCCAGCGCGACACCCTGATGATGGTCGCGGCGTCCAGCGTCGCCGACCCCTCCGTGTTGGCCTGCGAGGGCAGCGCGCTCGGAAACCTGACCGCCGAGGGCTTCCCCGGGAACCGCTACCACGCCGGCTGCGGGGTCGCCGACGAGATCGAACGCCTCGCGATCGACCGGGCGTGCGCGGCGTTCGGGGCCCGGGACGCGATCGTGCAGCCGCACTCCGGCTCCTCCGCCAACCTCGCCGTGATCACGGCGCTGCTGAACCCCGGCGACTCCCTGCTCGGGCTGGACCTGGACTGCGGGGGCCACCTCACCCACGGCTCCCCTGCCTCGGTGACGGGCCGCTACTACCGCGCCCACGGCTACCGGGTGACACCGGAGGGGCTGCTCGACTACGACCAGATCCGCGAACTGGCCCTGGAGCACCGCCCGAAGCTGATCGTCTGCGGGGCGAGCGCCTACCCCCGCAGCATCGACTTCGCCCGCTTCCGGGAGATCGCGGACGAGGCCAACGCCTATCTCCTGGCCGACATCTCGCACATCGCGGGACTGGTCGCGGCCGGCCTCCACCAGAGCCCCGTCGACCACGCCCACGTGACCACCACCAGCACCTACAAGCAGCTGTACGGCCCGCGCGGCGGTCTGATCCTGCTCGGCAAGGAGGCCCGCAAGGCCGGACCGGAGCGCGGCACCCTGGCCGCGACCCTGCGCCGCGCGGTGTTCCCCTTCACCCAGGGCACGCCCGACCTGGCGTCGGTGGCGGCCAAGGCGCGGGCCCTGGACTTCGTGGCGAGCCCGGACTTCGCGGAGGTCGCCAAGCGGCTGGCCGACGGCGCGCAGGCGATCGCGGAGCGGCTCCTGGACCGGGGATTCCGGCTGGTCACGGGCGGTACGGACACCCACATGGTGCTGCTCGACCTGCGCGGCACCGGCGTCACCGGGGACATCGCCGAGCAGGCCCTGGAGTCCTGCGGGATCGTCGTCAACCGCAACCGGGTCCCCGGCGACACCACACCGGTCCGGGTGACGGGCGGACTGCGGCTGGGCACCAACACGCTGGCCGCGCGCGGGATGGACCACGCGGTGGCCGCCGAGTGCGCCGACCTGGTCGCCGACGTCCTCACGGCGCTGCGCGCGCAGGGCGGCGTACTGCCGGACGTGCTGCGCGACCGGGTGCGCACCCGGGTGTCCGAGCTGTGCGCCGCCCACCCCCTGCCGGGGTACCTGCCGTGACCTTCAGCGGCTTCCCGCCCTCGGCACTGCGCCTGTACGAGGACCTCGCGGCCGACAACAGCAAGGAGGCGTGGCGGCTGCGCCACCGCGAGCGGTACGAGCGTGACGTACGTGCGCCGATGGACGAGCTGGCCGCTGAACTGGGCGCGCATTTTCAGGAGTCGACCGGATCGGGCGAGGTGCGGGTGCTCGGCCCGGTCCGGGACACCCGGATGTCCCACGACAAGTCCCCGTACAAGAGCTACCAGGGCGCCTATCTGGACCTGCTGCCCTGTCTGGGCCTCTGGGTGCACCTGGACCGCAGCGGCCTCTACGCCTCCGGCCGCTGGTACCCCTACGCCGGGGCCGAGGTCGCCCGGTACCGCGCCGCCGTCGAGGAGGAGGACGGCGGCGCGGAGCTGGCCGCGATCGCGGGCCGGCTGGAAGGCCAGGGGTTCACCCTGGGCGGCGACCGGCTGAAGTCCCGGCCGCGGGGGGTCCCGGCGGACCACCCGCGGCTGGGGCTGCTGCGCCACCGCAAGATCGACGCCGGGCGCCGCTTCGGTCCGGACGCCGGGCTGCACACGGCGCGCGCCGGGGAGCTGGTACGGGAGACCTGGCAGCTGGTGCGCCCGTTGCTGGACTGGGTGGCGGCCCGCGAACTCACCCCACGGCCCCGCGAACGAGGAGTTGACGTACCGTCATGACCATCGGGAGTTTCGAGACCGTCGATCTGCGCAGCGACACGGTGACCCGGCCGGGTCCCGGGATGCGGGCCGTGATGGCCGCGGCCGAGGTCGGCGACGACCTGTTCGGGGAGGACCCGACCGTCCGCGCCCTGGAGGACCGGCTCGCCGGGCTCTTCGGCTTCTCCGGGGCCCTGTTCACCCCGTCCGGGGTGATGGCCAACCAGATCGCCCTCCAGCTCCTCGTCGGTCCCGGCGAGGAGCTGGTGTGCGACGCCGAGGCGCACGTCCTGGCGCACGAGGAGGCCTCTCCGGCCCGCTACGGCGGGATCCAGACGCGCACGGTGACGGCGGAGCGGGGGGTGCTCACCGCGGCCCTGCTGGCCGGGGTCATCCGGCGGGGGAACCCGTACACGCTCGGCACCCGTGCGGTGGAGGTGGAGCAGACGCACACCCGGGCCGGCGGCACCGTCCACCCGCTGGAGACGCTGCGCGCCGTACGGGAACTGACGTCCGGCGCGGGTCTCGCGGTCCACATGGACGGGGCCCGGATCTGGAACGCGATGGCCGCGACCGGCACTTCGGCGCGCCAGTACGGGCGGACGGCCGACTCGCTGTCCGTGTGCCTGTCGAAGGGGCTGGGCGCGCCCGTCGGGTCGGTGCTCCTGTTGTCGGCCGAAAGGCTGCCGCGGGCCCGGAAGTTGCGGCACGGCCTGGGCGGTGGCATGCGCCAGTCGGGCATCCTGGCGGCTGCGGGACTGTACGCCCTGGACCACCACGTGGAGCGGATCGCCGAGGACCACACCAACGCCGCGCTGCTGGCGGCGGGGCTGCGGGACGCGGGGTTCACCGTGCGCCCGCCGGAGACCAACATCGTGCTCATCGAGGTACCCGGCGCCGACGAGGTCGTCGCACGGGCCGCGCAGGAAGGAGTACTGGTGACCGCGCCCGGTCCGCAGACGGTCCGGCTGGTCACCCATCTGGACGCAGGACGACAGGCGTGCCGGCGGGCCCTCGGGGTGCTGGCCGCCGTGATGACCGGTGTCGTCACCGGGTCGCGGGACACCGCGGCCGCGGGACGCTCGTAAGTAGCGGAAGAGAGCGAAGTAGCAGCATGAGTTTAGAAGTACGGCCCGCCACGGCGGATCTGTGGGACGACATCCGCCAGGTGCTCCAGCCGAAGAAGAGCGCGCACACGTGCTGGTGCATGGCGTGGCGGCTGTCCACCGGCGACTACGGGCGGCTCACGGCGGACGAGCGGGGCGAGCACCTGCGCGGCCTCATGGAGAAGGCCGATCCGCCGCCCGGGGTCCTCGGGTTCCTGGACGGCGAGGTGGCGGGCTGGTGCAACGTGGCTCCGCGCCGGCAGCTCGACCGGCTGACCTCCTCGAAGACGATCACACCGGTGGACGATCTGCCCGTGTGGTCGGTGACCTGTTTCGTCGTGCGCAAGGACTTCCGCGGCAAGGGGGTCGCCTCGGGTCTGCTGGAGGGGGCCGTCGAGCACGCGCGCGCCCACGGCGCGCCCGCCGTCGAGGGGTATCCGGTGGATCCGGAGGGCGGCCGGGTGAATCCGACCCTCGCCTACGTCGGGACGATGGACATGTTCGAGCGGGCGGGCTTCCGCCGGGTCCACCGCACCGAGGCCAAGAGCGACAAGCGGCACCGCTGGGTCATGCGCCGCGACCTGGTCTGACGGCCCGGGCGGTACGCGGAAGGGGCTCCCGCCGTGCGGGGGCCCCTTCCCTCGTGGGCGCCGGTCAGGGCGTGTGCGCCGCGATGTCCCAGAGGTGGGCGGGACGACCGCAGCGCATGGCCTCCCAGGCCGCGCGCCGGTAGCAGCCCGCCACCAGGCCGTCGCGGACCAGGCCCGAGGCGCCGTGCAGGTGGACCGCGTCCCGGGTCACGTCGAGGGTGGTCTCCGCGGTGAGGGCGATCAGTCCGGCGGCCTCCCCCGCGGTGAGCCGGTCCTCGTCGAGGTCCCGGGCCGCGTCCCCCACGGCCCAGCGCACGGCGTCGAGGCGGGCCAGGAGGCCGGCCACGCGCAGCCGGGGCCCCTGGTGTTTGACCAGGGCCTGGCCGAACTGCTGCCGGCCGCGGATCCGGGAGACGACCGCGGTCAGGGCGGCCGCCGTGATCCCGGCCAGCAGCGAGGCCTGGTGGACGGCGGCGCGCAGCCCCACGCGGGCGAGGGCCCGTTCGGCGGCGAGGCCGCTCAGCAGCACCGCCTCGGCGGGCAGCCGTGCCTCGTCGAAGACGGCGCCGGCGACGGCTCCCCCGCCGTGGTCGCGCAGCGGGCGGACCCGGACGCCCTCGGTGGGCAGGGGTACGAGCGCCACGCACGGGCCGTCGGGACCGCCGGCCAGGACCAGCAGGGCACCCGGGCCGACTCCGGCGGCGAAGGGGCCACCGGTTCCGGTGAGGACGATGCCGCCGGTGTCCGCGTCCGGCTTCCAGGTGATGCCGGGCGGTACGGTGCCGCGCGGATCGGGCAGCCGGCCCGGCACGGCGAGTTCCAGTTCTCCGGTGCGCACCTGGTCCAGGACGTTGCCGGCGGCTTCGGGGGCCAGCGGGCCGAGGCCGGAGATCAGGTCCAGGGCGAGGAGGGTGTCGGTCACCGGGACGGGCTGCATCGCGTTGCCCGCCTCCTCGCACACCATGGCGATGACCGCCTGGCCGAGGTCGAGGCCGTCGTGGCCGATGGGCAGGGCGAACTCCCACGCGCCGACCTGGGTCAGCGCTTCCCAGGCACCCGCAGGGGTGTGCCCGTCGACCTCCAGGCCCTGGCGCACGGTGAGCCGGAGCTGCCTGAAGAGCGAGTCCTCGTCCTCCCGCTCCCGCCAGCGCTCGGACGCCGCCGCCGGGCCCCGGCCGCCCGTGTCGTTCCCGCTTACCGCCCGTGATGTCACGGCCGTACCTCCGCCCCTGAGTCGAGACGCAGCCGGGCCAGCGTCTCCAGCATCATTTCGGCGGTGCCGCCCGATATCCGCATCCCCGGGGCTTCGCGCAACGCCGCATCGAGTGGGTGTGCCACCCCGTCGACCTCGGGGTCGTCGAGGGTCATGCTCGTGTCGCCGTCGAGTTCGGCGGCCCACCAGGCCACTTCTGCGGCGAGTTCGGTGGTGTACCACTTGGCGGCGGCGGCCTCGTCCTCGTTGAGTTCGCCCCGGTCGAGGCGGGTGAGGACGCGGCGGACCAGGGTTCCCGCCGCCAGCAGCCGGGCGTTGAGCTTGGCCAGGCCGATCTGGTCGTGCTGGCCGGCCTCGAGCCGGTCGGTGTGGACCTCCAGCCGTTCCACGGCCGCCCGGTACCAGCGCAGCGCCTTGACGTAGTAGTCGAGGCCGGTGCGCTCGAAGGCGAGGGTCTTGACGACGATCGCCCAGCCCTGGCCGGTCTCCCCGACCACGTCGTCGGCGGTCACGGCCGCGCCGTCGAGGGTGACCTCGTGGAAGGCGTCGTCGCCCATGCCCGGGATCTGCCGGATGGTGACCCCGGGCTGGTCCAGGGGGACGAGGAAGAGGCTGAAGGCGTCGTCCTCGCCGCGGGCCAGGCACAGCCCGTAGTCGGCGAGCCGGGCGAAGAGCGAGTGGACCTTGGTGCCGTACAACTTGTAGCCGCCCTTGCCGTCGGAAACGGCGCGGGTGGAGAGGATGTTGAGGTCGGAGCCGGCCTGGGGCTCGCTGAACAGCACGCAGCCGAAGGCCGTGCCGGCCGCGAAGCCCGGCAGGTGCCGGGCCTTCATCGCCGGGCTCGCGACGCCCAGCAGGGTGGAGCCGACGATCTGCACGGTGAGGGTGTGCAGCAGGTCGGGGACGTCGTGCATGGCCAGTTCCTCGACCAGCACGGCGGCCGCGACCTGGCTGACGCCGCGGCCGCCGTACTCCTCGGGCCACTGGGGCGCGAGCAGGCCCCGCTCGCCGAGGGCCCGGTGGACGGGCCGGGGGTCGCGGGTGCGCCGGGCCTCGGCCACGGGGGCGGAGACCAGGATGTCGTGGATGTCCTCGCGCAGGGCCCGCATGGCGGTGCGGGGCACGTCGGCTCCGCTCCGTACGAGCCCGCAGTCCGCGGGCGCGCGGTAGAACTCGGTGGTGAGCACGGGCAACTCCCTAGGTGGTGAGCGGGGATGCGGGCGCGGCGGCGGCCCGGTCCAGCACGTCCTCGATTCCGGCGAGCAGCCCCCGCACGTCCTCGGGCGTGGCCGCGTGGCGGTTGTACTCGGCGGTGCCGCCGATCTCGCCGCCCCGTTCCACGAGGCCGATGCAGGCGAGCGCGGCGGCCGGGTCCGGGCTGTAGAGCTCCAGGTGCCGGGCGGGCGGCCCGGGCAGCTGGCCGACCTCGATGCCCGGCAGGTCCAGGGGGACCGACGGGTAGTTGTGGAGGGCGAACAGGACGTTGTACGGCGGGGGCGTCCCGTCGCCGAACAGGACGTCCACGGGGAGGCGTTGGTGGGCGAGCGCCTCGGCGACCGCGGCCCGGGTGCGGTGCAGCAGCTCCCGGAAGGCGGGGCCGCCCTCGAGGTCGATCCGGATCGGTACCACGGTGGTGAACTGTCCGACGGCGCCTTCGAGCGGTCCGGCGAAGCGGCCGGCCGCCGGGGTGCCGATGACCACGGAGGTACGGCCCTGCCTGCGGGCCAGTACGACGGCCAGCGCGGCGAGGAGCGTCATGAACGGGGTGGCTCCCTCGGCCGCGCCCAGTTCCAGCCCGGCGCGGGCCGGCCCGCGGGCGAGCCGTACGGGCAGGTGGCCGCGTTCGAATCCGCCGGGCGCCCGGGGTGCGGGCGGGTCGGTGGCGAAGGCGGCCCGGCGGCGGGCGAGTTCGGCGGAGCCGTCGGGTCCGGCGAGCCACCGGTGCTGCCAGTCGGCGTAGTCGGGGAACTGGAGCTCGGGCGGGGCCGACCCGCCCGGACCCCCGCCCGCGCGGTAGCCGGCGGCCAGGTCCGCGAGGAAGACCCCGGAGGACCAGCCGTCGAAGACCGCGAGGTGGGAGGCGAGGATCAGGACGTGCTCGTCGGGGGCGAGCCGCAGCAGCCGGAACGCGCTGGTGCGGCCGCTCTCCAGGTCGAGGACGGTGGAGGCGCTCTCGGCGCTCTGCAGGGCCACGCGATCGGCGGCGGCCTGCGGGGTGAAGCCCGAGAGGTCGGACCGGGTGAGCCGCAACACCGGTTCCTCGTCCACGTGCAGCCTCGGTTGGCCGGTGGTGGAGACGGTGAGCCGGGTGCGCAGCGCTTCGTGGCGGCGCAGCACCCCGGTGAGGGCCGCCACGAGCCGCTGCGGGTCGAGCGGACCGGTCAGCCGCAGCGCGTGCGAGCCGGTGGCGACGGCCGGATGCGTGCGCTCGCGGCGCCACAGCCGGGACTGGAGCGCGGTGGGCGGGACCGGCCCCGCGCCGGAGCGCGGGGCCGGGTGGGCGGGTACGGGCTGCCGGGCGGCCAGCATCAGCCGGGCGAGTTCGCGCTTCGCCTCGGGGAGCGCGGCGAGCGCTCCTTCGAGCCCGGCCGGGTCGGCCATCAGGAACCGTCCGGCTGCTGGAGGGAGCCGAGGAGGGCGGCGGCCTCGTCGTCGCTCATGTTCTCGATCTGCTCGAAGACCGCAAGCAGCCGGTCCTGTTCGCCGGCGGCTTCGGCCTTGGCGGCGCGGACCAGTTCGGCCAGTCCCGAGACGGTCGGGCGGCCGAAGAAGTCGGCGAGGGCGATGTCGATGCCGAAGAGGGCGCGGACCCGGGAGACCACGATGGTGGCCTGGAGCGAGCTGCCGCCCAGGGCGAAGAAGTCGCCCTCCACGTCCGGGTTCTGCCATTCGAGCAGCGGGGTGAGGATGTCCCGGCAGATCTGCTCCTCGATGGCGTCGCGCGGCGCGGTGCCGCCCTCGCCCGACTGCTCGGTGGGCAGGGGCAGGGCCCCGGTGTCGACCTTGCCGTGCGGAGTGAGGGGCAGTTCGTCCAGGACGACGACGACCGGGACCATGTAGCCGGGCAGCCGGCCGGCCGCATAGGCGCGCAGGCCTTCGGCGTCGGCGACCTCGGAGGCGTACGAGCCCACCTGTTCGACGGTGACGTAGGCGGCCAGCATGCGCTCGCCGCCCGCGGCGGGCTGGGCCACCACGACGGCCTGCTGCACGGAGGGGTGCCCGGTGAGCACGGACTCGACCTCACCGGGCTCGATGCGGTGGCCGCGCACCTTGAGCTGGCGGTCGGTGCGGCCGAGGAAGTCCAGGTTGCCGCCGGGCAGCCAGCGGACCAGGTCGCCGGTGCGGTAGAGGCGGGCCGTCTCGGGGCCGTCCGCGTAGGGGTTGTCGGCGAAGCGGTCGGCGGTGAGGTCGGGGCGGCCCAGGTAGCCGCGGGCCACGCCCGGCCCGGAGACGCAGAGTTCACCGGGTACGCCGGGCGGGACCGGGCGCAGCCGCTCGTCGAGGACGAAGGCCTGGTGGCCGGGCATGGGGCGGCCGATCGGCGGGTTGCGGTCGTAGCTGCCGGTGCAGTCCATGAGCGTGACGGCGACGGTCGCCTCGGTGGGGCCGTAGCCGTTGACGAACCTCCGCTCCCCCGCGGTCCATTCGGCGACGAGTCGGCCGGGGAAGGCCTCGCCGCCCACCGAGACCAGTCGCAGGTCGGGCAGGCCGGCCTGGTCGAGCAGCGGCAGGAGGGCGGGCGGGAGTTCCGCGACGGTGACCGCGTCCTCGCGCATCCGGGTCTGGAGCAGGGCCGGGTCGCGGCGCTCGTCGTCGGTGGCGATGACGAGCGAGCCGCCCGCCAGCAGGGTGGCGAAGACCTCGAAGACGGAGACGTCGAAGGTGAGCGGGGCGAACTGCAGGACCCGGTCCTCGGCCCGGATCTCGTAGGCCTTGGCGATGGTGCGGGAGAAGTGGGTGACCGAGCGGTGCTCGATCATGACCCCCTTGGGGGTTCCGCTGCTGCCCGAGGTGTAGAGCACGTAGGCCAGGTCGCCGGGGGTGGCGGTCGGTGCGAGGGAGGGGACCTCCCGGACGGGGGCCGCCGTTCCGGTGGTCACCAGCTCCAGCGGTACGGGCAGCTGCGCGGCTTCGTCGACGAGGGCGTGCCGGACCTTCGCGTCGGCCAGTACGGTACGGGTCCGCTCGGCCGGGGCGGCCTGGTCGACCGGGAGGTAGTGGGCGCCCGCCTTGAGCACGCCGAGGACTCCGGCCACGGCGGCCGGGCCGCGGGACACGCACACCGCGACGGGGTCACCGTGGCGGACGCCGCGGTCGCGCAGCCGGTGGGCGATGGCCTCGGACCAGCGGTCGAGGGCGGCGTAGTCGAGCCGGGTGGAGCCGTGGCGGACGGCGACCGCGTCGGGGTGGATGGTGGCCCGCTCGCGGAACGCGCGGTCCAAAGTGGTGGTCCAGGCGGCTTCGTCGACGGGGCCGCCGCGGGACAGCTCGCGGGCGTGCCGGGAGGCGGCCGGCTCCTCGACCAGGCTGATGTCGCCCACCTGGAGGTCGGGGTTCTCGGCGACCTGCTCCAGGACCCGGCGGAAGGCGCCGAGCAGGGCGCTGGCCGTGCCGTGCCGGTAGAGGGAGGTGTTGTACTCGAGGGAGAGTTCCAGACCGTCGTTCTCGCCGACGAGGAAGCTCATGTCGAACTTCGCTGCTCCGTCGTGGAGTTGGTCCATGGTGAACTCGACGTCGGCGGCCTGCGCCCGGTGGGTGCCCCAGCGGCCCAGCGAGGTGAACTCGATCTGGAAGAGCGGGTGGCGCAGCGGATCGCGCACCGGGCGGACGGCCTCGACCACCTGCTCGAAGGGCAGCTCGCTGTTGGTGAAGGAGTCCATGACGGAGGACGCGGTGCGGGTGACCAGCTCGCGGAAGGTGAGCTGGTCGGTGACCTCGGTCCGCAAGGTGATCATCTGGACGAAGCAGCCGATGACCTGCTCCAGGTCGGAGTGCGGTCGGGAGGCGCTGGCCGTGCCGACGACGACGTCCTCGGTGCGGGTCCAGTGCCGCAGCAGCGCGTTGAAGGCGGCGAGCAGGGTGGTGAAGACGGTGGTGCTGCCCGCGTCGGCGAGCTCGGTGAGGCGGTCCAGCAGCTTCTGGTCCAGGGTCAGCTTCAGACCGCGGCCGTCGCCGCGGGTCTCGGGGCCGCGCGGGTGGTCGGGCAGGACCTCGGTGGCGACGGCGCCGGCCAGGAGCTGGCGCCACTTGGTCGCGAGCGCCCGGCCGTGCTCGTCGTTCTCCAGCTTGGCCCGTTGCCAAGCCGCGAAGTCGGCGTACTCGACGGCGAGCCGGGGGGCCTCGGGACGCTTGCCCGCGGCGGCCGCCGCGTAGCTGGCGGTCAGTTCCTCGGTGAAGATCCGGGTCGAGCCCGGGTCCCAGGCGATGTGGTGGACGACCCAGAGCAGGACGTGGCGCTCCGGGGCGAGCCGCACGAGGTGGGCGCGGACGGGCGGGCCGGCGGCGAGGTCGAAGGGGGCGGCGGCGCAGCTCGCGGTGAGCTCGGCGAGTTCGCGGTCCGCGTCCTCGCTGCCGGACAGGTCGGTGCTCTGGACGCCGAGCACGAAGGAGGGGACGGGCTCCTGCCAGGGGACTCCGTCGATCTCGACGAGTTTGCTGTGCAGCACCTGGTGGCGGGCGACGACGGCGTTGAGCGCCTCGTGCAGGGCGGCCCGGTCGAGGGGGCCGCCCAGGCCTATGGCCAGGGCTATGTTGTTGCGGGCCTTGCCGGCGCCGAGCTTGTCGACGAACCACATCTGCTCCTGCTGGAAGGAGGAGCGGGAGCGCGCTCCGTGGTCGGCGCGCTTCAGTTCAATGCGGCGGCCCACGCCGGCGGTCATCTGGTTGCGCATCCGTCCCAGCAGCCGGGAGCGCTGCCCCTGGGGCAGACGGCCGAGCCGTTCGGCGAGATCAGACATGGGTTCCTCCGTTGCGGTGCAGGTCGACGAGGAGAGCGGCGAGCCGGTCGGGCAGGTGCTTGGCGAAGTAGTGGCGGCCCCCGGGGATCACGGCGAGGCGTACGTCGGCCGCGTACCGGCCCCAGGCGCGGTAGCCGTTCTCGTAGCCCTCGGTCGCGTCGTCGGCGTCGCCGATGATGCAGGTGAGCGGGGTGGCGAGGGGCCGGTCGTAGCCGCCCGGGGTGCGGGCGAAGAAGCGGGCGGCCTCGGTCATGTCGTGGCGGACCATCCGCAGGACCGCGGTGAGGTCGCTGTCGTCGAGGACGCCGTCGAAGCCGTCCATGGTGGTCAGGTACGCGACGAGGTCGTCGTCGCCGGAGACGCGTTCCATCTCCAGGGCGTACTCGGGGTCCTCCTCGGGGAGGGCCGCGGCGAGGTCCAGGGCGATCGGGCGCTGCCCCATGCGTTCCAGTACGTGGGTGGTCTCCAGCGCGGTGACGACCCCGGCGCAGTGGCCGTAGACCGCGTACGGTCCCCGCACGGTGCGGGCGATCTCCTGTGCGGCGATCTCCGCGAACTCGGGGACCGCCAGCATCGGTCCGGGGCGCAGCGGATCGTGTCCGGGCGGGGAGACGGCCAGGAGCTCGATGTGCGGCGGGAGCTGGGCCGCGAGGGGCTGGTAGGCGATGGCGTCGCCGCCGCCGTGCGGGAAGCAGACGAGGGTCAGCGCGGTGGTGCCGGCGGGGCGTTCGGGGGTGAGCCGGTGCAGCAGGCCGTGTGCCCCCGTTCCGGATGCGCCGAGTTCGGCGCTGCGGGCGGCGAGCCCGGCCGGGGTCGGGTTGCTGAAGAGGTCGACGACGCGCAGGGCGGCGGCTCCGCCGTCCGGCAGGGCGGTGGCCACGGCGCGGACCGCGCGCACGGCGGCGAATGAGTCCCCGCCGAGGGCGAAGAAGTCGTCGTCGGGCGCGACGTCCGGGAGCCCGAGCACCTCGGCCCAGACGGCGGCGATCCGCAGGGCGACCGGGTCCGCGTCTGCGGGCGCGGTGGCGGACCGCTCGGGTGCGGGTGCGGCGGGGCGCGCGTCGGGCAGGGCGCCCCGGTCCACCTTGCCGTTGGGGCTCAGCGGCAGCCGTTCCAGCAGCACCAGTTCGGCGGGGACGCAGTGCGGGGGCAGGACCGTGCCGAGCGCGGTCCGTAGGGCGGCGGTGTCGAGGCCCGCGCCCTCCTCGGGGACCACGTAGCCGACGAGCCGGTCGGAGCCGGCGGTGCGGCGCGCGGCGACGACGGCCTCGCGGACGCCGGGGCGCTCGCGCAGTGCGCTCTCGACCTCGCCGGGCTCGATGCGGAGCCCGTTGAGCTTGATCCGGAAGTCGGTGCGGCCGAGGAGTTCGATGGTGCCGTCGGCGCCGTAGCGGGCCAGGTCACCGGTGCGGTAGAGGCGTTCGGTGCGGCCGGGTGCCAGCTCGACGTGGACGAACTTCTCCTCGGTGAGCTCGGGCCGGTTCAGGTAGCCGCGGGCCAGTCCGACGCCGCCCAGGTGGAGTTCGCCGGGGACCCCGACGGGGACGAGGCGGTCCTTCGGGTCGAGGACGTAGGTGCGCTGGTTGGCCATGGGCCGCCCGTACGGGAGCTTCGTCCACTGCGGATCGACCCGGCCGACGGGGAACTCCACCGAGTGGATGGAGGCCTCGGTCGCCCCGCCGAGGGCTACGAAGGACAGCCCGGGCGCGAAGGCGCGGATCCGGTCGGGCTGGGTGACGGGGATCCAGTCGCCACCGAGGAACGCGGTGCGCAGCTTCGGCAGTCGGGGCCCGCCGGCGTGCTCGAGCTGGTCGGCCAGGAGGCCGAGGAGGGCGGGGGCGGAGTTCCAGACGGTGACGCCGTGCCGCTCGACGAGGTCGGCCCAGTGCGCCGGGTCCTTGGCGGCGGCCGGGTCGGGCAGCACGAGCGTGCCGCCCGCGGCCAGGATGCCGAGGGTCTCGTAGACGCTCATGTCGAAACTGGGCGAGGACAGGGCGAGGACGGAGTCGCCGGGCCCGATGCCGTACGAGCGGTTGAGGTCGAGGATGTTGTTGACGACGCCGCGGTGCTCGAGGGCGATGCCCTTGGGGGTGCCGGTGGAGCCCGAGGTGAAGATGACGTAGGCCAGGTCCCGGGAGGTGACGGGGACGGCCGGGCGGGTCGCGGGCAGCTCGGCGAGTGCGGCCCGGTCGGTGTCGAGCAGGACCTGCGCGGTGCCGGCGGGGACGGGCAGCCGGCCGATCAGCTCCGCGTCGGACACGACGATGGGCGGCGCGGAATCCCGCAGCAGCAGGGCCAGGCGCTCGGCCGGATAGTCCGGGTCGAGGGGGACGTAGGCCCCGCCGGCCTTGAGGACGGCGAGGATCGCGGTGACCAGTGCGGGGCCGCGGCGCAGGCACAGGGCCACGGTCCGGTCGGGGCCCGCGCCGGCTTCGACGAGCCGGTGCGCGAGCCGGTTGGCGCGCTCCTCCAGCTCCCGGTAGGTGATGTTCCAGCCGCCGAGTCCGCCCAGGATCACGGCGGGCGCGTCGGGCCGCCGGTCGGCGTGCTGCTCGAACAGCTCGTGCAGGCAGGCGTCCTGGGGGAAGGGGGCGCGGGTGGCGTTCCAGTCGTCCAGGGCTGCCCGGCGCTCGGCGTCGGTGAGCAGCGGCAGGGCGGAGAGCGGGGCTTCGGGGCGGTCGACGGCCCCTTCTAGGGTGGTGAGGAAGTGCCCCAGCAGCCGGTCCACGGTCGCGGCGTCGAACAGGGCGGTGGGGTACTCCACGAGGGCGCGGACTGCGGTGCCGGTGTCGTGGACGCTGATCATGAGGTCGTACTTGGTGGCGTGCGAGGAGAAGTCGATGGGCTCGGTGGCGAGGCCCGCGAGGCCCGGGGCGGTGTCCGGGGTCTCGTCGAGGAGGAACATCACGGAGGTGAGCGGCGGCCGGCTGGGGTCGCGGGGCAGCCCGAGGGCGTCGACGATCAGGTCGAAGGGCAGTTCCTGGTGCGCGTACGCCTGGAGGGTGGTGTGACGGGTGGCCCGGACCAGTTCGGCGAAGCCGGGGTCGCCACCGGTTCTGATGCGCAGCGGCAGGGTGTTGACGAAGAAGCCGATGAGCTCGCTGAAGGCCGGGTGGTCGCGGCCGGAGACGGAGGTGCCGACGACGATGTCCTCCTGGCCGGTCCAGCGGCGCAGGGTGGCGGCGAAGCCGGCCAGCATCGTCATGTAGAGGGTGGCGCCCTCGGACTTGCCGAACTCCCGCAGCCGGGCGATGAGCCGGGGCGGGAGGTCGATGTAGCGGGAGGCGCCCGCGTGGCCGAAGACGGGCGGTCTGGGCCGGTCGGTGGGCAGGTCCACGGGGGTGGCGCCGCCCAGCTCCTCGCGCCAGAAGGAGGTCAGGCCCTCCAGCCGGTCCCCGCTGATGCGGCGGCGCTGCCAGGTCGCGAAGTCGGCGTACTGGAGGGCGAGCGGGGCCGCGGCCCCGGCGGGCGCCCCGGTGCGGGAGGCGTAGGCGCGCTCCAGTTCGGTGTAGAGGACCCGCATGGACCAGCCGTCGGTGACGATGTGGTGCAGGTTGAGGACCAGGACGTGGTCCTCGGGGCCGATCCTGCCGAGCCGGGCCCGCAGCGGGACGGCGCCGGCCAGGTCGAAGGGGGCGCCCGCGTCGGCGTCGTAGAAGGGCCGGGCCGCCTCCTCGTCGGGCAGTTCGGTCAGCGGCAGGGGCAGCCGGTAGCCGTCCACCACGCGGGGCAGGGCCTCGGTGGCGCCCTCCTGGTAGGTGTAGACGGTCCGCAGCACCTCGTGGCGGTCCACGATGTCCTGGAGCGCCGCGTGCAGGGCGGGTACGTCGAGCGGGCCGCGGATGCGGGTGGCGACCGGCACGTTGTAGGCGGGGCTGCCGGGCTGGAGCTGGTCGATGAACCAGAGGCGGCGCTGGGCGAAGGAGAGCACCGGCGGGTCTGCGGGGTCGCGGGGTGCCGGCTCAGGGTCCTCCCGTACGGCGGCGCGCCCGCCGGTGCGGCCCGTCAGGGCCTGGAACAGTGCCCTGCGGGACTTCGGCAGTGCGGCTATGCGTTCGGCGAGGGACTCGCTCACCTTGAGCCTCCGTGCGTCTTCGGGAGTCGGGAGAGGGATACGGCGAGGGGGGCGCCGCGGGTCGCGGCGCCGGGTGCGGACGTGCGGGTGGGTGCGGTGGTGCGGGTGGGTGCGGTGGTGCGGGTGGGTGCGGTGGTGCGGGCGTACGGATCTGCGGGTGGGTGCGGGGCGCAGTGTGGAGTGGGTGCCGCTGGGCCGGCACCCACTCCACGTCCCTGGCGGGTGCCGATCAGGCGGTGATCCTGGTCTCGTCCGCGGCCGGAGATCCCTCCTCGGCGGTGTCGTCGCCGCCGGGCATTTCCTTGATCTTGGCGACCGGTCCGGTGAGCAGGGTCAGGCCGCCGATGATGGTGATGGCGCCGGCCACCGCGAGACCGCCGGTCAGGCCGATCGCTTCGCCGAGCGCGCCGCCGGCGAAGTAGCCCAGGGACAGGGCTCCGTACACCGCGGAGAGCGCGGTGCCGCTGACACGGCCCATCTGCTCGTTCGGGGTGACGCCCTGCACGAGGCTGAGGACGTGGATGTCGAACATCGGGGAGACGAAGCCGATGACGGCCTGGACCACGATCAGTCCGACGAAGCCGCCGACCGCGCCGCCCGTCGGCACCAGGATGTAGCCGGCGCCGAGCACGACCGCGGTGATGACGAGCAGGCGTCCCACCGAGAGGCTCTTGGAGACGACCTCGGAGAGCACCGCGCCCACGATGACGAAGACCGACATGACGGCGAAGGCCGCGCCGACCTGGCCGGGGCTGAGGTTCAGCTCCTTGTACGCGTAGACGATCAGGACGGCGTCGCCCATCGCGGCACCGAGGTTGACCACGACGTTGGCGGTGAACAGGCCGCGCAGGACCGGGTTGCCGAAGAGCGTCTTCATGCCCTCCTTCATCTCCGCCTTCGCGGAGGCCTTGCGCTCCTCGGTCCGCTCGCGCACGTCCCGGTGGCGGATGACCAGCAGGGCGATGAGCGAGATGAGGAAGGTGAACGCGTCGGCGGTGACGGCGCGTGCGGCGCCGAGCAGCTGGATGAGTGCGCCACCGGCACCCGCGCCGACCGCCTCGGCGACGCTGCGGCTGATCTGGAGCTTGGTATTGCCTTCGATGAGGTTCTCGGTGCCGATGAGCTGGGGCAGCCAGGACTGGTACGAGACCTCGAAGAAGGTCGTGAGGCAGCCGGTGATGGCGGCCACGACGAAGAGGTGGGTCATGCTGACGGAGTCGAGCGCGAACGCCAGCGGAATCGTGGCCAGGGCCAGGAAGCGGCCCAGGTCGGCGACGATCATGACGGTGCGCCTCGACACCCGGTCGGCCACCAGCCCGGCGATCGGGGCGAGCAGCAGGAAGGGGAGGAAGCGCAGCGCGCCGAGCACGCCGACCTCCAAGGCTCCACCGCCCAGCACCACGACCGCGAGGGTCGGTAGCGCCAGGAGGGAGATCTTGTCGCCGAAGTTGCTGACGGTCTGCCCGAACCACAGGCGATTGAAATCGGAATGCCGACCGAGTGCCATGTCGACGCCCTTTTCTGATTGGGTACGGAATTGTCGGACGGCACTGACGCTATGGACCCCGAGTTAGACCCCGGTTATGAATTCCGGGACTATAGACCGCTTGTAGACATGCGATGAGCTCAGCTGGAGAACCGTGCGACGTCGGCGCTCTCGCGGGCGATCCCGGCCGCCACGGCGCGGGTGTGGGGCTCGGCCCCGGGGAAGGGTTCGACCGTCACCGGCACCCCGCGGCGGCCGCCCGACCAGGTGCCGACGGCCAGGCCGTCGACCAGTACGGTGGCGCGGATCTGCCCGCCGCCGGGCCACACCCGGCGTTCGTGCGCGGCGGGCACGGACAGGTCCCGGCTGCGGTAGCCGACCAGGTAGTTGTCGTAGGCCGGCAGCAGGCGCACGTCGGGCCCGTCCGGGGCGGGCACCGGCTCGGACCAGGTCTCCCGTACGGCGGCCCACGCGCTCTTGCCCGTGGTGGCCTTGAGTCCCGACCAATGGACGAAGTCCAGGGCGTCGGAGGGTCCGTACGCCGCACGGTAGCGGCGCGCGAGTTCGCGTTCGGCGGCGGCCCCGGTGAAGGGCAGGGGGCCGGTCGCGGGCAGCCAGTCGTCGAGGAGGACGAAGGTGGCCTCGCCGCCCTGCTGCGGTCCGTGGCAGATCCGGCCGGACAGGGCGGCCCGGCGGATCAGGTGGAAGGCGGACTGCCCCTTCGGCTCCACCCCGAGGGTGGTGAGCCGGTCGGTGAGCTGGGCCCGGGTCAACGGCCCCTCGCCGTCGATCGCTTCGGTGATGAGGCGTTCCGAGCGCGTGCACAGCGACTCGTCGAGGCCCAGTTCGCGCAGCCGCCGGGCAGCGAGCGCGAGGTAGACCGGGCCGAAGAGGGCCAGCAGCCATCGCGCGTCGGCGGCCGGCACCAGCTGGAGGGTGCCGCGCATGAACCAGCCGCGGACGGCGCTGCGTTCGGTGTCGGTGGCGCGGCGCACCGCCTCCCGGGTCAGCCCGCGGGCCCGCACCCGGAGTCCGAGCTCCGCCGCGGGCAGGTCCTGCGCCTGCACGGCCAACACCCGGTCGAGGACGGCGGCCACCGTTTCCTCCCGGACCTCGCCCCCGATCGCCTGTGCGCGCGCCCTGAGCAGCCGGTCGGTCGTACGTCGTTCCACGTTGTCCAGTCTTTCAGCCGAGCGGCCGTGGCCGCGTCTTCTCGTTGCGGGTGCGGCCGCTCCTGCTCCGAACGACGCCGAGGCCCTGCGCCGGGCGGCAAAGGAGCCGCCCGGCGCAGAGCCGGACCGGAGCGTGCGGCGGCCGTCAGCGCCTGCGGCGCAGCACCGCGTAGTAGCCGGGCAGCCGCAGGGCGTCGGAATCCGACCTGGGGTCGATCGCGTGCAGTTCCATCGCCTCGTCCTCGACGACCTCCCACCCCTCGGCGCCGAACGCCTCGGCCAGTTCGGGCCGGGTGAAGCGGTGCGAGTGCCGGACACCGGCCGCCTCCAGCGGGCCGACCAGGTCCTCGGCGCGGCCCCGCTTGCCGCCGACGAAGCCGAGGTAGCCGAAGGAGTTGCTGGAGTAGTCGGGCTCGTGCACGATCAGCGTGCCCTCGTCGCCCAGCAGCCGGTCGGCGACCGCGGCGAGCCGGGCCCGGGCCTCGCTGTCCAGGACGTGGAAGACGCCGCGGACGAAGATGTTGTACGGCCCCTCCCCCAGGACGGCGGCCTGCTCGGCGTCGGTCATGTCGATCGCCAGGTAGTCGACGTTCGGCACGCCCTCGGCCTCGCGCTTGGCGTGGTCGATGGCGCTGACCGAGACGTCGACGCCGATGACCGAAGGGTAGTGCGGGGCGAGTTCACGGCTGTAGCGGCCGTTGCCGCAGCCCAGGTCGATGACCGGCAGGCCGCTGTGGAAGTGCCGCCGCGCCTGGTCCAGCAGCCAGCGGAACTCCTCGCCGCTGTCGGCGTCCCAGATGACGTCGCCGCCGCGGCCGGTGCGCCGGATCCCGGCCCAGTACCGCTCCCAGGCGTCGCCGGTGTCGCGCTCCTCGGTCCTGCCGGGGTCGGCGCTCCCTTCGCCGGGCGGCGGGGAGTGGCGCTCCCAGACCTCGTCCTCGGCGAGGGCGTCCAGCAGGGCGGTGAACTCCCCGAACATCGAGTCGATCAGTCCGTCCGGGTAGACGGCGGGCAGGAAGTCCCAGTTGAAGGTGAGGCCGTCGGGCTTCTCGAAGACCTGGAAGTCGAGGGAGACCTGCGGGGTCTGGGAGATGCCGTAGACCGGGGCGCCCAGCTCGGTCTCCTCGTACTGCGGCGGGTGGCCGGCCAGGCTGGTCATCACCACGGGCATGGCCGGGGCGAGGGAGCCGCGCAGTTTGGTCAGCTCGCGCAGCACCTGCACCCCGCTGAAGTAGCGGTGCTCCAGGTCGGCCCAGAGCCGGCGCTGGACGGCTCGGGCCCGTCCGGCGAAGGTGGACTCCGTCTGCTCGACGGCCAGCAGCAGGGTGGTCGTGGTGTCCGCGAGCAGCGAGTTGACCTGCGGGTGCAGCGGAAGGCGGTTGAACAGCGGGAAGTTGATGGTGAACCGGGCCTGTCCGGCGGCCCGGCCGAGGATCTCGGCGTAGGCGGCGGCCAGCACCCCGGAGGGGGTGACCTCGCGGGCGTGCGCGCGCTCCTGGATCCGGCTCCAACGCTCCGGGGCGACGACGTGGCTGCGGCGCTCGAAGCGGACCGGCAGCTCGGGGGCGTCGGCCGGCCGCGCGGGCAGTTCGGGGGCGGGCGGGAGGGTGGCGAGGCGGTCGCGCCAGTACCACTCGGAGCGGCGGTAGAGCTCGCTGTCGCGCAGCGAGTTCCCGACGGCGAGGACGTAGTCGCGGAAGGTCAGCTCCAGCGGGGCGAGTTCCGCACCGGGCTCCACGTAGTAGGTGACGAGGTCCGGGATGAGGACCTGGAAGTAGCTCCAGGCGTCGGCGACGAGGAAGTCCAGGCAGAGGTGGATCCGGGCCCGGCCGCCGCCGAGCAGGCTGATCCGTACGTCGAACAGCGGCCAGGAGTCGCCGTCGAGCACCTGGTGGGACAGCCGCTCGCGCAGCGCGGCCAGCTCGGCCTGCCGGGACTCCTCGTCGAGTCCGCCGAGGTCGGTGACGGGGATCTCGTAGGCCGGGACCTCCTCGAAGACCTGCTGGGTACCGTCGGGCAGGACCCGGGTGCGCAGCGCGTCGTGGCGTTCGACGAGCCGGCGCCAGGCGCCCTCGAAGCGCGGTACGTCGAGCTGCTCGCTCTCCCACTCGAAGTAGCCGTGGCAGCCGACGTTGCCCAGTTCCACGAGCCCGCCGCGGCCGATCCACAGCGCCTGCTGGCTCTCGGTGAGCGGGAAGGGCGCGAAGCGCGCGGCGGGGTCCGGGACGATCGCCGGTAGTCCGCCGAACGAGCCGCGGCCGCCCGTGCGTTCGGTGGTGACGAGGGTGGCGAGCTCGGCGACGGTGGGGCAGGTGGAGAGGTCGGAGAGGCTGAGCTCGACGCCGTAACGGCGGCGGATCTCGTCGATCAGCTGGAAGGCGAGCAGCGAATGCCCGCCCAGCTCGAAGAAGTTGTCGTGGATGCCGACGCCGTCGGTGCGGAACGCCTCGGCCCACAGCCGGCTGAGCCCGTCCTCGACCTCGTTGCGGGGGGCCTCGTAGCCGGTGCCGACCGCGTCGCGGCCCTCCGGGGGCTCGGGCAGGCTGCGCCGGTCGACCTTGCCGTTGGGCAGGCGCGGGAGGGAGGGCAGCACGACGACGGTGGCGGGGACCATGTAGTAGGGCAGGGTGCGGGCGACGTCGGCGCGCACGGCGGCGGAGTCCGGGTCGGCCGCGCCGGCCGGGGACACGTAGGCGATGAGCCGCTTGTCGCCGGGTCCGCGCTCCTGGGTGACGACGACGGCCTCGGCGATGTCGTCGAGGCGGGCGATGTGCGTCTCGACCTCGCCGAGCTCCACGCGGAAGCCGCGGATCTTCACCTGGGAGTCGGACCGGCCGAGGAGTTCGACGGCGCCGTCCTCGCGGCGGCGGGCGAGGTCGCCGGTGTCGTAGAGCACCGGGTGCGGTTCGTCGGGGAGGAAGTTGGGGTGGAACTTCGCGGCGGTGAGCTCTGGGCGGCCGTGGTAGCCGGCCGCGACCCCGGCGCCGGAGACGTGCAGGCGGCCGACCTCGCCGTCGGGCACCGGGCCGCCGTCCTCGTCCAGGAGGTGGACGCGGAGGTTGGCGATGGGCACGCCGACCGGGACCTGCCGGGTGGCGCGGACCTCGTCGGAGGTGGCCTGGCTGGTGAAGTCGACGCCGGCCCCGAGGTCGAGGCAGGACAGGACGTTGGTGGTCTCGGTGGTGCCGTAGGTCATCACGACCCGGAACGGGGTGTCGACGGGCGGCCAGCTGTGGACGCGCTCGGCGGTGGTCACCAGGATCCGCAGCGCGGTGTCCGCGGGCCAGTCCAGGCCCCAGGCGGGCTCGGCCAGGGCGGCCACCAGCATGGTGTGGGTGATGCCCGCGCCGACGAGCCAGTCCCGGATCTGCTCGGGGGTCTGCGCCTGCCCGGCCTCGGGGATGTGGATCGCCGCGCCGGCGGGCAGGTAGGCGAGCCACTCCATGATCTGGACGGCGAAGCCGGGGGTGGACATCCAGGAGGCGCGGTCGCCGGGCCGGACCCCGTAGGCGCGGGTGGTCCAGTGCACGAGGTTGGTGAGTGCGCCGTGCCGTTCCAGGACGGCCTTGGGGGTGCCGGTGGAGCCGGAGGTGTAGATGAGGTGGCTGACGGTGTCGGGTCCGGTCACCACGGCGGGCGCGGTGTCCGGCAGGTCCTGTCCGGTCGTGGCGACCTCGGCCCGGGGGACGTCCTCGGGTATCCGGCGGCCGAGGTCGGCCGGGGTGAGGACGAGCAGCGGGGCGGCGTCGGCGATCATCGCCGCGAGCCGGTCGTCGGGGTTGACCGGGTCGAGGGCGACGATCGCGGCGCCCGTCTTGAGGACGGCGAGGGAGCCGATGACGTACTCGGCGCTGCGCGGGTAGCAGAGGCCGATCCGGGTGCCCTCGGCGGCTCCGCGGGCGATCAGGGCGTGCGCCAGCCGGTTGGTGGCGGCCTCCAACTCGGCGTAGGTCCAGCTGCGGTCGCCCTGCGCGAGGGCGGTGGCCCGGGGGGTGCGGGCGGCCTGTTCGGCGAGGAGCTGCGGATACCCGGCGACGGGGAAGGCGGCGTCCGAACGGTTGAAGTCGACGAGTGCGGTGGTCACAGTGCGGGCCCTTTCTTACTTCGCGAAGGCTCGGCTGCGCAGCAGCCGCACGGGGAGACTGTTGATCCCCCAGGTGAAGTTGGAGGAGTTGAAGGTGACGGGTCCGGCCAGTTCGAAGCCGTCCAGCACGCCGAGCATCTCGGTGAGCAGGGCGCCGAGTTCGAAGCGGGCGAGCCGGGCGCCGAGGCACAGGTGACGGCCGTGCCCGAAGGCGACGTGCCGGTTGGGGCTGCGGTCGACCCGGAAGGCGTGCGGGTCGGCGAAGACGTCCTCGTCACGGTTGGCCGAGACGTTCCACAGCGTCACCCGGGCGCCCTCGGCCACCGGGATCCCGTTGATCTCGGTGTCGCGGACGGCGGTGCGCAGGGCGTGCACCCCGGGGGTGGTCCAGCGCAGGACCTCCTCGACGGCCGGGGCGATGCCGTCGGGTCCGAGGCCGCGCAGCAGCCGCCACTGGTCGGGGTGTTCGGCGAACATGTGGACCGCGCCGGCCGCCGAGTAGCGGGTGGTCTCGTTCGCCCCGGAGAGGACCCCGTTGAGGTTGAAGACGATCTCGTGGTCGCTGAGCGGCCGTTCGACGCCGTCGCCCTCGTCCACGAGGGTGTCGTGGGCGATCTGGCTGACCAGGTCGTCGCCGGGGCGGGCCCGGCGCTCGGCGAGCAGCTCGATGAAGTAGAGGAAGATCTCCGAGTGCGCGTTGGTGCGCACCTCGTCGTCCGGGGAGTCGAAGGCATCGGTGGTCAGGGCCCCGATCCAGGCCCAGTCGGCGCGCGGGATGCCCATCATGGCGCAGACGACCCGGTTGGGCAGCTGCTTGGCGAGGTCGATGAAGTCCAGCTCGTCGCGTTCGGCTGCCTCGGTCACCAGCTCGCCGACCACGTTCTCGACCATCGCCTCCAGGCGCGGCATCTGCTGCGGTCCGAAGGCCTGGTGGAGGGCCCGCTTGAGCCGGGTGTGGTGGGGGACGTCGGAGACGATGAGCATGCGCTGGGCGACGGCGGCGACGGCCGCCGGGTCACTGCCCAGGCGCATCCCGCGCGCCGAACTGAAGGTGTCGCTGTCGGCGTAGACCTCTCTGATGTCGCGGTGCCGGCTCAGCACCCAGAAGCCGCCGTCGTCACTGCCGGGCTCGGGGTGCCAGTGGACGGGCGAGTGGGCGCGCAGCCAGGTGAAGGCGGGCCAGAAGTCGTTGCGCTCGAAGGGGCCCGGGTCGAGCAGGTCGATCTCCATCTCAGGCTCCTCGCAGGCTGAGCGGGCGGGTGTCGGGCCATTGGGCGTCCACGAAGCCGGCGCATTCGTCCTCGGTGCCGTCGAACCCGGCCGGCGTCCAGCCGTCGGGGGTCTCGCGGGTTGCGGGGTACAGCGCGTACTGCCCCTCGTGGTTCACGAGGACCTGGTGGGTGGTGGGCACGGTGTCCTCCGGACTCGGGCGGAAGTGGACGGTCGGGCGCTCAGGCGCCGGTCGTGGTGGGGGCGGGAGCCGGCCGATCGGCACCCGCGGCCCGCAGCAGGGCGGTCAGGTGGTCCAGTACGGGCCGCGGGCGGCGCAGTACGGCGTGGTGGCCGCCCGTGGTGGTGTGCCGGGTGAAGGCGGCGGTGGTGACCGCCGCCCAGCCGTCCAGGTCGGCGGAGGTGACGGTCTCGTCGCCGTCGGCCCCCCAGGCGTGGACGGGCACGCCGAGCCGGACGCCCGGCTCGTGGACGTAGCTCAAGGACAGTTGGGCGTCCTTGCGGAGCATCGCGACCATCAGGGCACGGGTGTCCTCGTCGAGCAGTTCGGGGTCGAGGCCGGCCGTGTCGAAGAGCTTGTCCAGCTCCTCGCCGTCGTCGACGATGCCGCGGCCGGCGCCGTCCCAGTGGCCGGGGGCCCGGCAGCCGCTGACCACCAGGGCCCGCGGGGCGACCCGGCGGGAGACCTCGTAGCCGAGGAGGCCGCCGAAGCTGTGGCCGAAGACGATCAGCGGTCGACCGGTGGCGAGGACGTCCCGCAGTTCCGCGGCGATGGCCAGGACGGCCTCGTCGAAGGTGTCCGGCATCGGGTCCCGCCAGCGGTTCTCCCGGCCCGGCAGCTGTACTCCGTACACCTGGGCGATGCCCGCCAGCTCGGGCTGCCAGGAGCGGAACTGCTGGCAGCCGGCCCCGGCGGGCGGCAGGCACAGCAGCACGGGCAGGGCCCGGTCGGCGGGGTCGGTCGTCCAGGTGGAGATCCAGGCGCCCATGGCTCAGGACCCTTCGGCGGTGTCGTCGGCCGGGTCGGCGGCGGTCGCCTCGCGCTCGGCGGAGAGCCGGTCGAGTTCGGCGGCGAAGTGCCGGGCCGTCGGCTCGGCCAGCAGCGCGCCGAGGCCGATGCGCAGCCCGGTGACGCGGCGCAGTTCCGACACCGCGCGGGCGGCGGCCAGCGAGTGGCCGCCCAGCTCGAAGAAGTCCGCGTCGGGGCCGGGGACCTCGGTGGCGAGCACGTCGGCCCAGACGGCCATCACGATGCGCTCGCTCGTGGTCGGGCCGGCGCCCGGGGCCACCACCGGTGCGTCGGGCGTCCGTTCCGGCGCCGCCAGGGCCTTGGCCAGCGCCTCGCGGTCGGCCTTTCCGGTGCTGAGGGTCGGGATCCGGTCGACCACCCGTACGGTGTGGGGCACCGCGGCCGCGGGCAGCTGCTTGCGGCAGCGTTCCACGACCAGGTCGGCGAGGCCCGCCGGGTCGGCGCCGGGGGCCGCGACCACGGCGAGGCCGAGGGTCTGTCCCGAGGCGAGCGGGCAGCAGGCGGCGGCGACTACCTCGGGGAGTTCGGCGGCGATCCGCTCCACCTCGCCCAGTTCGATGCGGTGGCCGCGGATCTTCACCTGGTCGTCGCGGCGGCCCCGGTACTCCAGTTCGCCGCTCGGCCGGCGGACGACCACGTCTCCGGTGCGGTACATGCGCGTGCCGCCGCCCTGGAAGGGATCGGGCAGGAAGCGGCTCGCGGTGAGTCCGGGACGGCCCCGGTAGCCGCGCGCGACGGCGGGGCCGCCGAGGTAGAGCTCGCCCTCGGTGCCGGCGGGCACCGGGCGGAGCTCCCCGTCCAGGACGTACGCGCGGTAGCCGGGCAGCGGTCGTCCGATGGTGGTCACGTCGTCCCCTCGTCGGCTGTCGGCCCAGGTCGCGGCGATGGTCACCTCCGTCGGCCCGTACACGTTGAGCAGCCGCCGGCCGCGGGCGAACCGCTCCGCCAGCGCGGCCGGGCAGGCCTCTCCGGCGACCACGACCACCTCGGCGGTGTCGATCCCGGCTCCGTGGGCGGCGAGCAGCGACGGGGTGAGGGAGACGGTGCGCAGACCGGCGGGCAGGGGCTCGCGGCCCTCGGCGGCGGCCTGGCGCAGCCCGTCCAGGGAGAGGTCGGTCAGGGCGACCCCCTGGCCGTGCGTCAGGTAGAGCAGGGTGCACCAGAGCCAGCCGTCGAAGGCGGGCGAGACGGCGTTGAGGCCGAGCCCGCCGGGGGGCAGGCCGAGGCCGCCGAGGGCCTCCACGAAGGTGTCCAGGCCCCGGTAGGTGACCTCGACCCCCTTGGGGCGGCCGGTGGTTCCGGAGGTGTAGACGAGGTACGAGCAGCTGTCGGGGGCGGGTACGGACACCGCGAGCGCGCCGGGGGCGCTGCGGCGGACGTCCGCGGGGGCCAGCAGGGTGGTCCCGTCGGCCGCCAGGCCCGTGGGAACCTCGGGGGCGACCAGGACGGCGGCCCCGGCGTCGTGCAGGACGCGGCCGAGGCGCTCGACGGGATGCGCGGGGTCCAGGGGGACGGCGGTCGCGCCGAGGCTCCAGACGGCGAGCAGGGCGGGCACGCTCTCCCGGGACCGGCCGAGCAGCAGTCCGACGGAGGTCTCCGGGCCGACTCCGGCCCCGGCGAGCGCGGTGGCGTACCGGGCGGTGCGGGCGGTGAGCGCCGCATGGGTGAGGGTGCCGTCGAAGGCCTTGACGGCGGTCTCGTTCGGCTGTTCGCGGGTCCACCGCTCCAGGCGGGCGAACAGCGGCGGGAGCGCGCCGTCGGCCGGTCCGGCGGGGCCCGGTTCGGCCCGTGCCGCGCGGGGCGGTGCGTCGTCGGCCGGTACGCCCGGGGCGGTGGCCCCGGCGGACGCGGCGTGCCGGTCGGTCATCCGTCGTTCCTCTCGGTGTCCGTCGGGCGGGCGGCCGCGGTGGCCCGCAGGCGCGGGCCGACCACCTGGCCTCCCGTGCCCTGCGGGAGCTGCATCGACTTGGTCTCCAGGAAGGCCTCCAGTCCGGCGGCGCCGCATTCGCGCCCGATCCCGGACTGCTTGAACCCGCCGAACGGGGCCGCCGGGTTGAACTGGCCGCCGTTCACGTCGACCAGGCCGGAGCGGAAGCGGCGGGCCACCCGTTCGGCGCGGGCGCCGTCGCCGGACCAGACCGCGCCGTGCAACCCGTAGCGGGTTCCGTTGACGATCCGGACCGCTTGGTCCTCGTCGTCGTAGGGGATGACCGAGAGCACCGGCCCGAAGATCTCCTCCTGGCCGATCGTGCTCAGCGGGTCCACGTCGGCGAAGATCGTCGGCTGGACGTAGTAGCCGGTGTCCAGGCCGGCGGGCCGGTCGGGGCCGCCGCGGACCAGCCGGCCGGCGCCCTCCTCGACTCCGCGGCGGACGTAGCCGGTGACGCGGGCGTGCGCGGCGGCGGAGACCAGGGGGCCGAGGTCGGTGGCGGGGTCGCGCGGGTCTCCGGTCACGTACCCGGCCATGGCCTCTCCGGCGAGCCGTACGGCCTCGTCCTGGCGGTCCCTCGGTACCAGCAACCGGCTCCACTGCAGGCAGGTCTGGCCGGTGTTGAAGAGCATCTGGTCGACGGTGGCGGCCACGGACGCGGCCAGGTCGGCGTCGTCGAGGACGAGGCTCGCGTTCTTCCCGCCGAGTTCGAGGTGGACGCGCTTGACGGTGTCGGCGCCGAGGGCGGAGACCTCGCGGCCGGCCCGGGTGGAGCCGGTCAGGGAGACCACGTCGATCAGCGGGTGGGTGACGAGGGCGGTTCCGACGGCGGCGCCGGTGCCGACGACCATGTTGAAGACGCCCGGCGGCAGGTCGGCCTCGGCGATCGCCTCGGCGAGCAGCCGGGCGTGCAGCGGGGTGATCTCGCTCGGCTTGTGCACGACCGTGCAGCCGGCCGCGAGCGCGGGGAGGACCTTCTGCACGGTGAGCAGCAGCGGGGTGTTCCACGGGGTGATGCAGGCGGCCACTCCGGCGGCTTCGCGCACGACGAGCGAATGGCCGACGCGCTCCTCGAAGGCGTAGGAGGCGGCCGTCTCGACGCAGTGCGCCGCCATGCCGAGGGAGAGCCCGACATGGGTCTGGCGGGCCATCCGGGCGGGCGCCCCGACCTCGGCGGTGATGGTCTCGGCGAAGCGGTCGGCCCGGACCTCCATGGCCTCGACGACCCGGCGCAGCAGCGCCGTGCGTTCGCGCACCGGGGTGGCGGCCCAGCGCGGGAAGGCGGCCGCCGCGGCGCGCGCCGCCAGGTCGGCGTCCCGGGCGGTGCCCGCGGGCACGGTGGCCAGGGCGCGCTCGGTGGCGGGGTCGGTGACGACCAGGCGGCCGTCGGCGTCGGAGGCGACCCAGGCGCCGCCGATCCACTGGTCGGTGTAACGGGGCGGTAGGGGGGCCGCGTCGGGCTCGGCCCCGGCGGGTCTGGAGTCCTGTGGCTCGGTCGGCACGGTCAGCACGGTCACGGTGGGGTCCTCACTCGGTCACGGGATCACGGGCTCGCTGAACAGCTGGGTCGGTGTCACGCGGTCGCCTGGTCGGCCGCGCGGGCCAGGGCGGCCGCGGCCCGGTTGTCGGGCCTGGCCCGCCGCACGGGGCGGGCCGGGACGGTCGTACGGGCGTCCGGGCTCCAGGCGGGGGTCCCGGTGCGGCGGGCGGCCGGACGCAGCGCGCGGACCGTGGCGGGCGGGGCGCCGGTCACGGCGGAGACGGGGGCGGAGGCGGCGAAGGCGCGTGCCACGGCCGGGATCAGGGTGGCGAGCAGCCGCTGGGTCTCGTGGCCGGGTGCCACGCCCAACTCGTCGCGCATCCGGCGGGCGCACAGTTCGTACCAGCGCCGGACGCAGGCGAGTTCACCGCGCCGGCCGTGTGCGGCCATCAGCGCGCGGTAGGTCTCCTCGTGATGGCGGTCGATCTCCAGCGTGCGCTTGCAGGTCTCGATCAGTTCCACGAAGTCCTCGCGGGCTTCGGCGTCGGCGCGCAGCACGCCCAGGGCCCGTAGCGCGAGCGCCCTGAGGTACTCGCGCTGTTCGACGACCCAGTCGGCGCTCTCGCCGCGCAGGAACTCGCCGCCGTAGAGGTCGATCGCCGCCCGCAGCCGGGTGCGGGCGAGCGGGGCGTCGCCGGCCGCGGCGGCGCGCAGCCCGGTGTGCACCAGTTCCTGGAAGCGGTCGAGGTCGGACCACAGCCCGGTGATGTGCAGGACGTAGCCGAAGTCCCGGTAGTCCAGCCGGATCCCCGAGTCGCCGGGGCGGTCGGGGTGGGCGTCGAGCACCCGGCGCAGTGCGTGGGCGGCGACCTTCAAGGAGCTGCCCGCCGCGGCGTCGGCGCCGGGCCACAGGGACGCGTAGAGCCGGTCGCGGGTGAGCATTTGGCCGCGGTGGACCACGAGGTACTGGAACAGGCCACGGGCCTTGCCGGCCCGCCAGCGCTGGACGGGGGCTCCGTTGACGGTCAGCTCGAAGTCACCCAGGAAGCGGACCCGTACCGCCGGCCCCGCTGTCCCGTCCGCTGCGGTGGTCATCGCGTCCTCCCGGTGGTTTTCAGCCTGCCGCTCTGCCTGCGAGGAGTGTGTCCGGGGGGTCTACAACGGCCCTACAACGGCTGGATCCGATCGCTGTAGGGCGGTAATAGGGCGTTTTTCGACACTGATGAGCACGACCACCCGAACCGCCGAATCCGAAATGAGGGCTGTTTCATGACCAGCAGCGACACACGGCTTCAGAAGGTCGTCATCCTGGGCGGCGGCACGGCCGGCTGGATGACCGCCGCATACCTCGGAAAGGCGCTGCAGGGAACGGTCGACATCACCGTGCTCGAAGCGCCGACGATCCCGCGCATCGGCGTCGGCGAGGCCACCGTGCCCAACCTCCAGCGTTCCTTCTTCGACTACCTGGGCATCGCCGAGGACGAGTGGATGCGGGAGTGCAACGCGAGCTTCAAGATGGCGGTTCGCTTCGTCAACTGGCGGACCGACGGGCAGGGCGAGTCGGCGGCCCGCGAGCTGCCGGGCGGCGGTCCGGACCACTTCTACCACCCGTTCGGACTGCTCCCCGACTACGACCAGACCCCGTTGTCGCACTACTGGTTCAAGCGCAAGTACGAGGGCCGCACCACCGAGCCGTTCGACTACGCCTGCTTCCGCGAGCCCCCGGTGATGGACGCGATGAAGGCCCCGCGCTGGCTCGACGGCCGGCCGGCCACCCGGTACGCCTGGCACTTCGACGCCCAGCTGGTGGCCGACTACCTGCGCCGGTTCAGCACCGAGAAGCAGGGCGTGAACCACGTACAGGACGAGATGGTGCGGGTCGAACAGGACGAGCGCGGCTACGTGACCGCGCTGCACACCAAGGGTGGACTGGCCCTGGACGCGGACCTGTTCGTGGACTGCTCGGGCTTCCGCGGCCTGCTGATCAACCAGGCGATGCAGGAGCCCTTCATCGACATGAGCGACCACCTGCTGTGCGACAGCGCGGTCGCGACCGCCGTCCCGCACGACGACGAGGCGAACGGTGTGGAGCCGTACACCTCGGCGATCGCCATGTCGTCCGGCTGGGCCTGGAAGATCCCCATGCTGGGACGCTTCGGCACCGGCTACGTGTACTCCAGCAAGTTCGCCGACCAGGACACCGCCACCCGCGAGTTCGCGGACATGTGGGGCCTGGACGTGGAGGAGACGAAGTTCAACCACATCCGCTTCCGCGTCGGCCGCAACCGCCGCGCGTGGGTGAAGAACGTCGTCAGCATCGGCCTGTCCTCCTGCTTCCTGGAGCCGCTGGAGTCGACCGGCATCTACTTCATCACCGCCGCGATCTACCAGCTGGCCAAGCACTTCCCGGACAAGACCTTCAACGACGGCCTGATCAACAGCTTCAACCACGAGATCGAGGTGATGTTCGACGACACCCGCGACTTCATCCAGGCACACTTCTTCTACGCCCCGCGCAACGACACGCCGTTCTGGCAGGCCAACAAGAAGCTGGTCCTCCCGGACAACATCCAGCAGAAGATCTCCGCCTACAAGGCGGGCCTGCCCATCAACTCGCCGATCACCGACGAGTCGACGTACTACGGCAACTTCGAGGCCGAGTTCCGCAACTTCTGGACCAACGGCAGCTACTACTGCATCTTCGCGGGCCTCGGCCTGGAGCCGGACGCCCCGCTGCCCTCCCTGGCGCACCGGCCGGACTCGGTGGCCGCTGCCGAACCCCTCTTCGACGCGGTCAAGCGCCAGCAGCAGAACCTGCTGGAGACGCTGCCCAGTGCCTACGACTACCTGCGCCAGCTGCACGGCGCGTAAGGCCCACCGCTCCCACGGCCCGGCAGTACGGCTCTCCCGCCGGCTGCCGGGCCGCAGTTGCTTCAGCCACCTCAGGAGTCAGACATGCCCCACCGCTCCGTGCCCCATCCCGCCGCACCGGACGAGTCGGCCGGGGTCCAGCCGGCGGACCTCCGTCCCTTCATGGCAGCCTTCCCCACCGGCGTGTCCGTCGTCACCACTCTGGACGGCGAATCCGTGCCGCACGGCCTGACCTGCACCTCCCTCGCGAGCGTGGCCCTCGAGCCGGCGACCCTCGTGGTGTGCGTACGGGCGGCGAGCCCGACCCTGGCGGTGCTGCTCGCCGAGGGCCACTTCGCCCTCAACCTGCTGCACGAGCGGGCCCGCAGTACCTCGGACCTGTTCGCCTCCGGGGCGCCCGACCGTTTCGACCACGTCGAGTGGCGGCTGCCGCTGGGCGCGGGCGGACCGCACCTGACCGCGGACGCGCACGCGGTCGCGGACTGCGCCGTGGTCAGAACCGTCGGCTTCGGGGACCACACGGCCGTCTTCGCCGAGGTCCGCCGCGTGACCGTACGGGACGACCCGGAACCCCTGCTCTACGGGCTGCGCCGGTACGCCCCTTGGTCCGCGGCGGCCGCCGCCCCGCAGCCGGCGGCGCACCGCGACCTGCCCACGGCCCTGCGCCCCGCCACACCCGATGGAGGTACCCGTGTCATCCGTTGACCCGCTGCCCGCCCTGCTGGTCGCCGTTCCGGTGGTGATCCTGGCCAGCCAGGCGGGGGCCGCCGTCTGCCGCCGGATCGGCCAGCCCCCCGTGGTGGGCGAGATCGCCACCGGCATCCTGCTGGGGCCCTCGTTGCTGGGCTGGCTCTGGCCGCAGGCCCAGCACGCGCTCTTCCCGGCGTCCGTGCTGCCGTACACCTCGGTGCTCGGACAGCTCGGGCTGCTCGCCTTCATGTTCCTGGTCGGGCTGGAGCTGGACCTGAAGAGCCTGCGCGGTCACACCCGGGTCGCGGTGGCGGTGAGCCAGGCGGGCATGCTGCTGCCGCTGGGGCTGGGCGCGCTCCTGGCGGTCGCGATGTACGGCGGGTTCGCACCCGAGGGGGTGGGCCGCATGCCGTTCACCCTGTTCATGGCCGTGGCCATGGCCATCACCGCGTTCCCGGTCCTCGCCCGGATCCTCATCGACCGGGGCCTGTACGGGACTCCGCTCGGGGCGCTCGCCATGGCCTGCGCGGCCGTGGACGACGTCGTCGCATGGTGCCTGCTGGCCCTGGTGGTGGCCCTCTCCACGGCCGGGTCCCCGATGGAGGCGGCCACCACGGCCGGCCTCGCCGTGGCCTTCGCGCTGGTCATGCTGTACGCGGTGAAACCGCTGCTGGCCCGCTGGTCGGCCCGCGCCGACCGGGCCGGCGACGCGGCGGTGCTGGTGGCGCTCTTCAGCGGGCTGAGCCTGTCCGCGCTGGCCACCGACCTGATCGGCGTGCACGCGCTGTTCGGGGCGTTCCTGTTCGGGGTGGTCACCCCGCGCACCGGGCAGCGCATCGAGGCTTCGGCGGCCCGGCTGCGCGCGTTCACGGTGCCCGTGCTGCTGCCCCTGTTCTTCGTGCACACGGGACTGCGCACGGACATCGGGGGCCTGACGGCCTCGCCCGAACTGTGGCTGTGGACGGCCGCGATCCTCTTCGTCGCCTTCCTCGGCAAGTGGGGCGGCGCGGCGGGTGCGGCGCGCGCCTGTGGAAGATCGTGGCGGGAGGCCCTGTCGATCGGGGCCCTGATGAACTGCCGGGGGCTGACCGAGCTGGTGGTGCTCAACGTCGGTCTGGAACTCGGCGTCATCGGGTCGCAGCTGTTCACCATGCTGGTGCTAATGGCCCTGGTGACGACGGCGATCACCAGCCCGGCCCTGACCCGGTTGCGCGCCGGGAAGGAGGCGGGCCGCCGGGCCCCCGCGCAGGCCGAGGCCGAGAGCGCCCTCTCCGGGCCCTGACGGGCGGGCCGGTTCCGGAGGGTGCCCGCCCCGGTCGCACCACGGCCGTTCAGGCACCCTCCGGCCCGGTCGGTACGCACAGCACCGGGATCGGCGACAGGTGCAGAAGCTTGTGCGGGGTGGAGCCGAGCAGCGCTCCGCGCATCGGGCTGTCGCCCCAGCTGCCGACGATGATGACGCGGGCCCGGTGCCGCTCGGCGGACTCCAGCAGGGCCTGCGCGGGCTTCTCGTCGGCCACCTCGACCGTGGAGGGCACCCCGGCCGCGTCGGCCGCCTCGACGGCGTGCGCGAGCGCGCTGCGGCCCGCCTGGCGGACGGCTTCGCGGTGCGCGCGGGACTCCTCGCCGGTGGGGCCCGGGGCGGCCGCACCGTAGACGAGGACGAGGGGCTCGCCGAAGGCGGTGGCCACCTCCAGCGCCACCTGCAGGGCCCGTTCCGCGCCAGGAGATTCGTCGTATCCGAGGACTACGGACATCGGGGACTCCTAGGACTGGTGCTTCCCTGCGTGGACGAGTTCCGGGTCGACGACGCCGCGGCGCTCCTGCCAGAACCTGCCGTCCTGGACCCGCCAGAAGCACATGACGGCCACGCCCACGAGCGCGATGCCGATGCCGATGACCAGGGGCGGACCGAGCCCGAACCAGGAGACCCCGCTGGCGGAGTTCTCCGGGTTGGACATGTCGCCGATCGACTCCACCAGCAGCCAGGTCAGCAGGCCGGCTCCGACCACCGGGCCGAGGCCGATCAGGAAGAAGTTGTGCGGGTTCTCGAACAGGTGGCGGCGGTAGTAGATGGCGCAGGCCAGACCGGTGAGCGCGTAGTAGAAGGCGATGAGCAGGGAGAGCGCGGTGAGCGAGTCGAGGAGCGCGTTCTCGCTGATCTGGTTGACGATCAGGTACCAGCCGATGGCGATGCCGGCCACCCACCACGTGCTCACGTCCGGGGTGCGGAACCGCGGGTGGATGTGGGCGAGCCCGTGCGGCAGCGCGTGCCGGCGGGCCATGGACAGGGCGGTGCGGGAGGCGGGGATGATCGTGGTCTGGGTGGAGGCGAGCGCCGAGGTGCAGACGGCGAGGAGCACCACCCAGTCCCAGCCGCCCATGACCTCGTGGGCGAGGACCGCGAAGATGGCCTCCTCCTCGCCCGCGTTCTCGGCGAGGTAGACAGTGCCCGCGTAGGCGACGACCGCGAAGCCCACGGACAGGTAGGTGACCAGGAGGATCACGGTCGACCACAGGCCCGCCTTGCCGGGTGCCGTGGCCGAGTTCTCCACCTCCTCGGTGAGGTTGACCGCGGACTCCCAGCCCCAGTACATGAACACGCCGAGCAGCAGCCCGCCCGTGAGCGCGGCGCCACCTGCACCGAAGGGGTTGAGCCAGCTGAGGGAGGGCTCGATCGATTCGAGGGTGCTGGTGTCGGCGTAGACGCGGTAGATGGCGACCACGGCGAAGGCCAGCAGGAAGAAGACCTGGGCGAGGATGAGGATGTCCTGGAGGTGGGCCGAGAGCTCGGTGCCGATGACGCAGATGCCGGTCATGGCGAGGATCACCACGACGGTGAGGCCCTGTCGGATCCAGGCGTTGGCGGCCCAGCTGTCGAGTCCGAAGGCGAGCAGGCCGAAGTTCACGGCGACGTCGGCCAGTGAGCCGATGACGAGGACGCCGGTCATGGCGATGGCCCAGCCACCGAGCCAGCCGGCCCACGGGCCCATGGCCCGGGTGACCCACGAGAAGGTCGTCCCGCAGTCCTGGTCCACCTTGTTGAGGTAGTAGAAGGCGGCGGCGATGAGCAGCATCGGGACGAAGGAGGCCAGCATCACGCCCGGTGCGTAGATCCCGACCAGCGCGACGATCGGCCCGAGGACGGCGGCCAGGGAGTAGGCGGGCGAGGTGGAGTTCAGGCCGATGACGAGCGCGTCGAGGAATCCGATCGCGTTGGCCTTGAGCCTCGCGTCCTTGCCCTCCGGTCCGGCGCCCGCATCGCCGTCGTCCATGTACGAGTCGTGACCCATGTACGAATGGTCACGCAGTCGGCACCGCCGCGCGAGGCGAGGCGGTGCCGGTCGGACCCCGGGCCGGGCCTCGGTCAGGGCGTCGGTCAGGGGCGGGTGTTCCAGCCCGCGATCACCGGGAGGCCGTGCTCCGTGGAGAGCACGCTGACGGTGCCGGTGCGCAGCAGGAACAGCCGGCCGTGCTCGGGCTCCAGGCGCAGGTAGCGGGCGGTGAGGACGCGCAGGAAGTGGCCGTGGGCGACGAGCACCACGTCGCCGCCGTCCGCGCGGAGGACGGGGGCGACGCGGGCCAGGGCCCGGTCGGCGCGGGCACCCACCTGGGCGGCGCTCTCCCCCGGATGGTCGCCGTCGCCGGGCAGCACGCCGTGGGTCCACAGGGACCAGTCCGGCGTGGTCTGCTGGATCTCCGCGGTGGTGATCCCCTCGTAGCCGCCGTAGTCCCATTCGTACAGGTCGGGGTCGGGTTCGCCGCCGGTGAGCCCGGCGAGCTCGGCGGTGGCGACGGCCCGGCGCAGCGGGCTGGTCAGCACCAGGGCCGGCTGCCGGTCGCGGAAGAAGGGGGCCAGTGAGATGGCCTCCTCGACCCCTCGTGCGGTCAGTGGAAGGTCAGTGCGCCCGGTGTGGCGCCCGTTCGCGCTCCAGGCGGTCTCGCCGTGCCTCACCAGCAACAGGTCACTCATCCTCGGGACCCTATGCGCTCCGGCATGTCGGTGCCGGAGCACCCGGGTGGGCGTGTCACTGTCGGGCGTGATGGACGAGACCCGGGAGGCCGGGCGGACGGCCGGTTCACCGCTGCTCCCGCCGCGCATGCCCGCGCTGATGATCGTACTGACCTGGGTGACCGGGATGGTGGAGGCGGCGAGCCTACTGGCGCTGGGGCCGGCCTTCACGGCGATGCAAACGGGCAACGTGCTGTTCCTGGCCTTCGGCGCGGCCGGGGCGGGGAGGCTGGAGACGCTCGCTCCGGGGGTCTCCCTGGCCGCGTTCGTCGTCGGGGTGGTCTGCGGGTCGCATCTGGAGTCCGTGACCGAGGTCCGCGGGAGGCGCTGGTTCGTCATCGGCCTGATCGCCGAGGCGGGGCTGATCCTGGCCGCCGCGGGCATCGGCTGGGGGCTGGCGCCGCAGTACGGATCCCCGGCGCCGCGGCATCTGGCGACGACGGCGGTGCTGGCCCTGGCGATGGGGTTGCGCAACACCACGATCATGCGGGCGAACGTGCCGGGCGTACCGACGACGCTGGTCACCCGGTCCATGACCGCCTTCCTGGGTGCTTCGTCCATGGGGCGGGAGAACACCTACGGGTTCGGAACGGCCGGCTGGAGGCTGCGCGGCCTCTCCGTCCTGGCGATGTTCGCCGGCGGGTTCCTCGGGGCACTGCTGCTGCGGGCCGGTTGGACCGTGGGCTGGCTGCTGCTGCCGGCCGCCGCGACGGTGTTGGTCGTGGGCCTGCTCTACCTGAACCAGCCCGGGCTGCACACGGACCGGGCCCCTGGCCGGGAACGACCGGGGTGAACGGGGCCATTGGTACAGTCGGGGCGTGGCGGTGGACGAGCTCGACACCAGAATCCTGCGCCTGCTGATCGAGCAGCCGCGCACCAGTGTCCGCGAGTACGCCCGGATCCTGGGCGTGGCGCGCGGCACCCTACAGGCGCGGCTGGACCGGCTGGAGCGCACGGGCGTGATCACCGGAACCGGGCCGGTGCTCTCCCCGGCCGCCCTGGGCCATCCCGTGCTGGCCTTCGTGCACATCGAGGTCACCCAGGGCCATCTGGACGACGTGGGTGACGCGCTGGCCGCCGTGCCCGAGATCATCGAGGCCTTCTCGATCACCGGCGGCGGGGACCTGCTGACCCGCGTGGCGGCCCGGGACAACGGGCACTTGGAGGACGTGATCCAGCGGCTGATCCAGCTCCCGGGCGTGGTCCGCACCCGCACGGAAGTGGCGCTGCGCGAGCGGGTGCCGCACCGGCTGCTGCCGCTGGTCGAATCCGTGGGCAGAAATGCCAACAAAACCTGACAGGATGCCCGACAGGACGCCTGACAGGATGGCGGGACAGGACACGAGCGGCAGGACGGGCCCAACGGATGATCTCCGTCATATTCGATCTCGACGGCACCCTCGTGGACAGCGAGCCGAACTACTACGAGTCCGGGCGCCGCACCCTGGAGCGGCACGGGGTCCCCGATTTCACGTGGGAACAGCACTCCCGCTTCATCGGCATCGGCACGCTGGAAACCCTGGAGATCCTGCGGGAGCGGTACGGGATCCCGGCACCGGTCGAGCAGCTGCTCGCCGAGCAGAACGCCGCCTACCTGGAGCTGGCCCGCACCCGGACCGAGGTCTTCCCGCAGATGCGGGGGCTCGTCGAGCGACTGCACGCCGACGGTGCGGCGATGGCGGTGGCCTCCGGTTCCTCGCTCGCCGCGATCGACGCGGTGCTGTCGGGCACCGGGCTGGACGCGCTGCTGACGACGGTGGTCTCCGCCGAGGAGGTGGCGCACGGCAAGCCCGCTCCGGACGTGTTCCTGGAGGCGGCCCGCCGGCTGGGCGCCGAGCCCGCCGACTGCGTGGTCGTCGAGGACGCGGCGCCCGGGGCGCGGGCCGCGCACGCCGCGGGCATGGCCTGCGTGGCGGTCCCGTACACCCCGGACATCGCGGGGGACCCGGCCTTCGCTTCCGCCGGGCTCCTCTTCCCGGGCGGCCAACCGGAGTTCAGCGCGGACGCGGCGTACGACTGGCTGGCCGCACTCCGGACCGCGTAACCCCTCCGGATCCGCTCGCCCGTGGTGTCACTCGGGCCCGGCGGGCGGATTCCCGGTTTCGGGACGGGCCAGGCGGCCGAGCAGGGCCACCGCGTCGCCGACGGCCACGGGCCGGAAGAACTGCGCGTCGGCCTGCTCGACGGCCGCGATCGCCCGTGGGGCCAGTTCGGCGCCGGCGTCGGTGACGCGCAGCCGTTTGGCCCGGGCGTCGGCGGGGTCGACCTCGCGCTCGACGAGCCCTTTGCGCTCCAGGGCGCGCAGGACCTGGGAGGTCATCTTGACGTCGGTCCCGGCCTGGCGGGCGACGGCCAGCTGATTGGGGTGCTCGCCCTGGGTGTTGAGCCACCAGGTGCAGGCGAGCAGCACGAACTGCACGTGGGTGAGGTCGAGCGGAGCCAGGGCCGTGGCGATGTCGCGCTGCCAGCGCAGAGTGGCGTGCCACAGCAGGAAGCCGGGGCTCTCGCCGGGGCTGAGGGGCATCAGCGAAGCGCCAGCTCGGCCAGCGAGGCCATCGTCTCGGGCCAGTCGGCGGTGATGCCCGGGCCGATCTGCGGGCCGACCTCGTCGGCGCCGTTGCCGGTGATCTCCATCCGGTACACGACCCGGACCCGGTCCTGGCCGACCGGGTCGATCCGGTGGACGGTCCGCAGCAGCAGGTCGCCGAAGCGCACCTCGTCGACGAACCGTTCGCCTTCGACCGCCTCGGCGATGCGCAGCGGGATCGGGTCTTCCCCGGGCGGCGTCATCGTGATCTGCGTACCGACCGAGAAGGGACCGTCGATCTCGATCTTCTGGACCCCGGCGTTCCAGGCGCCCCAGTTCTCCACGTCCGCCCAGAGCCGCCAGATCGCCTCGGCGGTGGCGGCGGTCTCGATGCCGTGCTCGTACTCCCACATGGGTGGCCTCCCTAAATCGTCTATCCGTAGATTATCTGCGCGCAGACTATTCGTCAACGATGCCGGGCGACACCCCGCCGAGGAGACCCCCGTCCGTTCTCTGGCGGCCTGCGGGGGCGGCTGTCACCATGCCTGCGTGACCGCGACCCTGACCCCGGGCCCCCGGAGCGGCGGACCGCGCCGATGGCCGCTGCTCGGCAACCTCCCCGCCTTCGCCCGCGATCCCCTGGCCTTCTTCGAGTCCCTGCGCGACGGCTACGGGGACTGGGTGCCCTGGGCGCTCGGCCCGCAGCGCAACATCCTGGTCTCCCGGCCCGAGCACGCCGGCGAACTGCTCGGGGCCGTCGAGTCCACCTTCCGGCCGACGGAACTGGGCTGGGCCTTCCGCCAGTTGCTGGGCAACGGGGTGGTCGTCGCCACCGGGGACGACTGGCGGCGCAAACGGGCGCTGGTCCAGCCCGCCGTCCGGCCGCGCCAGGTGCGTTCGTACGCCGCCACGATGGTGGAGTGCACGGACGCCCTGGCGGGCGGCTGGCGCGCGGGCCAACGGATCGACGTGCACCGGGAGATGGCCGGGCTCACCCAGCGGATCGCGGTGCGCACGCTGTTCGGGAGCGACGCCGCCGGCCGGGAAGCACCCATCAGCGCGGCCATGGCCACGGCGCAGCGGGAACTGGGGGCGGAGTTCCGCGGGCTGACGCTGTTCCTGCCGCCCTGGGTCCGCACTCCCGGGCGACGCCGGATGCGGGAGGCCGTGGCGGTGCTCGACCGGGAGATCGAGCACGTCATACGGGAGCACGAGGCCGCGTCGGGCGCCGGCGCGGAACGCGACGACCTGCTGAGCCGACTGCTCGCGGCCCGCGACGACACCGGGGACCCGCTTTCCCGCAAGGAGCTGCGCGACGAGTCGATCACCCTCTACATCGGCGGCCACGAGACCACCTCGACCACCCTGACCTGGGCCTGGCAGCTGTTGTCGGGGGCGCCGTCGGCGCGGGCCCGGCTGACGGAGGAGCTGGACCGGGTGCTCGGCGGAAGGCTACCGACCTACGACGACTACGCGCGGCTGCCCTGGACCCGGCAGGTGGTCAAGGAGGCCCTGCGCATCTATCCGCCGATCTGGCTGATCTCGGCGGTGGCCACGGAGGGGGCGACGCTCGGCGGGCGCACGGTGCCGGCCGGGACCTCGGTATGGACCAGCCCCTGGTCGGTGCACCGCGACGCACGGTGGTTCCCGGACCCGGAGGCCTTCCGCCCCGAGCGCTGGGACGCCGACGCCCCGCATTCGGTGCCCGAACACGCCTGGTTCCCCTTCGGTGGCGGCCCGCGGGCCTGCCTGGGTGCGCGGTTCGCCCTGGTGGAGGCCGCGCTCGTACTCGCCGTGCTGGCGCAGCGGTTCCACCTGGACAGCGGGAGCGAACGGGCCGGGGTCTTCCCCGGGCTCACCCTACAGCCGACCGGTCCGGTCCTGGCGACGCTGCGCCGTACCGACAGCGGAACCAGCACCGACACCGACACCGGGATCGGCACGGACGGCGCGAAGGCCCGTTGAGCCACCGGGGACGCATCCGGCCTCGCCGGACTGAACCCTGATTTCGAGACGGCGGGTCCAGTGGGCGAGACACCGTTGACCCCGCCCGAGCCAGGTGACTCGGTTTCGCCGCACGTTGCGTTCAGCCATGCTCACCACGCACGGTCACATCGACCTGCTGCGGGTGGCCTGCGCCGCGTGTCGCCGCGGCTGCTGACGCCCCTCTCCTGATCCGTCACGAGCGCTCCGCGCTCTTCCCCGGCGTGCCCGCACACCCCTGAGCTCGTGGCCGTCGTGGCGACTCCGCGCGGCGCCGTCCCGTACCCCGCTGGATCCGCCGGACCGCGGGCCCGCTGCTCCTGGCTACACACCCTCTCGCGCGACTCGGCGAAGGAGGCCCGGGGCGCGGCGGACCGGATCGAGGAGTACCGCGCGCTCGGGATCGAGAACTTCGTGCTGTCGGGCTACCCGCACCTGGAGGAGGCGTACCGGTTCGGCGAGGGGGTGACCCCGGAGCTGGCCTCGCGCGGCCCGCTGGCGCCGTAGCCCGGGAAGATCCGACGCCCGCCGCAAGTTGGTAGAACCGTGAACGACATGATGCGGGGCGCGGACGGGCCGGTGGACGTGGACGGGCCGGTGGACGTGGACGTGGTGGTCATCGGCGCCGGGCAGGCCGGTCTGTCCAGCGCGTACCACCTGACGCGGGCGGGGCTCGACCACGTGGTCCTCGACCACGCACCCCGCCCGGGCGGGGCCTGGCAGTTCCGCTGGCCCTCGCTCACCTACGGCAAGGTCCATGGCATGCACGCCCTGCCCGGCATGGAGCTGACGGACGCCGACCCGCTGCGGCCGTCGTCGCAGGTCATAGGGGAGTACTTCGCCGCCTACGAGGACCGCTTCGACCTGCGCGTACGCCGGCCCGTGGACGTGTCCGCCGTACGCGAGGGGGACGCGGGGCGGCTGCGCGTGGAGACCTCTGCCGGCATCTGGTCGGCCCGGGCCCTGGTCAACGCCACCGGGACCTGGGACCGGCCGTTCTGGCCGCGCTACCCGGGTCAGGAGACCTTCCGCGGCCGCCAGCTGCACACCGCGAACTATCCGGGGCCGCAGGAGTTCGCGGGGGCGCGGGTGATCGTCGTCGGCGGCGGCACCTCGGCCGTGCAGCACCTGCTGGAGATCGCCGAGGTGGCGGCGGGGACCACCTGGGTGACCCGGCGCCCCCCGGTCTTCCGCGACGGCGGCTTCGGCGAGGCCGAGGGCCGGGCGGCGGTGGCCCTGGTGGACGAGCGGGTGCGTCGGGGACTGCCGCCGCAGAGCGTGGTCAGCGTGACGGGACTCCCGCTGAACGACGCCGTCCGGGCCGGTCTGGCCTCGGGCGTGCTGGCCCGGCGGCCCGTCTTCGACCGGCTCACCTCCACGGGCGCCGTCTGGGCCGACGGGAGCCGTGTGGACGCGGACGTCATCCTGTGGGCCACCGGATTCCGGGCGGCCGTCGACCACCTCGCCCCGCTGCGCCTGCGCGAGCCGGGCGGGGGCATCCGGGTCGAGGGAACCCGGGCCGTGCGCGACGAACGGATCCACCTGGTGGGCTACGGCCCGTCGGCGTCGACCGTCGGCGCCAACCGCGCGGGCGGCGCCGCGGTGCGCGAGATCCGCCGGCTCCTGGCCCGCGAGCGGGCCGGCGCCCCGGTCCCGGTCCCCGTACCTGTGCCCGCCCCTGCCCCTGCCCCCGCCCCCGTCCCGGCGGCCTGAGCCCGTCGGCGGCCCTCAGCCTGCCCGGGCCTCCGGCTCATCGAGGGGGACGATCCGGTCCGGGGTGCCGCCGGCCGCGCGGGCCTCCCGGGTCGGGTAGACCCGGCCCGTCCCGTCCCGCACCTCCAGGGCGGGATCGGTCCAGCTCTCGGTGGCCTCCGGGACCAGGACGCGCGTGGTGCCCCGCTCCGCGTCGTGGATCAGGAGCGACACGATGTTGTACAGCTGGCGGCCCATATCGCCGAGCCCTGCTCCGGATGGCCCTCCGGGCCCTCGATCTGGATGGTGAAGTAGCGCTCGCCCTCCCAGAAGCCGCCCTTGTCCAGCCATTCGCCCTCCCCCACGCGCACGCCGTCCACCCAGAGCCGGGCCTTGTCCGGATGGTCGCGGAACAGGAGCACCGACCGGTGGGCGTCGCCGTCGGCGAAGGTCACGTCGATCTCGTGCTTGGACCAGCAGTCGATGAAGCCGCTGCACGCCCCGGGTATCTCCCCGTGCCGATAGCTCGCGAGTTTCCCGCCCGGCGGTACGACGGGATCCTGACTGCAGACCTCGGCGAAGCGGCAGGCCCGGTCGACGCGCCGGTTGCAGCCGAGCCCCATCGCCGCGATGTCGCGTGCCGATGCCAGCGACAGCAGTTCTCCCAGGCGTTCCACGTACCGTTCCTCACCGACCAGGGCGGTCAGTTCGGCCTCGTCGTACCACCAGTGGAGCAGGTCCACCCCGGCGGGGGAACGGGCCAGCCAGCCGCGCCACTCGACCACTCTGCTGCCCCAGCGTTCGACCATCCGCTCGTGCCCTGCCCGCTCGGCGACCGCAGCCGCCCTCGCGTCCGCGTCCAAGCGCGCCTCAATGCGCTGGCCGATCGACTCCTCGTCGAAGGCCGACCCGTCGATCGCTTCCGCGCTCTCACCGGCCTTCGCTTCAGCGTTCGTCTCCGCTCTCCATGGCCATTTCACGGTTCGCCCCCTCGGTCCACTCGCTCGGCAGGCAGCCGATCGTAGAACCGCTGCCGGGCCGACCGCCCCTCATTTCCCGGCGGGACCGGCCTGACCTGTGCGGGAGCCGGCGCCCGCGCGGATCCGGTTGAACTCCGCGACGTGCTTCCTGTGTTCCTCGTACGTCGCCGAGAAGCGGGTGTCCCCCGGCTTGACGGTGACGAAGAACAACCAGTCGCCGGGCGTCGGGGCGACCGCGGCCGCCATCGCCTGCAGTCCCGGGCTGTCGATCGGCGTGGGCGGCAGTCCCTGGCGTGCGTAGGTGTTGAAGGGGCTGTCGATCCGGGTGTCGCTCAGCTTGGTGTCCACGGTGCTGCGGTTCAGCGCGTAGTTGATGGTGGAGTCCATCTGGAGCGGCATCGACTTCGCCAGCCGGTTGTGCACCACCCGTGCGACCTTGCCCATGTCGGCGCGGCCCTCGGCCTCCGCCTCGATGATGCTGGCCAGGGTGGCCGTCTGGTACGGGGTCATCCCGTGGGCCTTGCCGCCGTCCACGACGGCCTGGGTGGCGAGCTTCTGGTTCGCCGTCCGCACCATGTGCGTGAGGAGGGTGCCAGGGGTGGACTTCGAGGTCACCGGGTACGTCGCCGGGAAGAGGAAGCCTTCCGGATTGCCCTTGGCCTCCGCGGGCAGGGCCAGCCCGGCGGTGGCCACCGCCGCCTTCGTGGACCCCGGCGGGAGCTTCAGCTCGCGGTCGACCGCGGCATACACCTGCGGGGCCCGCCAGCCCTCGGGGATCAGCAGCCGGCGCGGCGTCTCCGGCACTTCGCCACCGCGCAGCATCGGGATCAGGGCGCTCGCACCGAGGGCGAGCAGCGTGCCGAGGAAGAGCGCCAGCCGGCCCCGGCGGGTCAGCCGGGAACGGCGTTTCGGCGGCCGGTACTCATGGCGCATGCGGGAACGCTAACCCGCGATTCATTGCATTTCCGGCACCCGACCCGCGTACCGGTCGTACGGTCACACATTTACCGGAGCCAACTGGACGCCCTCGGGCGGTTCGGGCGCGAGCGCGGCGTCCCGGTCCCGGCGGACCAGGGCGGCGTACCGGCCGTCCATCTTGAGCAGCTCCTCATGGGTGCCGCGCTCGGCGATGCGCCCTGCGTCCAGGACCACGATCTGGTCGGCGTCGCGGACGGTGGAGAGGCGGTGCGCGATGGTGATGGTCGTGCGGCCCGCGGAGAGGTTGTCGATGGCCCGCTGGACGGCGTGCTCGGTACGGGTGTCCAGGGCGCTGGTGGCCTCGTCGAGGATCAGCACGGGTGGGTCCCGCAGGATGGTGCGGGCGATGGCCAGGCGCTGCTTCTCGCCTCCGGAGAACCGGTAGCCGCGCTCGCCGACCAGGGTGTCGTACCCGTCGGGCAGGGAGGCGATGTGGTCGTGGATCTGGGCCGCGCGGGCCGCCTCGGCAATCTCCTCGTCGGTGGCGTCCGGCTTGGCGAAGCGCAGGTTGTCGGCGACCGAGGCGTGGAAGAGGTAGGTCTCCTGGGACACCACGCCGATCGAGCGGGCCAGCGAGTCGAAGTCGAGGTCGCGCACGTCGACCCCGTCGAGGGCGACCCGTCCGCCGGTGACGTCGTAGAGCCTGGGCACCAGGTAGCTGAGGGTGCTCTTGCCTGAGCCGGTCGGACCGACGACGGCGAGGGACCCGCCGGCCGGAACGGTGATGTCGATTCCCGAGAGGGTCGGACCGTTCTTGGCGTCGTACGTGAAGTGCACGTCCTCCAGGGCGACCTCGCCCTTGGCCCGGTCCAGCCGCACCGCGTCCGCGCGCTCGGTGATGTCCACGGGAAGGTCGAGGTACTCGAAGATGCGGGCGAACAGCGCGAGTGAGGTCTGTATCTGCACGCCCGTCGACAGCAGGCTCACGGCGGGCCGGAACAGTCCCTGCTGGAGCGTGACGAAGGCGACGAGGGTGCCGACGGAGAGCGAGGGGGCGCCCGTCTGGAGGGCGATGCCGGCGGCCCAGTAGATGAGGGCGGGCATCGCGGCCATGACGATGCCGATCGTGGACATCCGCCAGCGGCCGGCCATGCTGGAGCGCACTTCCAGACCGACGAGCTTCTCGGACTCGGCGGAGAAGGCGGAGGTGAGGGATTCCGAGCGGCCCATGGTGCGGCCGAGCAGGATGCCGCTCACCGAGAGCGACTCGGTGACCGTCGCGGCCATGGCGGCCATCTGCTTCTGCCGCTTCATGGTGATCTTCTTGCGCTCCCGGCCGACCCGCCGGCTGATCCACACGAAGACGGGGAGCAGGAGGAGCGAGACGAGGGTGAGCCGCCAGTCGAGCGCGAGCATGGCGACCACGGAGGCGATGACGGCCGTCAGGTTCGATACGAGCGAGGTCGCGGTGGAGGTGACGGTGGCCTGCATGCCGCCGATGTCGTTGGCGATGCGGGACTGCACCTCTCCGGTGCGGGTCCGGGTGAAGAAGGCCAGGGGCATCCGCTGGAGCTGTCCGTAGACGGCGGTGCGCAGGTCGTGCATGACGCGCTGGCCGACGGTGGTGGAGATCAGGGTCTGGAGCACGCCGAAGACGCTGGTGACGACGGCGGTGAGGATCATGCCGAGCGCGAGCAGGCTGAGCAGCCCGGTGCGGCCCTGCGGGATCGCGACGTCGAGTATCTCCCGGAGCATGAACGGGGAGGCGACGCCGACCAGCGAGGAGGCGCCGACCAGCAGGCCGACGACGGCGAGCCGGCCGCGGTAGGGCCGGAACAGTCCCACGATGCGGCGCAGCTCACGGGGCTGCTCCGCCGGGGCGGGACGGGCGGGGTCGATGGGGTCTTTCGATGGGATCCACTTCGGTTCGTCGTGCGGCATGGGCACCCTCTCGGGGTCAGGAGTCAGGGTCGAGGTCCTCGCGATGTCCCCTTCGGCGAAGTCGGGGCCATTGGAGCATAGGTCATTGTTACCTATGCTCACAATGAACGGCATCCTGATATTGTTCCCGCATGAGCTCCGCCTCCGACACCGATCGCCTCCTCGCCGAACAGCTCCTGCGCCTGACGCGCAGGCTGCACCGGATCCAGAAGCGCCACATGGTGCCGCTCGGCATCACTCCCGCCCAGAGTCGTTTGCTGCGCCTCGTCTCGCACTACGAGGGCGAGCAGGCACCCCGTATGGCGGATCTCGCCGCCCGCCTGGAAGTCGTGCCGCGCGCGGTGACCACCCTCGTGGACGGCCTGGAGGCGGCCGAGTGCGTACGGCGCGCGCCCGACCCCGCGAACCGCCGCGTCATCCGGATCGAGCTCACCGACACCGGCCGCGCCACGCTGCGCCGACTGCGCAACGCGCGAACCGACGCGGCAGAGGAGATCCTGGCTCCGTTGACCGCCGACCAGCGCGAGGTGCTCGGCGGTCTGCTGGACGCCCTGTCGGACGCCCCGGCGGAGCGCACCTGCTGAGTAGGCCACCCGTGGGCCTCGACGACGCGAGGGGTCGCAGATGCCGCTGCTGGAACCGAAGCCGGGGGCCCTGCGCCCCCGCAGCATCAGCGGTCCCGCCCCCGACCGGCTCCCCGGGCACCGGGCCGGCGGCACGCCCGAGCCGCTGCGCACCGAGCTGACCCAGCTGCTCGGCCCCGAGAAGGTGCTGTGGAAGGTCTCCGACCTGGTCCGCTACGCCTCCGACGCCTCCCCCTACCGCTTCGTACCCCAGGTCGTGGTGATCGCCGAGGACATCGACGACGTCTCCGCGGTGCTCTCGTACGCCCACGGCCGGCAGCGCGAGGTCGTCTTCCGCGCCGCCGGGACCTCGCTGAACGGCCAGGCCCAGGGGGAGGACGTCCTGGTCGACGTACGCCGCCACTGGGCCGGGATCGAGGTGCTGGAGGAGGGCCGGCGGGCCAGGATCCGGCCCGGCACCACCGTGGCCCGGGCCAACGCGGCCCTCGCCCGGCACGGCCGGATCCTCGGCCCCGACCCGGCCAGCGCCATCGCCTGCACCCTCGGCGGGGTCGTCGCCAACAACGCGTCCGGCATGACGGCGGGCACCACCCGCAACTCCTACCGCACGCTCTCCTCCCTCACCTTCGTCCTGCCGGGCGGCACCGTCGTGGACACCGCCGACCCGCTCGCCGACGAGGAGCTGTCCCGCGCCGAACCGGCCCTGTGCCTCGGACTGATGGAGATCAAGCGGGAGATCGAGGCCGATCCCGCGCTGGTCGCCCGGATCCGCGCCAAGTACGAGATCAAGAACACCACCGGCTACCGCCTCGACGCCTACCTGGACGGCACCACCCCCGTCGAGATCCTGCGGGGGCTCATGGTCGGCTCGGAGGGCACCCTCGGCTTCATCTCCGAGGTCGTCTTCGACACCCTCCCGCTGGACCGCGAACTCTGCTCCGCCCTGCTGTTCTTCCCCTCGCTGCCCGCGGCGGCCGCGGCCGTGCCCCTCTTCAACGCGGCGGGTGCAGTCGCCGTCGAGCTGATGGACGGCAACACCCTGCGCGCCTCGGTCAGCGTCGCGGGCGTGCCCGCCGACTGGGCCGACCTGCCTCGGGAGACGACGGCCCTGCTCGTGGAGTTCCGGGCACCGGACGAGGCCGGCCGGGACGCCTGCGCGCAGCGGGCCGCCCGGCTCCTCGACGGGCTCGACCTCGTCGCCCCGGCGGCTTCGATCACCAACGCCTTCACCCACGACCCGAAGACCGTGGGCGGCTACTGGCGGACCCGCAAGGCCTTCGTCACCGCCGTCGGCGGGGCCCGCGCCCGGGGCACCACCCTGATCACCGAGGACTTCGCGGTGCCGCCGTCCCGGCTGGCCGAAGCCTGCGAGGCGCTCCTCGCGCTCCAGGCGGAGCACGGTTTCGACGCGGCCGTCGCCGGTCACGCCGCCCACGGCAACCTGCACTTCATGCTCGCCTTCGACGCCGCCGACCCCGCTGACGTCGAGCGGTACGGGGCCTTCATGGAGGCCTTCTGCCGGCTCACCGTGGAGCAGTTCGACGGTTCCTTGAAGGCCGAGCACTCCACGGGCCGCAACATGGCCCCCTTCCTGGAGCTGGAATGGGGCCCCGCGGCCGCGGCCCTGATGTGGCGCACCAAGCGCCTCGTCGACCCGGAGGGGGTGCTCGCGCCGCGCATCCTCCTCGACCGCGACCCGCGGGCCCACCTGCGCGGCCTGAAGACCATTCCGCAGGTGGAGGCAGTGGTCGACGCGTGCATCGAGTGCGGCTTCTGCGAACCGACCTGCCCCAGCGAGGACCTGACGACCACTCCGCGCCAGCGCATCGTGCTGCGCCGCGAGATGCTGCGCCAGCAGCCCGGCTCCCCCGTGTTGGACGGACTGCTCGCCTCCTACGGCTACGACGCGGTGGACACCTGCGCCGTCGACTCCACCTGCAAGCTCGCCTGCCCGGTCGGCATCGACACCGGGGCGCTGATGAAGGACTTCCGCCACCGCCGCCACGGCCCGCTCGAGGAGGCCGCCGCCACGCTGGCGGCCCGGCGGTTCGGGGACGCCGAGTCCGCCGCCCGGCTCGCGGTGGCCGCCGCCGACCGGATCCCCTCCCGGGTGGGCGACCGGCTGCTGGAAGCGGTCACCGGGGCCGCGCGCAAGGCCGTACGTCCGGACCTGGTTCCGCAGTGGTCGGCGCAGCTCCCCGGCGCCTCCGCCCGTCACCTGCCGCCGACCCGGCGGGTGGGCGCCACGGCCGTGTACTACCCGGCCTGCGTCAACCGGATCTTCGGCGGCCCGGAGGGCCGGCCCGGCCCCTCCCTGCCCGAGGCGGTCGTGGCCGTGTCGGAGCGGGCCGGGCGGCCCGTCTGGATCCCCGACGACGTCGGCGGCACCTGTTGCGCGACGATCTGGAACTCCAAGGGCTACCGGGCCGGCACCGAGGTGATGGCCAACCGGATCGTCGAGGCGGCCTGGGGCTGGACGGCCGGCGGGCTGCTACCGCTGGTCGTGGACGCCTCCTCCTGCACGCTGGGCATCGCGCGCGAGGTGGTCCCTTACCTGACGCCGGAGAACCGTGCCCTCCACGCGGAGCTGCGGATCCTCGACTCGATCGTGTGGGCCGCCGAGGAGCTGCTGCCGCGTCTGGAGGTCCGGCGCAGGGTGGGCTCGGCCGTGCTCCACCCCACCTGCTCGATGCGGCACTTGGGCGACGAGGACCGGCTGCGGGCGGTGGCCGAGGCGTGCGCCGAAGAAGTGGTGGTCCCCGACGACGCGGGCTGCTGCGCCTTCGCGGGCGACCGGGGAATGCTGTACCCGGAACTGACGGCCTCGGCGACGGCGCGCGAGGCGGCGGAGGTGACGGCGCGGGCCTTCGACGCGCACCTGTCGGCGAACCGGATGTGCGAGGTGGGCATGGACCGGGCGACGGGGCGGACCTACTACTCGGCCCTGCTCGAACTGGAGCACGCCACCCGCCCGTGAGCGCCGGGGCGCGCAACCCCCTTGACCAGGCGCCACGTTCTCCCCCGCCGCCGTAAACCTGCTGGCAGCAGCGTACGTCCCACGGAAAATCGATTGCCCGGCGTCAGTCCTGAAGGCGAACCTTGCTTGGTTTGGACCACTCGACCAGTCATGGGGCGTCATGCAGATCAGCGATCTTCCGTATCCGGATCCAGGGGTACCCGACGCTCGGTCCGGCCCCCGGTTCTTGCTGTGGCTGGGGCGTGGTCAACTCGGCGGACAGCTCAAGAGCCTGTGCTGGGGGATGCTGCACTTCACCGGCGTCGCCGCACTGCCGTACGCGGTGGGCCTCGGCGTCGACGCGGTCGTCGACCGCGAGCCGAACGGGCTGCTGCTCGTCGGCGTGCTGCTCCTGGTCACCGGCATCGCCATCTCGGTCGGCGATTCCATGCTCCACAGCACGGCCGTCACCAACTGGATCACCGCCGCGGCACGGGTGCAGCAGCTCCTGGCGCGCAAGACGGCCGAGCTGGGCTCCGCCCTCACCCGCCGGGTCGCCGCGGGTGAGGTGGTCGCGGTGTCCACGGGCGACGTGGAGAAGATCGGATGGTTCGTCGAGGCGGTCTCGCGCTTCCTCGCGGCCGTCTTCTCCGTCGTCCTCGTCTGCGTCGGGCTGCTGTTCTACGCCCCCGAGCTCGGCGTGGTCGTCGCCATCGGAGTCCCGCTGATCGCCCTGGCCTCGCTGCCGCTGCTGCCGCGCGCCACTCGGCGCGCCGACGTCCAGCGGGAGAAGGCGGGCAAGGCCACCGAGCTGGCCTCCGACACCGTCGCGGGCCTGCGCGTGCTGCGCGGCATCGGCGGTGAGGAGCTGTTCCTCGGCCGCTACCGCGAGGCCTCTCAGGAGGTCCGCGAGGCAGCCGTGCGCAGCGCCCGGATGTGGGCGCTGATCTCCGCGATCCAGGTGGTGCTCCCGGGCGCGCTGATGATCGTGGTGGTCTGGTACGGCGCCGCGCTCGTCTCGGACGGGCGCATCGCGGTGGGCGAGCTGGTCGCCGCGTTCAGCGCGGTCGCGACCCTGCTCTACCCGCTGCGGCACTTCCAGGAGATCGCCATGGCGTACTCCTTCTCGCGTCCCTCCGCCCAGCGGGCCGCCCGGGTGCTGTCACTGACCCGGACGGACGCCGCCGGCGAGCGTCCCGCACGCACCGATCCGGTGGCGGCACCGGCCGCGGGCGGGGACCTGTACGACCCGCGGACCGGGCTGCTGGCCCCCGCGGGGCGGTTCACGGCCGTCGTGTGCGGGGACCCGGACCTCGCCGGGCGGCTCGCCGAACGCCTGGGCGGCCATCCGATGGACGGCGACCCGGTGTCGCAGGCCGGGGCCGACGCGGAGGCCGACGCCGGGGCCGGTTCCAGCGCCGATTCCGGGGCCGACGGGGCCGGGGCGCCGTCCGTGCTCCTCGGCGGGGTCGCGCTGGACGAGCTCGGGCTGGAGACCGCGCGCACCCTGGTCCTCGTACAGGACAAGGATCCGGTGCTGCTGTCCGGGACCCTGCGGGAGCTGTTCGACGTACCGGCCTCCGGGGCGGTCGAGTCCGCTGCGGCGCTGGGCGCGGCCCAGTGCGCGGACGTCCTGGACGCACTGCTGCAGTCGGCGCCGGACGGGGTCGAGGACCCGATGGACGCCCGGATCACCGAACGCGGCCGGTCCCTGTCGGGCGGCCAGCGCCAGCGGCTCGCCCTGGCCCGGTCCCTGGTCACCGACCCGGAGGTGCTCGTGCTCGACGAGCCGACCTCCGCGGTCGACTCGCACACCGAAGCGCGGATCGCGGACGGGATCGCGGCCCTGCGCGCCGGGCGGACCACGGTGGTACTGGCGTCCTCGCCGCTGCTGCTGGACCGCGCGGACCGGGTCGTGCTCGTCGACGGGGGCACGGTGGCGGCCGTCGGCACCCATCGCGAGCTGCTGCAGCGCGAGCCGCGCTACCGGGCGGTCGTCACCCGCGAGACCGACGAGGAGCAGCGGCTCGGCGGGCTGGAACTGACAGAGCTGGCAGAAGCACTCACAGAGATCGAGGAATCCGCATGATCGGCGTGGCGCCGCCAGAGTACGATCCGGCGGCCCCCGACTCGGCCGCGACCCTGCCCGTGGGCACGTCGGCGACCGTACGGGACTATGTGCGCGACCTGTTCCGGCGCCACCGGCGGGCCTTCGTGGTGCTGGTGGGCGTCAACGCGGCCGCGGTGATCGCCTCCATGGTCGGCCCGTACTTGCTGGGTCGGATCGTGGACGACCTCTCGGCGGGGGCGCGCGAGCTGCATCTGGGGCGTGTGGCACTGCTGTTCGCGCTGGCGCTGGCGGTCCAGACGTTCTTCGTCCGGCTGGTCCGGCTGCGCGGGGCGATGCTCGGCGAGGAGATGCTGGCCGATCTGCGCGAGGACTTCCTGGTGCGGTCGGTGGGTCTGCCGCCGGGCGTGCTGGAGCGGGCCGGTACCGGTGATCTGCTGTCACGGATCACCACCGACATCGACCGGCTCGCGAACGCGATGCGCGAGGCCGTGCCGCAGCTGGCCATCGGTGTGGTGTGGGCGGGGCTGCTGTTCGGGGCGCTCGCGGTGACCGCACCGCCGCTGGCGCTGGCCTCGCTGGTGGCGCTGCCGGTGCTCGTGATCGGCTGCCGCTGGTACTTCCGGCGGGCGCCGTCGGCGTACCGCTCGGAGGCGGCCGGCTACGCGGCCGTCTCTGCCGTGCTCACCGAGACGGTGGACGCGGGCCGTACGGTCGAGGCGCACCGCCTCGGGCCGGAGCGGATCGCGCTGTCGGAGCGGCGGATCTCGCAGTGGGTGGCGTGGGAGCGGTACACGCTCTTCCTGCGGATGGTGCTCTTCCCCGTCATCAACGTCACCTTCGTGACGATCCTCGGATCGGTGCTGCTGATCGGAGGCTTCTGCGTGATGCGGGGCTGGATGTCGGTCGGGCAGCTGACCACGGGCGCGCTCCTCGCCCAGATGCTGGTCGATCCGATCGGTCTGATCCTGCGCTGGTACGACGAGTTGCAGGTCGCCCAGGTCTCGCTCGGCCGCCTGGTGGGTGTACGGGAGATCGAACCGGACGCGGGGGACGCGAAGGTGGCTCCCGAGGGCAGGGACGTGCGGGCCGAGGAGGTCCACTTCGGCTACCGGGCGGGCGTCGACGTCCTGCACCAGGTGTCGATGTCCGTGCCGCCGGGCACCCGGATGGCGCTGGTCGGCCCCTCGGGGGCGGGCAAGTCCACCCTGGGACGGCTGCTCGCGGGCATCTACGCGCCCCGGACCGGCGAGGTCACCCTCGGCGGGGCGCAGCTGTCGCGGATGCCCGCGGAGCGGGTGCGCGAGCACGTGGCCCTGGTCAACCAGGAGCACCACGTGTTCGTGGGCACGCTGCGGGACAATCTCCTCCTCGCGCGGACGGGCGCCGGTGACACCGAGTTGTGGTCGGCCCTGGCGGCGGTGGACGCCGACGGCTGGGCGCGGGCCTTGGAGGCCGGCCTGGACACCGAGGTCGGTTCCGGCAGCACGGCGCTGACCCCGGCGCAGGCGCAGCAGATCGCGCTCGCCCGGCTGGTGCTGGCCGACCCGCACACGCTGGTGCTGGACGAGGCCACCTCGCTGTTGGACCCGCGCGCGGCCCGGCACTTGGAGCGCTCGCTGGCCCGGGTACTGGACGGCCGCACGGTCATCGCCATCGCCCACCGGCTGCACACCGCGCACGACGCGGACGTGATCGCGGTGGTCGAGGGCGGCCGGATCAGCGAACTCGGCTCGCACGACGAGCTGGTCGCGGCCGACGGGGCGTACGCCGCGTTGTGGCGGTCCTGGCACGGCTGATCCGGGAGCCCGTGTCCGGGAGGCGCCGGGTGAAGGGCGGCGGGGTGGGACCGGCTCCCACCCCGCCGCCCTTCACCGTCCCCGCTCTCCGCCCGAGCCCTGCGTCCGGTCAGCCGGCGGGGATGAAGGCCTGTTTGCGCGCGCAGGTCCAGATGACCGGGTGGGTGTCGCCCCCGGCGTCCTCGGCGGCACCGCCGACGCGGTCGTCGTCGGTGACGGTGTAGGCGGTGGTGAAGGCGTTCGGCGCGAGTGCGGGAAGGGCCCGCATCGGGCCTTCACCGGTCCAGTACTGGGCCCGCACCAGCGGGCTGTCCTGCGGCGGCGGCCAGGGGTACAAGAATTGGCTGCCGATGCCGACCGAGACGTTCGTGCTCGGGCTGATGCCCTCGAGGGTGCCGTTGTGAGCGATCGGCAGCCGGGGCGGGTGGCTGGCCGGCCCGTAGGGGGCGACCCAGACGGCGGGCCGGTCGAGCCACTGCTCCTGAACGGACACGTAGGTGCCGACGATCCGGCCCGAGTCGTCGATGTCCTGCGGCCGGTACTGGTGGTCGAGGCTGCCGAGGGGCTTGAGGGCGATGGGCCTGGCGTCCACGCCGGCGGACCAGAGCAGCCCGGGACTGGTGGGGGAGTTGTCATCGGTGTCGGACGGCCCGAAGCCGGAACCGATGACCTGACCGGCGTTGTTGATGCCGGTCACGTAGTCGAGCCGGTAGCCGGGCGGCACGAAGAGTTTGCGGTGGATCCTGCCGCCCGCCCATTCGAGGCCGGTGGTGACTCCCGGGTCGTCGTCGAAACGGGTACCGACGATGTGTCCCCGGTCGTTGACGTCGCTCGCGGTGTGCCCGCCCGGCAGCAGGGTGACGCTGCGCGCCCCCGGCCGATAGCTGAAGGCCAGGGTGTCGGTCCAGACCGGTGTGGTCAGCGTGCCGACCATGAGGCCGGACCGGTTGACGGCCTGCACCTGTCCGCCGGTGGTGCCGGGGGGCAGCGGTACGGCGAACGCCTTGGTGCCGATCCAGTACGCCGGCAGATCGTGCGAGACGCCGACCGACAGCCCGGCGGAGCCGATGTCGTTCACCTGGGTGCGGTGCAGCCACGGGTTCGGGTACGGGTCCTCCCCCGGCAATGACTCCAGGATCCGGATGGACGGTTTGCAGTGCGGTCCCGTGTCCGGCGCTCCGCCGGGCTCCGCCGCGGCGGTCTGGGCCGGCAGGACGACGGTGAGCGAGGCGATCACCGCGCCTGCCAACGTCGCACGGATGCCCTTGCCTCTCCTGCGCATGGATCCCCCCGGGTCCTGATGCGAGCCGACGGCACCGACGGCTCGTCGGCCCACATCATGGTCGCCGGGGAGGGAGCTGAACAGGGGGCCTCAGCGGGCCCGGGGCGGCGGTGGGCCCTTCTCGGCCACCCCCCGACGTGACATTCGCTAGATGAAGCCGAGGGCGGAGGCGCCGCCGAAGCCGCCCAGCAGGATGAAGACCGGCATGAGGACCTTCAGCTCCACCCAGCTGCCGGCGCGGAACCGCATCGCCTTCGGCGGGCCGATCGGGTACCAGCGCTTGCCGGCGATCGGCAGCGGCCACAGGACGGGGCAGCCGGAGACGGTGAGTGCGTCGCCGATGTCGTGGACCAGGGCCCCGAGGACGATCGGCAGGCCGAGCCAGAGGTACTCCTGACCCGCTCCGTCGAACAGCCAGTTCGCGCCGTTGCCGGGCTGGTCGAGCACCCCGGCCAGGATCCACGCGCTGGTCGCGCCGAGCAGCCAGACCAGGACGTCGCTGGACATCCGGGCGGCCCGCCACAGCAGACCTTCGACCGCGAGCACCAGGTGCACGAAGAGCAGGGCGAGCACACCCCAGCGGTCGGCGGTGACGGCGAGCAGGGAGGCCCCGCCGCCGATCAGGACGGCCCAGAGCCAGGTGTGCGTCAGGGTGCGGTGGCCCCCGGTGCGACGGGCGTCCTTCTTGGAGCGGGTGCCCTTGTAGACGGCGTAGGAGATCTTGTCGACCACCTCGCACACGCCTTTGGAGAGCGGGCCGAAAGCGCGCGAGATCGTCGCGGACTTGTGATCGAGGTCGGGGGCGAGGGCCGCCCCGGCGCAGATCAGCGCTCCGACGACGAGGACGGGCCAGGGCATGGGGTGCCCGGCGGCCGCGGTGGCGGCGCCCACCCCCAGCCAGGCCGCTGCCCCGGACAGTGAGTGCGCCGGACCCATCATGGTCGTTTCCCGCCCCGCTGGTGTGTGGTCGGGCCCGGTCGACTGTTTCGTTCGGGCCGCATCGACGGCACAGCGTACCGTCGGTGATCTTCATTCCGTCCGCCGGTTCCCTGATCCGGGGAGAAGCCAGGCAAGATGGGGGGTGTGACCCTCATTGATCAGCTCCCGCCGAACGCCGACCCCGACGCCCTCTTCGAGGCTTTCTCCTCGTGGGCGGAGGACCAGGGCATCACCCTGTACCCGGCTCAGGAGGAGGCGCTGATCGAGGTCGTCTCCGGGGCGAACGTGATCCTTTCCACCCCGACCGGCTCCGGCAAGAGCCTGGTCGCCGCCGGCGCGCACTTCACCGCCCTGGCCCAGGACAAGGTCACCTTCTACACCGCCCCGATCAAGGCGCTGGTGTCGGAGAAGTTCTTCGACCTGTGCAAGCTCTTCGGCACGGAGAACGTCGGCATGCTGACCGGCGACGCTTCCGTGAACGCGGACGCCCCGGTGATCTGCTGCACCGCCGAGGTGCTGGCCTCGATCGCCCTGCGCGACGGCAAGCACGCCGACATCGGCCAGGTCGTGATGGACGAGTTCCACTTCTATGCCGAGCCGGACCGCGGCTGGGCCTGGCAGATCCCGCTGCTGGAGCTGCCGCAGGCGCAGTTCATCCTGATGTCGGCGACCCTCGGCGACATGAAGCGGTTCGAGGAGGACCTGACCCGGCGCACCGGCCGGCCCACCTCGGTGGTCCGTTCCGCGACCCGGCCCGTCCCGCTCTCGTACGAGTACGTCACCACCCCGATCACCGACACGATCACCGAGCTGCTGGAGACCCGGCAGGCCCCCGTCTACATCGTGCACTTCACCCAGGCCCAGGCGGTCGAGCGGGCGCAGTCGCTCATGAGCATCAACATGTGCACGCGCGAGGAGAAGGACAAGATCGCCGATCTCATCGGCAACTTCCGCTTCACCACCAAGTTCGGCCAGAACCTCTCCCGCTACGTCCGGCACGGCATCGGTGTGCACCACGCCGGCATGCTGCCCAAGTACCGCCGTCTCGTCGAGAAGCTCGCCCAGGCCGGTCTGCTGAAGGTGATCTGCGGCACGGACACCCTCGGGGTCGGCGTCAACGTCCCGATCCGCACGGTGCTGTTCACCGCGCTCACCAAGTACGACGGCAACCGGGTCCGCACCCTGCGCGCCCGGGAGTTCCACCAGATCGCGGGGCGCGCGGGCCGGGCCGGCTTCGACACCGCGGGCTATGTGGTCGCGCAGGCCCCCGAGCACGTCATCGAGAACGAGAAGGCGCTCGCGAAGGCGGGCGACGATCCGAAGAAGCGCCGCAAGGTGGTGCGCAAGAAGGCTCCCGAGGGCTTCGTCGCCTGGTCGGACACCACGTTCGAGAAGCTCATCGCCGCCGACCCGGAGGCGCTCACCTCGCGCTTCAAGGTCACCAACATCATGCTGCTGTCGGTCATCGCCCGGCCGGGCGACGCCTTCCAGGCGATGCGCCACCTGCTGGAGGACAACCACGAGCCGCGCAAGGCCCAGCTGCGGCACATCCGCCGGGCCATCGCGATCTACCGCTCGCTGCTGGACGGCGGTGTCGTCGAGAAGCTCGACACCCCGGACGCGGAGGGCCGCACGATCCGGCTCACCGTCGACCTCCAGCAGGACTTCGCGCTCAACCAGCCGCTGTCCACCTTCGCCCTGGCCTCCTTCGACCTGCTGGACCCGGAGTCCCCCTCCTACGCGCTGGACATGGTCTCCGTCGTGGAGTCCACGCTGGACGACCCGCGGCAGATCCTGGCCGCCCAGCAGAACAAGGAACGCGGCATCCAGGTCGGCCAGATGAAGGCCGACGGGATCGAGTACGAGGAGCGGATGGAGCGGCTCCAGGACGTCACCTATCCCAAGCCGCTCGAAGAGCTGCTCTCCCATGCCTACGACGTGTACGCCAAGAGCCACCCGTGGGTGCGCGACCACCCGGTCTCCCCGAAGTCGATCATCCGCGACATGTACGAGCGCGCGATGACCTTCACCGAGTTCACCTCCTTCTACGAGCTGGCCCGCACCGAGGGCATCGTGCTGCGCTACCTGGCGAGCGCGTTCAAGGCGCTGGACCACACCATCCCCGACGACCTCAAGTCGGAGGACCTCCAGGACCTGATCGAATGGCTCGGCGAGCTGGTCCGCCAGGTCGACTCCAGCCTGCTGGACGAGTGGGAGCAGCTGGCGAACCCGGAGGTGGAGACGGCGGAGCAGGCCCAGGAGAAGGCCGACCAGGTCAAGCCGGTCACCGCGAACGCGCGCGCCTTCCGCGTCCTGGTCCGCAACGCCATGTTCCGCCGGGTGGAGCTGGCCGCCCTCGACCACGTCAACGTGCTGGGCGAGCTGGACGCCGAGTCCGGCTGGGACGCGGACGCCTGGGGCGAGGCCCTGGACGGGTACTGGGACGAATACGACGACCTGGGCACCGGACCCGACGCGCGCGGCCCGAAGCTCCTGCAGATCGAGGAGGACCCGGCGCACGGCCTGTGGCGCGTCCGCCAGACCTTCGCGGACCCCAACGGGGACCATGGCTGGGGCATCAGCGCCGAGGTCGACCTGGCCGCCTCCGACGAGGAGGGCCGGGCCGTCATCCGGGTCACCTCGGTCGGCGAGCTCGGAGCGCTCTGACCGACCGCCACGTCCCGCCGTACCCGCCCGACGCACCGGACCCGCCGGACCCGACAGTGGAGATCCTCTGATGACGAACCCCGCCGAGAGACTGGTCGATCTGCTCGATCTGGAGCAGATCGAGGTCAACATCTTCCGCGGCGCCAGTCCGCAGGAGTCCCTCCAGCGGGTCTTCGGCGGGCAGGTCGCCGGCCAGGCGCTGGTGGCCGCTGGGCGCACCGTGGAGAGCGACCGCCCGGTCCACTCGCTGCACGCGTACTTCCTGCGCCCCGGCATCCCCGGGGTGCCGATCGTGTACCAGGTGGAGCGGGTGCGCGACGGGCGGTCCTTCACCACGCGCCGGGTCACCGCGGTCCAACAGGGCAAGACGATCTTCAATCTCACCGCCTCCTTCCATCATCCGGAGGAGGGCAGCATCGAGCACCAGCTGCCTCCTCACCACGTCCCCCATCCGGACACGCTCCCCAAGGTCGCTGACGAGATCCGCGAGCACCTCGGGGCGCTGCCGGAGGCACTGGAGCGGATGGCCCGCCGCCAGCCCTTCGACATCCGGTACGTCAACCGGCTCCGTTGGACTCCCGAAGAGCTCAAGGGATCCGATCCGCGCAGCGCGGTGTGGATGCGTGCGGTCGGCCCGCTGGGCGACGACCCCCTCATCCACACCTGCGCCCTCACCTACGCAAGTGACATGACCCTCCTCGACGCCGTGCGCATCCCGGTGGAACCCCTGTGGGGCATGCGCGGTTTCGACATGGCCTCGCTGGACCACGCCATGTGGTTCCACCGGCCCTTCCGGGCGGACGAGTGGTTCCTGTACGACCAGGAGTCGCCCATCGCGCACGGCGGCCGGGGCCTGGCCCGGGGCCGCATCTACGACGTGGAGGGCAGACTGCTGGTGTCCGTCGTCCAGGAGGGCCTCTTCCGCCCGTACCCCGCCAAGCCGTCCGAGCCCGCCCCGGAGAACTGAGCACACCCATGTCCACCCCTGCCGTCCCCTGCCCCTGCGGGCTGCCCGCCGCCTACCCGGAGTGCTGCGGCCCCTTCCACTCCGGTGCTCGATCGGCGCCCACCGCCGAGCGGCTGATGCGCTCCCGGTTCAGCGCCTTCGCCGTCGGCGACACCGCCTACCTGCTGCGCTCCTGGCACCCCGCCACCCGTCCGGACCGCCTCGAGCTGGATCCCGAACAGCGCTGGGAGCGGCTGGAGATCCTGGCCACCGAGCGCGGCGGGATGTTCGAGACGGAGGGCTCGGTGGAGTTCCGCGCCCACTACCGCGAGGGCCGGCACACCGGCTCGCTGCACGAGCAGAGCAGCTTCTCCCGCGAGGCCGGGGCCTGGGTCTACGTCGGCCCCCTCTCCCCCGTCGACTTCGACTGACCCCGCGCCCCCGCCAGGGCGAAGTCCAGGCTGGTTCGGTACCAGTGGATCTCGTCCGGCGGGCCGGCCTTCAGCAGCCCCGTCGCCACCGCGGCCGCCGCCGGAGCCTGCGGGTGCCCGTACGGCGGGGGCGGGCCGAGGGCGGCCAGGACGATCCGCTCCGCCGGGTCGGGCACGACCTCCAGCAACTCGTCCTCGGGCAGCACGGAAGCCAGTACGGCGGCGCGCTCCCACGGGTCGGCGGTTCGTCTCAGCAACAGCCCGACATGCCGCCCGCGCCACTTGCGCGGGCGCAGATCCGCCTTGGCCGCCATCAGTTCCCGGTCCGCCGGGGGCGCGATCCCGCGCAACATTCCCGGATCCCGCGCGGCGAAGCTCCGTAGCTCCGCGGTCAGGTAGAGCCACACCACGGCCCGGTAGCGGTTGATCCGGTAGCCGACCGGGGTCACGTGCCCGCAGCGCGCGAGCCGCGTGAAGCGGCTCGGGCCGACCCCCACCACCTCGGCCGCGGCCTCCGCCCCGGCCACCGTCTCGACCCGTTCGCGCAGCGCGCCCGGCGGGCCCGTCACCGACCTGACCCGGTCCAGCTCGGCCCGTGCGTAGCGCACGGCCCCGGCGAGCGTGCGCGGCCCGGCCCGCACGATCCCCAACTGGACGGCCCTGGCGAACTCGCTCCGGCTCAGCCCCAGTTCACCTGCGGCCTGCGCGCCGCCCACCAGCACGTCCACGGCGCCGCCGGCCGTTGCGTTGTCGGCCCTAGCGTCGTCGACCATGGCGCCGTCCGCCACAGCGTCCCGAAGTGCGGTCCCCATCTGCTTCATCACGGTCCTCCCCCACGAGCAATGATTACTCTGTGTGAAGACCGTAACTCGGCGCAACGACACCCCGCGAGGCCTGTGGATAACGTCCCGGGGGGCGCCGAAATCGGCCCGGCTCAGCCGCCGGTGATTCGCCGCTCCGCAACACCCAGGTGCTCCCCCACCCTGTTGACCAGCAGCGTCATCTCGTACGCGACCTGCCCGATGTCGGACTCGGCGGCGCTCAACACGCACAGGCTGCTGCCCGCGCCCGCCGCCATGACGAAGAGCGCTCCCTCGTCGTACTCGACCATCGTCTGCCGCACTTCACCGGCCCGGAAGTGGCGGCCGGACCCCTTGGCAAGGCTCTGCAGTCCGGCCGCAACGGCCGCCAGGTGTTCCGCGTCCTCCCGCGCCAGCCCCGCGCTCGCCCCCGTGACCAGGCCGTCATTGGACAGCACCACCGCGTGCCGCACCTGCTGGACCCTGCGCGTCAGGTCGTCCAACAGCCAGTCCAGTTGCTTGTCCAGTGCCATTCCCAGCCCCTCCCCGTTGACGTCGGCCACATGGCCGCGCCCCACCCCGCGTACTTGTGCCGCAAGCCTTCCCCACCAGCGCCTTTCGGGCAAGGAGGATGTCCCCATGGCGAAGAAGATGACTCAAGAGGAGTGGCGGGCGTTCGTCTCGCACTCCACCCGCACCGGAAAGCTCTCCACCGTGCGCGAGGACGGAAGTCCGCACATCGCTCCCATCTGGTTCGTGCTCGACGGCGATTCCTTCGTCTTCAACACCGGGAAGGACACCGTCAAGGGACGCAACCTCGCCCGCGACGGCCGGGTCGCGCTCTGCGTGGACGACGACCGGCCGCCCTTCTCCTTCGTCGTCCTCCAGGGCCGCGCCGAGATCAGCGGGTACACCGACGGCGCCGACGAACTGCTCGCCTGGGCCACCCGGATCGGCGCCCGCTACATGGGCGAGGAACGGGCCGAATCCTTCGGGCGCCGCAATGCCGTCCCGACCGAACTCCTCGTCAGGGTTCCGATCGACAAGGTGATCGCCCTCGCCGGTGTCGCCGACTGACGCCCCCGCCCACACCCACCAGCGCGCCCCGGCCGGTTCACAGGGAATCGGCCTGCGACCCCACCGAGTCCAGCAGCCGGGCGGTGTGCACCCGCCCGGCGTACTCGACCAGTCTGATCAGCACTTCCTTCCCCGAGTCCCGGTCCCTCGCGTCGCACAGCACCACCGGCGTCCCCTGCTCCAGGTCCAGGGCCCGCGCGACGTCGTGCGCCCCGTACCGCCGGGCGTCCGTGAAGCAGTTGACGGCCACCACGAACGGGATGCGCCGGTGCTCGAAGTAGTCCACCGCCGGAAAGCAGTCCTCCAGCCGCCGCGTGTCGGCCAGGACCACCGCGCCCAGCGCGCCCAGCGACAGTTCGTCCCACAGGAACCAGAACCGGTCCTGCCCCGGCGTGCCGAACAGGTACAGGGACAGCCCGGACCGGATGGTGATCCGCCCGAAGTCCATGGCCACCGTCGTGGTCGTCTTCTGGTCCACGCCGCCCGTGTCGTCGACCAGTTCACCCGCCTCGCTCAGCGCCTCCTCCGTCCGCAGCGGCCGGATCTCACTGACCGCGCCCACCAGCGTGGTCTTGCCCACTCCGAACCCTCCCGCCACCAGGATCTTCAGGGCGAGTGCGGCCAGTTCGGGGTCCTCCCCCGGACCGGGATCCGCGCCCGTGTCCTGGACCGGGGCCGGTCCGGCAGCTCGATCGTCGTACTGTCCCATCAAAGCGCTCTCAATCCCTCGATGACTTCACGCAGAATCCGCTCGTCCGGCAGTTGTGCGGGTGGTACGGGCCGGCTGACCTTGACGTGCCCGCCCTCCAGCAGGTCCCCGAGGAGCACCCGCACCACTCCCACGGGCAGGTCTGCGTCGGCAGCGAGTTCGGCCACCGACTGCGTCTCGGACCGGCAGAGTCCGAGCAGTGCCCGGTGTTCGGGGCCCAGCAGGGACTCGGCGCCCTCGTCCGTGCCCGTCGGGTCGACCGCGACCAGCGCGATCAGGTCGAACCGGACCCCGTGGGGTCCCGGCTTCGTGCGCCCGCCGGTCATGGCGTACGGACGGACGAGCGGGCCCGCATCGGCGTCGTACCACTGGCCGTTCATGTGCCGGACCGCCGCCCTCAGCCGGCGGCCGGCGGGCGCGCCGCGAACCGGGGCGGGGTGTAGAGGTGCTCACCGACCCGCTTCACCAGCCGGGCCATCTCGTAGGCGATCAGGCCGATATCGGCATTGGCGGCGCTGAGGACGGCCAGGCAGGAACCGTCGCCGGCGGCCGCGACGAAGAGGAAGCCCTCGTCCATCTCGACCATCGTCTGGCGCACGCCCCCGGCGTGGAAGTGCCGGCCCGCGCCCTTGGCCAGGCTGTGGAAGCCGGAGGCCACTGCGGCCAGGTGCTCGGCGTCCTCCCGGCTGAGCGCGCTGGAGGCGCCGACCGCCAGGCCGTCGTTGGAGAGGACCACGGCGTGCCTGACCTCGCGCACCCGGAGCACCAGGTCGTCGAGCAGCCAGTCCAGTTCGCCGGATCTGCGGCCGCCGTCGAGGTCGATCCTTTGGTGTTCGATCATCACACTTCTCCTTCGCTGCCTGCGTGAGGGGAGTTCTCCTGGGCGCCGCGGACCCAGCCGGCCCGGTAGGCCGCCATCCGGTCCCGGGCCTGCTCCGGGCTGCGGCCCGTCGGCTCCTCGGGCAGGCGTGATGCGGCCGGGGCCTTCGGGGCGGGGGCCTCCCGAAGCTGCGGGACGAGACTGGCCTGGCGCACCCGGCGCGGCAGCTCCGTCACCGAGGCCGCAGGGGCCGCGGCCGCCTGGGTACGGGCGTCCGCGCCGCCGGGGGCGCGCGGCCGGAGCGAAGCCACCGGGGCCGGGCGCGGCTCCTCGCGTACGGGGTCCGGTGCCGGGGCCGCAGCCGGGGACTGCGCGTCCTCCCGTACCACGGTCATGGCGGGTGGCTGTTCGGCCCCCGCGACCGCCTTCGGTACCGGGGAGGGGGAGGGGGACGGTGGCTCCGGGCGGGGCGCCGGGCCGGATTCCGGGGCCGAGCCGTGGGCGGACGCGGGGGCTGCAGCGGTAGCGGCGCCGGCGGGGGCTCCTGCCGTGATCGCGCCCTGGAGCATGGAGTTCGGCAGGAGCACCACCGCCGTGGTGCCGCCGTAGGGCGACGTGCGCAGGTGCACCTTCACTCCGTGGCGGGCCGAGAGGCGACTGACCACGAAGAGCCCGAGCCGGTCGCTGTCGAAGAGATCGAGGGACTCGGACTGCTCGATGCGGCGGTTTGCGTCGCCGAGGGATTCGGGGCCCATGCCGAGTCCGCGGTCCTCGACCTCCAGGACGTAGCCCGTACCGACGGGCTCGCCGCTGACCCGGACCTTGGTGTGCGGCGGGGAGAACTGGGCCGCGTTCTCGATGAGTTCGGCGAGCAGGTGGGTGAGGTCGGCGACGGCGCCCCCGACGACGGCGGCTTCCGCGAGCTGCCGGACCTCGATCCGCGGATAGTCCTCGATCTCGGAGACGGCGGCCCGCACGACGTTCGTGAGGGGGACCGGCATCCGCCAGGCCCGGCCCGGGGCGGCACCCGAGAGGATGATCAGGCTTTCCGCGTGCCGGCGCATCCGGGTGGTCAGGTGATCGAGGCGGAAAAGGTCACCGAGTTCGTTCGGGTCGTCGGCGCGCCGCTCCATCGAGTCGAGCAGGGTGAGCTGCCTGTGTACGAGGACCTGGCTGCGGCGGGCGAGGTTGACGAAGACGCCGGAGATCCCGTCGGCGAGTTCCGCCCGTTCGACGGCGGCGCTGAGCGCGGCCCGGTGGACGGTGCCGAGCGCCTCGCCGACCTGGGTGATCTCGTCCTCGGCCGGCGGCCCGGGCGGGGTCTCGGCGGCGACGTCGATCTCCTGGCCGGCGCGCAACCGTTCCATCGCTTGCGGGAGTTTGCGGTGGGCGATCTCCAGGGCGGTGTTGCGCAGCGAGACGAGTTCGACGACCAGCGCCCGGCCGATCCGGACCGAGATGACGAGGGAGGCGGCGACGGCCGCCAGGCCCAGCAGCACGGCGGCCCCGGCCGGGGTCAGCGCCCCTTCGGTGAACGGGTCGGCCCGGTCGGCGGCCGCGGCCTGTGCGGCCGCCTCGACCTCCCTCATCGAGGAGGCGATGGCGTTGTGGGCGGCCTCCCATCCGGCGGGCACCCCGCGGCTCTCCTTGGAGGTGCCCGCGGCCAGCGCCCGGTCCTCGGCGCCGGTGAGGTCGGCGTAGGCGGCGCTCTTGGAGGCGGACTCCCAGACGGCCTGCTGGTCGGCGGGGAGGTCGCGGGCGGCAGCGTCGGTGAGCGCGCGGCGGGACTCGACGGCGCCGGTCAGCTGCCGAAGCGTTTCGGCCGTGCGCGGGCCGGGAGCGGCGAGCAGCGCGTCCTCCCGGGACAGCAGTTCCGCGGCGCGGGAGAACTCGAGCAGGACCCGGGCGTCGGGGCCGAGTTCGGCCTTCTCCCCGCCGGTCAGGGCGCCGCCGACGGCGAAGGCGGAGTCGACCACGCGGGTGTAGATGGTGTAGGCCGCCTCGGGGGTGGCCCGGCGGTCGGTGATGTCCTTGCGCGACGCGCCCAAGCCTTCGGCCGCGGCTACGAACGTCTCCAGCCGGACCACGATGTCGGATCGGTAGTCGCCGGAGTCGGCGACCGTGTGCTGGTCCCCGAGCCGCAACCGCTGCATGGCGGCGTCGGTCCGGCGGGCCTGCTGGTCCAGGGCGCCCGGGTCTGAGGCGGGGTCGGCGAGCAGACGGACGGCGGCGCGCCGTTCGGCCTGGAGTTCGGTGACGGCCGCGGCGACGGGCGTGCGTATCTCGGTGTCGACCTGGTGGACGCGGCTGAGCCGGGCCACGTCCTGGGCGGTGTTGACGGTGGCGAAGGCCCAGAGGGCGAGGAGCGAGACGACCGGGACCATCAGCAGCGAGACGATCTTCGCGCGGACGGTGGCGGGGCGCAGCCGCAACCGCGGCCGGGATCCGCTCGCGCGCGCGGCGGGCGGGTCGGGCCGCTGGCCCCGGAGCTCCGCCGGTTCCTCGGCCGGTGGCCCGGCGTGGGCCCGGCGGCCGCGTGCCGGGGGCGCGGGCATCCGCGGCGCCGCTGCTTCCGGTCTTCTGCGGGGTGTTCGCATGGGCTCCTCGTTCCGGGCGGTGCCTACGGGTGCGGTGTGGCGGGTGTGGGGCGAAGGGACGGGTGGAGCGGAGGGACGGGGTGGCGGGACAGGGGCGGCGGGACGGGGATGGTGGGACGGGGATGGTGGGACGGGTCGGGTGATGCTGAGGAGGGGTGATGCAGCAGTGGGGTGATGACCGGTACGCGGCGGTGCGGTGCCGCGGGGGCGGCCCGCTCCACGGGCCTCCGGTGCGCGGTCAGTGGGCGGTTGCGGTGTTCTCCCCCAGGTGCCGCGCCGACGCGGAGGCGGCGCGTTCGTCGACCGTCGGGGAGAGCGCGACGAAGGCTGCGGTGATGAACAGGTAGGAGCCCAGCCCGACGGCGAGCGGGAAGATGAACTGCATGGCCGTGGCGCCGGGCAGGGCCGCGTCCGAGGGGCTGACGCTGACGGCGACGGCCATCATCCCCGTGTAGTGCATGCTGCTGACGGCGGCGCCCATGACGAGCGAGGCGACGGCGACCGCCACGGGTGCCTTGATGTTGAGCGCGGCCCACAGGGCGGCGGTCGCCGCGATCACGGCGATGGCGACGGAGAGTGCGACGGCGAGCGGATCGTAGGAGACGTCGCCGTGCAGACGCAGGGCCGCCATGCCCAGGTAGTGCATGCTGGCGACGCCGAGTCCGGTCGTCAGGCCGCCCAGTACGAGGGACCGGCCGCGCTCCTTGCCGTACCCCACGGCGAAGACTCCGGCGCCGACGACCAGCACGGCGACGAGCAGGCTGAGGATCGTGAGGGGCACGTCGTAGTGGATCTCGGTTCCCGTGACCTCGAAGCCGAGCATCGCGACGAAGTGCATGGTCCAGATGCCGGTGCCGATGGCGGAGGCCGCGGTGAGGAGCCAGTTGCGGCGGGAGGCTCCGGTCGTGGCGAGAGCCCGGACGGTGCAGCGCAGCCCGAGGGCGGCGCCGATCGATGCCATCACGTATGACAGCGCGGGTGTCAGCCACCCGTAGGCGGCGTGGTCCAGATGTCCCAGGTGTCCCATGGCCACGGGACGCTAGTCCGGGTGAGGGCGCGAACAGGGGGCGCATTTCGAAAGCAGCTGGAACTGCTGGAATATGACAGAGCTACGTTCGTCTTCGATCACACCACGTGCCAGCTTGCGCACGGTCCGCAGGCGCGCGGGCACGCGGGCCGGCGCCCGTGGGGGATCATGGGCGCATGAGCGAAGACCACACACACGTGCAGGAGTTCTTCGGGGCACGTGCGGCCGACTGGGACCGCAAGTTTCCCGGGGACGGGCCCGCGTTCACCACCGCCGTGACCGAGTTCGGACTGCGGCCCGGGGACCGCGTGCTCGACGCGGGCTGCGGCACCGGACGGGCCATGACCGCTCTGCGGTCCGCCGTCGGACCGTCCGGGACCGTGCTCGGCGTGGACCTCACCCCGCAGATGTTGGCCGCCGCGCGGCGGGCGGGGCGGGACGCCGAGGGCGCCCTGCTGCTCGCCGACGTGGCCCGGCTGCCGCTGCGCGACGAGGTGCTCGACGCGGTGTTCGCCGCCGGACTCATCGCCCACCTGCCCGACCCGAGGGCGAACCTGCGCGAGCTCGCCCGGGTGGTCCGTCCCGGTGGCGGGCTCGCACTCTTCCACCCGATCGGGCGAGCGGCCCTCGCCGCGCGTCACGGCCGCGAGCTGACCCCGGAGGACATGCGGGCCGAGCACAACCTCGGCCCGCTGCTGACCGGTTCGGGCTGGAACATGGTCTCGTACGCCGATGACGACGACCGTTTCCTGGTGCTGGCCGTACGGCGCCCCTGAAGACGTTCGTACGTCGACCGCGCGCCCGGGGTCCGCGGAGGTGCCCGGGATCAGGCCGGAGGCTGGGCCTCGGCTCCGGCGGGCCGGCGGGGATGCGGAACGGGGCAGCCGCCCGAGCCGGGCACGGGGAACGTGCCGAGCTCACCCACGTCGTAGCCGTCCGGATAGCTCTTGATCTCCGGGTTCTGGCGGGCGTAGTGGGGGGCTCGACGCGGGGGCAGGAGCCGTACTGCGCGGCCGCGCAGCCACAGGGCGCCCTGGACGAGGCGCCGGACCGGGGCGCGCGGGGTCTCGTACCGGAAGGCGTCCAACAGCGAGTCGTCCAGGAGGGCGAAGCTCGCGCGCCGCACGGCGGGGGCGACCGGCGCCGGGTACCAGGAGGCCATGAGGTCGAGGGTGGAGTCGGCGACCTTGCGGGCACCTTCGTCCCAACCGAAATGGGCCTCTTCGTAGGCGTCGAGGGTGGTTTCGAACTCCTCGTAGGAGCCCGGGATGTCCGTGATGCCCAGATGGCGGCCGAGGGTGGCGTAATAGTTCGCGCAGGCCCGGCGCTCGTGGTGGGTCAGCGGACGCCAGCCGTAGGCGTCCAGCCAGCGCGCCGGAATCACCACGAAGGTGCACAGGACGTACCGCATGTCCTCGTTGGAGATGTCGTAGCTGCGGTGCATCTGGTTGACACGGCGGATGGCGGTGCGCGCGGTGTCGCTCTCGAAGCCGTGCTCGACGACCGCGTCCAGGAGCAGTGCGGTGTCGTCGTAGCGCTTCTGGGTCCGGTCGGTGAACTCGGCCGTCTCGGCCAGCAGGCCACCGATGCTCGGGACGGCATATGTCCGGAACAGGGCGAGTTCCAGGGCGCGGGTGAAGTCCCAGGGGAACTCATAGGTGGCGGTGAGCCGGTAGATGGCGAGGAAATCCTTGTCGGGATCGAGACGGAGGATCTCCCTCAGCCGATCGTAACGCTGCACCGGGTGTCCCTTTCTGTTGCGGGTTCCCAACTCTACGTGCAGGTAGCAGCCTTGGAAATCGTGTCCCGCAAGCTCTCGACGGGCGGGTTACCCGCTGGTTAAGGTGCGCCGACGAGAGAGCTACCAGGAGGCCAGGTGTCCGACGACGAGGGTGGCGGCTCGCTGTACGTGCTGACCGCTGTGCTGCTGACCCCGGCACAGTTCCCCAGCATCCTGGGCGACGACTTCCCCGAGGCCTGCTCCCTGCTGGGCGTGGCGCCGAACGGGGAGGGGTACGGGCTGGTGCTCGGCCAGGACGAGGAGGGCGCGCGCTGGACGGTCGTCGTGGACGACGTCTCGCTCGTCGCAACGGCCATCGCCTCCTGGGACTGCGGGATGGAGTACGACCTGTCCCCCGACGAGCGGACGATCGTGGTCTCGCTGGCGGGCTGGCCGCTGGAGCTGTCGGTGGCCGCGTCGGGAATCCCGGAGCCGCACGATCCCGAGCAAGGAGCGGACGGTACGGGACGGGTCCCGCTCGCCCCGCCCTCGGCGGACGCATGGGGTCCGGTGCAGCGACGGATGGGCGCGGACCAGATCGCGCGGGAGTGGACGGACTGGCGGGAGCGCGTGGCCACGGACGGCGGGGCGGCTGCCGCCGCACATCCCGGGCTCGCACGGGCACTGGAGGAGGCGGTGGCGTACACGAAGACCCCACCACCGCCCGGCCGGGTGCGGTCCTCGTTCGCCGGCGAGGGGGCTCGGACGCTGCGGGTGGACGGGCCCGGCTGGTCGCTCGTGGCACGTACCGGCGAGGCGGCCTTCGTCCTGCTGGACGAGGAGCCGAGCGAGGTGCTCACGGTCCCCCACGAAGGGGACGCGAACCAGTTGGACCTGCCGGACCTGCTGACGGCGCTCGACCGCATCGCGGTCCGCCCGTCGTGAACACGAGCCGGAGCGGGCAACGGCGGTGACGGCAGCGGGAGCGGGAGCGGCAGCCCGGTGTACGGCCCATACCGGGCGGTCCGTCGGCGGCCGACCTCCGGGCGAGGACCGTCACCGCCCGTCGCGACCGAAAAGAACCGGCCACAGGGGCCGGAAATCGCTCTGGATCCCCCTCCTCCGGAATGATCGAATCGGCCAGTCAAGCGGCTCAAAGGCGCGTACCTCGCGCCTGCGGCCCATTCCACGACGGAGGCCATTCTTGAATTCCATGTCCTACCTGGACCTGCACCGGGAAGTCTCGCAGGACATCGACGCGGAGATCGACACCGCGCTGGAGCGGCTCGGCCCACTGGCGAGCACGACCAGGAACTCAGTGGCCAAGCTCTTGGAGCACCGCAAACTGAGACATCCCCTCTCGGTGCTGCCGCTCCTCACGCACGCCATAGAGACCGGCAATCCGAGGCCGGCCATTCCACTGTCCGCCGTCCACCTGCTGTGGTGGACCTCGGCCTGCTATCTCGACGACCTGGCGGACGCCAACGGCGCCTCCATCTCCGGCGAGCTCACCGAGAACGAAGCGCTGCTCGCATCCGTCATCACGGGGAACTCGCTCCCCATCCAGATCCTCCTCTCGCAGGACCTCCCGGAGTCGTCGCGCAGCGCGCTGATAACCGAGATCCTGAACGGCTGGATCATCGGCGTCGACGGCCAGATCGACGACATGCGCGGGGACATCTGCACCGCCTCGCGGAAATCGGTGGTCGAGACGTACCGCGGCAAATCGGGTGCGCCCTTCGGAATGATCACGGCAATGGCCGCGATATTCTCCGGAACAACGGCCGAGAGGGTGGAGCTGTGGCGTGAATTCGGCTACGTCTTCGGCATCCTTTGGCAAATATTCAACGACCAGGAAGACATCCTGTCCGGCCGCAACGAGGACCTGCTCAACGGTACGGTCACCTATCTCCTCGCCTCCGTCATCGAGGACGCCTCGCCCGATTCCCGGGAGCACGTCCTGGGCCTGTGCGCCGCCGCCGGACGCTCGCATCAGGCCAGAGCGGAACTGGAGGCACTGCTGCGGACGCCCACTGCTCTCGACCGGTACCGGGCGGAGATCGACGCGTTCCGCGCCGAGGGGTACCGGATCCTGGACGAACTGGGCGGCGACGAGACCTACTTGCCGGTGCTCCGACACCTCGTGGACCACGCGTCCCAGATGCTGCTCGAAGCGGACCTCGCCCCGGCCGTCGTGAGCGGCGCCGCCTGACCCGGCCGCCGCCCGGGCGGGCCGCACCCTTCGGGCGTCACCGCCACCGGGCGGGTACGCATCCGATTCCCGCCCCGCGGCCGTGTCCGCCGGGCTCCGCACCGAAGCCGGAGCCCGGCCGCCCTGCCGGATCAGCGCGCGGCGGCCGCGCTCAGCGGCCGATCTGCTTCCTGGATATGCCCCGCAGACGACGCCGCTGGGAGGAGTCCAGCAGGAGGTACGCGGCGACCGGCACGCCGATCAGGACCAGCAGCCCCGCCCAGAACCCCACGGTCCAGAACAGCACGATGGCTGCCACGACTCCGGCAACCGCGATCTTTCCGCTCGTGGACATCTGCGGACACCTCCTCCTGCCGTCGACCACTACTACCCCGCTCAACGTGCCGTCGCGACCGCGCGTTCCCCGACACCCGAACGGTCTCAGAAGTGACCCGGGTCAAGGTCGCACCCCCGTCGTCGGACACCCCCGATGGGGTAACCTCGGCCACCCCGTACCCGGTAGTCAAACTTGAGGAATGCGTGCTCTTCGAGATCTCCGACCTCATCCACCACCACTCCGCCGCCTTCCTTCCCGCCGACCCGCCGCGCGGCGGCCGGATCGCCCTCTGGCGGACCGACGGCGCGTCGCCTGCCGCCCCTGCCGGGGTCGACGCCGATGCCGATGCCGATGCCCCATCCCGCGACGGCGGCTCGGAGGAGCTCGCGGTCATCACCCCCGACCTCCGCCGGGCCACCGTGGTCGCGCGCGTCCTGTCCGTGGACGAAGCCCTGCCCCTGCTCACGCGCGCCCGGTCCGCGGCAGCCGAGGCGGGGCCCGGCGACCCGCCCGACGGAACCAGCGACTCCGCCACGGCGTTCTGGGGCGCCGCCGCGCTGCTCGCCCTGCGCTTCGCCGCGCGCGGGCAGCTCCTGCCCGGGCTGAGCCCCGCCGGCCACGACGCGTGGCGGATCGGGCCGCTGGGGGCCGCCGACCTCGACGAGGTCCGGCAACTGGCCGCCGCCATGCCGCCCGCCGCCCGTTGCGTGCCGCTGAACGCCGACGGGCCGCCCCGGCTGCCCTCGCCGGAACCGCTGCTGCGGGCCTTCCTCGACGCCGTCGCCGACGCCCTCCCGCGCTCCCCCGCCGCCCCCGCGGCCGCCGGTGGCCCCGCCTACGCCGACCGCCCGCCGCAGCTCCACCCCGAGCTGCGCGAATGGGCCGCCGAGGTGGCCGCCGGCCATGACGCCGGAGTCCGGATCTCCCTGCGGATCGAACTCGACGGGGGCCTCGACAGGGGCCTCGACGGGGTCCCCGACCCCGCCGCGGTGCAGCGCCCCGAAGCCGGCCCCGGCTTCCGGGCCGTCCTGCAGATGCACAGCCTGTCCGACGCCGCCCTCGTCGCCGATGCCGCCGACGTCTGGGCCGGATCCGGTGCCGCCGCGACCGCCTTCCCCCCGAGCGCCCGGTTGGACGCCCTCCGCGCCCTGCGGCGCGCCTCCCGACTGTGGCCCCCGCTCACCCCCCTGCTAGGCGCGGCCGTCCCGGACGCGGTCGAACTCGCCGACGAGGAGGTCACGGAGCTGCTCGGCGAAGCCGCCACCGCCCTGGCCGCCGACGGGGTCCAGGTGCACTGGCCGCGCGGGCTCCTGCGCGACCTGAACGCCCGAGCCGTCCTCGGCTCCCCCGACGACACCACCGCGAGCACCCGCCCCTCCGGTCTGCTCTCCCCCGGCGCCCTGCTCTCCTTCAGCTGGCGCCACGCCCTCGGCGACCAGGACGATCTCACCCGCGCCGAACTCGACCGTCTCGCCGAAGCGAAGCGCCCCCTGGTCCGGCTGCGCGACCAATGGGTCCTGGTCGACCCCGCCGAGGCCCGCCGGGCCGTCGCCCGCCAGGACCGTGAGATCGCGGCCGCGGACGCGCTGGCCGCCGTACTCACCGGGTCGGCGGAGATCGACGGCAAGCGGGTGGACGTAGAGGCCGCCGGTCCGCTGGAGGGGCTGCGCGCGCGCCTCACCACCGGCGCGCAGGAGGCCCCGACGGCACCCGGGGCTCCCGACGCCCTCGGCGCGCCGCCGGAGCTGCGGGCCACCCTGCGCGACTACCAGCTGCGCGGTCTGCGCTGGCTGGACCGGATGACCTCGCTCGGCCTCGGCGCCTGCCTCGCCGACGACATGGGCCTCGGCAAGACCGTCACCCTCATCGCGCTCCACCTGCACCGCAACCGACCCCCGGCTCCCGGCACCAACCCCGCCACCGTCACCGCCACCGCCGGACCGACCCTGGTGGTGTGCCCGGCCTCGCTGCTGGGCAACTGGCAGCGGGAGATCGACAAGTTCGCCCCCGGCACCCCCGTACGCCGCTTCCACGGCCCGGACCGCAGCCTCGCCGGGCTCACCGGACTGACCGGCGGGTTCGTCCTCACCACCTACGGCACCATGCGCCTGCACGCGCCCGAACTCGCCGCCACCCGCTGGGGCATGGTCGTGGCCGACGAGGCCCAGCACGTCAAGAACCCGCGTTCGGCCACCGCCAAGGCCCTGCGCACCATCCCGGCCCCGGCCCGCGTGGCCCTGACCGGCACCCCCGTCGAGAACGACCTCGCCGAGCTGTGGGCCGTCCTCGACTGGACCACACCCGGGCTCCTCGGCCGCCTCGGCACCTTCCGGTCCCGCTACGCCGACCCCGTCGAGAGCGGCCGCGACCCGCAGGCCGCCGCCCGGCTCTCCGCGCTCGTCCGACCGTTCCTGCTGCGCCGCAAGAAGTCCGACCCCGGCATCGCGCCCGAGCTGCCGCCCAAGACCGAGACCGACCACACCGTCACCCTCAGCCGCGAACAGACCTCGCTCTACGAGGCGGTCGTACGCGAAACCCTCGCCGCGATCTCGGAGGCGGACGGGATGGAACGGCGCGGTCTGGTGGTCAAGCTGCTGACCTCCCTCAAGCAGATCTGCAACCATCCGGCCCATTACCTGCGGGAGCACGGCCCGGCGGAACGCGGCGCCAAGGAGGCCGGTGACGGCGGCGCCCGCTCCGGAAAGCTGGAGCTGCTCGACGAACTCCTCGACACGATCCTGGCCGAGGGCGGCTCGGTGCTGGTCTTCACCCAGTACGTGGCGATGGCCAGGATCCTGGAGAAGCACCTGGCCGCCCGCGGGATCGCCTCGCAGTTCCTGCACGGCGGGACGCCGGTGCCGCGCCGCGAGGAGCTCGTCGACCGTTTCCAGGCGGGCGAGGTCCCCGTCTTCCTGCTGTCCTTGAAGGCGGCGGGCACCGGGCTGAACCTCACCCGGGCCGGGCACGTCATCCACTTCGACCGTTGGTGGAACCCGGCCGTCGAGGAACAGGCCACCGACCGCGCCTACCGCATCGGCCAGACCCAGCCCGTACAGGTCCACCGGATCATCGCCGAAGGCACCGTAGAGGACCGGATCGCCGAGATGCTGGCGCGCAAACGCGCCCTGGCCGACGCCGTCCTCGCGGGCGGCGGGGGCGCGCTGACCGAACTGACCGATGCCGAACTGGCCGAGCTCGTGGCGCTGCGCCCGACCGCGCGCGGGGAGTGAGCGATGAACACCCGAGACCCCTACGAGAAGACCTTCCCGGTCGTGCCGCCCACCCACGGCCGCGCGTTCGCCGACACCTGGTGGGGCCATGCCTGGCTGCGCGCCCTGGAGGACAGCGCGCTGGACGGGAAGCACGTCAAGCAGGGTCGCCGGTACGCGCGCGCGGGCGCCGTCGGCGCGGTGTCGGTGCGCCCCGGCGGGCTCACCGCGGTGGTGCGCGATCCGGACGGGTCGGCGCACCGGACGGACGTGCTGGTGCAGGAGTTCACGGAAGCGGAATGGGATCGCCTGCTGGATCTGGCCGCCGCGGAGGCCGGGCACATCGCGGCGCTGCTCGACCGGGAAGTGCCGCCGGAACTCGCCGAGGACGCGGCCGCGGCCGGGGTGGAGCTGCTGCCTGGCATAGGGGACCTCGACCCGCGCTGCGACTGCGGCGAGTGGGACCACTGCCCGCACACGGCCGCACTCTGCTACCAGGTGGCCCGGCTGCTGGACCAGGACCCGTTCGTGCTGCTGCTCCTGCGGGGCCGGGGCGAGCGCGAGCTGGTGGACGAACTGGCGGAGCGGAGCACGGCGGAGGCGAAAGCTGACGCAGACGCTCCGCAGGCGCCCGCCGACGAGGGGGTCCCGGCGGCGGAGGTCTTCGCGGCGGGCGCTGCCCGTCCTGCCCTGCCCCCACTGCCGGGGCTGCCACGGGCGCCGGGCCATCCCCCGACCCTGGACACGGAGACCGAAGCGGAAACGGGACTCGACGTGGACGCGGTGGAGTTCCTGGCACGGGCGGCCGCGACCGAGGCCCATCGGCGGCTCGCGGAGGCGCTGGCTCCGGGACACGCCGACCGTGCCCCGGCGGCCCCGCTCACGCGCGCCGAAGACGCCGTACGACTCGCCGCGGAGACCGGTGACTTCCGGGTCCGCTCCCGCCTGGCGGCGGCTACCGGGCGCAGCCGGGCCGAGATGGAACTGGCCGTACGCGCCTGGGGCTTCGGCGCGGCCCCGGGTCTGGCGGCGCTGGAGGACGACTGGACGCCGGGCCGGAGCGAACTGGCCCGTGCCGGATCGGCCCTGGCCTCAGCCTGGGCGGACGAGGAGGCTCCGGTGCTCCGCCGGGTCCGCGCCCGCTGGACGGAGGCGGGCACCGACCGCCAGCTCCGGCTGGGCCGGGAGGGGCGCTGGTGGCCGTACCGTCGCGCGGCGGGTCGGTGGATCCCGTCGGGGCCCTCCGCCCCGGACCCGGCCTCGGCGCTGGAGGCCGATCCCGCCCCATGAGGTTTCGGCCCGCGCTGGCCGCGTACCGCCGGCGCCCTGGCCGACGTACGGCTTGCCGGGACCCGGTACCGGGACGACGATGGGGACGCTCCGCAGCTCCGTAGCGCCGTAGCTCGGCAACTCCGCAGTTCGGCAACTCGGCAGCTGCGTTGCTCCGTACCGCGGCACCTCGGGAGGGTGACATGGGCGATCCGTCGGTGGCGCTGGCCGGCGGGGCCGATCCGGCCGCGCGCACGCGCGAACTGCGGCGGGCCCATGCCGCGTTCACCCGGGACGGGCGGGTCGAGGGCCCGGTCCGGGCGGTCATCGCACGATCCTGGCGGCGGTGCGCGCGGGCCCGGCTCAGCCCGGAGTGCGCACCCCGGGTGGAGCTCGCGGAGGCAGAGCTGCGCTCGTACCGCGAGGAGCACCCGCTGGCCCGGGTGATGCCGCTGTTCCGGGATCTCGTGGGGGCGTTCGCCGCGCACGGGGCGCATCTGCTGGCGGTGTGCGACGCACGGGGCAGCCTGCTGTGGGTGGAGGGCGAGCCGGGAACCCTGCGCAGGGCCGAGGGCCTCGGCTTCGTCCCGGGTGCGCGCTGGGCGGAGTCGGCGATGGGGACCAACGCGCCGGGGACGGCGGTCGCGACGGGCGAGCCCGTGCAGGTCTTCGGGGCCGAGCACTTCAGCCGCCGGGTGCACCCGTGGACCTGCGCGGCGGCCCCGGTGCGCGATCCGCGGACGGGCAGGCTGCTGGGCGCGGTGGACATCACCGGGGGCGACGGCCTGGCCCACCCGCACTCCCTCGGCTTCGTACGGGCGGTGGCCCGGGCGGCGGAAGCCCAGTTGACCCTGCTCGAACCGGATGCGCCGGCCGCCGGGGACACCCTCGCCGCCCTCGGCCGGGACGAGGCACTGCTGGTCACCGCCGGTCGCAAGTTCCGGCTCGGGCGGCGGCACAGTGAGATCATGGCGCTGCTCGCGCACCATCCCGAGGGCTTGTCCGGCGAGGAGCTGGCGATCGCCCTGTACGAGGACGAGTCGGTGTCACCGGTGACGTTGCGCGCAGAGATCTCCCGGCTGCGCGCCCTGCTGGGGCCGTCGGCGCCGCTTTCGCGCCCGTATCGCACGGCCGGTCCGTTGGGGGCGGATTTCACCCTCCTGACACGGCAGTTGGCCGCCGGGGCGGTGTCCGCGGCCCTCCACCACTACCCCGGCCCCCTGCTGCCGGGCTCCACCGCGCCGGGCATCGTCCGGCTGCGGCGCCGGATCGAGGACCAGGCGCGGGCGGCCGTGATCGCGCGGGCGGATACCGGGCTGCTGACCGACTGGGTGTGCAGCCCGTGGGGCGCGGACGACCCGCAGGCGTGGCGGGCGCTGGCGGCCGCGCTGCCCCCGGAGCGCCGACCGGCCGCGCTGGCCCGCGTGCACGCCCTGGACCGGGAGCTCGGCGCGCGCCCTGACCCCGGCGGACGGCGGCGTGCAACGTATCCGCAACCTGCCCGCTCCTAGCCTCGGCCCGAGCGCTGTCCGACGGCGGCCGGCGCCCGGCAAGGGGAGGACACCATGGCCCGCTACGCTGCGCCCGGTACCGAGGGGGCGCTCATGTCGTACGCGTCCCGCTACGACCACTTCATCGGCGGCGAGTACGTTCCGCCCGCCCGCGGCCGGTACTTCGAGAACCCCTCCCCCGTCAACGGCCAGGTCTTCACGGAGGTCGCCCGGGGCACGGCCGAGGACGTGGAGCGGGCGCTGGACGCGGCCCACGCGGCGGCGCCCGCGTGGGGGCGTACGTCGGTCACCGAGCGGGCGTCGATCCTGCTGCGCATCGCGGACCGGACGGAGCAGCACCTGGAGGCCCTCGCGGTCGCGGAGACCTGGGAGAACGGCAAGCCGGTGCGGGAGACCCTGGCGGCCGACCTGCCCCTGGCCGTCGACCAGTTCCGGTACTTCGCGGGAGCCCTGCGCGCGCAGGAGGGCGCGCTGAGCCAGATCGACGACGACACCGTCGCCTACCACTTCCACGAACCGCTGGGCGTGGTCGGACAGATCATCCCGTGGAACTTCCCGATCCTGATGGCGGTGTGGAAGCTGGCCCCGGCGCTGGCGGCCGGGAACACGGTGGTGCTGAAGCCGGCCGAGCAGACCCCGGTGTCGGTGCACTACTGGCTGGGCCTGGTGGCGGACCTGCTGCCGCCGGGCGTGGTCAACATCGTCAACGGCTTCGGGGAGGAGGCGGGCAAGCCGCTCGCGTCCAGCCCTCGGGTGGCGAAGATCGCCTTCACGGGGGAGACCGCCACCGGCCGGCTGATCATGCAGTACGCGGCCGAGCACCTGAAGCCGGTCACCCTGGAACTCGGCGGCAAGAGCCCGAACCTCTTCTTCGACGACATCTGGTCGACGGACGACGACCTGCGGGACAAGGCCCTGGAGGGCTTCACCATGTTCGCCCTCAACCAGGGCGAGGTGTGCACGAGCCCGTCGCGCGCGCTGATCGAGCAGGGCCGGTACGGGGACTTCCTCGACGCGGCGGTGGCCCGTACCGAACTGATCGTGCCGGGGCACCCCCTGGACACGGACACGATGATCGGGGCGCAGGCCTCGGAGGAGCAGCTGAAGAAGGTCCTGTCGTACGTGGAGATCGGCCAGCGGGAGGGCGCGAAGATCCTCACGGGCGGCGAGCGCCGGCACCTGGAAGGTGACCTTGCGGGTGGCTTCTACGTCCAACCGACCATCTTCGAGGGCGACAACCGGATGCGGATCTTCCAGGAGGAGATCTTCGGGCCGGTGGTGTCGGTGACCTCGTTCCAGGACTTCGACGACGCCCTACGGATCGCGAACGACACGGCCTACGGCCTGGGCGCGGGCGTCTGGACGCGGGACATCAACACCGCCTACCGCGCGGGCCGCGCGATCCAGGCGGGCCGCGTCTGGACGAACTGCTACCACGCCTACCCGGCACACGCCGCCTTCGGCGGATACAAGCAGTCGGGCATCGGCCGCGAGACCCACAAGATGATGCTGGAGCACTACCAGCAGACCAAAAACATGCTGGTCTCCTACTCGCCGAAGCGCCTCGGCTTCTTCTAGAGGCACGAGGAAGGGCGCCTGACCTGGCCTTTCTGCCGTCAGGCGCCTTGCCTTGACCCGCTCGAAGCGCTCTTCTCCCACGCCTATGCCGCATCTGACCAGCACTTCCGGACCCGTCACGGGCATCTCGTCCACGCAGAAGACCGGGCCAACTCGGCGCCCCGCCGCCTGCGGTGGGGCGCCGAGTTGGGCCAAGCCCTCGCATCTGAACGGAACTCGCGACTCAGAACATTAGGTACCGCTGGTCGTGGCGCGGGTGAAGAACTCGATCTCGGCTATCGAGACCTGCCTCTCGGCGCCCACGTTGAACGCCGAGCGGATGACGAACCTGACGCTGACGACGTTCTGCGCCCGGAACTTGCGCTGTTGCGGCCCGCTCACCTGGTCGAGTGTGATCTGGCGCGTGGTCTGCTTCCCGTCGGCCGTGATGATGATCGCGTCCATGCGGTGCGGCAGCGCGGCCTCGGAGAGGTCCGAAGCCTTGGTGGAGATGCCGGACGTGATCAGGATGTCCAGCAGGCGGGTGGGTTCGTTGAAGCGCGCCTCTATCCACTCCCCGTCGGCGGACTGCGAGACGCCGGGGCCCCACCAGCTGTTGCTGATCTTGCTGGGATTCTTCTAGCGGTACGAGAGAAAGTGCCTGAACTCAGCCCTGGGGGCTGCCGTCCTGAACCATCCGACCGGGGCATCCGCGCAGGTGCGCCCCGGCCTCGCGCATGCTCCTGTCCGGCGTCCGGTGCGCAGTGCACGACGGATCGGATGCGGACGGTGTCGTCCCGTCAGGCCTTCTCGTCGACGGGGAGGAAGCGTTCGATGCCGCGCTCGGTCATCTCGTCAAGTACGCGCTGCCATTCCTTGACGTACTCGTCCAGCTGTTCCCGTCGCATGACCAGCTCGACGCAATACCCCGGCATGCTGGCATCGTACCTGCGTTGCGCCTCTCGCTTCTGTGCGGAGACACCGTCGCGGTCGAGTCCCGCCGCCTTCTCCTGCACGTTCTTTCGGATTACCTCTTCAGGCTCGAACACTCTTCTCCTCAATTCAGCAGACGACCTCGTCGGACCGACACGCCCACTGTGGCGGCGCAGCGGCACGAGATGCGACGCGGGAGAACCAGAACAACATCGAATCGAGTCGCAGTCTGGCAAGTTCGCGACGTGAACCTTCACGCGACGATTTTCCTGCGCGGACGGTTTCTCGACTTGGCCAGGTCGTCGCGAGCCACGCAGCGCCTCCCGCGCGCCGCATCATGACGAACGACCCGATCCGACACGTGAAGAAACCCATTGACCTACTGAAACACCGGAACTGGTGATTCTTCGGGTGCAGCCGGATCACTCTCGACGCCTCAAGGGGCCGGTTGTTGGTGTCGGTAACCTGCCAGAAGATGGTGCCCGTTCCTGCTGGGCTAGAGATCACGCAACTCTGCATGTGATGCCCAACTCAGGACGGGATTCATGTCCACAGCAACCACCACTTCTGTCCAATCCCCCGCACCGGCGGACCGCTCGCCGTTCGCCTCCTGGCTGGCCGTCATTTCGGTAATGCTAGGGATCTTCTCCATCGTCACGACCGAGATTCTTCCGATCGGCCTTCTCACGTCGATCGGATCGAGTTTCACCATTTCGGACGGAATGGCTGGTCTCATGATGACTATGCCAGGATTCCTCGCCGCGGTCTCGGCCCCCGTGGTCACCGTGGCCACAGGGCGGATCGACCGGCGGGTCATGCTGGGTGTGTTCATCCTGCTGCTGGCGCTGGCCAACTTCCTGGCCGCCGTCGCCTCGAGCTACTGGCTGGTCCTGATCTCCCGCGTCATGGTGGGCATCACCATCGGCGGATTCTGGTCCATCGGCGCCGGGCTCGCCAGCCAGCTGGTTCCCGCGAAGTCCGTGGGCCGCGCGACCTCGGTGATCTTCTCCGCCGTACCGCTCGGCTCCGTACTCGGCGTGCCGCTGGGCACGTTCATCGGTGACATCGCGGGCTGGCGGACGGCGTTCCTCGTCATGGGCGGCTTCACGCTGGCCGTCCTCGTGCTGCTGCTCGTGGTCGTCCCGCCCCTGCCTTCCGGCCAGGCGACGCGCCTCGACGTCCTCGGTGGAATGCTCCGAAGCGTCAACACCCGCTTCGCCCTGGTCATGACCTTCCTCGTCGTGCTCGCCCACTTCGGCACGTACACCTACGTCACCCCGTTCCTGGAGCAGGTGACCCGTGTCAGTTCGGGTCTCATCACGGTCTACCTGCTCGTCTACGGAGCGGCCGGCATCGCCGGCAACTTCCTGGGCGGAGCCACGGCGGGACGCTACCCGCGGTCCACCTTCGCCACGGCCGCCGCGCTGATCGCCGGCGCGACCCTCCTCCTGCCCGTCCTGGGGCACTCGGATGCCGGCGCAGTGGCACTGCTGGTCGTCTGGGGCGTCGCCTACGGCGCTGTCCCGGTCTGCTCCCAGACCTGGTTCTCCAAGGCCGCCCCGGACTCCCCCGAGGCGTCCTCGGTCCTCTTCACCGCCTCCTTCCAGGCCACGATCTCCATCGGAGCCTTGGTCGGAGGGGCTGTCCTCGACCGCTCCTCGCCCTCCGCAGTCATGGTCCTGGGCGGACTGGCAGCCGTCCTGATGGTCCTCGTGGCCTGGGCCCACTGGGCCGGAAGGTACGCGTGGCCCGAGGCCTCCTAGCCACACCGCGATCGGGGCGGCCGTCCGCCCCGGCGCATGGAGCGCGCCATCGTCGACGCCATGACCCAGACGAGGGCGTGCCGCGGTCCCGACGCCGAAGGCGTGTGGAGTGATCAGCACGCCGCCATTGGTCACCGTCGTCCCTCCGTCATCGACCTGGAGGGCGGACGTCAGCCGGTGACCGCCGAACGGGACCGGCGCACGCAGGCGGTGCTGACCTTCAGCGGTGAGGTACTCCGATGGCGCCTGACCTGGACTTTCGCCCGTCAGGCGCCGTCGGCGCGACCCGCTCGACACGGTTGTCGGTCGCGGACCAGGCCCAGCTCACCGGGCGGGTGGCACGCCCTGGCTGACGCGGTCCCGCGAACTCGGTCGCGGACGGTCGAAGTACGCGTCAGCTGACCCGAAGACCGACCGCCAGTGTCAGCTCGAGGACCCGGTGTGGCGATGCGAGATCCGGAAACAGCTCCCGGAGCTGCGACATCCGGTACCGAACGGTCTGGGGATGGACGAACAAGGCCGCCGCCACCTCGTCCCGCCTGCCCTGGTGCAGCAGCCACGCCCGCAACGTCTCCTCCAGCCGCCGTGCGGTCGCGACGGGCAAGGTCCGCAACGGTGCGAGGGCTCGGGCCCGCAGGTCTGCGTACGCGTCCACGTCGGCGCTCAGCACCAGCTCGGGCAGGTGGTCCTCGGTGTCGCGGATATCGCAGGAGAGGGAGCGCGCGCGTGCGGCTCGTTCGTACGAGGCGGACGCACGAGTCCATGGCCGGGCCGGGCCGACCACGGCGGTGCGGTCGGTCAGCTGCCGCAAGAGGTGCGACCGGTCGGCATCGGGGACGAGCAGCACACCGAAGGCGTCCGGCAGATCGTCGAGGACGAGGGTGCTCGGGTCGAGCGCGCGGTAGGCAGGCCGGGCCTGGGCGGCGGGCAGCAAGACGGCGGTCAGCGAAACCGGAGGCTGCCACCCGGCCCGTTGAACGGAGGCCATCAGCACGTCCGGGCTCGCGCCGGCGAGGAGGTCGCGGGCCAGGTGTTCCAGGTGGCGCTCGTGGTCCCGGCCCCGGGCGGCCAGTTCGTCGGCGTGGCCCGCGGCGCTCGCGGCGGAGAGCTCGTCGATGTAGGCGAAGGTCAGCTCGGCGAACTTGGCGACCTCGGCGGCAGGCAGACCTGCGGGTACGGCACCCGCTGCCAGGCATCGCCAGGCCACGCGGGCGCCGACGCGGTAGGCGCTGAGCAGGGCGTCCATCGAACGCCCGTCGCGCACCTCGCCGCGGCCCAGCTCGTAGGCCGCGTCACCGGCGTCGCCGCCAGTGGCGTTCCCGCTCGCGAGGTCCAGATAGTGCCCCAGGGCGGTGCGGACCGCCCGGCGGATGGTGACGCCCATGCGGCCCGAAAGGGCGTTGGCGTAGGGAGGGACCTCGTCGATGATCGCCTGGACGACCTCGTCGGCGGTGGTCTTCAGCGCGGCCCGAAGCGCGGTGACCGTTGTCCGATCCAGGGCCAGTTCGGTGACCCTCCGGATTGGATGGCTCATGTTTTATTCCCTGCGAACAATTCAGCCTACGAAATTTACGTCTTGCGGTCAGGACTTTACGCCCTGAGGCGCATCAAGCTGGGGTCATGACGAGTGCAGCCCTCCGCAGTGGGGCGTGGAAACTGCTGGAGATGATCACGACGCCGCTGCTGCCGTCGGACTACCTCGACCTGGTCAGCCCGCTGCGTGCGGGCGCTGACCTGCGTGGGCGCATCGAGGCCGTGCACCCCGAGACGGGTGACGCCGCGACCATCGTGATCAGGCCGGGAAGGGGCTGGCGCGGTCACACGGCCGGTCAGTACGTGCGGATCGGGGTCGACGTCGACGGGAGGCGCCTGTGGCGTGCCTACTCCATCACCTCGCCGACGAACCGCCAGGACGGCCGCGTCACGATCACCGTGAAGGCGATCCCGGACGGCAAGGTCAGCAACCACCTGGTCCACAGGGCGAAACCGGGCACGCTGGTCCAGCTCGACCAGCCGACCGGTGACTTCGTACTGCCGAAGGCCCAGCCCGCCAAGGTGCTCTACTTGACGGCCGGCAGCGGCATCACGCCCGTGATGGGCATGCTGCGTGACGTCGAGTTCGACGACGTCGTCATGGTCCATTGCGCGCCACAGCCGCAAGACGTGATCTTCCGCAACGAACTGCACGACCTGGTCGCGGACGAGAAGCTGCGGCTCACCGAGGTGCACACCGACACGGACGGCGTGCTCGACATCGCCCGTCTCGACGAACTGGTACCCGACTGGGCCGATCGCGAGACCTGGGCTTGCGGGCCAGCGGGCCTGCTCGACGCCGCCGAGGAATTCTGGAGCGAACACGGCGTCGAAGAGCGCCTGCACACCGAACGCTTCCGCCCCAGCATCGTCGTCGCCGGTGATGGCGGCGAGGTCACGTTCAGCGCCACCGGCAAGACCGTCGACGCGGACGGCGCCACGCCGTTGTTGGACGTCGGCGAGGAGGCCGGAGTGCTCATGCCGTCCGGGTGTCGTATGGGCATCTGCTTCGGCTGCGTCACGCCGCTCAGGGCGGGCGCCGTCCGCGACCTGCGCACCGGCGAGATCACCGAGGCAGAGCCGGGCGTCCTCATCCAGACCTGTGTGTCCGCCGCGGCGGGCACCTGCGACATCGAACGGTAGGAGCACCTTGACCGCCATCGACCCCACCGCCCACCTGACCGCGGAGCAGATCGAGGAGCTCGGCCGCGAGCTGGACGCGATCCGCGATGAGGTGATCGCCAGCCGAGGCGAGAAGGACGCCGCCTACATCCGCAAGGTCATCTCGGCGCAGCGCACGCTCGAGCTGGTCAGCAGGGGCGTGCTGCTGTTCTCGTTCTTCCCGCCCGCTTGGCTGATCGGCACCGCCGGGCTGTCCGTGGCGAAGATCATGGACAACATGGAGATCGGCCACAACGTCCTGCACGGCCAGTGGGACTGGATGCGGGACCCGAAGATCCATTCCACCACCTGGGAGTGGGACCACGTCTCGCCGTCCGATCAGTGGAGGCATTCGCACAACGAGCTGCACCACACGTACACCAACGTGATCGGCAAGGACAACGACCTCGGCTACGGCATCATGCGCGTCGACGAGGACCAGAAGTGGCACCCGTTCCACCTCGGCCAGCCGCTGTGGAACTTCATCAACGCCTGCTTCTTCGAGTACGGCATCGCGGCGTACGACCTGGAGCTCGGCAAGAACCTGCACAAGCAGCGCCGCAAGAACCCGGAGTTCCGCGCACGGGCCAAGGCCGTGGGCCGCAAGATCCGCAAGCAGGTGCTCAAGGACTACGTGATCCACCCGCTGCTGTCGGGCCCGTCGTTCCTCACCACGCTCGCCGCCACGTTCACCGCGAACCTGGTCCGCAACATCTGGTCCCACTCCGTGATCATGTGCGGGCACTTCCCCGAAGGCGTGCAGGTCTTCGAGCGCCGGTCGATCAAGGGCGAAACGCGCGGCCAGTGGTACCTGCGCCAGATGATGGGCTCGGCGAACATCAGCGGCAGCAGGGCCATGCACTTCATGACCGGCAACCTGTCGCACCAGATCGAGCACCACCTGTTCCCGGACCTGCCGAGCAACCGGTACGCCGAGGTCGCGGTGAGGGTGCGCGCACTGTTCGAGAAGTACGAGCTGGAGTACGTCACCGGGCCGCTGCCCAAGCAGGTGTTCTCCGCGTGGCACAAGGTCTTCCGGCTCTCGCTGCCGAACAAGAAGCCCAAGGTCGATGCGCCGGACCGCGAGCAGGAGCTCGTCGCTGCCTGATCCCCGGTATCGGTTCTCATCACCCGTCACGCCTCGGCAACGGGCCGCTCGGCGCAGCGGTGAGCGAGGTGGCTGTCATCCCAGCCCTCGCTGGTGAACTGTGGTCGTACCTCTGGTCACGCGCTTTCGGCCGGCCCGCGGCCCGGCGGTTGCCGGTTCGGCGAGAGCGAGGCCGCTCCGGCCGAGCGCGCGTACTCGGTGGGAGTCTGGCCGTAGTGCTTCTTGAAGGCTCGCGTGAAGTGACTGCCGTCCGCGAACTGCCAGTGTGCGGCGAGTTCCGAAATGCTCAGGCGCCCTGACGGCGAGGCAAGGGCGAGCCGGGCCTCGTGCAGTCGCCGGTGGCGGACGTAGGTGGTCACCTGCTCACCCACCGCGGCGAATGCCCGGTGCAGCGTACGGACGGAGACGTTGAGTTCACGCGCAAGCATCGCCGGAGAAAGTTCGGGATCGGCGAGCCGACGGTCCGCGAGGTCCTTGGCTGCCCGGGCGAGCGCGGGAGCCAACCGGGGTTCTACGTCGTCGAACCGGCCCTTCGCCACCGCCTTGGTCAACTCGATCAGGGTGCCTTGGGCAGCTTCCACACCGGCCGGGCCGAGGTCGGCCACGGTGATGTGAATCATGTCCGTGAGGGCCGTCAGCAAGCGCATCTCGGCCGAGTCCGCAGGCCCGGTGATGGCCCGGGTCCCGAGCAGGGGTTTGAGCTCGCCGGGGGGCAGGACGAGGAACTTCGCCGTGAGGTGCGCCGTCGTCTCGAAGGCCGTCAGGCCCCCGAGGTGCCGGACGAGGAACTGCCCGGCCGACACGGTCTGGTCGCCGTAACCGGGCGGGCCGCCCAGAGTCCATGCGCCGCGCCGCACGACGTACATGGCAACCAGATCCTGATCGCCGCCCGGGACGTCCGCGGTCCGGGTTGCCGACGCGGCGTGAAGATCGGCGATCGCCGCGCCGTGCACCTTGGCCACGTTGCCCTTGACCCGGAAATCACCGATCGTGTCCGGGCTGAAGGCCGGCAGTTGGAAGACGTCGTCGCCGACCTGCGTCTCCCACCCGCGCCGGAAGACGTCGAGTCCCCGCGGTGCGGAGCCCGGGGCGGTCGAGTCCACTGCGAACACCCCGCGCGCGCCGTCGACCTCCGCTCCAGTACCGTGCATCCCTCTCCGACCCTCTCGTATCCATTGCTTCAACGCCGTCCTGTGGTGTCCGTGTTCCGCGGGACGACGCCATGACTCATGTGCGCACCGTGCCAATCTTCCTATAGACGGCTCGCATTGCAGCGATCGAGAGGCAGAGCTGATGCTGCCGACTTCTTCGCCGCCTCGGTCACGGCTTCCGCCGGAGGTAACGGTCAGTGACTCGCGCGCAGTTTGCCGGGCGGGCCGATGGCGTCGGCCACGCCCAGGCAGGTGCCGCTCCGGAAGACACCGAGTTCGTAGTGCACGGACCCGGTGTCGACGGAACGGACCGTGAGCGCGACCTCGTAGTTGCCCGGGTAGGTCACCTCACCGAGATACTGGATCTGGTACGACCAGGGCGGCAGATCCGGCACCGAGCCCCCGACGGGCGTCCCGATCGTGTCCAAGGTGAATGCGGCGACCGCCTCGTCGTACCAGGTGGCCAGTGCGATGAAGTTGACGTGCTGGTTGGAGTCGACGTCACCGATCCGGGAACGCAGCGGGGCCCAGTACGACCGTCGCGTCGCCACTGCCCACGCGCTTGTCGCCGACCACGACCTCCTGCCCGAAGGTGACGGAGGAGCGCCCCACCCGGCGAACGCCGGTGTGCACCTGCACGCGGGTACCGACTGGTCCAGCCGGAGCGAGCCGGCTGACCCGTTGACCGACGAGCAGCATCTGGAACGGGCCGAACCCACCCTCACCGATGAGGCGTTCGAAGCGGTGCAGCCGCAGCCGAATCCGGGCGTCTTCCAGCCAGCGGGCCATGCCGATCGTGCTTGCCAGGCCGTCTCGGCCGAGATCAGCCTGTCGCACCGGGACGTCGACCTGGACGCCGGCACTCTGATTTTCAGGAGAGTTCATGTGTGACGACCTCATGTCAACGTCAACTCCGCCACCAAGTCGGACCGTGCCTGCCGCGATCGTGTCCCACCGGGAACCCATCCGTGCCGGTGCCGGCTCCGGTCACCCGCAGCTTGCGCGGCTCGACAGTCAGCGGGCGATCGAGATCGCGAAGGGGGTGAATCCCGTGGACCTCATGATGTGCGGTACGAACAGGATCGCGGCCTCCGTGGCGCGGGCGGTCTGGATCCCGCCGAGATCGGTGATCCATTCCTTGTGCCAGCCGAGGTCGACGAGCAGTTCACGGACGGTCTGCTTGGCCTGCGGGTCCTCGCCGGAGAGGAAGGCGGTCGGCGGCTGGGTGAGCGTGGCAGGCGCGGTCATCACCGGGAAGAGCATGGTGTTGAGCGTCTTGACGACGTGCGTTTCGGGGAGTGCTTCCTGGAGCTGTTCGGCGAGGCTCGAGCCGGGGTAGACGAGGTCGGCGGGCAGTCCGTCCGGTCCGTCGACGGTGGCGTTGGAGACGTCGATGAGGATCTTGCCGTGCAGCTCTTCGCGCAGGGCGGCGAGACGTTCCAGGGAGCCGGCGCCCGGGGTGGCGTTGATGACGATCCGGGCCGTCCGGGCAGCGTCGGCGGCGGCCCCCGGCGCGCGGTCCGCGACGGTCACCTCGTGCCCGGCCCGGGTGAGGGCGGTGGCCAGGTTGCCGCCGACGCGGCCGTTTCCGAGAACTGCGATCGTGGTCATGGTGATGTGGTCCTTGCGTGGGTGCGGATCGAAATGTGGGGGGGGTCAGCGGGAGAGCGTGGCGACGGCCTCGGCATGGACGCCGGGCGCGGCGGCCAGGAAGCTGTCGCTCTGCGGGGTCCAGGGGCGGCCCTCGGCGTCGGAGATCCGTCCGCCGGCCTCGGTGACGAGCAGCGCGCCGGGCAGCAGGTCCGCCCGGGCGCCGGCGAACTGCCAGAAGGCGTCGATGCGGCCGGCGGCCACGTTCGTCAGGTGCAGGGTCGCGGGTACGGCGGTGCGGACGACGAGCGCGTCGAAGAGCATCGCGGTGATCGAAGAGCCGACGCGCCGTACGACGTTCTCGTCCTCGTCCGGCCGGGCCTGGCTGGTGGCCACGATGCCCAGGCCGAGGTCCGCGGTGCCGGAGACGTGTAGCGGCCGGCCGTCGAGGTGGGCGCCGGCGCCGGTGAGCGCGGTGTAGGTCTCGCCGGTCAACGGCAGGTGGACCACGGTGAGCACCGGCTGGTTCTCCCGTACGAGGGTGGCGGTCACCGCCCACTCCGGGAGGGCGTGCAGGTGGTTGACGTTGCCTTCGGCCGGGTCCACGACCCACCACTCGCCGGGCGGCAGCGCCCCGCCGTCCAGCTCGTCCTCCACCCAACTGGCCTCCGGGCGCAGGCTCGTGAGACGGGGGCGCAGGATGTCGAGGGCCGCGTCGTCGTTGCCGGCGAGCGCGTGCATCAGCTCTTCGCGGGTCTCGTAGCGGACCACATCGCCGAAGCGCTCGCGCAGCGCCGCCCCGGCGGCGCGCACGGCGGTCGCGGTGCGGTCGAGCAGCTCGGCGTCGGAGGTGACGACGTCAGTGGTCTGAAGCGTTTCGGGCATGGTGGTGCTCCTGTCTGAGGAGGGGTGGTGAGGCCGGTCGGGGCCGAACTGCGCGTTGCTTCCCGCGCTTTCGTCTCGAAGGTATAGAGGCTCACCATTAACTTCAAATGCATGTGAAGAACGGCAAGGTTTACTCACACGCAATTGGATTGGCCCGCTCAGTCGAGCAGTTCGGCAGCCCGTTCGGCGATGGCGTAGACGGTCGCGTTGGTGTTGGCCGAGGGGATGGACGGCATTACCGAGGCATCGGCGACCCGTAGTCCGGCGATCCCGTGTACGCGAAGGTTCGCAGGGTCGACGACGGCATCGGCGTCGGTTCCCATGCGGCAGGTGCCGGTGAAGTGGAAGTAGGGGCCGGTGGCCTTGCGGAGGAACTCTTCCACGGATTCGCCGCTCGTCCCGGAGCCCGGCACCGCTTCCTGCTTGCGCCAGTCGGCGAACGCGTCGGCCTCCCCGATGCGGCGTGCCACTGCCAGGCCCTTGCGCATGACCTCCAGGTCACGGTCGTCGCTCAGGTAGCCGGGGTCGACGACGGGAGCGCTGGCGGGATCGGCGTCCGCCAGGCGCACGGTACCGCTGCTGTGCGGAGCCATCGCGGAGAAGGCGATGGAGTAGCCGCCCGCCGGCGGCTGGCCCCATGCCGACGGGAGCGGTGCGGCGACGATGTAGATCTGAAGGTCCGGCCGGGTCGCGGCGGGGTCGCTGTACAGCAGGCCCATCATTTCGGCCGGCGGGTTGGCAGGAACGAACGGTACGGGCCGGCTGGCCTCGTACACCACTCCCGCCAGCGGATGGTCCTGCAGATGGGATCCCACTCCCGGCAGGTCGGCGACGACGCCGATGCCGTGTTCGCCGAGGTGTCGTGCCGGGCCGATCCCTGACAGCATCAGGAGGTGCGGGGAACCGATGGCCCCCGCGGTCAATACGACCTCGGCGCTGTCGACGGACAGGGGCTCGCCACCCACGGTGTACTCGACGCCGGTGCAGCGGCCCGCGGTGATGCGCAGCCGCTGCACGGTCGCGTCCGTGACGACGTCCAGGTTCGGCCGGTCGAGGAACGGACGGACGTAGGCGTCGGCCGCGCTCTGGCGGGCGCCGCCGGGCAGATTCACGTCACTCCACCCGAACCCGGTCTCCAGCCCGCCGCCGATGTCACGGGCGCGGGTGAACCCAGCCTGCACCGCGGCGTCGACGCCCGCCGTGGCCAGGGGATGGGGTTCCGCAACCGGGGCGACCACGACCGGCCCGTCCGTGCCCCGCACCGACGCATCACGGCTGCGGGTGCTCTCGCTGCGGCGGAAATAGGGCAGCAGATCGTCGAAACCCCAGCCCGGAGCACCGAGTCCGGGCCACTCGTCGTAACCGGAGCGGTGCCCCCGCAGGTGGTAGAGGCCGTTGATGCTCGACGATCCGCCGAGCGCCTTACCGCGCAGCACGTCAGCGGCCCTGCCTGTACCGGCCTGCACGGTCGAGGCGCCCAGCCAGAGGGATGACGGGTCGAACCCCAGGAACCCCCAAGGAGATGCCATCGCCTCGGTCGCGCCCCGGGCTCCCGCCTCCAGCAACAGCACCCGCACGCCGGGGCGTTCCGAGAGCCGGGAGGCAATCACGCACCCCGCCGTTCCCGCTCCCACAACGACATAGTCATAAGGACTCTGGCCCATCATGTCTCCGCTTCCCACGGCAGCACTGTCCGGCCACCGGGTTTCAGGAAAAGAGCTCCTCGACGATCAAAGAGCTGATTGCTTGCATGTACTGAAGGGGCCGAAGAGTTGGGACGGTTCTCTTCAGGTCGGCCCCGTGCCTCGCTCGGCCGCCTCCGGGCTCGGCGCGCAGAAGGCGTGGAACCGGCTGATCAGCAGCGAGCGGGCTCCAGTGGAGCAGGGCCGTCCGGAGGCAGACCGCGCGCGCTGCTGGTGCTGACGGACACCGAGGTGGCCCGGTGGCGAACGATCGCCTTGATCCGACGGGCCTGGGCGCGCCCGGTCCGGCCATTGCCGATCACCCTGTTGGGGATGTCCATGCCGGCGCCGGTACCTGCGATGACGGCCGTCCGGCTGGACTTCTCTTGATTCACGAGTTTCTCGTCCTTGGTGTGTACCCGCCCAGGAACAGCCGGGTTTCCCCTCTGCCGTCGAATCTTAGGAATGTCGACACGGCACGTACTTGAACCTCCGCGCCGTTCGTTCGGAACCTCAGCGCCATACGAGTGGCGAGACGGGCGAAAGCGTTGCCGCCGCGTGCGAGCTGGTCGAGGGAGAGGTCCCAGGTGTACCGCACGACCGACCGGGCCACCACCGGGTCGGAGGTGGGCTTCCGCGATCGTCAGGGGCGCAACCAGATCGGGTTCGTGAGGGCGGCCGGCGGCCCGGGGAGGGGCGGCGCCTGGGGTGGATGTCGGACTTCGGCGCGGACGTAGGCGGTGCGGGCGGGTGTCGTGCGCCATTCGAGGACCGTCGCCGCGGGCACCGTGAGGGCCAGGCCCTGGTCCGTCACCAGCCGCAGCTCGCAGCCCTCCGCACCAGTCACCGACAGCCGTACGAGGACCTCCGCGTCCGGACCGGCCACGGCCAGCCCCTCCCCGATGCCCGCGTGGGCCCCCCGCGGGGTGACCGCGGTGAAGTCCACGGAGACGGCCGAGGATTCGGCGGCGTAGGCCCGTCCGGCGCGCAGCCCCGCCAGTATCGACTCGCGGGACAGGTCGTCGGCCAGGACGACGGTCTGGGGTCCCCCGATGCGGTCCGGGTCGCGGTGGTAGTCGCTGTGTGCCAGAGCGGGCAGCCAGCGGGCACCGTTCGCCCCGCACAAGGTGGCGTCCCAGGAGGCCAGGGACACCTCGTCATCGGCCGTCCAGGGGCCGTTCCACACTTCCACGGCGTCGGCCTCCCCGAGGCCGAACTTCCAGGCGCAGCCGATGCAGGTGGCGTGCGGATGGGCGGGCACGACCAGGCCGCCCGCCTGCCGGACGACGCGGGCGAATCGTGCGAAGCGGCCGTCACGGGCCCGGTAGCGCCAGTCGATGAAGGTGCCCGGGTCCGTGCCCACGGCCAGGACGTGGCCGGTCCGTGTGGTGACCTCCTCACCGGTGAGTACGAGGAGCCCACTGTCGGCGGCGTCCGCCCAGGCGGCGTGGGAACTGTGGGTGTTGTGCTCGGACGTGTTGACGAAGTCCAGGCCGGCGGCGCGCGCGAGGGCGATGATCTCGGTCGGGGTGCGGCGGCCGTCGGAGTGTACGGAGTGGATGTGGCAGTCCCCGCGATACCACGCACGGCCCCGGCCCGGAATGCGCTGGGGCGGGTAGGCCACGGGGACGACAGGTGCCGGTGCACCGTGGACGAACGTGACGGTGATCTCGTAGGGCAGGCCCTGCGGTGCCACGGTGTAGGGGCCGAGGGCTATCTGCCAGCGGCCGCGTTCCAGCGGTCCCGGCAGATAGCCGGGGGTGGCTTCGTCCGCACGGAGGAAGAACTCGCTTCGGGCTCCGCCGGACCAGCCGCGGAAGCCGCGGCCGCCGAGCGCGGTGCCCCGCTCGTCGAACAGGCCGATGTCGAGGGCGTTTCCCGGCGTGCCCGGCGGGGTGGGCGGCTTGTCGTAGCGGTAGGAGACCCGCAACTCGCGCACGCCAGAGGGGACGTCCAGCGGCACGTACACGAAGTCCGGTGCGCCGGGCGGGATCGTGCCGCGCAGGATCGTGGTCGTGGTCGGTGCGGCTCCCCCGCCCGCTCCGACAGTGGGTGAGGGGGCGGCGACGGCGGTGACCGAAGCGGCTGCCTGTGCCAGTAGTGCTCGTCTACTGAGGGCCATGGAGCCCAGGATCCCGGGGGCAGGTGAATCTGACGTGAACACGTCGACACCCCGGGTGGAGCAGCCGCGGCCGGGTGGGCGCAGCGCAGCTCGCCGCATGTCGCGCGGACGAGGGAGGGCCCGCTCCGGGTACGACCTCTGCTCACCGTCCCGCGGCAGCGCCGTGCTCGACGTTCTCCGCAGCATCGTTCGAGGTCAGGCGGACGTCTGCGACGACTTCAAGAGAAGCTGGGCTTCTCCTCGGGCCGGATGAACTGACGGTCGGGTTCGTCTGCGACTTGTGCCCGATGCTGCGTGCGCCGCCGTCGTAGCGCGGGTATCTCGCGCGCTACGACGGGACGGACACGCCTCGGGCGGGGTCAGAGTCGGTTGATGTAGAGGCCGGCGTCGATGGTGTGGTCGACGGTGCCGGGTGCGCCTGTGGTCACTTCGGCGGCGGCGTACTGGCCGGTGTTCGTGGTCTCGGGGAGGGCGTCGGAGTCGATGTCGGTGGAGCCGGGGCCGGCGCTCTGCACGGGCGACCAGACGAGGCCGCTGGCGGCGGGCGGGCGGCGCGAGTTGATCACGCTGGTGTCGGCAGTGGACTTGTCGAAGCGGATCTTGTACTTGGTGTTGGGGCGGACGCCGTGCTCGGGGCCGAAGTAGTAGGCGCCGTCGGCGCCGGTGCGGACGGTGGCCATCAGGGTGCCGTCCTCGGCCAGGAGCTGGACGGTGACGCCCGGGATGCCCGGTTCGTCGTCGTCGACGCTCTGGGCGCCGCCCTTGTTGCGGTCGTACCAAACGCGGCTACCGATCTGGACGGCCGGCTCGTCGCAGAGGACTTCGAGGTCGCCGAGGCCGTTGGCCTTGCCGAAGCCGCCGTCGAGCGGGTCGTTGAGCTTCTGGATGCTGAAGCCGTGCTCGAAGGTGTTCGTGCCGCGACTTCCCGTGGTGCGGTCGAAGAAGCCGATGCCGCCGGTCCAGGCCTGGTTGGTCGGGTCCAGGGCGGTGCCGGCGAGGCGGCCCTCGCGCAGCGAGAGGCCGATGGCGCCCTGGGCGACCTCCTGGTGGACGTTGGGCCAGTTCTCACCCGGGTAGAACTCGACGACGTTGGCGGCCTGGCCGCCGTTGGGCCGGGTCGGGGCGTTGTTCGGGCAGTTTCCGGTGCCCTCCCACTCGAAGGAACCGTCCGGCTTGCGGCAGGCCCGGTTGAGGTCGCCGCCCGAGATGGTGGAGTGCAGTCCGCCGTAGGCGGGGTTGGGGTGCTCCATCTGGAAGCCGGTCATATCGGCGAAGCGATCGCGGAAGCCGAGGACCATGTCGCCGTTGCTCTCGATGGCGATGTCGCTGAGGATCGGCTCGGGGTGGGCGACGATCTGGCTCGGCGCCGGGAAGGTGGCGGCGCTGGTCGTCCACGGGTACCAGCGGTTGGACGTGGGAGTCCCCACGGCGGCTTCTCCGCGCGGGAAGTTGAGGGTCTTGGTGAGGAGCGGCGTCGCACCGAAGGTCGCGGTGACCGGGTTGTAGGTCCACACGGCCGCTTGGAGATCGGCCGCGTTCTGGGTGGACTCGGCCGAACAGGTACCACCGACGTACACGACACCGTCGCGCACGCCGAGCCCGAAGGGCCTCCAGTCGCTCGCGGCCCGGCAGCCCGGATTGGGGATGGCCACGGAGGTCACCGGCGCCGCGGCGGTCGGCTGCCCGGCGTTGTACGTGTACAGGCGTCGGTCGTTGAGGTTGACGGCGTAGAGCTGCCGGTCGTTCTCGGAGATGTCGATGTCGCCGAGGGACTCCTTGCCGACCACGCCGACGAAGGGGCCGTCGAGGCGGACGGAGTCCTGGTGCGCGGTGGTGCCGGCGCCGGGGACGGTGGTGAACAGCGTCGTGGCGCCGCCGTTGCGGGGGGTGACGTAGATGGCGCCCTGGCCGCCCGGGCCGTAGACGGTGTGCCGCTTGGCATGGGCGCCGGTGAAGATGCGGCGCTGCTGCCGGTGGTAGGCGACGCCGTAGGTGTTGCCGGTGTCGTTGCGCGTGGCGAGGGTGGTGGTGTTGCCGCTGTTGCTGTCGCCGCGTTCGTCGAAGTTGAAGGTCACCGTGGTGCGCACGCCGCCCGTCTTGACGGCGGCGACCTGGCAGACGGTGCTCAGCCGGGGGTTGTCCTCGCACCAGTCGGCCGGGTTGCGCACGCCCATGGTGAGCTCGGCGTCCCCGTCGATGACGTCGACGACGGTCGCGTTCGACGCGAGGCCGCCGGAGGCGCCGAAGGTGGGCTGGAGGAAGGAGCCGCCCGGCATCTTCATCCGCACGTAGTACTTGCCGCCGGTGAGGACGGTGTTCGGCGGGAAGACCGCGACTCCGTCGGGGCCGGTCACGCCGGTGACCTGGTTGCCGTCGACGTCGGTCAGCTCGACGGTGATGCCGGCTGCCGGGGGTTCGGTCGCGCTGTCGTAGCGGCCGTTGGTGTTGGAGTCACGGATGACTTTGATGCGGACGGTGCCGTCGCTGGGATCGACGCCGAGGGCGGGCTGCTGGAGCACGCCCGTGGTCAGCGCGAGGCCGGCGGCGACTGCCACCAAGGTTTTCCTCAGGGCTTTCAAGACACTCCTCAATGTCACGCACAGTAGCAGTGAACACGTTGAGTGACCCATCGTTTCTCGTTGTCGATCTTCCCTGAAAGGGCGTGACGCCCGATTCGCACTATTGAGTGACCCGTCCCATCGCGGAGTGGGCGCTGAAGAACGGATTCACCCCCACTCCCCCAAGAGGCTTCCCCCAAGGGGCCGTTCGGGGGTGAAGGCCGGCGGTACGAAGAACGCTCCGGAGGCCGTGGCCGTCACGAACCGCATCAGGTCGTCACCGTCGTCCAGGCGCCGCTGCGTAGCGGTGAAGGTCCGCAGCCCGCGCTGGAAGCTCACGAAGAGCAGCCCCTGGTCCCCGGGTTCGTTGCGGTAGCTGTACCCCCGGCGGAGCATCCGTCCACTGCCCGTGGCGTTCGGATTGGCCCGCCGGGCGTGCGCCATGGCCGGCACCAGGTACCGGCCGCGCGAGGTCTTCGCCGACAGGTCGAGCCGGCCCGGTGCGTCCCCGCCGCTGAGCGGTGCGCCGTCCGATTTGCGGCGGCCGATCGCCTCCTCCTGGCGGACGGTGGACTGGGCGAGGAAGCCGCTGACGTCGATGCGCAGCCGCCGTACGACGGCGATCGTCCCGTCGGCGAACGGGCCGGGGCCGTCCAGCCACACCTCACGGTCCAACTCGGGGTGCGTGCGGGGGTTCTCGATCCCGTCCGGGAAACCCAGCAGGTTGCGGACGGGACCGCCGCCCGGCGGCCGGAAGCCCGCCTGCGACCACCTGACCGACACCCCCTCGACGGCGAGGACCTCCGCAAGACGCGCGTCGGCGAGGGCGACGACGACCGGGTCGCTCGCGCACACCTGCACCAGCAGGTCACCGCCCCACGTACGGGCCGTCCGTTCCTCACGGGCGAAGGCCGGCAGTTCCAGCCCGCCGGGCACACCCCGCCCGGAAGGACCGACAAGGCGCGGCCCCAGCCCCACGGTCACGGTCAGGTCCCCGCCCTCCACGCCCAGCACCTCGGCGGGTTTCCCGGTCAGCCCCAGGACGGCCTCCCCCACCCGAGCAGCCACCCGTGCCGCGTCGGCTTCCCGGGCAAGGTCGTACACCGACACCACCGCATGGGTCTGCGGCTGCGCCGGGCGATCGACACCCGCTTGACGCGCACCGTCCGCCCCGACCGCGCCGCGCACGGCGGGCCCTCCCCCTACCGCTACCGCGCGCGGTTTCGGGAGGGCGGTCGACGGGGCGTCGGAGCGACACGTCCCCAGGGCCGCCGCCGCGGGCAGCACACAGAGCAGGGACCGGCGAACCATCGAAGGGTTGTCACGCTGCGTGGTCATGTGGGTACTCTACGCAGCAACGATCGACCGCCGACCGTCGCGGCCCGCCCCGCGGGCTCCCGGACGAGGACGTCCCACCGTGCCCGTTTACTGCTCCCCCCGCCGACTCCGACTCCGACTCCGAATCGCCACGACGCTGTTGGCCTGTACGACGGCGATCTCCTGTGCCGCCGACACCGCCGGTCGCGGCGACGACGCCCCGCGTGGTCCCCGCACCATCCGGGTGCCCGCCGAGGCCCCGACCATCACCGCCGCCCTCGAACGGGCCCGCCCCCACGACCTGGTACTGGTCTCACCGGGCAACTACCGCGAGACCGTACGGGTCCGCACGCGCCAGGTCACCCTGCGCGGCACCGACCGCAATCGGGTGGTCATCGACGGCGAGGGGCGGCGCGGCAACGGCGTCGTGGTCACCGCGCCCGGCGTCACCGTCGAGAACCTCACCGTCCGGAGCCACCTGCAGAACGGCGTCCTGGTGACCGGACTGAAGAACGGCGACGAGGGCATCGGCCGCGGCAGCGACGGCTACCACCGCCTCGACCCGGTGGCCGACCCTCCGCTCGACGGCTTCCGCGTCCGCTACGTGACCGCCGCGAACAACGGTCTTTACGGCCTCTACGCCTTCAACGCCCGCAACGGGACCATCGAGCACAACTATGCGTCCGGCAGCGCCGATTCGGGCATCTACGTAGGGCAGTGCAAGCCGTGCGGGATCCTCGTGCGCAGCAACACCGCGGAACGCAACGCGGTGGGCTACGAGAACACCAACGCCAGCGGCCCCCTGTGGATCGTCGGGAACCGCTTCACCGGCAACCGGGTCGGGATGACCATCGGTTCGGACTACCTGGAAGCCCTCACCCCCCAGAGCGGCGCGACCATCGCCGGCAACCTCGTCACCGACAACACCGCCGCCGACACCCCCGAACAGGCCGACGGCGGCTACGGGATCGGCCTCGGCATCGCCGGCGGTCGCGACAACACCGTCACGCGCAACCGCATCACCGGCCATCCCCGTGCGGGCCTGGTCCTCACCTCCACGGAGGACCTCCCGCCCATCGGCAACCGGATGACCGGCAACGTCTTCGCCGCCAACGCCTTCGACGCCGCCTACCTCGCCTCGGCTCACGCCGCAGGCAGCGGCAACTGCTTCACCGGGCCGCTCGGGCGCACGGTGCCCGCAGACCTGGCGGCAGCGATGGACTGCCCGGGTCGCACCACCCCTGCCCCGGGGGGCCACACCTTGCCGACCACCCCGCCGGCACCTCCCGGAATCCCGTTCCTCGACGTACCCCTGCCTCCCGCACAGCCGCAGCTCCCCGATGCCGAGACCGCGCCCGCCACACCCGTCGCACCACCGGCGCCCGTCGATCCTGCGGACGTCACCCCGCCCCCACCGACGCTGCTCGCGGACCGTAGCCGGGACCGCCGATGAACCACCGCACCGCCTTGTCCCTCGTGCTGGCCTCCCTTCTGGCGCTCACCGCCTGCACCGCCCCCACCCACGACGGCAAGGCCGCCGCGCCCCGGCCCCTCACCTCCGAGGAATCCGACCGCATGGCACTGGCCCGGTTCACCACCTACCGGCGCGGGACCGGCGACGTCACCGCCACGATCCCGTCCCGCGGCAGGACCATCACCCTCACCGGACGCATCGACTGGCGCGGGCACCACGGCTACGCAGAGCTCCGCGACGACGCCGCACCTCCCACCCGGGAGCTCGTGCACTGGACCCCCAACGGCGTCGCCAACCAACCCCGCTGGACCGGAGGCCTCCCCGACCGGCCACCCACATCCGGGTGGAACCACCACCCGCTCCAGCCGCACTCGGCCGCGCTGGACTCGATGCTGCTCCTCCTCCTGCACCTCGGATCCAACCGGCCCGACAACGCCCAGCTCCTGGCCCGCAGCGACGCCCGCTGGCTGCGCGACGACCGGATCGACGACGTCCCCGTCATCGTCACGGCCGGCCCGGGAGCGCCGGGCGCCCCCGTGGGCAGCGGCCGGCTCGGCAACACCCGCTACTGGATCGACGCCGACGGCGGACTACTGCGCTTCCAGGCCCGCCTGGGCGGCGAGGTCCAGTGGGCCACCGCCGAACTCCCGCGGACCCGAACCGCCAAACCCCTTCCCGACCCGCCGGCGCAACTCGCCCGGCCGGCCGCTCCGCATTGACCAAGAGCAGGTACGGCCCCGTCCAGGACCAGGACCTTCGACGGCGTCGGGACGAGGCGGAGAGCAGGGTGAAGCCGGCATGGAGCGCGAAGCCGAGCACGAAGGAGGCGGCGCCGAACACCACCGCACCGACCAGGAGCCCGATCATTCCGCCCGAGGTCCAGCCCCAGGAGCGGCCCTGGCTGACGGCGAACCGTACGCCGACCAGGCCCGATCAGGGCACGTGGAGCCGACGGCTCCGGAAGTGCGCCCGCCCTCCGGGCGCGGCAAGGTCCAGGGGTGCGGTTTCGGGGTGTGGTCCGACCGGCGGAGTGCCGGGCCCGTGGACGCCGGGCCCGGCACGACGGCGACGACCTACACGGCGGCCGGCAGCGGCCAGGTGCTGTAGGCGCCCTGGCAGTACAGCAGGGGTTCGCGGGGGAAGACGGTTCCGCCGTCGACCCGCGCGACGATCAGCCAGTGGTCACCGGCCTCGACCGTCTGCTCCGTGCGGCACTCGGCGACGGCCAGTGCGACGTCGGTCAGCACGGGAGCGCCGTCCGCCACCGGGGACGGCTGCCACTCGATGCCCGAGAACTTGTCCTGACCCTTGCCGGCGAAGATCCGCGACGCCTCGGCGCCCGACGCGGCGAGGAAGTTCACCGCGAAGGCCCGGGAGGAGAGGATCGCCGGGAGGGTCTGGGACTTCTTGTCGACCCCGATCAGCAGCAAAGGCGGCGAAGCGGACACGGCGCAGACGGCGTTGCACGTGAATCCCCGCGGCTCGCCGTCCTCGTCCATCGCCGTGATGACGGCGACGGCGGTCGGGAAGGAACCGAAGATCTCGCGGAACTGCTGGGAAGTGACGGGCATATGACTCACCGCGTTTCGTAGGTGGGGTACCGCAGCGTGCGTGCGATGTCAGAGGAGCTCGTGCTCCATCGCCCGCAGCGCCTGGTACGAGCGTTCGATCTCGGCGTCGTCGCGGTGGACGAAGAAGACCGCGCCCGGGGAGGAGTTGAGGTCGAGCGTCCGGCTGGTGAGCGCACCGTCGCCCTTGCGGAACCGGACGCTCTCGAAGGCCGGAAGGCTCTCCAGCGCCGCCCGGATGGCGCGCTCCGGCAGCGGCACCGCACGGTGGGCGATGAGGTTCGCGCAGCGCGCCGACTCCTGCTGCGCGTAGCGCACGGGCCGGCCGCTCAGCTCCGGCGCGTCGGCGGTGTAGCAGTCCAGTGTCAGGCTCACCTGGTCGGCGCCGGTGCACCGCTGGAGGGCGGGAGGGTTGGCGAGTCCGGAGATCCGGGCACCGGTTTCCAGCAGCACGGGACCACCCGCCGTGAGGATCAGTTCGGTATGGGCCGGGCCGTTGGCGATGCCGAGTGCGTCGAGGACGTCGCAGACGTAGGGCAGGATCTGATCGAGGCGCGGGTCGCCCGGTGCCAGCAGGTCCTCGTAGTCGTAGATCTTCCGTCGCTCATCCACCATCACCTTGCGGCTGATCCACGCATCGGTGAACCGGTGCGTGCCGTCCCTGCTGACCGAGTTGATGACGTACTCGTCACCGACGAGGTATTCCTGTCCCAGAACGGCCCTGTTCGCACGCAGCATGAGGTTGGTCTTGCCCATGATGGTCTCGACCGCGGTCTTCACCTCCTGGTCGGTGTCACAGGTGAAGACGTCCTCGGAACCGGCGCTGTCCAGCGGCTTGACGACGACCCTGTCGATGCCCTGCTCACGCTGCCAGGCCAGCAGCTGGTCCGGGTCCGTCCCTTGCAGCTGGCGGGGTGTGCGTACGCCCGCCGCTGCCAGGGCCTCCATCATCCGGGCCTTGTCCCGCCGGGCGGGCGAGAGCGAAGGGTCGTTCCCGCGCAGACCCAGCGCCGCAGCGATCTCGTCGGCGGTCTCCACGCCGAACTCGCTCGCCGGGATGACGGCGACCGGACCGAGCTCGGCAAGACGTCGCTGCACGTCCTGGGCGTTGCCCGGGTAGGTGAGGTCCACCTCGAACAGTCCGGCCGGCAGGCTGGCGGCAAAGGTCTCCGGGAGTTCGCGGCGCGAGCGGACGTGGATGAGGCGGCAGCGGCCGGCGGCCTGGTGCGCCAGCAGGGCGCCGCTGGAGAACGCGTCCACCAATACGACGGCAGGCTGATCGGAAAGTTCTGGGGTCACTGGGTCGTCTCGCCAACTGATAGGGAAACTGTGCATGGTTGAGTCACGTCTCGGCCAGGGCCGCAGCCTGGTCGTAGCGGTCGGCGACGTGGTTGAGCATGGCGTGGAGCCGGTCGGAGCTGAAGTCCTCGACACCGGCGCCCTTGGACCTTCCGGGCAGCGGCAGGTTGCCGCGGGCACCCCACGCCAGCGCCCCGCGGTCGTCGATCACGCAGGTCGTCGCGCCGGCGTTGTCCGGGTGCAGGCCGAACGGGATGTCGAGGATTCCTCGTTCGAAGGCCTTCGTCAGCGCGGTACCGACATCGGGATCGAGGCCCAGCACCGTGTCCACGAGGAGCCTCGCCTCCTCCAGAACCTCCTCGTAGAAGGCGTCCTCCAGGCCGGTCGGCGCTGCCGGGGTGCCGCTCGACGCGTCGGCGGCGATCCGCAGGGCGGCGAGGTTCTCGGCGACCGTCGGGATCTGCCACGCCTCGGAGACCGTCTTCACGATCATCCGCTCGCACCCGGCGTCGCGGGCGAGCCGGGCGCTGTCGCGGATCAGGGCGGTGGCGCCGTCCGGCGTCTTGGGGAACAGACCCATGTACGTGTAGAGCACGACGTGCCGGTCCACCCCGGACAGATGCTCGGCGGCCAGTGTGCGCAGCGCCCGGAGGGCGCCGCGGTCCTGTTCGGCGAGCACCCCCTGGGCGAAGCTCAGCGACATGTGGCGCAGCCCGTGCTGCCGGAAGAAGCAGCCCTCCAACACGGCGGTGGCCACCAACAGCGAGGGCGGGCAGAGTTGGCCGAGCAGGCACCCGCCGAAGGTCTCGATGTGGCCGTACTCGGTCTCGCCGGCCAGGAACCGGCAGCTCTCCGCCCAGGCCGCAACGGCCCGGGCGAGCGGCAGCCGGCTATAGGGGAGGCAGTAGGAGACCGGGCCGCCCTCGGTCGCGTCGAGGCCGACTTCGACCAACCTCTGGAACACCCGCAGCGGAAGCGCGGTGCCGTGCCGTACCTGAACCGGGAACGCGGGACCGTGGAGCCCGTCCAGCAGGGCCCTGGTGGCCTCGGCCGGGTGGGAGACCAGCGGGTAGCCGTTCAGCTCCTCGCCCGCGGCCAGCCGCTCCAGGGGCGTGGTGTAGTCGCCGACCCGGGTGTAGCTGTCGAGCGTGAGCGTTCCGACGGCCGGCAGCCCGAGCGATGCGACCTGGGACAACCCGTCCTGCATCGCCCGGAGGCTACCGAAGCCCATCCGCGGCTGTACGAGCACCGTGCCCCGGCCGCGGCTTTCGGTCACCAGCCGGTCGAAGTGTCCGGCCACGTCACCGACCTGATATCAGTTCGAGGACGGGCCGGCCGGTGGTCGGGTCGACCGTCTTGACCTGGCTCTTGTGGGGGTCGCCCGCGCGTACCCGGGACATCATCGACTGCTGCGCGCCGAAGTCGACCAGTGCGCTGCGGTACAGCGTGCGCAGGTCCGTCATGGACAGCGCGGAGATCTTCTCCAGCCACTCGGCCGCCTCGTCGGCGCCCGCGTCGTCACCGCGCAGTGCAGCGTGCAGCTCTGCGGTCCTGCCGGCCATCTCCGGGTGGCAGGACTCGACGAACCCCTCCAGCCGCGCGCCCCCGTCCGTGAAGGGCGAGTAGACCATGGCGGTGAGGGCGGCCTCGCTCAGGCCGAACACGTCGCGCGCGTAGCCAGCGGCCACCTCCCGCCGCTCGACGATCTTCGCCGGGGAGTCGTAGCGGCTCAGCGCGAGCCGGATCAGGTTCTCCGGCATCTCCTTCTTGCGCATCATCGCATCGGCGAGCTCCAGGTACTCGGAGATGCCCGCCTCGTAGGTGCGGGACTCCACGTACTGGGCGCGCAGGCCCCGCAGATGGGCCATCAGGGTCGGGTTCGCGCAGTCCGACTCGGTGAAGCTGAAGGCGAGGTCGTCGAATCGGAAGCCCAGGAAGTCGACGATCAGGTCCCAGTGGTCGTGGACGCGGTAGCTGACCATGTCGTAGATCGAGACGAACTCGGGCTGCATCGAGCGGTCTCCGGTGGAGACGGAGCGCTCCGTGACTTCTGCCTCGCGATCGGCGCCGAAGAGCTCGCGGAAGTACGCGTCACCGATGCCGCGCAGGGCCGTGAGCAGGCCCTGGAAGCCCATCCGGCGGCATTCCTCCACGTCGATGCCGCTCGCCTTCGCAAGACGCATGATCCAGGCGGAGTAGAGCGCCTGCTCGCGCCGGGAGTCTCCGGTCATGATCACGTCGACACCGTCCTGCCACCAGGCAGCGCGACCGTAGAAGTCGGCCACCGCCAGGTTGCAGCTGTTGCAGAAGGTCGGCCGGCCGTCCCCGGCCGACCGGTGTCCGTTCATCAGGACGTCGAGCCGGTTGAGGTTGACCAGGCGTTCCGGCAGCGGGAGGTCCACGCGGAAACGACGGATCTCGGTGTGGTCGATGGTCAGGAGCTCGGCCCGCTCGTCGTCGAGCAGCCCGAGGGCTTCGTACACCCTGTGGATGTTCTCCATGACGGCGAGCGGCACACCCGCGTGCCGCATGTTGGCGACCCGCATGACGAACGTGTGGCCGTGGGTGAGCTGGAGGTGCAGCTGGACCGCCCGGACGAAGGCGACCACGTACGTGCTGTCCTTGCCGCCTCCGTAGGCCACCATCACCTTGCGGCCGGGCAGCAGGTCGGGGCCTCCGACGGCCTCGACCAGTCGGTCACCGACGGCCACTATGCCCTTCAGCTCGATGTCGCTGAGGAAGGCGGCCAACTGCTCGTAGCGTTCGCGGTCGCTGAGGAGCGGGTCCTGGGTCGGCTGGTCGTTCACAGCGAAGTTACCTCGAATTCGAAGGTCTCGATGATGCGGCGGATGTCGGCCTCCACCTGGACCTGGTCGTCGTGCAGCAGGATGAACCGGCCGGCGTGCAGGGCGTCGTACGCGCCGCCGGGCTCCAGGACCTCGCCCACGGAGGGCAGCAGTTCGCGCCATACGGCCGGAACCGATCCCCGCATGGACGATGCCTTGCGGACCACCGCCGGCAGGCCTGCCGGCTTGGGCACGACCAGCCAGCCGCCGGACGGATCGCCCGACCGGGTCGGCGGGGTGGTCGGCTCCCCGCAGAGGGCCCGCAGCCAGATTTCGAAGAGGTTGACCCCGAACAGCTTGTTGAGGAGGTGGGGGACCTCGCTGCCACCGACCCGGCCGCCGATCTCCAGGAAGACGAGCTCGTCCTCCGGCGTGACGAAGAGCTCCAGGTGGAACGGTGTGTCACGCATGCCGAGGGCGCGGACGCACCCACGGGAGAACTCCTCGATCCGGCCCCTCAGGGGGGAGTCTTGGAGGACGAACGATCCCAGCGGCTCACCGGCGCCGAAGGACAGGCAGTCGTTCACGTACCGTGACGTGACCTGGAACCCGACCTCGGACCGGGCGTCGGCGAAGCCGTCCACGTGGTGGATGGTGCCGGTGACGAACTCCTCGATCTCGTAGCGCTTCAGGTCGACCTCGGCCAGGAGTTCGGCAAGCGTCGCCTCGTCCTCGACCCGGTGGACCCCGATGCTCGCGGCGCCGTCCACCGGCTTGAGGATCACCGGGTAGCCGCACGAGCGGGCGAACGCGAGCCCGCTCTCGACGTCGGTGCACGCGGCGAAGCGGGGGACCCGGACGCCGGCGGCAGCCAGGATCTCCTTCATCCGCACCTTGTCCCGGTAGACCGCGACCTCGGCCGTGGTCGGCCCGGGAAGGCCGAGGTCCTCGCGGACCTTGGCGGCGATCTCGAGGGTGAACTCGGACAGGGCGATCAACTGGTCTACGGGGCCGACCTTTTCGGACACCTCGACGACGGCCGCGCGCAGCGCGTCGACGTCGTTGACGTCGTCGATCCGCACCAGGTGGGCGATCTTCGCCGGATCGGCGAGCACCCCTTCGGCACCGAGCGCGTCGACGACATAGCTGACCTGGTGGGCGTCGTGGTCGATGAACTCCTCGTAGCGGGTGAGCTCGTTGTCCCACCGTACGCCGTCTTCTTCGAACCGGGGCCATCGGTTGACGATCACGATATGCATCAGTGCACCTCCGTGGTGCTGAGTCCGGCAAGGTCCCATGGCGGGATGACCGCGGCGTCGGCCTGCCAGGCCGAGAAGCCTTCGGACTTGCCGAAGTGAAGGAAGGTGAGGAAGCGGTCGATGGCGTCCTCACCGGTGAACACGTCGGTGTAGCCGTGGGCGAGCAGTTCACGGCGGGTGCGGTCGTTGTCCGACTCGGCCGTGGTCAGCTTGCCGCCCGCCACGCTCGGGACCTCGAGCCGCCGCTCGCGCAGGGCGGAGAGCAGCAAGCGCGCCCCGTGGAGTCCGTGGCCGTTGACGCTCGACACGACCAACAGGTCGGGCCGGTTCTCGGAGACGGCCTGTACGACGTCACCGATGGGCGTGCACGCGCCCAGGTTCTGCACCTGGGCTCCGTTCTCCTCCAGGAGCTTCTGGAGGTACACGAGATTCCAGATGTGGGAATCCGACTCGACGGTGCTCAGCAGGCACCGGAAGGTTGGACTCATGCCGAGACTCCTAAAGCGACCTCGTCGTTGCGGCTGGCCAGCGCCTTGCGGAAACTGCGGATCGTCAACGGCAGGAAGACGGCGCCGAAGAGGCACAGCAGTACCGAGAGCACGGTGACGAGCTGCTGCGGGCCGGCCGCGGTTCCGACGCCGGCGACGAGCAGGCCGGCGATGGGGAACGAAATCAGGTTGAGGAGGTAGAAGGGGCCCATGATCTTCCCCAGGTGCTCCTCGGGGATCACCTTCAGCCGCTGGGTCCGGTTGAAGACGTTGTAGTAGGCGGATCCGATCAGCATGGCCACGAAGGCCGGAGCGTAGACGGCGAAGGACGGGGCGAACCCCGCCGTGAGCAGCGCGGTGCACATCACGGTGAAGCCGATGACTCCGAGCGCCCCGACGCTCAACCGCCGCAGCAGGAGCGGGATCGCCATCAGGTTGAGCAGGCCCATGACACCGACGCACGTGTTCAGCCACCCGAACGACGAGTCGGGAGCCTTGAAGACGTCCGTCACGAGCGCCGCGTTGACGCTCAGTACGCTCGCCACGACCAGGTTGATGGCGAAGTTGAGGACTCCCAGTAGCAGGACGGGCTTGTTCCCGATCAACAAGCGCCAGCCGAGGCCGAGTTCGGAGAAGACCTGCCCCGTACTACCGGCTTCGCCCGTGCTCGGGGCACGCAGTCCACGGGGCAGCGGCAGCCAGGTCACCGAAGCGAGGGCGAAGGCTCCGGCGGCTACCAGCAGCAGCCACACCTTGCCCAGCACGGACGCGGCCAGGACGGCGAGCGCGGGTCCGAGGGCCATGGCCAACAGCTCCATGTTCTGGACGAGGGACTGGGTGCTCGCCACCTTGTCGCCCTTGGCCAGTTGCGGAACCATCTTCTCCACGGCCATCCGCGTCGGCGCCATGAAGACCGAGAGGAAGGCTCCGCCGGCCATCAGGGCCCCGGTCGTCCACGACGACTGGGTCAGGCAGATGACGACCACGCACACCAGCACGACGGCCCGGGCCGCGGTCACCCGGGAGAAGAGCCGGGCTCCGCCGTCGCGGTCGGCCAGGATCCCTGCGAAGGGGTAGGCGATCAGGCCGGGAAGCCATTCGAGCGCGAATGCCAATCCGAGGCTCGCCACCTCGTGGGTGTCCTGGTAGATGAGCAGCGGGACGGCGAACAGCACGACCTGTTCCGCGATGAGCCCGAGCAGGACACCGGAGGCGAAAAGACTCCGGTGAAGCCGATTTTCGGTCATGCCGTCCGCTCGTTCTCTTCGAGTTCGCGGATCAGCGGGAGCACGTGCGTGTAGAACGTCCGCATCTCGTCACGGGTCGGCCAGCCGGAGAAGATGAACTCGCTGACGCCCGACGCCTTGTACGAGTGCAGGTATGCGGCTACCTCTCGGTAACTTCCGACCACGCACAGTGCGGGGCCGCCACGATAAGCCACGGCACCGGAGTAGAGAACCGGAGAGAGCCAGTCCCCGTCGGCCTGCTCGGCCAGCCGGAAGGAATTCCGCACGGCCTCGGAGTCCGAGGCGGCGACGAACTTCGCGACCCACTCGCGGTGGTCCTCGTCCGGGTCGCGCATCATCTCCGCGAGGTCGGCGAGCGCCTCGGCGCGGGTCTCGCGGGCCAGGACGTGCATGCGGATCCCGACCCGGCCGCCCTTGGCCAGCACCGGCGCGGCGGCCTCGGCGATGCCCTCAGGCGTGTCTCCGTAGCGGAGCCAGCAGTCGCCGTGCTGGAGCGCGGTCTCCTGGGCCGGACCGGAAGCTCCACTGATGTAGACCTCCGGACGCCCGCCGCCGAGATATCCGAGCCCGAGCTGGGCCTCCTCGATGCGGTAGTGCTCACCGCTGTAGGAAAGCGGCGTTTCCCCGCGCCATGTGCGGTGCAGGATCTCGAGGAATTCGTTCATGCGGGCATAGCGTCCGTCGTGCGCTACGAAGTCCCCGTAGTACGCCTGCTCCGCCGGAGAAATACCGGCAACCAAATTCAGCGATATACGGCCATCGGACATCCAGGAGACCGTGTTGACGATCTGCGCAAAAAGTGTCGGAGAAACCAGTCCCGGGCGATAGGCGAGAATGAACTTCACGCGTTCGGTTTCCCGGACCAGAGCGCCGATCATCGGCAGTGGATCGGGCATGTGATAGCTGATTCCCATCAAAAGGGAATCCACCCCGAGCCGGTCAGCCTCCTTGGCGAAATCAACGATTCCACCGAAGTCGAGATGACCGACCTGATACTTCTCGGTGGCCTTCTGCTGACCGCTGTCGAGGGGGGAGCACCAGTGGAACCGCAGCTCCTCGGAGCCCGGTTCATGCTGGTGGGAAGCGTTGCTCAGACCCACGGGTCAACCTCCGGTCGTGTGATGCACCTGTGCTGTCTCGGCACACGGAAGGCCGGCCCACGCAGAGACGCCACCACCTTCGGCCAACGCTCTCGTCGATTCGACGCAGGATTTTCCAAGGAAATTCACAGCTTGTTCAGCCGAGGCGCCGGGGTATCGGACATAACAATCCCGGGGCCATTGCTCCGTGTCGCGGAGATCTTGACATGGATGCTCCATATGAGTCAAGATCATTTCCCGGGCTGCTCTAACCTTCGGGAGCCGCGGCGATGCATCCGCCTAAGAATCTCCCACTTGGTGATCTCGACCACACTCCTTCGGAGGTGGATATGGAATTACAGGTTCCGAATTGTCGTGGCGCATTGCTCGGCTTCGAGCCCAGTCCCGGAGCGTCACACCCTTCTATCACCCGTCTCGCCACAGCACTCGAACGGAACGAGAGATTGTCCGCTGAGAACACGGGGGCCGCGCTCCCGACGCCACGCGCCCATCTGACTTCGGAGCGCACCCGCGCCGCACTGCTCGTGCAGAACCGGTTCCTGGCCGGAGCTCGGGACTTCCTCACCGGTGAGGGCTTCACCGAGCTGCTGCCACCCACCATCGGCCCGGTGACCGACCCGGGCGCCCGCGGTGCCAAGCAGGTCGACATCGACTACTACGGCCACCGCTACAAGCTGATGACGAGCGGCATCCTCTACAAGCAGGCTTCCCTGCTCAGCTTCCCCAAGATCTTCCACGTCGCCCCGAACGTCCGGCTCGAGCCGCTGGAAACGGCGGTGACCCACCGCCACCTGACCGAGTTCCACCAGCTGGACGTGGAGATCGCCGGTGGCTCGCGCGAGGAGGCGATGAGGGTCGCGGAAGAGCTGACCCGGCACTGCGTCGAGCACGTGCTGAGCACCGCTCAGCGGGAGCTGGAGATCCTCGGGCGCGACGTGGACGGGCTCAAGCGCGTCCTCGACGCCCCGTACGGCCGCATGAAGCACGCGCAGGCGGTGGCCCAACTCGCCGGGGGCGGATACGGCCAGGACGAGAACACGGAGATCGAGTGGGAAGGCGAGGAGATCATCTCCAAGGCGGCCGAGCACCCGTTCTTCATCACCGACTACCCCAAGGGCTCGCGCGGCTTCTACGACAAGGAAAGCGCCGAAGAGCCCGGTGTCCTGCGCAACTTCGACCTCATCTTCCCGGGTGGCTTCGGCGAGATGATGAGCGGCAGCGAGCGCGAGTCGGACTACCGCAACCTGATGATGCGGATCCGCGAGACCGGCGAGAACCCGGCGAAGTACGAGTGGTACCTCACCCTGGCGCGCGAGGGGATCCCCTCCAGCGCGGGCTTCGGCCTGGGCGTCGAGCGGTTCACCCGCTTCCTGGGTGGACTCGACGCGGTGTGGCAGGCGACGGCCTACCCCAAGCTGCCGGGGGAGCTTCGTCCGTGAGCGGCCTGACGGCTCCCGGGTTCCCGGAGCGGCAGGTACGGGCCCGCGCCCGGCACGGCGCGGCCGCGGCCTTTCCGGAAAGCGAGGACTACGGGACCACGCTCTACGGCGAGCACGGCGAGGCGAGCGCCCGGCCGGAGGACGCGATCGACCGGGCCCGTCTCGTGCCGCCCGTCTTCGTACCGCACCGCATGGAGAAGATGATCGACCTCGGTCGTGAACCGGTCTGTGGGGACGTGGACCTGACCACGACGATCGGCGGCTTCCGCTCCGCCTTCCCGTTCTTCGTCGCGGCGTTCGGCTCCACCAGGGTGGCCAGCGGCGACCTCGGCGAAGCGGTCGCCCGGCAGGCCGGAGGCCTGGGCATCCCCATGGTGATCGGTGAGAACATCGTCCCCGTGTCCGGCTACGGTCGGATGGCCGAGGAGAAGGAGAGCTCGCTGCTGCGCCGCATCACCGAGTACGCCTCGGCGGCGCCGGACGGGTTCGGTGGCGTGGTCGTCCAGCAGAGCACCGAAGACGCTGACGCCGAGGTGTGGAACCTGGTGTACAGCGACCCCTCGGCCGCCCCCCTGCTGGAGAGCGGTCGGCTGGCCTTCGAGTTGAAGGTGGGTCAGGGTGCGAAGCCCGGTGTGGGCGGCATGACGTTGGTCCCCCGCAAGCGCGCGACCGAACTGTCGTCGCAGTACGACGTCCTGGACATCTACGAACCCGCCGAGGACTCGGTGCTGCGCTGCAGCAGCCCGGGAACCTTCACCGAGGAGATCCTGCGCCAGCAGATCCGGCTGATGCGCAACAACTATCCGCGCTGTCGGGTGTGGGTGAAGCTGCCGCCCTCGCGCGACGTTCACCTGGCCGCGGCCGTTGCCTGGGCGGCCGGGGCGGACTCGGTCACCGTGGACGGGGCGGAGGGCGGCACCGGCTGGGCCCCCCGCGCCTTCCTCGACCACGTGGGGCTCCCGCTGGCGGAGTGCCTGCAACGCCTCGATGCGCAGGACAACTCCCTGCTGGTCAGCGGCCGTATCTGGGAGGGTGCCCGGGCGGTCAAGTGCCTGGCGCTCGGGGCCACCGCGGTGGGTCTCGGACGGGCTGCCCTGGTCGCGTCGGACGAGGACGCGGAGACGGGCCTGACCAACTTCGTCGAGTGCCTGGCGTTGGAGATGCGCCTGCTGATCAGCTCCCTGGGCAAGTACCGGGTCGCGGAAGTGGGCGCCGAAGACATCTGGACCGAAGCGCGTTCCGGGGAGGCGTTCGTCCCTCGGAACGGGTGACCGACCCACCGTCCTGCGGGCGGGCGCCACCGGGCAACTCCTCGGTGGCTCCCGCCCGTACGGCGTCCCTGTGACGCGACCGTCAGTGGCCGCGCACTCCGATCTCGTCGAGCAGGCTCGCCACGCGCGGCACCGGCACCGCGTGGAGCCCGGCAGCCCTCAGCACCGCCCCTCCGATCGCGTCCGTCTCCAGCGGTCGGCCGGCCTCGGCGTCGCGCTGCATGGACGACTTCGCCGCGGCGGGGAAAGCGTCGTACAGCCGCACCGTGCCGGCGGTGTCGCTCGGCGCACCGCAGGCACGGCTCACCGCGGCCACCTCCTCCACCAGCGCCAGCAGCTCGTCACGGTGCTCGGTGCGGATCTGGCCGATCGGAAGCTGGTGGCGCGTCGTGAGCAGTGCGAAGGGAGCCAGGAACGCCAGCTTCCCCCACAGTGCGCCGGACTCGTCGTCGCGCACCCGGGTGGTGACTCCGGCGTCCGCGAGCACATCGGCCAGCTCGTGGAGGCGTCCGCGATCCGTCGTGGCGCTCGCCAGATCGATCTCCGTGAACGGGCTGCCGTGCACGATCCGGCCCGGTGCCTGCCGGCTCGATTCGACGCGGATCACTCCCGGCACCACGAGCTCCGACGGGTAGCGCCTGCGGAGCGTGGCGGGGTGCTCGATCCCGTTCAGGAGCGGCACTACGAGGCCGTCGCCCAGAACGCCCGACGGCACTCGGTCGAGCGCCGCCGCCAGCGCCGTTTGCTTCACCGTCACCAGGCACAGGTCGACCGGCTGCCGCAGTTCGGTGTCCGCATCGACCCTCGAGGTGAAGGTGCCGAACTGGCCGCTGCTCACCTGGATGCCGTCGCTGCGCAGGGCCTGCACGGTCTCCTCACCCGCCAGACACGTCACCCGGTGCCCGGCTCGCGCCATCAGTGCGGCGAGCAGACCGCCGACGCCCCCGGGGCCGAGTACCGCCACGCTCAGGGAACGGCTGTCGGTCATCTCATTGCCTTTCGTCGGGGCAGCGCGGACGGATCCGACGGATCGCGGGTCGGGATGGATGCGCTGCGCGGAAGTCCCGTGCAGGAGGGCCCGAGGTCGGAGGATCGGGCAAGCGTGCGCGGGGTGTGGTCACGCCTCTTGGTCGAGAGTGCGTGCCGGTCGTTGGTCGTCGGGCGGAGCCGTGGAAGCGCAGGTCGACAGTCGAGTGGCCGCCCGCCGAAGCCCGTCGTACCGACCGGCGCCGCGCCCTGAACGATCTTAAGAGGGAAGCCAGGATGTGGTGAGGCCGCCCGGTGTGAGTTCCGCTACAAGGCAGGTCGGGGCGTCTGTGCGCGGCCCCGTTGTCCTCAAACCCGCACTCCCGCCACGCCGTTGATCAGGCCCGTCCCGTCGCCGTCCCCGTCCCCGTGCGGCCTGCTCAGCTGCTCAGCTGCTCTTGCTCGTCGTGCGTACGGTCCGGTGCATCCGTCCCGAGGGCCGTGAGGGCCGTGCCGGCCGTACACCGGCTCGTCGCGCCGCGCCGTGCTCCGTGGGGTGTGATGTACTCCAGTCGATCAGCGTTCTCGGTAGCGTGATCACCTACTACGCACGAGGGATGCTGGCGGAGAGTAACGAGGTTGCGATGAGTGAACTGACGAAGCCCGAGGTCGAACTTCCGGAGGGCGATGCTCCCGAGGAGCTGACCATCCGGGACCTCGTCGTCGGGGACGGCCCCGAGGCGAAGCCGGGCAGGGTCGTCCGGGTTCACTACGTCGGGGTCACCTTCGAGTCCGGAAGGGAGTTCGACGCCTCCTGGGACCGGGGCCAGCCGTTCAAGTTCGCCGTGGGTGGTGGCAGGGTCATCAAGGGCTGGGACCGGGGGCTCAGGGGGATGAAGGTCGGCGGTCGGCGCCAGATCATCGTTCCCCCGCGCCTCGGCTACGGCAACCAGTCCCCCTCGCCGTTGATCCCGGCGGGTTCCACGCTCGTCTTCGTGGTGGACCTCCTCTCCGTGGTCTGAGGAAGGCCTGCCGCTCCCCGGCCCCTCCGTTTCGGAACCACGGCCGGGCGGCCCGTGCCTGCTGCATCGGCCCTTCGGGAGCTCGCTCTCCGCGCTGACGGGTTTGCGATCGCCGGACGGTGGGACGAGTATTTTTTCTAGGGCGCACGACAGGAGCAGGTCTGCTCGGTCGACGGCCTCGACCGGCGCGACCGGTGGGACGTCGAGGAGGGTCGCTCGGCGAGGGGCTCGCGGTCCGCCCCGGAGCTGCATGACCGCGTCGCTGGTCGTCGTGGGGGGAGGCGGAGCGGAAGGAGCCTGCCCATGCGGATCGTCGTGGACCTGAATCGATGCCAGGGATACGCACAGTGTGTGTATCTGGCTCACGAGGTCTTCAGGTTGAGCGGTCAGGAGGCACTCACCTACGAGCCGAACCCTGATGACGAGCGGCGCCTGCAGGTTGAGCGAGCCGCTGTGGCGTGCCCGGTGCACGCGATCGTGATCGACCGCCTGGAGGGCGCGGAGCGGGGCGGGGCGTCATGACCTTGCCGGCGACGGTGGCGGAGTTGGTGCGCGATTTCAGGGCCAACGGCCGGATCGTCATCGTGGGTGCCTCCCTGGCCGGGTTGCGGGCCGCGGAAGCCCTGCGCGAGGAGGGCTTCACCGGTTCCCTGACCATCATCGGGGACGAGCCGTACGAGCCCTACGACCGTCCCCCGCTGTCCAAGCAAGTACTCAAAGGCTGGGTGCCGGCCGACCACACCAAGCTGCCCCGCATGCGAGAAGTGGATGCGGACTGGCGGCTCGGGGTGGCCGCCACCGGGCTGGACCGGGCCGCCAAGCAGGTGCGCCTGGCCGACGGCGAGCAGGTCCCGTACGACCGGTTGTTGATCGCCACGGGCACCCGCGCGCGGCAGTGGCCGAATCCGACCGAGGCCGCCCTTCAGGGGGTCCACACGATTCGCTCGCGTGATGATGCCGCACGGCTACGGGCGGCGCTGGCCGAGCCGCCGTCGCGGGTCCTGGTCATCGGCGCCGGGTTCATCGGCTCGGAAGTGGCCTCCGTCTGCCGGGAGCTGGACATCCCCGTGACCGTCGTCGAGCGGGGTTCGGCGCCGCTGGTCGGCGCGCTCGGCGGGGTGATCGGGGAGATCGCCGCCCAGATGCAGCGCGATCACGGCGTGGACCTGCGCTGCACGCTGGGCGTGTCGTCGCTGGAGGGCGACTCCGCCGGACACGTGCGACGTGCTCGGCTCTCGGACGGAACCGTCGTCGACGCCGACGTGGTGGTGGCCTCGCTGGGGTCGATCCGCAACGTGGAATGGCTGGAGGGCTCCGGGCTGGCGGCCGGTTTCTGGGGCGTCGGGTGCGACGCCGGTGGCCGTGCCTTCGACATCAACGGCGTGGTCACCGACAGCATCTACGTGGCCGGGGACGTGGCGCGTGCACCGCACGTGCTGTACGAGTACGAGTTCCTCGCGATGGAACACTGGGACAACGCCGTTTTCGGCGCCGAGGTGGCGGCGCACAACATGGTGAACCTCGAGCCCCACTACCGCCCGCACCTGCTGGTCCCCGGCTTCTGGTCCGGTCAGTTCGGCGTCAACATCAAGTCCGTCGGCGTCCCGCCCTTCGGTGACGAGATCGTCTTCACCCAGGGGTCCGTCGCAGGGCGCAGTTTCGCGGCCGCTTACGGCCACCGGGGCCGCATCGTCGCGGCCGTCACGTTCGATCACGGCAAGTGGCTGGAGCACTACGGGAAGCTGATCGAGCGATCCGCTCCGTTTCCGCCTCCGCCGCCGGGCTGGGACCGGCCGCCCGACATGAAGCCGATGCCGGCCGAATTCCCGGAACCCGGCGTCCCGACGGAGGTCCCCGACGTCGTCCTGACCGGCCACGCCCCGAGCGAGCGGACGGCCGAGTTCCGGCCTCGACGTCACTGATGCGCGCGCCGGCCGGGCGTCTGGGCGGACCGCACCGACAGGAAGAAGGAGGGGAGCCTCGTGGTCGAGGAAACCCCCTGGCAGCAGGCCCTCCGCTATGTCAACCGCGCCAATCCGTACCCCTTCTACGAAGAACTGCGCAAGACACCGGTGGCGCGGCAGCCGGACGGAACCTACGTCGTCAGCACCTACCGGGAGATCGTCACGCTGCTGCATGACCCGCGGGTCAGTTCGGATCCACGAAAGTGTCCCGCCCCGGGATCGGACCGGACGGGGGACTCGGCGGAGCCGGCGGCCGAACAGGCGGCGGAACAGGGGGCCGAACAGGCGGCGGAACCGAGCATCATCACGTGCGATCCGCCCGAGCACGATCGGGATCGCCGGATGATGACGCCTCATTTCGTCGGTCCGCCCCATGCGCCTCACCTGATCTCCAACCTGGAGCCCGAGATCCACCGCATCGTCGACGGCCTCCTGGACCGCATGCGGGGCAAGGATCGGATCGATGCCGTCGACGACTTCGCCTATCCCCTGCCGGTGACGGTGATCTGCGAGGTTCTGGGCGTGCCGCTGGAGGACGAGCCACGCTTCCACCACTGGATCGAGACCGCCCTGGACGCTTGGGAGTACGGGCCCGAGACCGCCTCCGAAGAGTTCCGGAGCCGGCTGGCCGGGGGCAACCAGGCCCTGCAGGAGTTCGGGCAGTTCGCAGCGGAGCTGCACGACCGGTACGCCCGGCAGCCGGGCCCGGGCATGCTCTCGGCGATGGTGCACGAGGACGGCCCGGAGGGAGGGATGCCCAGGGGCCTGGTCACGAGCAATGCCGTGCTGCTGCTCTTCGCCGGGCACGAGACCACGGTCAATCTCATCGCCCACGGCGTGCTCACCCTGCTGCGACGCCCCGACGCGCTCGAGGAGCTGCGCCGGCGGCCCGCGCTGATCGTGCCCGGGGTGGAGGAGCTGCTGCGCTTCGAGTCGTCGGTGCAGTTCTGGCCGACCCGCTCGGCCGTGGAAGACATCGACATCGCCGGCACCACCATCCCGAAGGGGGCGCCGATCTTCCTGGCATACGGCTCGGCGAACCGCGACCCGGACCGGTTCACCGACCCCGACGAGCTCGACCTCGAGCGCCGCGACAACCAGCACCTCGGATTCAGCCAGGGCATCCACTTCTGCTTCGGCGCTCCGCTCGCGCGGCTCGAGGTCCAGGTCGCGGTCGGCGAGTTCTTCCGCAGGGTGGAGAACCCCCGGCTCGTCGAGGACCCGCCGCCCTACCGGCGCAACCAGATCTTCCGCGGACCGCGGCACGTGCAGGTCGACATCGACGGCGTACGCGACTGACCCGGTTGTACGACACCCCGTCAGGCCGGAGCGAACGCGCGGCGTACGCTGGGGTTCCGCCCTGCGGCCGGGAAAACAGAACAATGGAAGGCTGATCGTGCGAACTCCCCTCTCATGGCTTGCCGGCAGGTACTCGCTGGGAGCGAGAAGCGTCAGACTGGCCGCACTCGGTTCCGTCGCGGCAAGCATCGCGATCATCGTGACCGGTGGGATCGTCCGCGTCACGGGCTCCGGTCTCGGCTGCACCGACTGGCCCATGTGTACGGGAGAGACGCTGGCCCCCACTGCGGAAATGGGGATGCACGGCGCCATCGAGTTCGGGAACCGGCTGCTCACCGGAGCGCTGTGCGCGGTGGTGGGCTGGGTCGTCATCACCGCGCGCCTCCAGGAAAGGCCGATGCCCACGGTGCTGCGCGGAGGCTGGGCACAGTTCTGGATCGTCGTACTGAACGCGGTCGTCGGCGGAGTGACCGTATGGATGCGGCTGAGCCCGTACATCGTCGCCGCGCACTTCCTCGCCGCCACGCTGCTGCTCACGGCCGCGGTGTACACCTGGCACGCGGCGTACGCGGATACCGAAGGTGAGCAGGCCGGCGCACCGGTCCCCCTCGAACCGGTCCCCCTCGCACCCGGGTCCGTCGCGCGGATCCGGGCGCTGTCGACGGCCCTGGTCACGGTGACGGCCCTCCTGGTCGTCGTGGGCACGCTCGCCACCGGTTCCGGACCGCACGCGGGTGACTCCTCCGACGTGGCGCGGATGCCCTTCGACTGGACGGGCGTGACCGTCGTTCACGGCGTGCTGGCCGGGGCGACCCTGGTCCTGGCCGGAGCCCTGCTGTCGGCGCTGCCCGAGGAGGGCTTCGGCGCCGCGCGCCGCAAGACGGTCGTCTTCCTGGCCGTGCTCCTCGGTCAGGGCCTCGTGGGGCTGGTGCAGTCGCTGACGGCCCTGCCCTCGCTCCTCGTGATGCTCCACCTGCTGGGCTCGGCGCTCGTGTGGACCGGAGCGCTTCAGGTGCACTTCACGGTCAAGAGGGCCCGTTCCGGCCGTTCCGGTCCGCTCGGTGGTAGCGATGCACCGCTACCGCGTGCGCGGGGCGCGTCCACGTACGTCTGATCCGTCGGGGAGACCGGTGGACCTCGTCCGGAACGTCGGAAGCGGACCGCGGACTCTCGACCTGCGGGATCTCGTGATGCGCGGGAACGCCCCGGTGCCGGAACAGGCCGATCCGCTGCCAGCGTTCCCGCTCCGCGTCCGGAGCGGGGCGCCCGCTCCATAGGCGGCGAGGAGTCGGCCTCTCCAAAAAACCGCTGGCCGCCGGGCACGCCGCCCATGTGGACGGACCGGAGGCAGTGAAAGAGCTGCTGGTGGGGTCCGCCGGTTCGCTGCCGTGAGGCGCGCCGCCCGGCTCGGAGCCGTGCCATAGCCCGGTCAGCGACCGCAGGTCAACGGCAGGTCAACGGGTTGCCGAAGGTGCGGACCCGTTCCGGCTCGGCCGCCGCAGGATCCGCCCCGTCACGGCTGCGTCGTCCACGCCTTCGTGCAGACGATCAGCGCGATCAGCTGCAACACGGCCAGAGCCACCAGGGCCCACTTGCAGACGGCCGCCCAGCCCACGATCTGGAAGAGTCCATCGATCCGCTCCGGTGTCATGTCGCGCCCGGACAGCTTCCACTGGTGCGTGTCCTCCACCGCTTCCACCAACAGCAGGGCAGCGATCAGAAGGCGACGCCGGGAGGGCTCGGTGGCCCATCGCAGGGAGGCACTCGGGTCCGCCGACCGGCGGACCCTGGCACCGAGGGCGATCAGGGCCCGGGAGAACAACCACATGTACAACAGGATGAGAACCGCGTCGATCGCGACGTACCACCGGATCAGCAGTCGCGCCTCGGCTCCCCCGGTCGTTGGTGCCTGGACCCGGTCGTGTCCTTCGCTCGTGAACGCGTCGAGGCAGGCCTGCACGTACGGCCCCGGATCGGGGCCCTGGGTGTTGAACCATACGCACCAGGCCGTACGGGCCTGCGTGCGGGCTTCGTTGGAGCTGGGATCGAGCGAGACCAGGCTGCCCCAGCCCGCAGACGGGTACCCCGGTGCCCCGATCCGGCCGAGGGCGGCGTCCACCCGACCCGCGACGACGAACAGCGTCACCAACAGGACCAGTGCCGGCGCTACCCGCCACCGCAACCCCTGTGGCCACCACTTCACTTGCACGCGCATGACCCGGCTCCCACTCGGTCCACAGGCCACATCGTGATCGTCGGTGATGATGAGGCGTAAGCCGCCGAGCGGGTAGCGCCCGCGGCACGTCTCGAAGCCGTTGCGGGTGCGCGTCGACTGCAGGTGCGTGTCGACCGGGCGGCCGGATCCGTGAGCAGGTGCGTCAGCCGCAGCGTGAAGGGCTGTCAGGAGCAGCCCCCGTACAGTCAGCGTACCAACGCGCAAGCGATGGTGCAGTCGCACACCATGGTGAACGCCCCTCGGGTCACGTGCGAAGGTTCGCGCCCCCACCCAAGGTCCCAAGATGCACACGCACAGCCATCACCCTAGTGTGGTTGGTGGGGAGTCATCGCATCCCGGGGGCTATTCGTGGCCGCAGCAGCCACTGCACTCCAGGGAGACAGCATGGCCAAGCATCGCGCTGCCCGACGTCCGACCTCGGTGTACGCCCTGGCCGGCATCCGGCTCTTCAACGGCATCACCGGACTACTGGCGCCCACCCTGCTCATCCGGCGCCTCGACCCCGACCGTGACGTCAGTCCGGCGGCGATCTACGCCTTCCGGCTCTTCGGGATCCGCACCATCCTGCTCGGTCTCGATCTGCTCACCAACCACGGCCAGCGGCTCCAGGAAGATCTCCGAGAGGGCGTGCTGATCCACGGCAGTGACACCGCCACTGCCGCCCTGCTCGGCCTCCGCGGCCAACTGCCGCCCCGCACGGCCGCCCTGACCACGCTCATCTCAGCCGTCAACACGACCCTGGCCGCCCGTGCGGCCGACTTCGGGAAGAGGAAAGGGAAGTGACCACGGAGTCCGGCGCCCCACCGGCCGAAACGGGTTTCGACTTCGTCGTCGTCGGCGCGGGCGCCGGCGGTGGACCGCTGGCGGCCAACCTCGCGGCCTCGGGCATGCGCGTCCTTCTGCTCGACGCGGGGGGTGCCGAGGAGAACGACAACTACCTGGTTCCCGCCTTCCACGCCGATGCCTCCGAGGACCCCGTTCAGCGCTGGGACTACTTCGTGCGGCACTACGCGGACGAGCAGCAGCACCAGCGCGACAGCAAGCTCGTACCGGGTGAGGGCATCCTCTATCCGCGGGCCGGGGCGGTCGGCGGCTGCACCGCGCATCACGCGCTGATCACCGTCTACCCCTACAACCGCGACTGGGACGACATCGCGCGCGAGACCGGTGACGCGTCGTGGCGCAGCACCGCCATGCGTCGGTACTTCGAGCGGCTGGAGCGCTGTACGTACCGCCCCAGACCCAAGGACCCGCCCGCCAATCGGTTGTTGGCCGCCTTGCTGGAGCTCCTTCCCTTCGTCGCCGCCCGGTACCGCAACGACTCGCGTCACGGGTTCGACGGTTGGCTGCCGACCGATCTCGCCGACCCCGAACTGGTCATCCGGGACGAGCAGTTGTTGAAGGTCATCCTGTCCGCCGCCCAGGACACGCTCGCCGACTTCATCGGCCGGCCGCTCTCCCCTCTGGAGGGGCTCGGATCGTTCGTCGATCCCAATGACTGGCGCGTGCAGACCGAGGGTCTGCAAGGGCTGTGGCAGATCCCGATCTCGACGACCGACGGACGGCGCAGCGCCGCCCGCGAACGCGTGCGGGCCGTACAACGCAGCCACCCGGACGACCTGGTCGTCCGGACACACTCGTTGGTGACGCGGGTCGTGCTCGACGAGGAGGGCGCGGCGATCGGCGTCGACTACGTGCACCAGCCGCACGCCTACCGGGCCGACCCCGGGGCCCGGGACGGTCGCGCGCTGCCGGTCCCGCGCAGGGTGCTCGCGTCCCGTGAGGTGATCCTGGCCGCAGGGGCCTTCAACACGCCTCAGCTGCTGATGCTTTCGGGCATCGGGCCGCGTGAGGAGCTGGAAGGGCACGGCATCGCCGTTCGCGTCCCGCTCCAAGGCGTGGGCGCGAACCTGCAGGACCGGTACGAGATCGGCGTGGTGAGCCAGATGGACCGCGAGTTCCCGGTCGTCGGGGACTGCGACTTCCACGCGCCGGAGCCCGGAGCCGAGCCGGATGCCTGCTACCGGGCCTGGCAGCTCGGCGACGGCGTGTACACGACCAACGGTGCCGTCGTCGGGATCACCCGCAAGTCCCGCCCTTCGATGGACTCCCCCGACCTGTTCATCTTCGGCGGCCCCTTCGACTTCCACGGCTACTACCCCGGCTACTCGCTCGACCTGACACGCCACCGGGACCGCTTCACGTGGGTCATCCTCAAGAGCCGGACCCACAACACCAACGGCCGGGTGCAACTGCGCTCCGCCGACCCCCGGGACACCCCCCTGGTGAACTTCCACTACTTCGCCGAGGGCACGGACGAGCAGGCCGGGGACCTCGATGCCATGGTCTCCGCCGTGCAGTTCGTGCGCAGCATGAACCGCAGCGCCGACTCCGTGATCCGCACGGAGCTGTGCCCGGGAGAGCGGGTCGGCGACGCCGAGAGCGTCCGCCGCTTCGTGCAGGACGAGGCATGGGGCCATCACGCGTCCTGCAGTTGCAAGATGGGCCGGGCCGACGATCCCTCGGCGGTCGTGGACAGCCGCTTCCGGGTACGCGGTGTGAACCGCCTGCGGATCGTCGACGCCTCGGTCTTCCCCCGAATTCCCGGCTTCTTCATCGCCGTTCCGATCTACATGATCAGCGAGAAGGCGAGCGACGTGATCCTCGGCGATGCATCGCGCCCGCGAACCGTCCTGGCCGCCTCGCGACACCCGACCTGACCCGGGAACCGATCCTGAGGAGCACCACGATGAGCATGCAACGACGCTCCGTCCCCCGACGATCCGGCTCCGGATACCGCTCGTCCCTACCGTGGCGGATCATCACCCGCATCGCCGAGTTCGTCGACCGACGCACCGGTTGGGACCGCCTGGCGGTCACGCCCGGTCTGCTGACCCTCTTCGGGCTGCGGGTCAAGCTCCGTCAGGAGAACCTCCACGACACGTCCCGGCTGCCCTCCGTAGGCCTCCCGACCCCCGCGCCGCCCTCCGATAGGCACCGGGTCAACCGGACTCCCGACGGCAGCCACAATGACCTCGAAGAACCGCGCATGGGCATGGCGGGAACGCGCTTCGGCCGGAACATCCCGCTGGACAAGATCGCCCCGGCCACGCCGGAGAGCGTCCTCTCGCGGCCGAACCCGCGCGAGGTCAGCCGCGTCCTCCTCACCCGCCAGGCACTGATCCCGGCCGAGTCGGTCAACTCCCTGGTCGCCGCCTGGCTGCAGTTCATGGTCCGCGACTGGTTCAGTCACGGAACCAGCCCCACGGAACGGCCTTGGGAAGTTCCCCTCCTGGACGACGATCCGTGGCCCGAACGCCCGATGCGGATCATGCGGACACCGGACGACCCGACCCGCGACCCCCGGTCACCCGCGGGGACTCCCGACACCCGCGTCAACGTCTCGTCCCACTGGTGGGACGCGTCCCAGATCTACGGGAACAACGAGGCGGAACAGCGCCAGGTGCGCACCGGCAAGACGGGCAAACTGCACCTTTTCGGCGAAGAGTCGACCCCGCTCCCCTCCGACCCCGCCCTCGACCCCTCGCGCGTTCCCGGCTTCTGGCTGGGTCTCGTCATGATGCAGAACCTGTTCGCCCAGGAGCACAACGCGATCTGCGACCACCTGCACGCCGTCTACCCGTCCTGGGACGACGAGGAGCTGTTCCAGCGGGCCCGCCTCGTCAACGCCGCGCTCCTCGCCAAGATCCATACGGTGGAGTGGACCCCTGCCGTCATCAGCCACCCGACCACCGTCAAAGCCCTGCGATCCAACTGGTGGGGCATCGCGGGTGAGCGCGTCCACAACTTCTACGGCCGGATCACGGAGAGCGAGACCGTCAGCGGCATCCCCGGCAGCAAGACGGACCACTACGGCGTCCCGTACTCCCTCACCGAGGAATTCGTGGCCGTCTACCGCATGCACCCGCTCGTCCGCGACCACTGGCACCTGCGCTCCGCCTCCGACGACTCCACCCTCAGCGACTGCACCTTCCGCGACATCGCCGGGCCTGCGGCGCTGAACGTGCTGAAGACCAAGGGAATGGCCAACCTGCTGTACAGCTTCGGCACCCTCCACCCGGGACTGGTGACCCTGCACAACTTCCCGCACTTCCTCCAGGACTTCGAGCGCCCCGATGGACAACGACAGGACCTCGCCGCCACGGACATCCTGCGCAACCGGGAACTGGGCATCCCCCGCTACAACGAGTTCCGGCGGTTGCTGCGGCTGAAGCCCGCGGCGAACTTCGAGGACCTGACGGACAATCCCGTGTGGGCCAAGGAGATCGAGCGGCTCTACGACGACATCGAAGACGTCGACCTGACAGTCGGAATGTATGCCGAGAAGCTTCCGACCGGATTCGCCTTCAGCGACACGGCATTCCGCATCTTCATCCTGATGGCCTCGCGCCGACTGAACAGCGACCGCTTCTTCACCGACTACTACACCCCCGAGGTGTACTCCAAGGCCGGCATGGCCTGGATCGACGACAACAGCATGGTCACCGTGCTGCTGCGGCACTATCCGGAGCTGCGCACGTCTCTCGCGGGACTTACGAATGCGTTCGCGCCCTGGCACGTCGCGAGGGGCAGCGGGCCTTCCTGACGGGCGATGACCGCCGGGTGACGGTGAGCCGGGGCCTGATCCGTGGTCGGGATTCCGTCGCGGGTACGGAGACCCGGGTCCCGGTCTCGCTCTCGCGGGCACGGTCCGCGGCCACCCGGTCGCGTACGACGTCGAACCGGCACGCGGACGGGCGGGCGGAAGGGCGGACGGAAGGGCGGACGGGCGTGCCGTATGCCCGCGCATGTAAGGGGCGGGGTTGCGGGCCGGCTTCGCCCCGTGCGGAGGGGACGCTTACGATGCCGGTATGGATCAGCAGGCGACGCGCGCGATGAGGCCGCTCGGGCTGCGTTCCCGCCTCCTGCTGGTCCTGGCCGTACTGGTGGGCCTCGTGGGCATGCACGGCCTCGGGCCGGGCGCCGTTCCGGTTTCCGCCGCCGCACCCGGATGCGCCGCCGCCCACGGGACGGCCCCCGGGCACGGCGCGCCTGCCGCCGACGAGCACGCGGTGCAGCACGACGGCGCCGCGCGGGCCGACGAACCGGCCGGTGACGGAAGCGGCGGGCACGCCCAGCACGCGGATGCGACCTGCGCCGCCGCGGGCACGGCGGGCGCCCCCGTCCTGCCCTCCCCGGCCGCCGCCCCGAGCGGCGTCGCGGCCGTGCCGGTCCTCGGTGGCGGGATCGACACGAGCGGTGGGGTCGGCGGACGCGCGCCACCGTCCCTGAGCGAATTGCAACTCCTGCGCATATAGGGCGGCCCGAGCACTCGGACCGTTCCCTACCCCGGCACGCCCCGACGCGCGCGTGCCCTCACCGCAGGAGCAGCATCATGACCAGCAAGCGTTCCCTGATCCGCCGTGCCACGACCGTGGCCGCGGCCGCCACCGCCGCACTCGTCCTCGCCGCCTGTGGCGGCAACGGCGACGACGCCGGCTCCGCCCACGACGGACACGGCTCCTCCGCCTCGCCGTCCGCCCCTGCCCCGGCACGGCAGGGCGACCACAACGCCGCCGACGCGGTCTTCGCCCAGGGAATGATCCCCCACCACCGGCAGGCCGTCGAGATGGCCGACCTCGCCGCGACCCGCGCGGAGTCCGCAGAGGTGAAGAAGCTCGCGGAGGAGGTCAAGAAGGCCCAGGATCCGGAGATCAAGACCCTCTCCGGCTGGCTGGCTTCCTGGGGCGAGAAGGTCCCGGCCACGGACGGGGACCACGGCGGACACACCATGTCCGGCATGATGACCGCCGAGGAGATGCAGCAGCTCGCGGCCGCCTCCGGCAAGGCGTTCGACACGGCCTTCCTCCAGATGATGGTCGAGCACCACGAGGGCGCCGTGGCCATGGCCAAGACCGAGCAGGCCGAAGGCGCGTACCGGCCCGCCAAGGACATGGCCGCAGCGATCGTCGCCTCCCAGAGCGCGGAGATCGCCCGGATGAAGGCCCTTCTCGGCACGAGCTGACCGGCACCGGCCGGCGGGGGCGGGCATTCGACCTCGGCTGCCCGCCCCTGCTGCTGAGCGCGTGCGCCCACCCCTCGGGGTCATCGGGGCGGCGGATGGTCCTCGGGCGGGGACCGGTAGGACTCGGGGCGCGGCTCCATCCGCGCCACCACCTCCGCGAGCCGCCCGCAGAGCTGCTTGATCTCCTCGTACGTCCGGTCGCGTTCGGTGATGACGGCCGCGAGAAGGAGGGCCGTCAGTGCGGTCGTGCCGTTGAAGGCCTGGAGCGTCACATGGTGGCGAAGACGTCGTCGCCGACGAACGGGCCCCTGTCGCCGGCGGCCGCCAGGACCGCCAGCGTCACGACGGCGAGCGCGCACGGCGCCGCCCCGGCCAGCCGGAAGCGGAAGGCCGCCCAGATCAGGAACGGCGAGACGAGGAAGAGCAGGTTCGAGTCGCGCGAGCGCGTCGCCAGCAGCGTGACGAAGAGCGTGCCGAGGGCCAGCGCCACCGCCTCGATCCATCGGCCGGGGCCGACCCCCGACGGCCACCGGGCCTTGCGCAGCACGAGCAGGAAGGGTGTGACGACGAGGATCCCCATCGCGTCACCGGCCCACCACACCGACCACGTGGGCCAGAAGTCGCCGGCGTCCAGCGCTCCGGAGAGGACCAGTACCCCGGTACCGATGGTCGAACTGATCGACATCCCGGCGAGCGCGCCGAGGAAGACCAGTGCCAGTACGTCCCGCAGGCGGTCCAGCTCGTTCCTGAACCCGGCCCTGCGCAGCATCAGAGCGGCGCAGACCGGCGCCAGGGTGTTGCCCGCGGTGATGACCAGTACGGAGAGCAGCGAGGGCCCGAGGAACACATTGGCCAGGAACGCGCCCAGCGCGATGCCAGGCCAGACCCGCAGCCCCATCATGAGCAGCGCGGCCAGCGCGACGCCGGTCGGTGGCCACAGGGGGGTGACCTGGTCACGGACCAGCTGCTGGAGGAGGCCGATCCGTGCGGCCGCGTAGTAGACGGCGGCGACGGCGAGGATGCGCAGCGCGGTGGACCCGAGACGACCCACCTCCGCACTGCTCACGACAGCAGTCTGCGCTCAGATCCCGCCACCGGCGACCCCAGCCGCCCCCGTGGCCCCGCCGGTCAGCCCGGCTCCCGGGGGCCGTCGTAACGGACGACGAGGACCGCGGCGTCGTCGCGGTGTCCCGTCAGGTCGGCCACTTTGACGACGGCGGAGGCCAGCACGTCGGGATCGGCGTCGAACCCCGCCCGCACCAGTTTCACCACCTCGGCCAAACCGGACTCCATCGGGTAGTGCGGGCCCTCCACCACTCCGTCGGTGAGCAGGACGAGCACCCCGGCCTCCGTCAGACGCCGGTGCGTCACCGGGTACCGCTCGCCCGACACGATGCCGAGCGGCGGCCCACCGCGGTCGAGCGCGATGCCGTGACCGCCTCCGGCCGTGGCCCAGACCATCGGGACGTGGCCGGCCCTGGAGACCGTCAGGTCGCGGCTGACCGGGTCGAAGCGGAGGAAACAGCACGTCGCGAAGAGTCCGCACCCCATGGCGATCAGCAGATCGTTGGCGCGGCCCAGTACCTCTCGGGTGTCGCTCGTCGTCTGCGCGAGGGCGCGCAGGCTGGTGCGCACCTGTCCCATGAAGGCGATGGCCTCCACGTCATGACCTTGTACGTCGCCGACGGTGAGCCCCAGTGACCCGTCGTGCATGACGAAGGCGTCGTACCAGTCCCCGCCCACCTCCAGGCCGCCCCGTGAGGGCGCGTACCTGGCGGCCAGACGCAGCCCGGGCAGCTGCGGCAGCCCGGGCGGGAGCATGTGGCGCTGCAGGGCCACGGCCAGTTCGACCCTGGCCCGCTGGTACTCGATCCGGTCCAGGGCCTGATCGACGAGCTGCCCGAGAGCGACCAGGAGTTCTTGCACGTCGTCGGGCGGCTCGGGACGGTGTCCGCGCATCACGGGCTCCTGGCTCTCCCCCGGCCTCCTCACCTCACCCTAGCCTCTGCCCCGGCATGCCTCCACAGCGGTGAAACAGCAGGCCGGAGGCGAGTACGGGGACCCGGGGGCGCAAGGTGATCTCACGGCGGGCTCAGGGCCCGATCTCGAACTCGGGCGCCTTGAGGTCCTTCAGGCATGCGGTGTTCGGCGCCGCCGGGTCGTCGAAGAACGAGACGGTGATCTCCTGGGCGCACTTCGAGGTGGCGAACACGACGTGCGGCTCGTACGGGACCGTGACGACCTTGGCCTTTCCCAGCGTGCTGGCGACGTACGGCCCGTTGTCCGCCCCGGTCTGGGAGTCGAACCCGCCCGACAGGGCGAGGGTCGGGATGTCACCGCGCGTGGCCTCCCGGATCGAGGGCGACGCCGCAGGGACGTTCCAGGCGTCGCAGTCCGGGTGGAGGAAGGTGAGCTGCGGGGCCTGGGCCTGTACCGAGCGCGGGAAGGACGGGAACGTCGCCCGGCCGCCCCGCAGCGCCGCATCCGCGCTCTCGTACGGTGTCCACTCGCTGCAGAAGACGCCGTAGGCGAGGCCGTGCGCGACCCTGCCGATGGCCTGGGGGCTGAGCTTGCCGCCGGCCCACTGCTGGGCGATCCGCTGCGGCTTGCCGTGCGCCAGCTCGTCGAGGGCGGCGGGCACCTGGGGCGCCACGTGGGTGGCGGAGGTCATCCAGTTGACCAGGGCTCCGCCGTCGAGGACGACCTTCACCGGCTTGTCGCTGCCGGGGAGGGTGACGGTGGTGGTGACCGGCTTGGCTTCGAGTTCGCGCACGAGCCGGTCGAAGGTGGCCGACAGGTTCGGATAGCGCTTGTTGCACGCCGGCTGGTCCGCGCAGGCCTTGAACAGGCCGTCGAAGCCCTGTCGGGCGCTGCTCCAGGTCGCTGCCGACCCGGACTTGGACGGCGGCAGTATGCCGTCGATGCCCACCGAGCGGAGCCCCTCGGGATGCAGCCTCATGTAGGCCAGTGCCAGGTGGGTTCCGTAGGAGATCCCGAACAGGTTCCACTGCTCGATGCCCAGCGCCTTGCGCAGGTCCTCGTAGTCGGCGGCGCTCTCTGTGTCGTTGTAGGCGCTGAGGTCGATCCCGCGGCCCGCCAGTCGGTCGCGGCAGGCCTTCGTGGCCTCGACGTGCAGGCGTTCGGTGGACGGGGCGTCGTAGACGAGGCCGACGGAGCGTGCGTTGAACTCGTCGATGTTGGGGCACAGGAGGTTCGGCTCGGCCGAGTACGTACCGCGCTGGGACATGAAGATCACGTCGCGGTCGCGGTTCAGGCCGCCGTCGATCGCCAGCTTCGCCTCCCCCACGGCGTCGTCACCGGGTCCGCCCGCGAGCCACACGATGGGGTCGGGTTTCGGCTTGTCGGTGGCGGCGGGGACGATCGCGACGCCGAGCTCGATCGTCCGGCCGCTCGGTTCGGCGCGGTTCTCGGGCACGGTGAGCGTTCCGCAGCGGGCGTCGTCCAGCGCTTCGATCGGTTCCGGTGTCTTGGGGCAGGGGCCCGGTTCGAAGCGGGCGTCGCCCACCGTGCGGGCGACCGTGCCGATCGGCGCGTCGGGGCTGGCGCTGGCATCGGTACGGGACTGCGCCGGAGCGGGCGCTGCGAGCAGGCCGGTGACGAGGAGACCGGTCACCATGCCGACCGACGTCGTCAGGAGCCGTCGTGCGGTGCGGCGCCGACGGGGCGCTGGGTGGAATGCCATCTGCCCTCCCGGTCATTTCGGGATGATCGTGAACGGTTCGGGCTCCAGGCCGTCCACGCAGCTGGTGTCGGGGGCGGTCGGGCGGGCGAGGAACGAGGCCAGGACGCGTTGCGCGCAGGGTGACTGCGGGACCACCCAGTGGCCGATCCCGGGGATCTGCACGGCGGTCGAGCGGGACAGGTCGCGGGCCACGCCCTTCGCCCAACTCGCCCCGGTCTTGGCGTCGAACGTGCCGGAGACGAGGAGCGCGGGCACCTGGCTGACCGTGGCCACCCGCTGGACGGCCGCGCGGTCCGGAACGTTCCAGACCCGACACACCGGGTACTGGAAGGGAAGTTGCGGCACCTGGGCCAAGACCGTGTCCGGCCACCCGGGGAAGGCCTTGCGCCCCGCCTCCAGCACGTCGGGTTCCGAGTACCCCGGCGCCCACTCGCTGCACGCCACCGATTCCGTCAGGCCGTGTGCGAACGCGCCGACGTTCTGGACCGATCCGGCCGCCCGGGCCCGTGCGAAACGCTCGGGGTTTCCGCGGCTGAGCTCGTCGAGCGCCGCCGGGAGGTCTTTGGGCCGGGGAGCGAAGGCGACGATCTGGTTCAGCAGCGCGCCCCCGTCGAGGACGACCTTGACGGGCTTTCCTCCGCCCGGCGGCGGGACGTTCAGCGTCAGGGGGTGCGCCTCCAACTTGCGCACCTGCTCCGTCAGCATGCGGGGGAGGTCCGGGTACCGGCTCTTGCAGGCGGGCTGCGCCGCGCACGCCGCGAAGATGTGGTCGATCCCCTCGGCGGCGCTGCTCCAGCCCCACGGCAAGGTCGCGCTCTGGGGAGGTGTGACCGAGTCGATCGCCACGGCGCGGATTCCCTCGGGGTGCAGGCGCAGGTAGGTGAGGGCCAGGTCGCTGCCGTAGGAGTACCCGTAGACGTTCCACCGGGGGATGTGCAGCGCCTTGCGCAGGTCGGCGAAGTCGGCGGCGTTCTCGGTGGTGTTGTAGGCGCTCAGGTCGACGCCGTCGGCCGTCAGGCGGTCGCGGCACTCCTTCGCCGCCTTCAGCATGAGCTGTTCCGCCTGCTTCGCGTCGTAGCCCAGGCCCACGGCCCGGGCGTTGAAGCGGTCGATCTCCGGGCAGGCGAGGTTCGGCCGGTCGTAGAGGTTGCCGCGCTGGGCCATGACGATCAGTTCGCGGTCCTTGTTCAGGCCGGACTCGACGAGGAACGGAATGTCGTCGAACGTGTCGCCGCCGGGGCCGCCCGCCATGAACACCACGGGGTCCTGGGCCGGTGTCGCCGGTTCGGCAGCCGGAATGACCGCCGCGGCGAGCTTGATGGTCCTCCCGCCGGGGCGGGAACGGTTCTCGGGGACTTCGAGGTAGCCGCACCGTGCGTTGCCGAGCGCTGCGATCGGCTCGGGCGGCTCGGGACAAGGACCGGGCACGAACCGGGACGGGGCCTGCGAACCGGTCCGGTCGGCGGACTGGGCGGGTGGTGACGGCGTGCTGCCCGGTGCGGGGCCGAACGCTGCCAGGGAGACCAGAGCGGCCGCGGCGGTCACCGCGCGGATGGCGTGCTGTGGCATGGGTTCTCGTTCCTCTGCCGATATCGACGGCGGCCCCGCAGGCCCTCAGGTGCGGCAGCGGTGTGGACGGAACGCTCGCTCTCGACGCTACCGGGTGGACCGTACGCGCGCACGCGGAGCGATCGGCGGCCCGCGCAGCGGCGGGCGGCGGCGGGCGGCGGCGGGCGCTGACCGCCTAGCCGAGGGACCCGCCGATGGGCTGCTCCGTCCAGATGGTCTTGCCGGTGCCGGTGAACCGGCAGCCCCAGCGGTCGGCGAGCTGGGCCACGAGGAACAGGCCCCGGCCGCCCTCGTCCGTTTCCCGGGCACGACGCAGGCGCGGCTGGGTGCTGCTGGGGTCGGACACCTCGCAGACGAGCACCCGGTCGCGGATCAGCCGGAGCCCGACCGGTCCCCCCGCGTAGCGGATGGCGTTCGTGACGAGCTCGCTGGCGACGAGTTCGGTCACGAAGCCCAGTTCGTCCAGCTGCCACTCGGACAGCTGGCCCACCACCAGCTCACGGGCGTGCGCGACGAGGGAGAGGTCGGCTTCGAGTTCCCACTCGGCGAGCTGGTCGGGCGGGAGCGCGTGGATGCGGGCGAGCAGCAAGGCGGCGTCGTCGACGGACTCTTGAGGCCGCACCCCGTCGAAAACGGCCCGGCTGAGCTCGTCGAGCGGCAGCCTCGGGTCGGCTCCGGCGAACGAGCCCCGCAGTCTCTCCATCCCCTCCTCGATGTCGCCGCCCCGGCTCGCCACGAGTCCGTCCGTGAAGAACGCGAGCATGCTGCCGGGCCGCACGCCGAACTCCGTCACCTCGAACGGCACTCCGCCCACCCCCAGCGGCGGCCCCGGCGTCACGCCGAGGAAGACCGGTTCCCCGTCCGGCGGCAGCAGGACCGGCGGCGGATGTCCGGCGGCGGCGGTGGCGCACCGCCCCGTCACCGGGTCGTAGACGGCGTACAGGCACGTCGCTCCCAGCACCGCCGGCTCCGAGCGCTCCGAGCGCCCCGCATGCTCCGCGTGGGATTCGCTGGTCATCTGCTCCTCGGAGAAGCCGAGCACCAGGTCGTCGAGGTGCGTGAGCAGCTCGCCCGGATCCAGATCGAGGTCGGCGAGGGTCTGCACCGCGGTCCGCAGGCGCGCCATGGCCGCGGTGGCGTCGAGGCCGTGGCCGACGACGTCTCCGACGACGAACGCGACGCGCAACGACGGCAGGGGGATCACGTCGAACCAGTCTCCGCCGACTCTCGAGCCGCCGCCCGCCGGTTGGTAGACGCCCACCGTTTCGGCGGCGGCGGAGTCCAGGGCCGAGCGCGGCAGCAGGCTCCGCTGCAGGGTCACCACGGACCGGTGTTCCTTGGTGTAGCGGCGCGCGTTGTCCACGCCGAGTGCGGCCCTGGACACGACGTCCTTCAGCAGTGCGGCGTCCTCCTCGCCGAACGCGGAGGGCAACTGGCTGCGCCAGACCGTGACGCAGCCGAGGATCAGGCCGCGTGCGTAGAGCGGCATGGCTACGGAGGAGTGGGCTCCGCTGGGGACGAACAACGGCAGGGCCTCCGGATCCACGCCGAGTTCGGCCTGTAGGACGGCGACGTCCGGCACCAGCACGGGCAGCCCCTCCATGAGGGGGCGCATCAAGGTGCTGTCCGTCACCGGAGGAAGGGCCTCTCCCACCGCCAGCAGGTCCTCGGCGGATATCTCCGGGCTCTGCGCGGCAGAGGTCCGGCGCAGGCGGACGTCGCCGGTGGTGTGGAAGTGCGGGGGCTCGTCGCCCACCAGCACGTTCTCGGCGATGTCCACGGTCGCCAGGTCGGCGAAGTCCGGGACGAGCAGGTTCACCAGGGTCTCGGCCAGCTCGGTCACGTCCAGTGAGGTGCCGATGCCCGCGGCGGCGGCTTGGGCGAGCCCCGTCCGGCGTCTTCGCGCATCGCGCTCGGCCGCCTCCTGCGCCGTTTCCGCCGGGGTGACCAGGACGAGCCACTGCGTGGCGGCGCCCGCACCGCCCGGAGCGTGGGCCGCGAGCCGGACGACCGTGCAGACCAGCGGGACCTTTTGACCCGTGTGATCGCCACCCGGAACGGTCGTCAGGTGCCCGACCGGTCCCGTGCCCGTACCCGTACCGGCGGGCGGCACCATCCCCAGCAAGGGCGCGCAGATCTGGCCCGGCGGGCATTCCAGCAGCGTCGCGGCCCCCTCCGAACGGGCGATGACCACGCCTGCGTCATCCAGGACGACCGCTGCCGTGCCGCTGACGGAGCCCGAGGCCGGCCCCGGGCCGCGATGCTCCGGTTCACGCATGTCGCCTCCACGCACCGTGACCTTCAGTATCGTCCCCGCGCGGGGACCCGGCGACCCGCAGCGCCACCGGTTCCCGGCACCTGCGGCCGGAAGGGACAGGGCTCCCTTCCGGGCCGCCGTGTCAGGACGGGAGCCAGGACCGCCAGGTGGGCTCGTTCTGTTCCGCCCAGCGGGCCGCCGCTTCCTGCGGCGACAGCTTCTCCTCGGCGATCATCAGGGCGACGTCGTTCTGCATCTCGGTCGTCCACCGGAACTTCTTCAGGAAGGCCGCGGCGTCGCCTCCGTCGGCCGCGAAGCGGGCGTTGAGGAACTTCTGCAGCGGCGTGTGCGGGTAGGCGCAGGCCACCTTCTGCGGGTCGGCGTCGCAGCCCTCCTTGTATTCGGGCAGTTCCACCTCGGTCATCGGGACCTTCTCGAACAGCCACTGGGGCTTGTACCAGTAGCTGAGGAAGGGCTTCTTCTCCTTGGCGAACTGCCTGATCTGGGTGATCTGCGCCGCCTCGGAGCCCGCGAACACGACCTGGTAGTCGAGGTCCAGGTTCTTCACGAGGGCCTTGTCGTTCGTCACGTAGGACGGGGAGCCGTCCAGCAACTGGCCCTTGCCGCCGCTTTCCGCGGTGCGGAACTGGTCGGCGTACTTGTCGAGGTTCTTCCAGTCGGTGACGTCCGGGTGTTCCTCGGCGAAGTACGTCGGCACGAACCAGCCGATGTGGCCGGTCACTCCGAGGTCGCCGCCCCGCTCGATGGTCCCCTTGTCGTCGATGTACCGCTTCTCCTGCTCGGGGTGGCCCCAGTCCTCCAGGATGGCGTCCACCCGGCCCTGGCTGAGCGCGTCCCAGGCGGGTACCTCGTCGATCTGGACGGTGTCCACCCGGTAGCCGAGCTCGTGCTCCAGCAGGTACTGGGCGACGGCGACGTTGGCCTGCGCGCCCACCCACGACTGCACGGACAGCGTCACCGTGCGGGAGCCCTTCGCGTCGGCGTACGGGGAGGCCTGGCGGGTCATGTCGGCGGCGCCGCAGCCCGTGAGGGCCGTCAGGGCGAGGGCGGCGGCCGCTGCGAGTGCGGCGGTGCGTGTGGAGCGTGTGGTGCGAGCCATGTCAGGCCCCCTTTCCGGCGGGGTCGCGGCGACCGGTCGGCTGGGTGACGCGGTCGAGCATCAGGCCGAGGCAGACGATCGCCGCGCCGGCGACCAGGCCGGTCGCCAAGTCGCCCTGGGCGAGGCCGAAGACCGCGTCGTAGCCGAGCGCACCGCCGCCTACGAGACCGCCGATGACGACGACGGCGAGGACGAGCACCACGCCCTGGTTGACGGCGAGCAGCAGCGCGGGCCGGGCCAGCGGCAGCTGGACCTGGAGCAGTTGCTGCCGCCCGGTCGCGCCCATCGAGCGCGCGGACTCCAGCGCGGCCGGGTCCACCGCGCGCACGCCCTGGGCCGTGATGCGCACCACCGCGGGCAGCGCGTAGACCACGGCGGCCGCGGCGGCCGGGGCGCGGCCCACGCCGAAGAGGGCGACGACGGGGATCAGGTAGACGAACTGCGGCATCGTCTGGAAGACGTCGAGCACCGGACGCAGTGCGCGCCCCAGGCGGCTGCTGCGGGCCGCGGCGACGCCGAGGGCGAAGCCGATCAGCAGGGTCACGGCGACGGCGGCCAGGACCTGGGACAGGGTGTCGAGCGCCGGGTCCCAGACGCCGAGGACACCGATCGCGGCCATCGCCAGGACGGCGGTCGCAGCGGTGCGCCAGGTGCCGATGAGCAGGGCGAGTACGCCGACGGTCAGCAGCACCGTCCACCAGGGCAGCCACTGCAGTCCGTCGCGCAGGGGGTTCAGGACCCATGTGGTGAAGTGCCCTGCCCAGTCCGCGGTGCCGCCGACGAGGGGCACGCCGGAGTAGAGGTGGGCGGTCATCCAGTCGACCGCTTCGTTGACGGGCCCGGCGATGTCCACCGTCCATGCGTCGGGCCAGGAGAGCCGGTCGAGCAGGCGGGCTCCGACGGCGACGGCGACGGTCGCCGCCGCGGCAACGGCCCAGCGGAGCCCGGACCGGTCGGCCGGGGCCTGGCCGATCCGCTCCCCCGCGGCGGCGGTGACCCGGTCCAGGGCGATGGCGAGCAGCACGATCGGCACACCTGCGGCGAGGGCGGCGCCGACGTCGACGGAGGCCAGCGCCTGGTAGACGCGGTCGCCGAGACCGCCCGCGCCGATGACGGACGCGATCACGGCCATCCCGAGCGCCATCATGATCGACTGGTTGACGCCGAGCAGCAGTTCCCTGCGGGCCAACGGCAGCCGGGCCGTCAACAGCCGCTGCCTGCCGGTGGCGCCGAGGGATGTGGCGGCCTCCACGACCCCGGCGTCCGCGTCGCGCAGGCCGAGCGCGGTGAGGCGGGCCATGGGCGGGGCCGCGTAGACGACGGTCGCGAGGACGGCCGCGGGCACGCCGATGCCGAAGACGAGGACGACGGGCAGGAGGTACGCGAAGGCCGGCAGCACCTGCATGGTGTCGAGCACGGGCCGCAGGATCCGGTGCATCCGGTCCGACAGGCCGGCGGCCAGCCCGAGGACCCCTCCGAGCAGCACGGACGCGGTGACGGCGACCACCATCAGGGCGAGCGTCTGCATGGTGGGCACCCACATGCCGAGCAGTCCGCACGCGGAGAAGGCGGCGAGGGCGGTCAGCGCGAGTCGCACTCCCGCCGCCCGCCAGGCGAGCAGAGCGGCGGCGGCGGTGACGCCGGCCCAGCCGAGGGCGAGCAGCACCAGGTACACGGCGCGGACGGACAGGACCACGACGTTGCTGACGTGCCCGAAGAAGTAGAGGAAGAGCGGGTGGCCGTCGCGGTTGTCGATGATCCAGTCGCTGGTGCGCTCGAGCGGTCCTGACAGGTCGACGGAGAGCGCCGCGGGCCAGTTTTCGGCGCCCAGGAGTACGCAGCCGAGGACGAACGCGAGCGCCGCGCAGATGCCGATGAGCCGACCGCGGTGGTGCGCGAGCGTGCGCAGCACTCCGGGTCCGTCGTCGGTGGGGGGTGTGGTGGTCGTGGTCGTGGTCGCGGGGCCCGGCGGGGCGGGGGTGACGGTGGTGGTCATCGGTTCCACCGCCCGGTGCGGGCCGGCACCGTGCCGGTGCGGGGATCGGCGCCGGTGGGGGCGCCGGTGCCGGCGCCGGTCGTGCCGCACGGCGGCGGCCAGGTCGTATGGCCGTACATCAGGCCACCGCCTTTCCCGTCCCGGCCGGTATCCCGGCGACGACACCGAGGAGTCCCGCGCGGTCGACCACGCCGAGGCACCTGCCGCCCTCGACGACCCGCGCGTTCTCGCCGGTCCGGGCGACGGCCTCGATGGCCTCGTGGACGGTGGCGGTCGGGGCGAGCGCCGGGCCGGCCTCGGACTCGTCGGTGAGTGCGGGGCGCATCGCCGAGCGAACGGTCAGCACCTGCTCGCGCGGCACGTCCCGGACGAAGTCCCTGACGTAGTCGTCGGCGGGGGCACCGACGATCTCCTCCGGGGTGCCGATCTGCACGATCCGGCCGTCGCGCATCAGCGCGATGCGGTCGCCGAGCTTCAGCGCCTCGCTCAGGTCGTGCGTGATGAAGACCATCGTGCGTCCTTCCTCCCGGTGCAGGCGTACGACTTCCTCCTGCATGTCCCGGCGGATGAGCGGGTCGAGCGCGCTGAACGGCTCGTCGAACAGCAGGACCTCGGGGTCCACGGCGAGTGCCCGGGCAAGGCCCACGCGCTGCTGCTGGCCGCCGGACAACTGGCCCGGCCTGCGGTGCTCCAGGCCGTCCAGGCCGACCTTGGTGACGAACTCGGCCGCCCGGTCGCGCCGTTCGCCGCGTCCCACGCCCTGGATCTCCAGCCCGTAGGCGATGTTGTCGAGCACCGTCCGGTGCGGCAGCAGCCCGAAGTGCTGGAAGACCATGGCCGCCCGGTGCCGGCGCAGCTCGCGGAGCCGGCCGGTGTCCATGGACAGCACGTCCTCGCCGTCGATGGAGATCGTGCCCGAGGTCGGTTCGATGAGCCGGGTGAGGCAGCGTACGAGCGTGGACTTGCCCGAGCCCGACAGGCCCATGACGACGAAGACCTCGCCCTTGCGGACGTCGAAGGAGACGTCGCGGACGGCGGCGGTGCAGCCGGTGCGCTCGCGCAGCTCGGCGGCGCCGAGGGCTGCGAGCTCCTTGTCGGCGGGCACGCGGTCCGCCTTCGGACCGAAGACCTTCCACAGGTCGCGTACGGAGAAGACGGATTCCGCGGAGGAGTGCGGCGGGGTGTTCATCGGGTGGTACCTCCCAGCAGGTCGGCGCACTTCTCGCCGACCATGAGCACGCCGATCATGGGGTTGACGGCGGTCATGGTGGGGAAGACGGACGCGTCGGCTATCCGGATGCCGTCGAGGCCCCGGATCTTCAGGTCGGGCGCGACGACGGCGAGTTCGTCATCGGCGGCCCCCATCCGGCAGGTGCCGGCGGGGTGGTAGACGGTGTGCGCGACCTGGCGGGCGTACGCGCTGAGTTCCTCGTCGGAGGTCACCTCGGGGCCCGGGCACACCTCGCGCCTCAGCCAGCCGGCCAGCGGTTCGCTCGCCGCGATCCGCCGGGCGATGCGGATCCCGTCGACGAGGGTCCGGCCGTCGTAGTCGTCCTCGTCGGTGAAGTACCGGAAGTCGAGCGCGGGCTTGACCTGGGGGTCTGCGCTCGTCAGGTAGAGCCGGCCGCGGCTGCGCGGCTTGGGGATGTTCGGGGTCATCGACACGCCGTGCGCGGGCCGTTCGTACCCGAGGCGCTCCGGATTGTCGGTGAAGGGGACCTGGTAGAAGTGGAACATCAGGTCCGGGCCCTCGGCCTCGGGGTCCCGGCGGACGAACAGTCCGGCGTCGGAGTCCATCGCGGAGTTCTCCGGGATCGGCCCGTGGGTCTCCCACACGATGACCGACTCGGGGTGGTCGAGCAGGTTCTCCCCGACGCCCGGCAGGTCGTGCACGACGGGGATGCCGAGCTCCTCCAGGTCGGCGCGCGGCCCGATGCCGGAGTGCAGCAGCAGGCGCGGCGTGTCCACGGCCCCGGCGCACACCAGGACCTCGCGCCGGGCGCGTACGACGTGCTCCGCGCCCTCCTTGGTACGGATGTGCACGCCGGTGGCACGGGTGCCCTCCAGTTCCAGCCGGAACGCCCAGGTCTCCAGGGCTATGTGGAGGTTCGGCCGGTCCAGGAACGGGTGCAGATAGGCGACGGAGGCGGACGAGCGCTTGTTGTTCTCCGGGTGGTAGGCGAGGTCGAAGAAGCCGACGCCTTCGTCGAAGGGGCTTTTGTTGAAGCCCTCGACCCGCGGCACGCCGAGTGCGGTCTGCGCCGCGTCGACGAAGTCCCGGGCGATCGCGTTCCGGTCGGCCTCGCCCACGGGGACGATGTTGTTGCGCAGCCGGGGGAAGTAGGGGTCCATGGACTTCGCGTCCCACCCGTCGGCGCCGGCGTCGGCCCACTCGTCCCAGTCGGAGGGAAGGGGTTTGAAGGCGATGAGGGTGTTGTGGGAGGAACAGCCGCCCAGCACCCGCGCACGGCTGTGGCGGATGTGCGAGTTGCCCCGGGGCTGCTCGGTGGTGGGGTAGTCGTAGTCGAGCTCACCGCCGAGCAGGCCCATCCAGCGGCGCAGGGTGAGGACGTCGTCGCGGCCGACGTCGCTGGGGCCGCCCTCGATCACGGCGACGCTGACGTCGGGGTCCTCGGTCAGCCGGGACGCAATGACGGATCCGGCGGTCCCGCCGCCGACGACGACGTAGTCGTACACGTGGTGCTCGTTCATGTTCAGCCCTTCGCCGTCGCACCCGCGAACCAGCGCACGGGGCGCGGGGCGAGGTTCTGGTAGATGTGCTTGGCCTCGCGGTATTCGGCGAAGCCGCCGGGGCCCAGTTCGCGGCCGATGCCGGACTTTCCGAAGCCGCCCCATTCCGCCTGCGGCAGGTAGGGGTGGAAGTCGTTGATCCAGACGGTGCCGTGCCGCAGCAGGCCGGCGACCCGCCGGGCCCGGTGTTCGTCGGAGGTCCACACCGCTCCGGCGAGGCCGTACTCGGTGTCGTTGGCGAGGGCGACGGCCTCTTCCTCCGTACGGAAGGTCTCCACGGTGAGGACCGGGCCGAAGACCTCTTCGCGGACGACGCGCATGCCGCGGTGGCACCGGTCGAGGACCGTGGGCCGGAAGAAGTAGCCGGGGCCGGCCGGCCTCCCGCCGCCCGCGCGCAGGGCCGCGCCCTCGGCGAGGGCGGAGGCCACGTACGCCTCGGTCCGTGCCAACTGGGCCGCGGAGACGAGCGGACCGCACTCGACGCCCGTGTCGGTGCCGCGTCCCAGCCGGATCAGTTCGGCCCGGCGGGAGAGCTCGGCGACGAAACGGTCGCGCAGCGGCTCCTCGATGATGAGGCGGGAGCCGGCGGAGCAGACCTGGCCGCTGTGGATGAAGGCGGCGTTGAGCGCCTGGTCGACGGCGGTGTCGAAGCCTTCGGGCGTCGAACAGGCGTCGGCGAAGACGACGTTGGGGTTCTTCCCGCCCAGTTCGAGTGCGACCTTCTTGACGCTGTCGGCTGCCGCCCGGGCGACCTTGGTGCCGCTGATGAGACCGCCGGTGAACGAGACGAGGTCGACTTGGGGGTGCTCGGCGAGCCGGGCGCCGACCGTGTCGCCGGGGCCGGTGACGATGTTGGCCGCGCCGAGCGGAAGTCCGGCCTCCAGGAGCAGTTCGACCAGTACGACGGTGGTCAGCGGGGTGATCTCGCTGGGCTTGATCACGAAGGTGTTGCCGGCGGCGAGCGCGGGCGCGATCTTCCAGCTGGCCTGGAGCAGCGGGTAGTTCCACGGCGTGATCAGGGCGCAGACGCCGACCGGCTCGTGCACGACGACGCTGCGGATCTCGTCCGAACCGGCGTCGACGGCCCGTCCGCCGCCGTCCTCGTTCTCCACGAGGTCGGCGAAGTAGCGGAAGGCGTCGCGGACGCAGTCGACGTCGACGCGGCCTTCCTGCAGCGTCTTGCCCGCGTCCCGGCTTTCCAGGGCACCGATCCGTTCGCGGTCGCGCTCCAGCAGTACGGCGACCCGACGCAACAGGGCGGCCCGCTCCGCGACGGGCGTGCGCGGCCAGGCACCGAAGTCGAACGCGGCTCGCGCCGCGGCCACGGCGTCGTCGGTGTCCGCGACACCGCCCTCCGCCACGACCTCGAAGGGGGTCGCGTCGACGGGGTCGATGATCTCGCGCGTGGCCCCGGACAGGGCTGCGCGCCACTCTCCGCCGACGTGGATGGTCTGCTGTGCTGCCGTCACGGTACGTATTGCCTTTCGTTCCTTTGAGTCCCCCTGTCGGTCAGACCGACGTGGTCCGGCCGCCTGCCCCGACTCCCGGAACCCATGCGCAATGCATCGCGGAGAGTGTTCCGCTTCACTGGCGAAAGCGCCTCAAATTGGGACATAAGGTATGACTCTTCGGGGTGAGGTAGACGCACCGCAGCGGCTCAGAACGGTGGACGTTGCGGGCCCACCCGTTCGGAACAGTCACCCGCGGGGCGGCGGGGCGGGTGTTCGCGCAGGTCGGGGGGCGGCGAGGGCTGGGGCGAGGGCGAATCTGGAACGGGCCGTCGCCGACGTCGACCGCGTGCTGGGGCTGCAGGAGACCCGGCCCGGTCGGGGTGGTGGCGCGGCGCTCGCCTGCTTCCACGGCACCCAGTCGATCGGTGGCAGCGCCTACGGCGTGGCCTGCACCGGCGGGGATGGCGGCTTCCCCGCGACGACTGGTACGCCGCCGCCATGCCCCTCGCCATCGAGGAACTCGTCGCCCCGGGCGTCCCCGCCCGGGTGCGGTCCGTCGCGTCGTGCCTGATCGCCGGTGCGGCGCCCCTTCGGCGGCATCGCCGACACCCTGCTCCGCACCCACGACGCCCGGCGCCCGACCGCCTCCGGCCCGCCGACCGCACGGTGTTCACGACGCACCCGCTGAGCGTGGCTACGGGGCCTGCGGGCCGGCCCTGTTGCTGCGTTCCCGGGCGAGCCCCCACCGCGACCTGGCGTTCCTCGAGTTCGGGGCCAACTGCCGCCCGCTACTTCTCCACGATCGGATCCAGCACCACGGAACCGGGCAGCGCCGCGGCCATGTCGTGGGCGTAGACCCCGGGCTGCACCCAGAAGAACCAGTTTCCGGCGGCAACGAAGGTGTGCCGGTAGGCCCGACGCCCCGTCGCGATCGAGTTTCCGATCTCGTCCCGGCCGAACCGGGCCGTGCTCAGCACCTGGATGTAGTTGGAAACGGTCGTTCCGCGGTGCTGCACTTCACAGGTGGCGTCCGAGCCGAACGCGTTCTCGTTCCGCAGGGTCACCTTGCAGTCGAATCCGCCCCTCGCCAGAGCGGCGACCACGTCGTCGACCGACGCGTACTCGGGTCCGGTCGGCACCTCGCTCGGCATCGGTGTCAACGGCTCGGGACCCCGGTCGCCTCCGACGAGACCGCAGCCGCTCAGCGTCAGCAGGAGCCCCAGCAGGAACGGCATGGACTTCCGTGTCCGCATGTGTCAGTTGCTCCTCGGAGGTCGGGGGGCGGTCACGTCTCCCGGAGCGGTGCGTACGCCTCGGGTCCGATGCCGAACGTCCAGGCCACGCCCTGGCGGGCCGTCCGGGTCGTCGGCGGGACCCGCAGCCAGTAGGTGCGGCTGGTGCCGTCGGGCTCCGGGGTCGAGTTGACGACCTCCACCATCACGACGGCCTCGTCGTCCGGCATGGGTATGCGCCACAGGACGCCCGTCTCGTCCCGGTGCACGGGGGCGGCCCCCGACTCCCGCAGATAGCGGTCGTAGCCGTAAAACTCCAGCATCACCCGGCGCAGTTCGGCGTTCTCCTCCTCCCGGATCCGCTCCGGCGTCAGCGTGCCCAGTCCCGCCAGGAACTCGGCAGGAACGGGCATGCCCCGCCACGCGTGCAACGCGAACCCGTCGGGGAACGCCAGCGCCGGCCCGTCCCCGCGGTCCAGCCTGCCCGCCTCGTCGCGGTGCAGCTCCGTCGGGCGCTCGCACAGCACGGCCAGCCGTTCGTAGGGCCACCACCAGCCGGCCGAGCGGGCCAGGACGCCGAGTCCGTGCAGGGGCGTGCCCTCGCGCGTGTCGAAGGCGCACAGCCAGGCCGCGTCGTGCTGCCCGAGCACCGCGTCCAGGAGCAGCAGCCGCAGCGACCGCTCCTCGGCCGCGGGCGCTGCGGCCCCGGCCGTCAACTCCTCGACGAGACCGGTGCGGATCCGTTCCGCCAGGCGTTCCGTGTTCTCCCACAGGCGGCCGCCCGTCGCGCTCCAGTGCCGCCCCCAGCCCTGCGGGCCGAGCCGCCGCTGCACCCGGTCCCGTTCGGCCGCCCACGGCGCGCTGCGCACCGCCTCCCGCACGCCGCGCCCGCGCGCGGCCGGCCCGCACGGCCCGTCGTCCCCGCCGAGCAGGTGCACCGCCTCCCGGGGCGAGCCCGCCCAGACGATCCGCTCCGGCTCCGCCAGACCCGCGGCCCGGTACGCGAGGCGCACCCCGGCCTCCGCGGCTGCCCGATCGGCCGGCCCGGTGGCCGCCGCGGCCGTCCGCCACACGTCGATGTCCGTCAACACGATCCCCGATCCCCCATCGTCCGACACGCCGTCAGTCCGCCACGATCCGTACGGATCCGGGTATGTACTCCCGCTGCCGCACCACCCGGTACCAGCCCTTGGGCAAGGGGATCGCGGCGTGCTCCTCGTGCACCACCCGCCCGCCGTCCGGGAGGTGCAGCAGCAGCGGGCCGAAGGCCCCCGGTTCGCGGACGAGCCGCCCGGGCCCGAGCACGGCGTGGGCGTGCCCGGTGACCTCGCCCAGCGCGAGGACCATCCGGCCCCGCCCGTCCCGCGGCTCCTGGTCCGCGTCGGCCGCGTGCGGCGGCACCGCCGACTCGTCCAGCGGCACGATGAGCACGTCCCCCTGCCGGTACATGGGTGTCCCCTTCCCCCCGCGCCGCCCGGTGCGCCGCGTTCTCCTCCGAAGGTAGGGGGCGGGTCTGACAACGGCCTTCTTCCCGGCCCTGCCTCGGCCCCTGTCAGCGCCCCTTGGTACAACTTGCAGCACATCGGACGCGACAGGCGAGGAACGGCGGACACCCCATGAGTCACCCGAGACACCTGACGGAATCGTGCGGGCTGCCCGTCTTCGATTTCCCGAGCCCGGAGGACGCTGACACGACTCCCCTGCCCGCGGCGGACGCCGTCGCCTGGCGGATCTCCAGCGACAGCTACGACAGCGAGGAGAGCTGGACCGAGGCGTTCGCCCGGTTCCGCGCCGCGGTCGACACGACGACGGTCCGGGCGATCGTCGTCGGCTCCTGGGAAGAGGCTTACGAGAGCGGGCCCGAGGAGATCATCGGGGCCCTCCTCGACGCACGTCCCCACCTGCCCGCCCTGCGCGGCCTGTTCCTCGGGGACATGCATTCCGAGGAGTGCGAGATCTCCTGGATCACCCAGAGCGACGTCGGTCCGCTCCTCGACGGCTTCCCCGAACTGGAGGAGTTCGGCGTGCGCGGCGGCTCCGGGCTGGTCTTCCCCGCCGTCACGCACCACAAGCTGCGCTCCCTGACCGTCGAGACCGGCGGCATGCCCGCCGAGGCGGTCCGCGGCGTCGCCGCCAGTGACCTGCCCGCCCTGGTCCACCTCGACCTGTGGCTCGGCACGAGCGAGTACGGCGGGGACGCGACGGTCACCGACCTGGCACCGATCCTCGACGGCGACCGCCTGCCGAGCCTGCGTCACCTGGGCCTGCGCAACAGCGACATCCAGGACGAGATCGCCACCGCCGTCGCGTCCGCTCCCGTCGTCGCGCGCCTGGAGACCTTCGACCTGTCGATGGGCGTCCTCACCGACCAGGGCGGCGCCGCCCTGCTCTCCGGCCAGCCCCTGACGCACCTCAAGAAGCTGGACCTGCACCACAACTACCTCGGCGGGCCGCTGCGCGAGCGCCTGCAGGAGGTCCTGGGCGGCGCCGGCGTCACCCTCGACCTGGACCGCGGCCACGCCGAAGAGGACGAGGACGACGGCCGCGTCTGGCGCTACGTCGCCGTCGGCGAGTAGCGCGCGGGCCATGACGCACCACGCACCACCGCCGCGCTGGGCGGTCGTCGGCAACCCGGAGAACCGGCGCGTCGCCCTGTTCTCCGGGGCGGTGCGCGACGCGGGGCTGCCCGCGCCGCGCGTCGTGCCCTGGACGGACGTCCTGCGCGGGGGCGGCGCCGCCTTCGCCGCCGACGAGATCGTACGGATCGAGTCGCCCGGGGAGAACGCCGAGGTCGACCGGCTCCTGCGGGGCGCCGGGGACCCCACTCGGGTGGAGGGCGGGGCCCGCTGGTACGCCGCCTTCACGGCGGCCGTCCGGACGCTCACCGGCGGCCGGCGCCTCGACGACCCCGACGAGCTGGCCGTCCTCTTCGACAAGCGGCTCTGCCACGAGGTCCTCGCCCGCGCCGGCGTCCCGGTTCCGCGGTCGCCGACCTCCGGCGGCAAGGCTCCGGTGCGCGGCTGGGACGACGTACGGGCCCTCATGGCCGCGCACGGCATGCCCCGGGTGTTCCTGAAGCCGGCCCACGGGTCCTCGGCCTCCGGTGTCGTCGCCGTCGAGACGGCCGGCAGGGGCCGGATCAGGGCGACCACCTCCGTGGAGGGCGCGGAGGACGGCCGGCTGCACAACTCCCTGCGGGTACGGCGCCTCACGCGCGAGCCGGAGGTGGCCGCGCTGGTCGACGCCCTCGCCCCCGACGGGCTCCACCTCGAACGGTGGTGGCCCAAGGCCTCCCTCGGGGACGGGTCGGCCGACCTGCGCGTGGTCGTCGTGGCCGGTCGGGCCACCCACGCCGTGGTCCGCACCAGCCGGACCCCCATGACCAACCTCCACCTCGGCGGCCGACGCGGCGACCTCGCCGCCGCGGTCCGGGCCGCGGGCCCCGCCTGGGCCGAAGCCCTGCGGACCTGCGAGCGGGCCGCGGCCTGCTTCCCGGGCACCTTGTGCGTCGGCGTCGACCTGTTGCCCGCCGTCGGTTGGCAGCGGTTCGCCGTCGCCGAGGTCAACGCCTTCGGCGACCTCCTGCCGGGCCTGACCGGACTGCCCGGCAGCGGCGCCGAGGGCCAGGACACCTACGCCGCACAAGTGGCCGCCGCCATCCGAAGACACGTACAGCACCACCCCCCGAGGAACCACCGTGCACCCGCCTGAGACCCCAGCGCTCCCGCTCCCCGACATGAACGAGGTCGTCGGCCGCGACGACCTGCTCCTGCTCACCCTGGACACCCTGCGCCACGACGTCGCCGTCGAACTGGCCGCCGCAGGGCGCATTCCGAACCTGGCCCGGCACCTGCCCGGGGGCGTCTGGGAGAAGCGGCACGCCCCCGGCAGCTTCACCTACGCCTCCCACCAGGCGATGTTCGCCGGTTTCCTGCCCACCCCCGCCCGGCCCGGCCCGCACCCCCGGCTGTTCGCCGCCCGCTTCGCCGGCAGCGAGAGCACCGCCGGCCGCACGTACGTGTTCGACACCCCCGACCTGGTGTCGGGCCTGGCCGCGGCCGGGTACCAGACGGTGTGCATCGGTGGCGTCGGCTTCTTCAACAAGCAGGGCGCGCTGGGCGACGTACTCCCCGGCATGTTCCAGGAGAGCCACTGGGAACCGGCCTTCGGCGTCGCCTCGCCCACCTCCTTCGAGGCGCAGGTCGAGCGGGCCGAACAGGTCGTGGCCGCGCTCCCCGCCGACCAAAGGCTGTTCCTCTTCGTCAACGCCTCCGCGCTGCACCAGCCCAACTGGTTCCACCTCGCCGGTGCCACCGCCGAAGCGGGCGACACCCGCGCCACCCACGCCGCCGCCCTCGAATACGTCGACCGGCACGTCGGCCGGCTCCTCACCGCCATGAGCTCCCGCCGCCGCTGCTTCGCCATCGTCTGCTCCGACCACGGCACCACCTACGGCGACGACGGCTACACCGGCCACCGCCTCGCCCACGAGGCCGTCTGGACCGTGCCGTACGCCCACTTCTTCCTGGAGCCGTCCGCATGACCGCCCCCGCACCCGCCCCGCTCGCGCCCACCGCGCCGCCGGGCAGCCCGTACAGCGCCTACGTGTACGCCTACCCCCACAAGACCGCGTACCGGCCGCTGCCCGAGCGGCCCGCCCTGCGCGACCTGTGGCACGGCGAGCGCAAGGAGGCCCTCTCGCTCTACCTCCACATACCCTTCTGCGAGGTCCGCTGCGGCTTCTGCAACCTCTTCACCCGCATCGGCGCCCCGGACGGGCTCACCGGGCGCTACCTCGACGCCCTGGAGCGCCAGGCCACCGCCGTCCGCGACGCCCTCGGCGACGACGGCCCGGTCTCCTTCGCCAACGCCGCCTTCGGCGGCGGGACGCCCACCTTCTTGACGGCACCCGAACTGGACCGGCTCTGCGACATCGCCGAGCAGCGCATGGGCGCCGACCTGCGCGCCGTCCCGCTCTCCGTGGAGACGTCCCCCGCCACCGCCACCGCCGACCGGCTCGCCGTCCTCGCCGAGCGCGGCGCCACCCGCGTCAGCATCGGCGTCCAGAGCTTCCTCCCCGAGGAGGCCCGGGCGGCCGTGCGCCCCCAGCGCCGCGCCGACGTCGAGGCGGCGCTCGGCCGCATCCGCGACGCCCGCGTCCCCGTCCTCAACATCGACCTGATCTACGGCATCGACGGCCAGACCCCCGCCACCTGGCGCACCTCCCTGGACGCCGCCCTGGCCTGGCGCCCGGAGGAGCTGTACCTGTACCCGCTGTACGTCCGGCCGCTCACCGGGCTCGCCCGGCGCACCGCCCTGACCGACCGGGCCTGGGACGAGCAGCGCCTGAGCCTGTACCGGCAGGGCCGCGACCACCTCCTCGCGCACGGCTACGAGCAGGTGTCGATGCGCATGTTCCGGCTGGCCGGTACGGCACCCCAGGGCCCGGACGACCACGCCTGCCAGACCGACGGCATGATCGGCCTGGGCTGCGGCGCCCGTTCCTACACTTCCGCGCTGCACTACTCGTTCGACTACGCGGTCGACATGGGCGAGATCCGCGGCATCATCGACGACTACACCGCCACCGACGACTTCACCCGCGCCGTCCACGGCCGGCCCACCAACGGCGACGAGGCGCGCCGGCGCCACCTCCTCCAGTCGCTGCTCCAGGCACAGGGCATGCCGGTCGCCGACTACCGGGAGCGGTTCGGCGCCGACCCGCACGAGGACTTCCCCGCCGAACTGGCCGCGTTCGCCGCCCGCGGCTGGCTCGACCAGGACGGCGCGGGCCCGCTCCTGCGCCTCACGCCCGAGGGCCTGGCCCACTCCGACGCGCTCGGCCCCGAGCTGTTCTCACCGGCCGTACGGGCCGCGATGGCCGCCTACGAGGCCAAGTAGCCGCCGTGGACCTCACCCTGCTCTACCGCGGCCCGCTCGCCTCCTGCGACTACGACTGCCCGTACTGCCCCTTCGCCAAGCGGCGCGACACCACGGCCCAGCTGCGTGCCGACCGGGCCGCCCTCGAACGGTTCACCGGCTGGGCGCGCTCCCGCAGCGGGGAGGACCGGCTCTCCCTGCTGTTCACCCCGTGGGGCGAGGGGCTCGTCCGTTCCTGGTACCGCCGTGCCCTCGTCGACCTCTCGCACCAGCCGCACGTCGACCGCGTCGCCATCCAGACCAACCTCAGCTGCCGCACGGACTGGCTCGCGGAGGCCGACCCCGCCACGCTCGCCCTGTGGTGCACCTACCACCCGGGGCAGACCCCGTACGACCGCTTCCTGGGCAAGCTGCGCGACCTCGCCGACCGGGGCGTCCGCCACAGCGTCGGCATCGTCGGCCTCCCCGAGAACCTGGAACACGCACGCAGACTGCGCGCCGCGCTGCCCGCCCACGTCTACCTGTGGGTGAACGCGGCCGACGGCCACACCTACACCGACGCCGAGGCCGACACGTGGACGGCCCTCGACCCGCTGTTCCCGTACAGCCGGCACCCGCACCGCTCGGCCGGACTGCCGTGCCGCACCGGCGAGTCGGTGATCTCGGTGGACGGCGACGGCACGGTCCGCCGCTGCCACTTCGTCCGCGCCGAGCTCGGCAACCTCTACGACGGCACCTACCGGACCGCGCTGGGCCCGCGTCCGTGCCCGCTGACCACCTGCGACTGCCACATCGGCTACGTCCACCTGGAGACGCTGCCGCTCTACGACGTCTTCGCGGGCGGCGTCCTGGAACGCGTCCCGGCGGCCCGCACGCCCCTGGCGCCCCTGGTACCCCTGCTCAGGAGGCCCCCGGCAGCGGGCTGAACACCCTCCCGCCGGCCGTGCGCCGCGAGGGCGTCGACCACCAGCAGTGCCCGCCCGGTCGGCCATCGCGGCGTGGAGCTCGGCGTCCGGGGCGGCCTGGAGGCCGGCCACGGGGTCGGGGCCGGCATCGAGCACGAGAGGGACGTGGGAGTCGATCAGGCCCGGGAGCAAGGTGCCTTCGGGGAAGGCCAGTCGGGGAACCCCGGGGCCGGCCTGCGCCACGACCTCCGCGCGCGGCCCGGCCGCCGCGATCGGGCCCCGTCGTGCAGGACGGCCCCGTCCGCGAGCACCTGTCCGCCCGGACCCGTGACCATCCGACCCGCCGACACCACTCCCCGTACGACGCCCCTTCCGTCGATCAAGGTCGTCTTCCTCTCCCCGACCCCACCGGAACGCTATAAACTTAGGGCAGCCTAACTCCCGCTGCCGCTAGGAGACTTCATGCCCCCGGAGACCGCCTTCGCCGCATACGGGCTGCCCGGTGAGCCGGGGTCCGAGGAGTTCTGGGCGGCGGCCTCGGGGCCCGGGGCGGTGCCTGCCGAGGGCGGCGGCTGGACGACCCTGTTCCTGTGGCGGGGCGCCGCGGCCCGGATCGGCTTCGAGAGCTGGTCGCCGGAGGTCCCCCTGCGCCGCTGGGGCGACACGGACTGTTGGTACGCCGAGGTCCGCATGCCCGCTCGGCTGCGGGTGACCTACCAGTTCCTCGTGGGCGACGCCGCGCACGCCGACCCGTTCAACCCGGCCGGGGCGGGCGGTGACCGGTCCGTCGCCGCCACCCCGGACGCTCCGGCCCAGCCGCACTGGCCCGCCTTCGGGGCCGACGACGTACTGCCCCTGCCGCGGACCCGGCTCCGCTGGGCGAGCGAGCGGCTCGGCAGGCGGCGGACCGTACGGGTCCACGCGGCGGGCGGCGGCGGACCCGTGGTGCTGCTGCTGGACGGGGACGACTGGCTGTACCTCCACCCGGCCATGACCGCCTTCGACTCCGCCGTCGCCGCTGGTGAGACGCCCCCCGTCACCCTCGTCTTCCTACCGACGAAGGACCGGGAGGCCGAGTTCGGGTGCCGGCCGGAGCTGTGGGAGGCGGTCCGCGACGAACTGCTGCCGCTGGTCGCGGAGTCCGGCGTACCCGCGGACGGGGACCGACTGGTGGTCGCCGGGCAGAGCCTGGGCGGGCTGAGCGCCGTGTACGCGGCCCTCGAGTTCCCGGACCTGGTGTCCCGGGTAGCCTGCCAGTCGGCCTCGCTGTGGTGGACACCCGGCGCCGTGCGGTCGGCGGACCCCCTCGGCGGCCCGGTCGGCGGATCCGTCGCCGCACGCCTGCGGGAGCGCCCCGACCTGTCCGGCCTACGGATCGCCTTCGACGTGGGGGAACACGAGACGCGGATGCTGCCCCACTGCGAACTGGTCGAGAGCCTGGCCGAACGGGCCGGAGCGACCGTGCGGGCCTCCCGCTCGGCGTCGGGCCACGACCGCGCGGGCTGGCGCCAGGCCCTGCTCCGGGACGTGGCCTGGGCGCTCGGCTGACAACCGTCCCCCAGGGGTCAGCGGGCCACCGCCAAGCAGTACTCCTCGTCCCCGGCGAGGAGGTTGCGGTGGGTGTCCTCGGCCGTGATGACCCCGTCGTCCAGGACGAGCACGCGGTCGGCGGCGTCCAGGAGGGCCGGGCTGCTGGTGATCACGACCGTGGTGCGGCCCCGGCGCAGCTTCGCGATGTTGCGTGCGATGAGCTGCTCGGTGACCGCGTCCACGGCCGTGGTCGGATCGTGCAGGACGAGGACGTCGGAGTCGGCCGCCAGGGCGCGGGCCAGGGACAGCCGCTGGCGCTGGCCGCCGGAGAGGTTCGCGCCGCGGTCGCGGACCCCGTGGTCGAGTCCTTCGCGGTGGAGGGCGACGGCGTCGGTCAGCATGGACGCCTCGACGGCCTCGGCGACCGTGCGGCTGGTGCCCGACGGGTCGATGTTCGTACGGAGGGTGCCCGCGAAGATCTCTCCGTCGTACGGGTTCACCAGCATGTGCGCGCGGACCGCCTCGATCGACAGGGCGGCGAGCTCCTCCCCGCTGACCCGCACCGCTCCTTCGTACGCGTGCGGCGGGACCTGCACCGCCAGGATCGCGGCGAGGTCGGCCGCCGCGCGCGGCTGGTAGGCGGCGATCGCCACGAACTCGCCCGCCGGGACCTGGAACTTCAGGGCGCGCAGGGCCCCGTACCGGACGCAGTCGACCTCCAGGCCACCTCCGGCGGCCGGGCGCTCCGGCCCGTGGGTGGCCACCGGGGGCGCGGTCAGCACCAGCGCCATGCGCTCGGCCGAAGCGCGGGCCATCATCACGTACTTGGGCATGTCCGAGAACAACTTCAGCGGTTCCATGATGAACTGGGCGAGCCCGACGGCCATGACGAGCTCTCCGACGGTGATCCGGCCGTCGAAGGCCAGCCAACCGGCCGTCAGGGTCACGCCGGCGGCGAGCGCCGCGTTGAGGGCCGTCGCGGTGCCCGTGTAGGCGCCGTTCACCCCGGCCACGGTGATCGCCTGGCGCTTGGCCTCCGTGCTGACCTTCCGGTAGGACCGGAAGGCGGCGTGGTTGCCGCCGAAGCCGTGCAGCGGGCGCAGGCCGGTGATCAGGTCGGCCACCTTCGCGCCCGCCCGGGCCACCCGGGCCTGCTGTTCGCGCGTGCTGGAGCCGATCCGCCGGGACATCACGCTCAGGATGGAGAGGATCAGGGCGGTGCCCACGATCACCAGCAGGCCGAGCCGGACGTCGGCCAATCCCAGGGCGACCGCTGCGACCAGCACGGCGACCAGTGAGCTAATCAACAGCGGCACCACCTCGATGATGTCGGCCGTCTGGTCGGCGTCCTCGGTGGCGATGGTCAGTACCTCGCCGGACTTGAGGCCGGCGTCCCTGGCGACCGGCTCCAGCCCGCAGTCCGCGACCCGCACCCGCCAGCGGTGCGCCTCGGTCGTGTTGGCCTTCTGCAGGATGCGCATGCCGAACCGCCACGACAGCGACACGGTCGTGATGATCACGGCCAGCGCGCCGATCGACAGGGCGAGCGCACCGGGGCTGCGGTCCTGCATCGTGTGCTCGACGATCAGGCCGAGCGCGATGGGGAAGGCGGTCTCACCGGCCTGGTACAGGCCCATGAGGACGGTGCCCCAGGTCATGGCGCCGATGTTGCGGCGCAGCGCGGTCTTGAGGATGTCGGACCCCGGTCGGGGCCGCTGCGTGTCAGGACTTTTCATCGAGGTGACGGGCAATCATTTCCGGGGTTCGCAACGTGAAGAGATCACGGACCGTGATCACAGGACCGTACTCCCGGCGGAGCAGGCCGATCAGCCGCACCGCCAGCATGGAGTGCCCTCCCAGGGACACGAAATCGCTCAACGCGCTCACCTCGTCGTCGTCCAGGTCGAGTGCTTCGGCGAAGAACTCGCACACGACGGTCTCGGTCTCGGTCTCCGGGCCGCGCTCCCCCGCCGTGGTCAGCGTGCCGAGCGGCTTGGCCTCCGGCAAGGCCTTGGTGTCGGCCTTCCCGTTGACGGTCAGCGGGATGCGGTCGACCCGGGCGTAGTGCGTCGGGCGCAGGAAGTCGGGCAGTCCGGCGCCCACCTCGGCGGCGACCGCCGCCAGGTCCGGGCCGTCCGGGCCGCCGGGGCCGTCGGGGCCGCCGGGGCCGTCGGGGCCGCCGAGTACGAGGTAGGCGGCCAGCCGGTACGCGCCGTCGACCTGCGGGTCGGGCTGGGCGACCGCGGCGGTGAACCGCACCGCCGGGTGCGCGGCGAACGCGGCCTCGACCTCGCCCAGTTCGACGCGGTGTCCGCGGATCTTGACCTGCTGGTCGGTGCGGCCCAGGTACATCAGGTTCCCGTCGGGCCGCCGGGCCACCAGGTCCCCGGTGCGGTACATGCGTTCGCCTGGTGCGCCGAAGGGGCAGGCGACGAACCGGTCCGCGGTCTGGGCGGGCTGTCCGAGGTAGCCGCGGGCGATGCCGATGCCCGCCACGTACAGCTCTCCGGGGACGCCGTCCGGCAGCGGCCGCAGCCACGGGTCCAGGACGTACACGTCCGTGTTGTCGATGGCGACGCCCACCACCGGGTCCTGGCATTCGAAGGTGCCGACGCCCAGGGTGTTGATGGTGTATTCGGTGGGTCCGTACAGGTTGTAGCCGGCCGTGCCCTCGGTCTCGGCGAGCCGCTGCCACAGGGTCGGGGTGACGGCCTCGCCGCCCAGCAGCACCAGGGCCGGCCGCCGCTCGGAGTGGTCGAGCAGGCCCTCGGCCACCAGCTGCTGCGCGTAGGTCGGGGTCACGTTGATGACGTCGATCCCGTGCTCCAGGCAGTACTCGACCAGGCGCGGGGCGTCGCGGCGCAGTTCCTCGTCGCAGATGTGCACCTCGTGGCCGTCGGCGAGCCAGAGCAGCTCCTCCCACGACATGTCGAAGGCGAAGGAGACGGTGTGGGCGATGCGGAAGACCCGGTGGCCGTGGTCCGCCAGTACCGGCTCGAAGATCCGGCGCTGGTGGTTGATCAGCATGTTGGTCAGCCCGGCGTACTCGGTCACCACGCCCTTCGGCCTGCCGGTGGACCCGGAGGTGTAGATCGTGTACGCGGGGTGGCGCAGGCGGTCCGGGTCGTCGGGTGCGAAGGTCACGAACGGCTCGGCCTCGGGTAGGGGCCGGTCCAGTTCGATCAGGTCTCCGGTCAGCCGGGGCGATACGGCGCTCACGGTGAGGGTCACGTCCGGGCGGGCGTCCGCGACGATGGCGGCGATCCGCTCGTCCGGGTGGTCCAGCTCCAGCGGCACGTACGCGGCGCCCACGCGCAGTACGGCGAACAGCGCGACGATCGAGTCGAGGGAGCGCGGGACGGCGAGGGCCACCGTCGTCTCGGGTCCGATGCCGCGTGCGGCGAGCACGCCCGCCAGGTCGCGACTGCGGTCCCGGAGCCGCTCGAAGGTCATGGTCCGGCCGTGGGCGACGAGCGCGGTCCGCTGCGGATCGCGGTCGGCCGCCAGGTCGAACCGGTCGACGACGGTGTCCGTGCCGACCTCCGTGCGCACGGCGGACACCGGCTCGGGCCCCGCGCCCGGCAGCGCGCCGAGCGGCCCGGTGGTGCGGGCCATCTCGGTGAGCAGGTCCAGGTAGTCGTCGAGGAGCCGTCGGGCCGCCCCGGTGTCGTGGTCGCGGTACTCCAGCTTGACCGTGAGCCGGTCGCCGGGGGTGACGACCCAGGTGAACGGGTAGTGCGTGGAGTCGTCGGCCCGTACCGCGGTGATGCCGTGCCGGGCGTTCATCTCGGCGAACGCGTCCATGTCCAGGAAGTTCTGGAGCACGAAAAGGTTGTCGAACAGGGTGTCGTGACCGCCGGCCCGCTGGATCTCGCCGAGCCCGAGGTGCTCGTGCTCCATCGCCTCGACCCGGGCCGCCTGTACGGCCGTCAGGTAGTCCCGGACGGTGTCGTCCGGCCGGGCCCTGGTCCACATGGGCACGGTGTTGAGCAGGACGCCGACGACCTCGGAGAGGTCCTCGCCCTCGCGACCGGAGACGGTCACGCCGAACACGGCGTCGGCGCGGCCCGTGCGGGCTCCGAGCAGGAGTCCGAAGGCGCCGGTCAGCACCGAGTTGAGGGTGACGCCGTACCTCCGGGCGACGTCCCGCAGCAGCTGTGACCCTTCGGCGGAGAGGGTGTGCACGAGCGTGCGCGGCAGGTCGTCGACCAGGGCCGGCGCCGGTCCGGCGAGCAGCGTCGGACCGGACAGACCGGTCAGGTGCTGCGCCCAGAAGCGTTCCGAGACGGCCGGGTCCTTCGCGTCGAGCGCCCGGGCGTAGTCCTCGAAGCCGGGCGTGGCCGGGGCCGGGGGCGTCAGCTCGCCCGCCACTGCGGCCTCGTAGGCGTCGAACAGGTCCCGCAGCACGATCTCGCGGGACCAGCCGTCCCAGAGCAGCAGGTGGTAGCTGAGCAGCAGGCCGTCGCGGTCGCCGGGCAGCCGCACCACGGTCAGGCGGATCAGCGGCGGCTCGCCCGGGTCGAATCCGGTGTCGCGGTCGCGGGCGAGCAGGGCGTCGACCTCCGCGTCCGTCGCGAGGTCGACCGTACGGACACCGACCCGCCGGCCCGCGCCCAGGACCTGGACGGCCCTGCCGTCGTCATCGGTGGTGAAGCCGGCGCCCACGACCGGGTGCCGGGCGATCACCCAGGCCATCGCCTCGGCCAGTGCGTCGGTGTCCAGGCGCCGGTCGAAGGTGAACCAGCTCTGCGCGACGTAGTGTCCGGCCGGGCCCGCCAGCTGCGCCTGGAAGAACAGGCCGCGCTGGAGCGGGGTGACCGGGGCCGTGCGCTCGGCGGTCGTGGCGGCGACCGCGACGTGTTCCAGGGCGGCCCGCCAGTGCTGGGTGATCTCGTCGGGTACGCCCTCGGCGAGGCTGAAGACCGCGTGCAGGCTTCCGGTGGCCGCGTCCGTCCAGGCGTTGACCTCGACGGCGTACGGGCTGCCCTCGTCGACGCCGGTGAGGTGGAGGGCCTGCGACTCGCTGCCCCGGCCGAGGTAGTTGAACAGCACCTGCGGGCGGGCGGTGAGCAGGGGGGCCGTCTGCGGGTTGAGGTACCGGAGCCCGCCGTACGCGACGTGGGCGCGCTCGTCCGGCTGGCGTTCGGCGACCTCTCGGGCGGCGGCGACGGGGTCGGTGTGCGCGGTGAGGCGCACCGGGGCGATGGCGGTGAACCAGCCGACCGTGCGGGTGTAGTCGTGGTGTGCCGAGGCCGGGACCCGGCCGTGCCGCTCCAGCTCGATCGCCAGATCGGTGGGCGAGGGCTGGATGCGGGTGAGCGCGGTGCGCAGCGCGCCGCACAGCAGCTCGGTGAGGCCGACGCCGAGTGCGGGGGGCGCGGTGCGCGTCACGAGGTCGCTGACCTCGGGCGGGAGTACGACCGTCCTCTCGCGCGGCCGCTCGGCCACGGGCAGCAGCGGGGGTGCCTGGAGGGTGGTGATCCAGTGCCCGAGGCCGCCGGTCTCGTGGGCCGACCGGTCGGCCAGTGCCTGCGCGTACTCGGCGTAGGAGGTGGTCGGCGGCGCGAGCGGATTCCCGCGCAGGGCGGTGGCGATGTCGTCCAGGAGGATCAGCCAGGAGACGGCGTCGACGGCGAGGTGGTGCACGGTGACCACGAGGGTCCGGGTCGCGTCCAGCCAGGTGAACGCGATGACGTCACCGGCCTCGGGGTCGAGCCGCCCGGCGGCTTCGTCCGCGGCGGCCGTCGCGTCGGGCGCGTCGCTGCGTACGACGGTGACCGCGCGGGCGGGTTCGGTGCGCAGGGCCCACACGCCGTGCTCGGTGCGCAGTCGCAGCCGCAGGGCCGGGTGGGCGGCGACGACGGCGTTCGCGGCGCGCTCGGCGTCGGCGTGGCCGGTGCCCTCGGCCGTGACCAGGGCCCGGGCCTGGGCGAACCGGGCGAGGGTTCCGCCGAGTTCGCGCCGGCGCAGGATGATCGGGGTCGGTGTCAGCGGGCCGTCCTCGCGGGGTGCGGTGGCGGGGGCGGGTGCGCCGGGCACCGCGGGGTGCGGGGTGTTCGTCGCCAGGTGCTCGGCGAGCGCGCGCGGGGTCCTGAGCAGGAACACGTCCCGGGGGGCGATCGCGAGGCCCAGGGCCCTGGCCCGGTTGACGACGGTGATGGCGAGGATGCTGTCGCCGCCGGCCCGGAAGAAGTCGCTGTCGCCGTCGACGGCGGTGCCGGGCAGGGTCTCGGTGAAGACGTCGACCAGGGCGGTGAGCGCGGAGCCGGTCGTGGAACCCGTCGTGGAGCCGGTCGCGGCGGCCGGTACGTCGTCCGGTGCGTCGTGCGCCGCGGCGCGTGCGGTCAGGGCCTTGCGGTCCAGTTTGCCGTTGACCGTCAGCGGCAGTGCGTCGACGGGGAGGACCAGGCCGGGGACCATGTGGGCGGGCAGCTTCGAGGCCAGCACGCCGGCGAGGGCGGCGAGGCCGGCGGTGTCGAAGGGAACCCGGCCCACGACGTGCGCGACCAGGTGGTCCGCGCTGGCGGCCACGGTGACGGCAGCGTCGATGACGCCGTCGAGTTCGCGGATCGCGGCCTCCACCTCACCGAGCTCGATGCGGAAGCCCTTGAGCTGCACCTGGTCGTCGGCCCGGCCGGTGAACTCGAGCTCGCCGTCGAGGGCACGGCGGGCGAGGTCGCCCGTGTGGTACATGCGGGAGCCGTCGGCTGCGAACGGGTCCGCGACGAACCGGCCCGCGGTGAGGGACGGGCGGCCCAGGTAGCCGAGGGAGACCTGGTCGCCGGCGACGTAGATGGCGCCCACCCGGCCCGGCGGGACCGGTCGGAGCCGGTCGTCGAGCAGGTAGGTGACCAGGCCGGGGATCGGGCCTCCGATCGGGCTGGCCCCGGCGCCGGGGCGGAAGTCCTCGTCGGTCAGGACCCGGTGCGTGACGTGCACGGTGGTCTCGGTGATGCCGTACATGTTGACCAGCTCGGGCCGGGCCGTCCCGTGCCGCTCGACCCAGCCGCGCAGCCGCCCGGGATCCAGTGCCTCGCCCCCGAAGACGATCCGGCGCAGGGTGGTGACGGGTTGGTCGGCGTGCCGGTCGGCCTCGATGAACTGGTAGAAGGCGGACGGGGTCTGGTTGAGGACGGTCACCCCGCGCTCGCGCACCAGACGGTGGAAGTCGACGGGTGAGCGGGTCAGTGCGTACTCCGGCACGAGGAGCTCGGCCCCGTGCGCCAGCGCGCCCCACAGCTCCCACACCGCGAAGTCGAAGGAGTACGAATGGAACTGGACCCACACGTCGTGCGGGCCGAAGTCCATGTCGGTTCGCGTGTTCGCGAGCAGGGTCACCACGCTGGAGTGCGGGACGACGACGCCCTTGGGCCGCCCGGTCGACCCGGAGGTGTAGATCACGTACGCGGGATCGTGCCAGTCGGCTCCGGGCCCGGAGCCGTCCCCGGCGACCCGGGCGTCCTGCGGCGGCAGCTCCCCCTGTACGAGCACGCGGGCCGGTACGCCCGCCCGGGCCAGCAGCCGCGTGAAGCGGTCCCGGTGCTCCCGGTCCACGAGCACGACCTGCGGGGCCGCGTCGGCGAGTACGTACTCCAGGCGTCCGTCCGGGTAGGCGAGGTCCAGCGGTACGTACGCACCGCCCGCGGTGACGACGGCGACGAGGGCGACGACCTGTTCGAGGGAGCGCGGGACGGCGACGGCGACCCGTTCGCCCGGCCGGACACCGGCGGCGCGCAGGGCCGAGGCCAGCTCGTCCTTCGCGTCGGCCAGTTCGCCGTAGGTCAGCGACCGGCTACCGCCGTCGAGGGCGCACTGGGTGACGGCGGTGGCGGCCGGATCGCGGTGCGCGGCGGCGTCGAACAGCGCGCCCAGCGTCGTCGGGGTGATCGGTGCGGGGGTCCGGGTGCCCGTGGGAGCCAGGTCGTCGACGAGGTCGTCCGGCCGGGTGAGCAGGCCGGTGAGGGTGCGGGTGAAGGTGTCCAGGACCGTCCGGGCGGTCGACTCCCGCACCAGCGCGCCGTCGTAGATCAGGTTGAAGCGGGGGCGGCCGTCGAGCGCGCGCTCCACCACGAGGGTCAACGGGTAGTGCGGGGCGCCCTCGTTCACGATGTCGCTGATGACGAGCGTGTCCTGGGGGCCGCGCAGGTCCGCGACATCGGTCGCCACGTCGAACACCACCAGGGTGTCGAAGAGCGGGCCGGCTCCGCTCAGACGGCTGATGCGCGCCAGTGAGACGTGCTGGTGCGCCAGCACCGCGCTCTGGTGGTCCCGGACCGAGGCGAGCAGGTCGCGCGCCGGGGTGGTGGCGGTCCACCGGGCGCGCACGGGGATCGTGTTGATGAACAGGCCGACCATGTCCCCGATGCCGGGCACGTCCGCGTCGCGCCCGGACACCGTGGAGCCGAAGACGACGTCCCTGGTGTGCAGGAGGCCGCCGAGCGTGGCGGCCCAGGCGCTGTGCACGGCCACGCTGAGCGGCACACCGGCGGACCGGGCGGCCTCGTCGACGTCCCCCTCCGGCGAGGTGGCGGTGTCGGCGAACCGGTCGGACGGCGTGTGCCCCTCGGCGACGAGTGAGGGGCCGGGGAGTCCGGCGAGCTGTTCGCGCCACACCCGGTCGCTCTCGTCCTCGTCGCGTCCGGCGAGCCAGCGCACGTAGTCGGTGAAGCCGCCGAGCGGGTGCACGGTCCCCGGTGCGTGGTACTCGGTCAGCAGCGCGCGGAGCATCGGCGGCACCGACCAGCCGTCGGCGATGATGTGGTGCACGGTCTGCACCAGGACGCTGCGGGCGGGGCCCGTGCGGATCAGCGTGTACCGCATCAGCGGGCCGCTCGCCAGGTCGAACCCGGCGCGGCGGTCGCGCTCGGCGTGCTCGCGGATCTCCTCGTCGGTGATGCCGGGGCGGTCCAGGGTGGTGAACGGGGCCCGGACCCCGCCCTCCAGTACGGAGACCACGCGGCCGTCCGCGAGGGCCGTGAACCGTGCGGCCAGGTTGGGGAAGAGCGTGAGCAGTCGGGTGGCCGCCGCGGCGAGCCGGTCGGCGTCCACCTCGCCGTCCAGGGTCAGGAGCTGCTGCTCGACGTAGCTGCCCGCGGAGTCGTCGTCGAAGACCGAGTGGAAGTAGAGGCCTTCCTGGAGCGGGGTCAGCGCCAGGACGTCCCGCAGCGCCGGGCCGTCCAGCTCGTCGACGTCGGACTGGGTGAGTGCGGGCAGGGCGAAGTCGCTGGGCGAGTGGCCGCCCAGGCCGAGTGCGGCCAGGTCGACGGCGGCCAGTGCGGCCAGTCCGGTCAGGGCCTCGCGGAAGTACCCGCCGATGGTCTCGACGTCCTGGTCGCCGAGCAGCCCGTCGGGCCAGGAGAGGGTGGTGACCAGTTCGTACCCGCCGCCGGCCGCGGCGGGTTCGGCGATCGCGTTGAACTCCAGGGCGCGCGGCAGCCGCATCCGGGGGTCGCGCCTCTCACCCAACTGGCCCGTGGTGTGCGCGAGTTCCCAGTCGCCGGCGGAGCCCGCGTCGAAGCGGCCGAGGTAGTTGAACAACACTTGGGGTGCGGGCGCGTCGAATGCGGTGTCGGCCAGGTAGCGCAGGGCTCCGTAGGAGACGCCGTTGCTCGGCACCCGGGCGAGGTCCTCCTTGACCGCCTTGAGCGCGGCGACCAGGTAGGCGGGGGCCGTCAGGTCGGCGGCGGCGCCGGGGTCGACGGTCACCGGGAACAGGGTGGTGAACCAGCCGACGGTCCGCGACAGTTCCGGCTCGAAGCCGGCGGAGTCCGCCACGTGGCGTCCTTCGCGGCCGTGGCCCTCCAGTTCGACGTGCGCGAACGTCTGGTCCTGGCCGAGGTCGCGGCGCCATCGGGCGAGGGTGACGGCGAGCGCGGTCAGCAGGACGTCGTTGACTCCTGCGTGGAACCTCGCGGGGACTTCGCCCAGGAGCGCGGCCGTGACGTCGGGGCCGACCGAGAGGGTCGTCGTGCGTTCGCGGGCGACGGTGTCAGCCGCGGACAGCGCGCGCCGGCCCAGCGGCGCGTCCGCCCCCGGCAGGGCGCGCCGGTAGTGGTCGCGGTCGCCGTCGAATCCCGCGCGCTCCAGCAGCTGCGTCCAGCGCCGGAAGGAGGTGCCCACCGGGGGCAGGTCGATCGGCGCGCCCGAGACGTACCAGCGCCAGGCCGTGGAGAGGTCCTCCATCAGGATCCGCCAGGACACGCCGTCGATGACCACGTGGTGGGCGACCAGGACCAGTTGGCGCGCTTCGCTGCGCCAGACGGCGCGCAGCATCACGCCGTTCTCCGGGTCCAGCCCGGCGGTGGCGAGCGCGACGCACTCGTCGAGGGGCAGGTCGCTCTCCTGCCAGCGCGCTACGGCGTGGTCCGGCTCCGGGATCTCGAAGCTCCAGCGCTCGCCGCGCACCAGTTCGGCGCGCAGCATGTCGTGCCGTGCGACCACGGCGGTGAGGACGGCGTCGAGCGCGTCGGCCGTCAGGTTCGCCGGGGTGTTGAGCACCACCGACTGCACGAAGCCGTCGATGGCGTCCGTGGTCGCACCGAGCCACTGCACGATCGGCGATCCCACGACCGTGCCGGTGGCGACGTCGCCGTGGTCCACTGCGGCGGCCTCGCGGTCCGCGACCGCTGCCAGCGCGCCCACGACGCTGTTGGTGAAGATCTGGCGGGCCGTGACGTGGAGGCCCGCTTCGCGCAGGGCGCTCAGCAGGGAGATCGCCAGGATGCTGTCCCCGCCGAGCTGGAAGAAGTCCTGGTCGACGCCGACCGCGTCGCGCCGCAGTACCGCCGCGACCGCCGCGCACACCAGGCGCTCGTTCTCGGTGACGGGCGGGGCGAGCGCGCCGGCGCCGGTCTGGGGCTCCGGCAGCGCGCCCCGGTCGAGCTTGCCGTTCGCGGTGAGCGGGAACTCCTTCATCACGACGATGTGGGTGGGCACCATGTACTCCACCATGTGCCCGGTGGCCCACTCCTTGACCTCGTCGGCGCGCAGGTCCTCGCTCCCGGTGGCGGGGATCACGTAGCCCACGAGGTAGGTGCCGCCGGCCGCGTTCTTCTTCGCGACGACGCAGGTGTGGCGTACGGCGGGGTGCTCGGCGAGGCCGACCTCGACGTCCTCGATCTCCAGCCGCATGCCTCGGATCTTGATCTGGTTGTCGGCGCGGCCGAGGAAGTCCAGGGATCCGTCGGGGGCGAAGCGGGCGAGGTCACCGGTGCGGTACAGCCGGGACCCGTCCGTGGCGAAGGGGTTCGCGACGAACCGGGAGGCGGTCAGGCCGGGTGCGCCCACGTATCCGCGCCCGAGCAGGAACCCTCCCACGTACAGCTCGCCGCCGACCCCGAACGGGACCGGGCGCAGCTCGTCGTCCAGCACGTACAGCTGGGTGTTGGGGTTGGGCTTGCCGATCGACGTCGACAGGCGTTCCGCGGCGCCCCGGTAGATCACGTGCGAGACGCCGATGGTCGTCTCGGCCGGGCCGTAGCCGTGGTACATGGGTATGTCGAGGCGGGTGCGGAAGCGCTCGTACAGCTCCGGCGTCAGCACTTCGCCGCCGCACCACACGTGCCGCAGGCTGTCGAGGCGTCCGGAGTCGCCCGCGATCTCCAGCAGTACGTCCAGCATGGACGACACGAGGTAGGTGAAGGTGACGCGCTGCTCGGCGATCACGCTGAGCAGGTGGTGCGGGTCGCGTTCGCCGCCGGGGCGCAGGACCACGAGCCGGCCGCCGCACACCAGCGGCAGGAAGATCTCGTTGATGGAGATGTCGAAGGACAGCGGCGCCTTGAACAGGGACGCGTCGTCGTGGCCGAAGCCCAGGATCTCGTCGACCTGCCACAGCAGGCGCTCGCTGATGGCCTCGTGGCGGATCATCGCGCCCTTGGGCCGGCCGGTCGACCCGGACGTGAAGATCACATAGGCCAGGGCGTCGCCGGGGACGGTGAGGGCGGTCCCCTCGCCGGGGTAGGAGCCGAACCGCCAGTCGCCGAGGTCGACGGGCACGGCTTCCGGTTCGTCCGGGGCGTGCTCGCCCGAGTCGTTGAGCTGCAGGACGACGCGGGCGTCGGCGATGACGACGGAGCGGCGCGCGGCGGGCCACTGCGGGTCGAGCGGTACGAACGCGGCTCCGGCCTGGAGCACGCCGAGCAGGCTGATCACCATGGCGGCGGAGCGGTCCAGGGAGATGGCGACGATCTGTTCGGCGGTGATTCCGCGGGCGATCAGGTGGTGGGCCAGCTGGCCGGAGAGCTCGGCCGCCTGACGGTAGGTCAGCAAGCGGTGCTCGTCGACGATGGCGACGGCGTCCGGCCGCAGGCGGGCCTGCTCGCGGAACATCTCGACGATGGTCGGGCGGATCCGGTCCGCCCCGGTGTCGTTCCACTCGGCCAGGGTCGCGAGTCGCTGCGCGACACCGGACGGGCCGATGGTGGAGAGGGGTCGGTCCGGGAAGTCGGCCAGGTCGTCCAGGGCGAGCTGTGCGTCGGCCGGTACGACGCCTTCCGGGAGGCTGATGCTGCGGCCGTCCTCGCCGTCCGGGCCGTCGGTCCCGACCTCCCAGCCGGCCGCTGCGGCACCGCCGTTGTCCGCCCAGCCGAGGACGTCGGCGAAGAGGGTGCCGGGGGTGAGTTCCAGGCCGTCGGGGCTCTGTCCCGTAGCCCAGTAGGCCAGTGCGATGGCGCAGGCCCGGGCGATGGTCGTATCGCCGTAGTCACCGGATCGCCGGCGCACGTCGGCCAGGCGGGTGGCAGGAAGCAGCACGAGACGAGCGGTCGATTCCGTCATCGGAGGCTCAACGCCCTTTCCAGATCGATATGTTGGCCCAACCGAAAAAGGGGCGGCCTAGCTGCCTTCGCGCCAGGCCCGCCACAGTCGTGCGTAGCGGCCGCTCAGGGCCACCAACTCTTCGTGCGTCCCCTGCTCCACGACGCGTCCCGCGTCCAGTACGGCGATCCGGTCCGCCGCCATCGCCTGGGTGAGCCGGTGTGCCACGAACAGCGTGGTCCGGCCCGCGCAGGCGGCGAGCACGGCCCGTTCCAGCTCGGCCGCGCCCTCGCTGCCCGCCTCCGCCGTGGACTCGTCGAGCACCACGACGGGGGTGCGGCCCAGAACCAGCCGGGCCAGGGCGATGTGGGCGACCTTGGTGACGTCGAGGCGTTCGCCGCCCTCGCCGACCGGGGTGTTCAGCCCGTCGGGCAGTGCGTCGACCCATGCGTCGGCGCCGACCGTGCGCAGGGCGTCCCTCAGCTCGGCGTCGGTCGCCTCCGGTGCGGCCAGGCGCAGGTCCTCGGCGAGCGGACCGGAGAAGACGTGGGTCTCCTGCGTCAGGATGCTCACCAGGGCCCGCGCCCCGGCCTCGTCGAGACCGGCGAGGTCGGTGGACCCTATGCGGACCGACCCGGCCTGCGGGGTGCCGATGCCCGCGATCAGCGCCGCGAGAGTCGACTTGCCCGCGCCGGTGGCCCCGACCAGCGCGAGCGAGGTGCCTGCCGGGATCGTGAGGTCCACGTCCCGGACGACCGGATCCTCGGAGTCGGGATAGCGGAACGTCAGCCCGCGCACCTCCACGGTCACCGGGTCCGGCGGGTCCGCCGCCCGCGTCGCGGCCAGGGCCCCCACCAGCCGGTCCTCCGCGTCCTCCTCCAGTACTCCGACCAGGCGGGTCAGGCTCGCGCCCGACTTCTGCGCCTCGTCGAAGGTGAACATGATCGAGCCGAGCGGGGTGAAGAGGCGGTGGAACAGCAGGGGGGCCGCGGAGACCTCGCCGAGGCTGGCGGCGTCGGCCTCCAGCAGCGCGTACCCCACCACGATGATCAGGACCAGTCCGATGAACTCGGCGCGGTTCTCGCGGCCGACGAAGCGGCCGAAGAGCCGGAACACCTCGATGCCGAGTTCGCGCACCCGCCACGACTCGTGGGTGACCTTCTCGCGGACGGCCCCTTCGAGGCGGTACGCGCGGACCGTGTCGATCCCGTTCAGCCCGCTGATCAGGGCCTGGGCGCGGTCGGCCTGGGCCGCCCGCTGCTTCTGGTAGAGCGGGGCGGAGCGGGGCAGGTACCAGCGCAGGGCCAGCCCGTACGCGGGCAGCGCGCAGGCACCGGCCAGTCCGAGCCGCCAGTCCAGGCCGAACATGCCGAGCGTGGCGATGACGACCAGCACCCCCGCCGAGAACACGGTGGGGACGGCCGTCCTGATGCCCTTGGACAGGACGGCCACGTCGTCGCCGACCCGGGAGAGCACGTCTCCCCGGCCGACCTGCTCGATGCGGGCGCTCGGCATCCCCAGCACCGCCCGGACGGCGCCTTCGCGCAGCCGGGCGAGCAGGTCCGCGCCGAGGCGCCCGATGAGGTAGGTCGACAGGGCGGTGGCCGCCGCGCCGAGCAGCGCGGCGGCCACCATCAACACCCCGGTCGTGACCAGGATCGAGCGCGGTCCGCCCGCGACCACCCCGTCGGCGACCCGGCCGAGCAGGAGCAGCGGGAGCACCTGGAGGGCCGCCCCCGCCACCGTGGTGAACACGGTGGCGAAGGTCAGCCACGGCACCTCGCGGCAGTGCGTCGCGACCCAGCGGGTGGCCTCGCGTCCGGTCGTGGTGCGCAGGGTCGACGGGGCGACGCGCGTGGCGGTGGTGCTCACACCTAACCGACCGACTTGACGAGTTCGTCGATCGCGTACGGCAGGGAGAGCAGGGTGCCCTGGGACATGGCCGCGCCGACGGCCGGGCCCTCGCTGTCGAGGAGGTAGGAGACCTTGCCGTTCTTGACCGCGTTCAGGTTGGTGAACAGCTGGAACTTCTTCAGTGCTTCCTGGTCCGCCTTGTCGGCGATGACGAAGATGCGGTCGACGTCGACGAGGTCCATGCGCTCCGGGGAGAGCGTGGTGTAGAACTTTCCGTCCGCGATCTTGTCGATCTCGGTCTGGCCCTTGTAGCCGATGCCCGTCACCAGCCGGCCGCGCACGTCGGTGGTGGTGAACGGGGCCACCGAGTCCTTGTACCAGGACAGCGGGACGGCCGTCTGGTTCGCGAACTCGGGGTGCGCCTTCTTGGCCGTGTCGAGCTTGTCCTGGATGCCCTTCACCAGTTCGGTGCCCTTGGCCTCCTGGCCCAGCGCCTTGGCGATGTGGACGGCGTTGTCCTGCCAGGGGGCGCTGAACGGCTCCTTCTCGGCCTTGGTGCGGCCCACCGTCGGAGCGACCTTGGAGAGCTTCTCGTAGCCGGCCTGGTCGATCTCGGAGTACACGGCGATGATCAGGTCCGGCCGCAGGGCCGCGATCTTCTCGTAGTTCGGGCCGGCGTCACCGTTGCTCATGACGACCTCGGGGCGGGTGTCCCCCCACTTCTCCTTCACCCACGGCCACTGGGTGTTGATGTCGGGGGAGGTGCCCGGTGGGTTCGGGTACTGGTCGACCATGCCGACCGGCTTGCTGCCGAACGCCAGGATGGCCTGGTCGTCGGTGTATCCGACCGAGACGACCCGCTTGGGAGCCTTCTCGACCTTGGTCGATCCGAAGGCGTGCTCCACGGTGACCGGGAAGGTACCCCCGGCGGCCGGGGCGCCGTCGCTCTTCTTGTCGGCCTGGTCCGCCGAATCGGAACCGCATCCGGCCAGGAGGCCGACACCGAGGGTCGCGGCGGACACTCCTGCCGCCAGCCGCTGCCAGGGCTTCATACGTGTCGTTCGATGGAAAAGCATCCGAAATCCCTTGCTTTCGTGCCGTCCACTGCAGTTCCGCCCGAGGGCAGCCAAACCCTACCGCGCCCAAGTGAGGCTAGCCTAGCCTTACTTGCAACGTAACTTTGTTTGATCTATGGGGTGTTCACGTGGGCGCGCCCGATGGGCACGATGAGCGGTCGGTCGCCCACCGGGTCGTCGATCACCTTGGCGCGCAGCCCGAACGCCTCGTACAACAGCTCGGCGGTGATCACGTCACGGGGATGCCCCTGCGCAAGGATCGAACCGGCCTTCATCACGATGAGGTTGTCGCTGTAGCGCGCGGCCAGGTTGAGGTCGTGCAGCACCAGGACCACGGTGCATCCCGACTCGTGCAGGTCGTCCACGAGGTCGAGCACGTCGATCGCGTGCGCCAGGTCCAGATAGGTGGTCGGCTCGTCCAGGAGCAGCAGGTCGGTGCCCTGGGCCAGCGTCATCGAGATCCAGACGCGCTGCCGCTGCCCGCCCGACAGCGCGTCGACCGGGCGGTCGGCCAGGTCGGACACCCCGGTCATGGCCAGGGCCCGCGCCACGACGTCGGCGTCGTCGGAGGACCACTGCCGCAGCCAACTCTGGTGCGGATGGCGGCCCCTGGCGACGAGGTCGGCCACGGTGAGCCCCTCGGGCGCCACCGGAGCCTGCGGCAGCAGGCCGAGCTTCTTGGCCACGTCCCTGGTCCTGAGCCGGCCGATGTCCTCGCCGTCCAGCACGACCGATCCACTGGTCGGCTTGAGCAGCCGGGACAGGGTCCGCAACAGGGTCGACTTCCCGCACCCGTTGGAGCCGATGATCGTGGTGATCACCCGCGGTGGGATCGCCACGTGGAGGTCGTCGATGACGACCCGGCCGCCGTACCCGACGGTGACCCCTCTGGCCGCCAGCCGTACGGCCTCGTCCCCGTCGGACTCGGTCCCGGCGATCTGCGATGCGGCCACAACTCCCCCTGAAGTAGGCATGTCTGAAGGTCTGAAGGTCTGGTGCCTGAAGGTCTGGTGCCCGAGGGTCTACGGGGACGGCGGCTAGCGGAGATTGGCCCGCACCAGCAGATGGATGAGGAAGGGACCGCCGATCACGGCGGTCACCACGCCGACCGGGAGGGTGATCGGCAGCGCCGTACGGGCGACCAGGTCCGCGCCGATCAGCAGCAGGGCTCCGACCATCCCGGAGGCCGCCATGGGCGGTGTCGGGCACTTCGTCAGCCGCATCGCCACCTGCGGCGCCACCAGCGCGACGAACGGGACCGGGCCGGCCGCGCTCACCGCCACGCCGGCCAGCAGCACCGCGCACAGCAGCAGCACGGCGCGCACCCTCGTGTACCGGACGCCCAGGCCCGCGGCCACGTCGTCACCGAGGTGCAGCGGTTTGAACTGGAACGCGACCACCGTCACGACGACCATCAGGGCGAGGGTGCACCACAGCGCCACGCCCACGTCGTCCCACGACCGGTTGTCCAGGGAGCCGACCAGCCAGGCCTGGGCCCGGGCCACGTCCCTGATGTCGGCCGTGACCAGCAGCCAGGTCGTGACCGCCTCCATCACGGCGCTCACCGAGATGCCGATGAGGATGAGCCGGAAGCCGTCGATCCCGCGCCGCCACGCCAGGAAGTACACGAGGAGCCCGGTGCCGAGGCCGCCCGCGAGCGCCGCCCCGGACAGGCCCACGGAGTTGACGACCGCCGCGGCGGTCCCGCCGGACACCGTCACCAGGAACACCGCGACCGCGCCGGCGCCCCCGGTGATCCCCAGGATGTCCGGGCTGGCCAGCGGATTGCGCGCGATCGACTGGGTGATCGCCCCGGACACCCCGAGCGCGACGCCCACGACGAGCCCCGCCAGGGCGCGCGGCATCCGCAGATCCATGATCACGAACTTGTCGACCTGCTCGCCCCCGCCCACGACCGTGGCCATCACCCGCGACAGGCCGATGGGGAAGTCCCCCACTCCGATGGACACGCAGAACACGAGGAAGGTCGCCGCCGCCAGCAGCAGCGTGACGCACACGACCCACGGCCGCCACACGAACGAGACGGCGCCGAGCCGCACGCCCGGCGTCACCGGTGCCAATGCCTTCACCTCGGTCACCTCGGTTCCGGTCATGCGCTCTTGAACTTTCCGCGCCACACCAGCGCCGCGAAGAACGGGGCTCCGAGGAGGGCCACGACGACCCCCGCGTCCAGCTCCCCCGGCCGCACCAGCAGCCGCCCCGCTATGTCGCAGACCAGCAGGACGACGGCGCCGAGCAGGCCCGCGTACGGCACCAGCCAGCGGTAGTCCGGCCCGGTCAGGTACCGGGCCATGTGGGCCACCATCAGGCCGAGGAAGGCGATGGGGCCGCACGCCGCCGTGGCGGCTCCGGCGAGCAGGGTGATGGCGGCGATGCCGATGGTCCGGCTGAGCACGATGTTCACGCCCAGCCCCCGCGCGACGTCGTCGCCGAGGTTGAGCAGGTTCAGGGCGGGCAGCGTGATCAGCGCGAGCACCAGCCCGACGGCGATGAACGCGATCACCGGCCAGATGACGTCGAACCCGACACCGGCCACGGAGCCCGCGTTCCAGAACCGCAGGGCGTTCAGCGAGGCCTTGTCGGACAGCGCGACCGCCGTGGTCATCGCGGCGAGGAACACCGTGACCCCTTGTCCGGCCAGCGCGAGGGTCAGCGGGTTTCCGGCCCCCCGGCCGATGCTCGCCAGTCCGAAGACGACGACGCCGGCGACGGCGGCGCCCAGGAAGGCGAACCAGACGTACTGGAACGGGTTGGCGAACCCGAACAGGGCGATCACCAGCACCACGGCGAAGGAGGCACCGGAGTTCACGCCCAGCAGACCCGTGTCGGCGATCGGATTGCGCGTGTACCCCTGGATCAGTGCCCCGCCGACCCCCAGGGCCACGCCCGCCGCGACCGCGAGCACCGTGCGCGGCACCCGTACGGTCCGCACGATGAGCCGTATCTCGGTGAGCCGCTGGTCGGGGTCCGGCGCCGCCGATAACCCGCGCCACACCTCGGCGGGAGTCAGCGCCCGCGCGCCGACGGCCAACGAGACCACCACGGCGGCCAGGAGGACCAGCACCAGGGTGACCGAACCCACGACCCGCCGCCGACGGGCCTCCGTTACGCCCCTGGGCACGGGGCGTTCCACTGCAATCGTGCCCATGTCGCTCTACGTCATCCCTTCGATCCACCGCCCGGACGGGTCGGCACGCCGACGCAACCGCGACCGAAACTTAGGCAAAGCTAAGCTGATCCCCTGGCGCGCTGTCGATAGACAAAACGGGCAGGCGGGAGTGAGAGGCCACCAACTCGCCCCCAAATATGCACTGTTGATCGATTAGATTAGCCTAACCTTACTTCACTTGATCAGTGCCGCACAAACGCGCCCCGGCCCATGGCCGGGGCGCGCTGCGGTTCGCGAGGAGTCCGGGCCGTCAGGTGTGCAGGCGGCTGTTGGGGCCGTCCTGGTCCCCGGCGCTCTCGTCGTTGAACCAGTAGTCCCCGGCCGCCAGGTACCGGAAGGAATGCGTGCTCTTGCTGGGCAGCTCGACGGTCACGGCGCGCTTGCCGTCCTTGCGGCGGGCCAGGGTGTGGACACCGGGCTGCCAGTCGTTGAAGTCGCCCACCACGCTGACCGGTCCCGGCGGGGTGTCGACGGGCAGGATGAAGGTGACCTCGGTGTGGTCCTTGCGCAGTTTGCGCTCCAGCATGGTGAGCTCCTGACAACGGCAGTGGGGGTGGTACGCCGCCCATAGTCGGCGGCGGACGCACCGGACGCACCCCGGCGCCGCCACTCCCACCACGGACCCACCACATCGAGTGACCCGCGGACACGCAATGTCACCCTGCGTGTCGACGCCCCGGGGCTACCGCCCCTGCGCTCCTGTCAAGGTACGAATGGCCGGGACTACGGCCCCGACCCGCCTCCGGGCACGGTGGATATCGACCTTCCTGCGCGAGAGCAGGAGCGAATCGCCGTCCGTACCGGAGGCATCCATGTTCCGCCGCGCAGGGGCCTTCGTGACCCGTCACCCCCGACTCGTCCTCGTCGGCGCGCTCGTCTTCCTCGTCCTGTCCGTCGTTTTCGGCATGGATGCGACCGGACGGCTGAAGACTCAGGGGTACGACGATCCGCGGTCCGAGTCCAGCCGCGCCGCGCACCTGGCCGCCGAGCGCCTGGGCGCCTCCCCGAACCTGGTCCTGGTAGCAGAGAGCGGCAGCGGTTCCGTGGACGGCCCGGCCGCCCGCAGCGCGGGCGCGGAGCTGACCGGAAGGCTCGCCGCGCAACCGCACGTGAGCGCCGTGACCTCGTACTGGACCGGCGGCGCGGCGGAGTTGCGCAGCCGCGACGGTCGCGCCGCGATGCTGGTCGCCCACGTGGACGGCGAGGGGGAGGAGCTCGCGGGGCGGGCCGAGCGGCTGCGCGCGGAGCTGGCCACCCCGGCGGGTGCCGGCAAGGCCCTGACGGTGCACGTCGGAGGGAGCGCCCTCGTCGACGCCGAGCTCCAGGACATCTCGGAGTCCGACCTGAAGCGGGCCGAGTCCGTCGTCCTGCCGGGCACCCTGGTCCTGCTGGTCCTGGTGTTCGGCAGTGTGGTCGCCGCGGCCCTGCCCCTGCTGATCGGGGTCCTCTCCATCGCCGGGACGCTGCTGGTCCTGAGCCTCCTCGGCCGTGTCACCGACGTGTCCGTCTTCGCGCTGAACCTCACCACGGCGCTCGGCCTGGGGCTGGGCATCGACTACGGGCTGCTGGTCGTCTCGCGGTTCCGGGAGGAGCTCGCCGCCGGGTTCCGCCCGAGCACCGCCGCCGTACGGACCGTCCGCACCGCGGGCCACACGATCGCCTTCAGCGCCGCCACGGTCTCCGCCGCGCTCGCCACGCTGCTGGTGTTCCCGCCGTACTTCCTGCGCTCCTTCGCCTACGCGGGCATCGCCGTGGTGGCGATCGCGGCGGTGAGCGCCGTGACCGTACTGCCCGCCCTGCTCGCACTGCTCGGAAAGCGGGTGAACTCCTGGGCCGTGCCGTGGCGCCGCACGGTCCGCTCGGGCTCCCGGTCCGGGTTCTGGGAGGGGCTGGCGCAGCTCGTCGTACGCCGCCCGCTGATCGCGGCGCTGCCGGTGATCGGCCTGCTGGTGCTGCTCGCCGCGCCCTTCGCGCACGCCGATTTCGCCACCCCCGACGACCGGGCGCTGCCGTCGGGCGCGTCCAGCCGGCAGGCCGGTGACCTGGTGCGCGACCGGTTCGACATGAAGGGCTCCGGCGCGCTGACGGTCGTCACCACGGGCAACGCCTCCCCGTCGGAGCGGGTGGAGTACGCCCGCCGCCTGTCCGCGTTCCCGCAGGTCGCCCAGGTCGTCGGACCCGACGGCGGGTTCCGGTACGGGGAGCGGGCAGCGGTCTCCAGCCCGGCCTCGGCCACCAACCGGCCCACCGGGGACGCCCCGGTCCAGCTCTCCGTGGTGCCGCTGGTCGACCCCCAGTCGCACGCCGCCCAGCAGCTCGTCCACGACGTCCGTGCGGTCCCCGCTCCCGCGGGCACCGAGGCCCTCGTCGGCGGCCCCAGCGCGGTCCTGGTCGACGCCAAGGCCACCGTGGGCGACCGGATCCCGCTGGCCCTCGCACTGATCTCGCTCACCACCTTCGCGCTGCTGCTGGGCTTCACGCGCAGCCTGCTGCTGCCGCTGAAGGCCATCGCGCTGAACGCGCTGAGTCTCGCTGCCGTCCTCGGCGCCATGGTGTGGGTCTTCCAGTCGGGTCACCTGCACCAGCTGCTCGGCTTCACGCCGGGACCCCTCAGCACGACCATGCCGGTCCTGCTGTTCTGCATCGTCTTCGGGCTCTCGGTGGACTACGAGGTGTTCGTCCTCGCGCGCATCAAGGAGGCGCACGAAGCCGGGCAGGACAACGCCCGCTCGATCGTCACGGGCATGGCCCGCACGGGCGGCATCGTCACCACGGCCGGCGCGCTGCTCGCCTTCACCCTCCTGAGCTTCGGCACCTCGCAGGTGTCCCTCCTGCAGTTCTTCGGGATCGGCGCGGGCCTCGGCGTCCTCCTCGACGCCACGCTCGTACGGGGCGTCCTCGTACCGGCGCTGATGCGCCTGGCGGGCGGACTGAACTGGTGGGCGCCGCGTCCCATCCGGCCCAAGGAGCCGCTCCCGGCGTCCCGGCCGCCTCCCGCGCCCGTCCGCAGGTGTCCCACGGCCCGGCCCGCCCTGCGGACCCCGGCCCGCGCGCGCCACTGACCGCCGTTGCCCAGCCGCCCCTCCCCTACCCGTCCCCTCCCGTACCCCCGTCCCACCCCCCTCTCACGGCAAGGAAGAACTCCCATGACCGACATCGCCATCACCGGACTCGGCTGCCGCTTCCCCGGCGCTCCCGACATCAGCGCCTACTGGAAGCTCCTGCTGAGCGGGGAACGACAGTTCTCCGCCGTGCCGAAGGAGCGCTGGAACCATGAGACCTTCCACGAACCCGGCAATCCCTCCGCACCCCATGCCACGTACACCGACCAGGTCGCCTTCCTGGACGACGTGGACCGCTTCGACGCCCTGCACTACGGCGTACCGCCCGCTCGCGCCCGGGCCATGGACCCGCAGCACCGGCTGCTGCTGGACGTCACCCGCGAGGCCCTGGACGACGCGGGGCTGGGCCGGGGCGACTTCGACCGGGAGAACACCGGGGTCTTCTGCGGAATGTCGGTGTCCGACTACAAGGACCTGATGTCGGCGCCCATCCGGGCCATCGCCCTGGCGGAGGACGCGCGGCAGGCCGCGGCGGACCCCGGCGGCCTCCTCGACGCCGTCAAGGACCACGCGGGATCGCTCGGCACCGTGCAGGCCTTCAGCCTGCCGGGGAGCCTGCTCAACATGGCCCCCGGCACCGTCAGCCGGCACTTCGACCTCGGCGGGCCCAGCTTCGCCGTCGACGCCGCCTGCTCCGGCTCGCTCGTCGCCCTGGACCAGGCCATGGCCCAACTGCGCCAGGGCAGCTGCCGGATCGCCGTCGTCGGTGGCGTGTACCTCAACCTCACGCCCGACAGCCTGATCGGTTTCTCCACGCTCCGGGCGCTGTCCGCCACCGGGGTGTGCCGCCCCTTCGACGAGGGGGCCGACGGTTTCGTCCTCGGTGAGGGTGCCGGCGCCGTCGTCGTACGGCCGCTCGCCGACGCGCTCGCCGCGGGCGACCGGGTCTACGCGGTGGTCAAGGGCATCGGCTCGGCCAACGACGGCGCGTCCCCCGGGCCGCTGGCGCCCGCTCCCGAAGGCCAGCTGCGCGCCCTGCGCCGGGCCTACGACGACGCGGGGGTCGCCCCGTCCACGGTCGGCTTCCTGGAGGCCCACGGGACCGGTACCGCCACCGGCGACCGCGCCGAGGTCGAGGCGCTGCGCCGGCTGCGCACCGAGTACCCCGACGACGACCCCTCGCTGTGCTACGTCGGCGCGGGCAAGGCCCTCATCGGGCACTCGCTGTCCGCCGCGGGCATCGCCGGACTGATCAAGACGGCCCTGGTCGTCCACCACCGGACGATCGTTCCGCAGCCGCGGACCGCGCCGCACCCGGACCTGGGCATCGACGCCGCCGGCCTGCGCCTCGCCGACGCCCCGCGACCCTTTCCGGACTCCAGCGCTCCGCGCCGGGCCGCCGTCAGCTCGTTCGGCTTCGGCGGGACGAACGTCCACGTGGTTCTGGAGGAGCGGCCCGCCCCCGCCCCGGCTACCGGCCGTCTCCCGGAACGCACCGGGCAGACCGGGGCCGCCCCGGACACCGGCCCCCAGCTCGTCCTGCTCTCGGCCGGCAGTCCCGAGCTCCTGGACCAGCACATCGGCGACGTTCTCGACGCACTCGACACGGCGGACCCCGCCCCGCTGGCAGCCGTGGCCCACACCCTCGGCTCCCGCCGGCCGCTGACGGCCCGGCTCGCGATCGTGGCCGACGACACGGAGTCCTTCGTCCGGCGGCTGCGCCGCGCCCGCGAGCAGCTCGTCGAGGGCGACCGGGGCGACCTGGGGGACGACGCCTTCGCCGCCGACGCCCCGCTGCCGGCCGAGCGGCGCCGGCTCGCCTTCCTCTTCCCCGGTCAGGGCAGCCAGCGGCCCGGCATGATGCGGGACCTCCACGAGCGGTTCCCCGGCTTCCGGGCGACCGTCGACGGCCTCGGCGCCGCGGCCCGCGAGGCCACCGGCTTCGACATCGGCGACCTGCTGTACGGGGAGGCGGCGACCGCAGAGGGCGACGCCGAGGAGACCGGGCGCCGGCTTGCCTCCACCGAGGTGTGCCAGCCGCTGCTCGGGACCGTCCAGATCGCCGCCACCCGGCTCCTCGCCGGCTTCGGCATCGCTCCCGACCTGGTCCTCGGCCACAGCGTCGGGGAGTTCGCCGCCGCCGCTGCGGCCGGCGCCCTCACCGACGAGGACACCGTACGGCTGCTGGTGCACCGGGGCGCGACACTCCGGGAGGCCGAGAGCGGCCTGCGCGGCGGGATGCTCGCCGTACAGACCGACAAGGAGACCTGCCGCCGGCTGGTGAACGGCATCGACGACGTGTGGCTCGCCTGCTTCAACCAGCCGCGGCAGGTCGTGGTCAGCGGCACGCCGCACGGGCTCGACGCCATGCGGCAGGCCTGCGCCGAGGCGGGGGTCGTCACGGTGGCGCTGGACGTGTCGAACGCCTTCCACTCGCCGCGGCTCGCCGCCGCGGACGAGAAGATGCGCACGGACCTCGCCGACCGCCCCGTCAGCAGCCCCGTCCTGCCGTTCGTCTCCTCCGTGAACGCGGAGGTCTGCACCGACCCCGAGCGGATGCGCGAGCTGTGGGCCCGGCACGCGTCCGCGCCGGTGCAGTTCGGCGACGCCGTGCGCACCGCCTACGACCAGGGTGCCCGTGTCTTCCTCCAGGTGACCGGCGGCAATTCGCTCCTGACCTCGGTCCGCCGCAACCTCGCCGACCACGGCGACGTCCACGTCGTCCCCGTCGCCGGGGTGGCGCCGGACGGCGGTCGGGGCTTCGTACGGGCCCTCGCCCGCCTCGCGGTCCTGGGCGCTCCGGTCGACCCGCGCGCCCTGGTGCCCCAGGAGGAGCGCCGACTGCTCGACCTGCCGGTGGCGAAGCTCGCCACCCAGTCCTACTGGATGCCCCGCCGGCGCCCGGGGGCGACGGGCACCTCCGTCCCCTCCCACCGGCCCCGGGCCCAGTCCCGTCCCGTATCCCCCGAGGAGACCACGATGAACGACTCGCCGCTCCACCCGATGGACGAACTGATCCGGCTGGTCCAGCAGCAGACGGCGCTGCTCGCCCGCCTCGCCGAAACCCTCCCCGAGCCGAACCCGGCCACGGAGGCCGCGCTGCTGGCCCGCCTCGCCGAAACCCTCCCCGAGCGGAACCCGGCCGCGCAGGTCGTCGCCCCGGCGGCGGCCGAAACCACCCCGGTACCCCCCGCCGAGCCCGACGCGCCCGGTGCGCCCGGTGCGCCCGACGCCGGGGAACCGCCGCCGACCGGGGGCCCCACCACGGTCACGGAGTGCGTGCTCGCGCACGTGGCCCGGGTCAGCGCGTTCCCCATCGCCCATCTGCGCGACGACCAGCTGCTGATCGACGACCTCGGTTTCGACTCGCTGATGCTGACCGACCTGTTCTCCTCCCTCAAGCGGCAGTGGCCGCAGTGGACCCGCGACGAAACGGCCACCGACCGGCCGACCGTCGGAGGGATCGCAGCGATGATCGTGCGCTGCTGCGGCGACTCCGTACCGACCCCCGTCCCCGTCCCCGCCCCCGTCCCCGTCCCCGTCCCCGAGCAGCGTTCCGGAGCAGAGGAGACCCCGGCACCGCCGCCCGCCGACCCGCCCGTCCGCGTGGCCTGCGACCCGCCGACGGCCTCGGACCCGGTCGCCACCCCGCTGCCCGAGCAGCTCACCCGGATCGAGTGCTTCCCGGAGGTCACCGCCCACACCGAACGCGTCGCCACGTTCTCCGGGCTGGGGCTGGCCAATCCCTACTTCCTCGTCCACGAGGGCGCGCTGACGGACACCACCGTCATCGACGGCCGGGAGCTCCTCTCCTTCTCCAGCTACAACTACCTGGGCATGGCGACCCACCCGCAGGTGAACGAGGCGGCCCACGAGGCGATAGAGCGCTGCGGCACCTCGGTCTCCGCCAGCCGGCTGCTCTCCGGCAGCCGACCGCTCCACTTGGAACTCGAGAGCGAGATCGCCGACCTGCTCGGATGCGAAGCGGCGGTCACCCTGGCCAACGGCCATGCCACCAACGTCACCGTGATCGGCCACCTCGTCGGACCCGGGGACCTCATCGTCCACGACTCCCTCGCGCACGACAGCATCCTGCAGGGGTGCCGGCTCTCCGGCGCGACCCGGCGGCCCTTCCCCCACAACGACGCCACCGCACTCGACGCCCTGCTGACGCAGGTCCGCGACCAGTACCGGCGGGTGCTCATCGTCGTCGAAGGCGTCTACAGCATGGACGGGGACATCGCCGACCTGCCCGCCCTCGTCGACGTCAAGCGCCGGCACGGCGCGCTGCTGATGATCGACGAGGCGCACAGCATCGGGACGATCGGCCGGACGGGCCGCGGCATCGGCGAGTACTACGGCATCGACCGCTCGGCGGTCGAGCTGTGGTCGGGCACGCTGTCGAAGGCACTGGCGAGCTGCGGCGGCTACGTCGCGGGGAGCCGCCCGGTGGTGGAGTACCTGCGCTACACCGTGCCGGGCTTCGTCTACAGCGCCGGAATGACCCCGGCCGACACCGCGGCCTCGCTGACCGCCCTGCGCATGCTGCGCGCCGAGCCGCAGCGGGTGGCACGGCTCTCGGAGAACGCGGCGCTCTTCGTCCACCTCGCGCGCGAGGCGGGCATCAACACCGGGGACAGCCATGACACTCCGGTCGTGCCGTGCATCGTCGGGGACTCGTTGAAGACCCTGCGGCTCGCGGAGGCCCTGTTCCAGCAAGGCATCAGCGTCAACCCCATCCTCCATCCGGCCGTACCGGAGGAGCTGGCCCGGCTGCGGTTCTTCATCACCTACGACCACACGCCGGGCCAGATCCGCCAAGCAGTGGCCGCGCTGGCGCGCGAGCTGCTGCTCCTCGACTCGGACGGGGCCCCGGTCTCATGACCGCCGCCGTGGCCGCCGCCTTCCGGCCGATCGCGGCGGGCCGGGTCCACCGGTGGGGCGGGGCCCTCCTGATCGTGGCCCGGGCCCGCGAGCTCCGGCAGGTGCCGCCGCTCTCACCGGCCGAGCGGCGCGTGGTCCGCGCGCTACCGACCTGGCGGCGGGCCGAGTGGACGGCCGGCCGGCTGCTCGCCAAGCAGCTGGTGGGCGAGGTGGTCCCGGCGCCGGCGGACGGCGTGGAGATCCTCCCCCGGGACGACGGCAGCCCCCGCATCGTGGTCGGTGGCGGCCCGATCGTCGACCTGCACCTCTCCATCAGCCACACCACCGGGTACGTCGCCGCGGCCCTCGCACCGGAGCCGGTCGGGGTGGACCTGTGCGAGATCGCCTCGGCGGACGCCGTACGCCGGGTCGCGGACCACTTCCTGTCGCCCGGGGAGCGCTCCCTCATCGACGGGGAGCGGCCCGACGCCGTGGCCGGGGCGTGGGCGCTGAAGGAGGCCGCGGTCAAGGCCGACCGGAGCGGGGTCTTCGGCGCCGCTCCGCGCGGCATCCCGATCCTCGGCCTCCGGCCGCCCGTCCTCGGCGGACGGCGCCGCGCGATGGTGTGGCGGACGGACGGCGCGGCGCTCGCCCTCGTCCTCGCACACCCGGGTGGCTGAGTGCCCCGCGTGACGGTACTGCGTTGGTGCTCCTTGCCCGGCTGGATGATCCTGGTCAGAGGAGCGCCTGGCCGTGCACGTCCCCGTGGGGCGGCGGCAGCGGAACGAGCGAGGGCGAGATGAGTGGCGATGGAGCGAGTTCCCACCTCTCCTGGTGAGCGGCCCGAGGAGACGGGCGCCTCCCTCGAGTCGGCCTACACGGCCTCGGCGACGATCAACGAGCAGGGCATCGTCACCGAGTGGAGCGAGGGCGCGACCCGGCTGCTCGGCTACGTCCCGTCCGAGGTCGTGGGGCTGCCCGCCGCCCACCGGCTCGCCGATGTCCTCGGTGACGCGGCGCGGCGGGTGCCGTCCGAGCAGGAGCGGTGGAGCGGCACGGTGGCGCTGCGCCACCGGGACGGTCACCGCATGGAGGTGGCACTGCTCGCGCACCGCTGGACGTCCAGCGGCGGGACCGTCAAGTGGTTCGTGGTGTCCGCCGTCGGGGGCGCAACCCGCTCTCCCTGGGACGAACCGGTGAAGGAATGGGCGTTCACCCAGTCCCCCTGCTTCCTGGCGATCTTCGACTCGGACCTGCGCCTGGTACGGGCGAACACCGGCATGGAGCGCACGCTCTCCCTCACGGAGGCCGAGATGCGGGGGCTACGGCTGCCGGAGATCGCGCCGGATCCCGTGAGCGACGAGACCGAGCGCCGGATGCGCCTGGCGTTGGACTCCGGTGAACCGCAGTACATGGAGGCCTTCGTCCACCCGACGGGCACCGGCGCGGAGCACGGTTGGGCCACCTCGCTGGCGCCGTTGCGGGACCAGGACGGCCGGGTGCACGCCGTATGTCTGGCCGCGCACGACCGGAGCGGGGTGGAGGGCGTCCAGCACCAGATGCTCCTGACGGAAGAGGTCGCCGCCGCGCCCATCGGAACCACGCTGGACAGCGTCCGCACGGCGCACGAGCTGGCCGACGCCGCCGTCCCCCGGTTCGCCGATTTCGCGGTCGTGGACCTGCTGGAACCGCTCCCGCGCGGCGACGAGCCGTCCTCGGTCCAGGCTGACGGGCCGGTCACCGTGTGCCGTGCCGCGGCGCGGTCGGTCCTCGACGGAACCCCCGAGTCCATGGTCGCCGTCGGGGACACGACCAGCTATCCGCCGCTGTCGCCGCCCGTCGAGGCCCTGGTCGCGGGCCACGGCGTCGTGTACGGGGCCGCGGACCCGGACCTCGTCCGCTGGGCGGCCCAGGACCCCGGAGCCGCCTGGATCGGTGAGTACGGGGCCCACTCGATCATGGTGGTGCCGATGCGGGCCGGCGGGGGCACGCTCGGTGTGGCCGTCTTCAGCCGCCACCGGCGCCTCGAGCCCTTCCAGCCGGAGGACCTGCGGGTGGCCGGGGAGCTCACGGCCCGGGCGGCGGCCGGGATCCGCAACGCGTACCGGTCCGGCCGGGAGCACACGACGACCATGACGCTGCAGCGCAGCCTGCTCCCGCACACGCTGCCCGATCAGGCCGCGTTGGAGATCGCCTCCCGGTACCTGCCCGCGGCCGGCGAGGCCGGTGTGGGCGGCGACTGGTTCGACGTGATCCCGCTGTCGGGCGCCCGGGTGGCGCTGGTCGTGGGGGACGTCGTCGGCCACGGCATCCGGGCCACCGCCACGATGGGGCGGCTGCGCACCGCCGTACGCACCCTGGCCGATGTCGACCTGGGGCCCGACGAGCTGCTCACCCACCTCGACGACCTCGTCATCCACCTGTCCGCCGACGAGGGCGACCAGGAGTCCGGCGGGGAGGCGGCCGGGGGCATCGGCACCACCTGCCTCTACGTGGTCTACGACCCGGTCATCCGCCGCTGCACGGTCGCCCGGGCCGGCCACCCGCCGCCCGCCGTGGTCTCCCCCGAGGGCTCCGTGTACCTCCTGGACGTCCCCGCCGGTCCCCCGTTGGGCCTGGGCGGCCTGCCCTTCGAGACGCTCGAGGTCGAGCTGCCCGAGGGCAGCATCCTCGCCCTCTACACCGACGGCCTGTTGCAGGCCCGCGACCACGACATCGACGAGGCGCTGGACAGCATGTTCGCAGCCCTCGTGCGGCCCGCGGACACGCTGGACGCGGTGTGCGACCGCGTACTGACGGCCATGCTGACGCACCGCCCCGACGACGACGTGGCCCTGCTCGTCGCCCGGACCCGGAGCCTGCACGCCGACCAGGTCGTCGTCTGGGACCTGCCCTCCGACCCCTCCGTGGTCGCAACGGCCCGGCGCCAGGCCACCGACCAGCTGACGGCCTGGGGGCTGGAGGAGGCCGCCTTCGTCACCGAGCTCCTGGTCAGCGAGCTGGTGACCAATGCGATCAGGTACGGCCAGCCGCCCATCCAGCTGCGGCTGATCCACGAGAAGAACAGCACCCTGATCTGCGAGGTCTCCGACGCGAGCAGTACCGCCCCGCACATGCGGCGGGCCCGGACCTTCGACGAGGGCGGGCGGGGCCTGCTGCTGGTCGCCCAGCTCGCCCAGCGCTGGGGCACCCGGCACGCGGCCATCGGAAAGACCATCTGGGCCGAGCAGTCCCTCTCCGAGTACTGAGGACGCATACAGGGCTGGGCGGTATGCACGGAAATGTCCCCTGTGACGCGCCTGTGACAGTCGACGGACAGCTCCATGAAGTCCCGCCGACAAGCTCTTTATCAGGGACAAACACCGACATTCAGGTATACGTCCCCTGCTTCCGAGGACGTGAGCAGTGATGATCCAGACCGATCCGTCGGAGGAAATCATGAGCCTCACCCTCGTCGCCCCGCAGACCGAAGCCACCGCCCCCACCCTCGCCCCGCGCGAGCAGGAGGCACTGCGACACATCGCCGCAGGCTGCACCTACCTGCAGACGGCTCGCCAGATGGGGCTCTCCAAGCACACGGTCGACGCCTACCTGCGCCGCATCCGCGCCAAGCTGAACATCAGCACCACGGCCGAGATGACCCGCCTGGCCATCTCGATGGGGCTGTGACGGCCGAGGCCTTCGCGCAGGAACGACGTACTCAGGAGGGCTGTCCCGCCCGGCACGGACGGGACAGCCCTCCTGCATGCTCAGGTGCCGTCGGGCCGGCCGTAGAAGACCGGCCGGGCCCAGACCGGGGGCTCCCGCGGGGGCGCGGAGTCCCCCGGGACACCGACACCGGGGGGACGGGAATCCTCCCGCGACGGCGGATCGGCGGAACGGCCGGTGCCGCCTCCCGTGGCGACGCGCAGCGCGGCCACGAATTCGAGGCAGGACCCGTAGCGGTCCTCGGGGACCTTCGACAGGGCCTTGGTCAGTACGTCGGCGGCGGCGGGAGCGATTCCCGGCCGCCTATCCGTCAGTGGGGGCGGGGGGTCGTACTGGTGCGCCCACAGCAGCGCCGCGTCCTCCTCGCGCTGGAAGGGCGGCCCGCCGGCGAGGGTTTCGTAGACGACGCACGCCAGGCTGTAGAGGTCGCACCTGCCGTCCACCGGCCTGCCGGAGATCTGTTCCGGCGCCATGTAGTCGAGCGTCCCGACGAACTCGCCGTCCGTGGTGAACCCGGTCAGCGCCAGCGCCTTCTTCGTCAGCCCGAAGTCCGTGAGGTAGATGTGCTCGGGGTGCTCGCTGTCGGTGCCCGCGGCGACCAGGATGTTGCCGGGCTTGACGTCCCGGTGCACGAGATCGTGGTCATGGGCCGCGTCGAGCGCCGATGCCACTTGGGCGGCGATGCGCAGGGCGGTGGCCACGGGCAGCGGGCCCTCGCGGTCCAGCAGCGCGCGCAAGTCCAGGCCGGAGACGTAGCGCATGGCGATGTAGAGGACGCCGTCGGTCTCGCCGGCTTCGAAGATGGGCACGATGTGCGGGTGGTCGATGGATGCGGCCACCCGTGATTCGTGCGTGAAGCGGCGTCGGAAGGTCTCGTCCCGGGCCCGCTCGGGGGCGATGAGTTTGAGCGCGACCGTACGGTCCAGGCGCAGGTCCTTCGCGCAGTAGACGACGGCCATGCCACCGCGGCCGATCATGCGCTCCACCCGGTAGCCCGCGATCTGCTTGCCGATGAGGCCCGAGGCACGGCCCGCGTACACGCTGAGGTTGGATGCCTCGCTCATCGGGCGCCCCCCTCATCCCACCGGGTGGCGCCGCCGGACGCGGCAGGCCGCTCTTCCATACCTGGAAGTCTATCGAGCGCCCCACCCGCACGCTGCCCCGTCGAGCGGCACGGGCGGGACGGACACGCATGCGGACGCGCGCACACGGACGCGCACCGGGACCGGTCCCCGAAGGGAACCGGTCCCGGTGCGCGCCGCGGTCCGTGGCGGTCAGTCGTCGTCGCTGCCGCCGGCGCCGCCGTTGCCACCGAAGCCGCCGGTGGTCCCGCAGCCGATGCCGAAGCAGAGGCCGCCGTCTCCGCCGGTGCCGCCCTTGCCGCCGTCACCGCCGGGCAGTGCGACCCCACCGGTGCCGCCGGTGCCGCCGTTGGCGCTGCCGTTGCACGTCCCGGCGCAGATGCCGCCCTTGCCGCCGGTGCCGCCGGTGCCGCCCGGCACGCCCGTAACGCCGGTGCCGCCGTTGGCGCTGCCGTTGCACAGACCGGCGCAGATGCCGCCCTTGCCGCCCTGGGTGCCGTTCACCGATCCTTCGCAGCTGCCCGCACAGACCCGGTCGCCGACGCGGACGCTGCCCTTGTCCACCTTGACCCCGTCGAGGACCGCCCGGCCGTCGAACCGGCCCCCGCCCGGATGTGCGTCGCCGTCGGCGAACGCGGTGACCGTCCGAGCGGTCGGCGCCGGGGCCGCCGTGGCGACCGGCGCCATGGCACCCGCGCCGATCAGGGTCGCCGAAATGATGAGACCGAGCCGAAACTTCGTGGATCGCGTACGCATGAGAATCTCCCTTGCCTGGAAATTGCTTTCCGTGACGCGGCTGCGGAGTCCTGATTTCCCGCTTTCCCGCGTTCCTGTCGAATGGGCCCGATCGGTGTCCGGCCGTTCTTTCCCCGAGGTTTTCCGGCGTCCCGGCCCGTTGCGGGCCGGGACGCCGGGGGCTTCACGAGCGGACGTCGTCTCCCATCAGGGCGAACCAGTCGCCGTCGACGTAGTACTTCTTCCAGGTGTCGATCTGCTTCTCCGAGATCTTGTACTTCTCAGCGATCTTCTTCGTGGTCTCGTCCGCGTCGTCGGCCGCCAGCACGATGAGCACGATGCGCACCTTGTCGACCACCGTCAGATCCGCCTTCGGCTTGTCGGGCAGGTCCTCGAACGTGAAGCAGCCGACCCCGCCGGGCTGGCCGGGCTCACCCGGCTGACCGGGCTCGCCGCCCCGGCCGCCCTTGCCGCCCTCTCCGCCCTTGCCGCCGGCGCCGAAGCCGACGCAGTGTTCCGGCTGGTCGGCCGGGGCCGAGGCGCTGATGTTCGTGGGGGTGTGGGACTGCGACGCCTGTGCGGCGCACGCCGTACCGGTGACGAGGGCCAGAGAGGCCGTGACCAGGATGATCGGACGCTGCCAGGACTTCGTGAACATGAGGGGTTTCTCCGTTTCGGCACATACCGACGAGGGGGTGTGGGGGGGGTGGGGGTGGAGGCCCGGAGGCCTCCACCCCGTTGAGCGGGTACTGCGGTGAGGGTCAGAAGAGGCTGCCGCCACCGGCGCCGCCGTCGCCACCCTCGCCACCGATCAGGCCACCGAAGCCGCCGTCGCCGGCCTTGCCGCCGTTGCCTCCGTTGAAGAAGCTGAAGCCGCCGTTGCCGCCGTTGCCGCCCTTGCCGCCCTTGACGAAGCCGTCGCCGCCCCCGCCGCCGCCACCGGCGTTGCCGCCCTGGAGGACGCCGAAGCCGCCGTCGCCACCGTTACCACCGGCGCCACCGATGCGGCCTTCGCCGCCACCGCCGCCACCGCCACCGGCGCCACCGAGCAGGAAGCCGTCCCCACCGGTACCACCGTTGCCACCCTTGCCACCCGTGCCCGTGACGCTGCCGCCACCGGAGCCACCGGCACCACCGGCGCCACCGACGAGACCGCCGGTACCGCCCTTGCCACCGTCACCTCCGGCGCCCCCGGCGTTCGGCAGGGCCGTAGCGACGTGGGTGGCCACCGGAGCGGCCGAGGCCATGGACGCCGGGAGCACGACTCCTCCTGTGACCACAGCGGCCGCAGCGACCAGAGTGGCTACGCGGAAACCGCGGCGGGTGGGACGGACAACGTTGTTGGTGTGCATCTTGCGGTTCATGACTTTCTCCTACAGATTCAAGAGGGGTGTATGACGTACCCGGATTTCCGGGACGCTGCGGTGATGTCGACGAAGGAAGAGGTATTCCTTTTCTTTCGTCTGCCTCGTTTTGTTTCCGGTGAGGCCCGCACCACAAGTAAGCCCCGGGGGCCACATCCGGGTCATGTTCCGGAAACTCGGGACTTGACACCCTCATGAACTTCACCTAAAAGCCCCCTCGGCCGGGCGGCTGCCCGGCTGCGCCTAGGTCCTGTCGTCAAAGTGGCGTCGGCCGAGCCCGCGGCGTCCGGTGCCGTGCATGGCAAGGCGGAGGGGCGCCCGTGTACTGGACGTACTCGGGTGCCCCGACAACGCGGCCAGGTGCGGTGCCGGGCGTCGCGGGCCCGACGGGACATTGACGACAGGGCCTAGGGGGCCAGCGCCCGCAGGCGGTCTTCCAGGGCGCGGACCTCCGCCAGGGAGGACGCGTACATCTGCGGGAGCTCCGCCGCGAGCTCGCGCATGAGGCCGACCGCCTCCGTGGCGGCCGCCAGCCCCTCGGCGAGGTCGGTCCCGGCCTCGGCCCGCACCCGGGCGTGGAACGCCAGTGCCAGGGCGAGGTCGCCCCGCCGGGCCACGGGGTTGATCGCGGCCTGCTCCCGCATCATCGCCAGCGCCTGCGTGGTGGCCTCGGCCGCCTCCCGGAGCCGTCCCAGGTCGGCCAGGGCCGCCGCGAGCAGGGAGAGCGCGTCGGCAAAGAGCGCGCCGTGGACACGCGGATCGCCCTGGTCCAGGTCCCGCAGGATGGCGACCGACTCCTGCGCGGCGGCCAGCGACGCCTCTCGGCTGGAGTGGGCCCGGGCGAGGTTGCCGAGCGCCATCGCGACGTCCCGCCGGTGGACCGCGGGGTTCTCCCGCGCCAGCTGCCGGTAGAGGGTCACCGCCTCCTGGGCGCTCCGCAGCGCCCGGCGCCTGTGGTTGCGCACCGACCTGCGACGGGCCAGGTTGTTCACCGCCTGGGCGAGCCCGAGGGTGTGGGCGGCCGGGTCCGCCGAGGTCAGCCGCCGGTACAGCACGACGGACTCCTTGGTGACCTTCAGCGCCTCGGCGTGCCGCCCCAGGCGGGACAGCACCACGCCGAGCAGGTTGAGTGCGTTGGCGAGCTGCGGGCGGTACGCGGCGTCCACACGGGCGAGCCTGCGGTAGAGGCCGACGGCCTCCCGGGCCATCGCGAGGGCCTCCTGCGGGCGGCCGAGCCCCCACAGAGCGGTGGCGAGGCCCATCAGGGTGGCGCCGAGCGGCGCGGCGAAGGGCGCGTCTGCCTGCTGCGAGCGGCTCAGGGCCACGGCCTCGGAGGCGGTGCGCAGGCACTCCTCCCACCGCCCGAGCTTCGACAGCGCCTCGCAGCGGAACACCAGGACGTAGGCGCGCGAGGCGGCGGCGCCCAAGGTTTCGAGCGGGCCGGTCCGGGGGTCGGTGATCCGTTCCCGGTAGAGCCGCGCGGCCTCGTCGGTCGCCGTCAGGGCCTCCTCGTACCGACCGGCGAGCACCAGCCGGGCGCTGAGCTCGAAGGCTGCCAGGGCCGGGTCGGGTACGTCGTCGGCCTTCGTCTTCCCGTCGGGCATGGAGCCCCTCGCTCTCGCGGACGGACGGGGGCGGCCCGGCCCGCCGGTCGAAGACGGAAGCTGTGGTGTCACCGGACCGGCCCCCCACGCCCGACGACCCCGTCAGCATGCCCGCGGGGGCCGCCCCCGAACCGAGGGCGGCCCCCGCCGTCCGGCCCCGCCCCGGGAAGCGTGGCGGGGCCGGGAGGGTTCAGCGGGACGCGACGAACGCTTGGCCCTGGTGGCCGTCGGCGGCGCAGGAGCGCTTCTCCGCGGCCGTCATCTTGCGGCTCTTGACCACCACCGCGTTGCTCTTGCCGTCCGTGCCGTTCTTGGCCGGGCTGGTGATCGTGTCCTGGAAGAACCAGTAGTAGTGGCTCCACTTGGGGCTGTCGTAGTGGGTCTGCCAGGTACCGGAGACCTTCTGCATCACCTGGGCGCGCGAGATCCATCCGACCTCGCCGGGCTTCACCGTCATGTTGAGCGAGCTGCTCTCCGAGTGACTGCTCGACCAACTATGGCTGTAACTCGCGGTTACGCTCAGGTCAACGATGCCCGCTATCTTGCCTCCCGCCGTGACGGAGACGCCCAACGAGTCGGTGGAGCCCACCGTGTCGTCCCAGGTCATCGACTGGGTGGCATCGGACGTACTGCAGTTGAACAGCGAGTTCGACACCTGGCGGAACTCACCCAGGTACGCCTCCCCGAGCTGGGGCGAGTTGAAGGTGCACTTGCCTTCGCCCGAGGCGCAGTCCGCCATGAGCTGCTGCCGGGTCGGCTGGTCGGCGGCGGATGCCGGAAGGGTGGTCGCCGCAGCGACGGCGCAGGCCGCGACCGCCATGGTCAACGCGCGTGCCGCATAACGCCTGACGCGGTGTGTGGTCATCGTGGTGCCTCTCACGGTACTGGGGGGATCGGTGAACCGCCGTACGACAGGGGCCCGTTCACTCGCCTCCCGCCCGCACGGCCGATCACCGCCTCTTGCTCCTGAGATTTTCCCGACCTACCGGAGGGGTACGGTCCATTTCAGTCAACCCGCCGCCGGGCACAGCACCGTGAGCTCCGGGCCGAAGGCGACCACGAGCCGTCCGCCCGGCGCGGGCGCGAGCGCACCCGCCGGGAGCGGCAGCGCGTACTCGCTCCCCGCCTCTCGCTCCGCGGCGGGGTCCCAGAACCGCACGGCCTGGCCCTGGCCGATGGCCACCACCGGCCGGGCTCCCCCGAAGGTGACGACCACGGGCCCGTTCGGATCCGTCTGGCCGGTCAGGGGGGCGCCGGTCTCCCGCATCGTGGCCAGGTCCCACACGCGCACCGTCTTGTCCCGGCTCCTGCTGACCGCGACGGGCCTGCCCTCGACCAGCGTGGTGGCCACCGATGTCACCCAGTCGGTGTGGCCGGTCAGGGGTTCCCCGATCGGCCGGCCGGTGGTGAGGTCCCACAGCCGTACGGTCTTGTCCCAGCTTCCGGTGACGGCGACGGGCCGCCCCGCCAGTTCCGCCGTCGCGACGGCGGTCACCCTACTGGTGTGGCCGCTGAGCGGTTCGCCGACCGGGCGGCGGGCGGCGAGGTCCCAGATCGCCGCGGTGCGGTCGGCGCCGGCGGTGACCACGACGGGCCGGCCGGCCAGGGTCGCGGCCGCCAGGGCCAACACCCGGCCCTGGTGGGTGGCGACGGGCTCGCCGAGGTGTTCCCCGCCCACCGGATCCAGCAGGTGCAGGATGTCGCCGGAGCCCGCGGTCACGATCACCTGCCGTCCGTCCACCACCGACGTGACCATGGCGGTCACCTCGCCCTCCAGGCCGGTCACGGGGTCCGCGACCTGCCGGCCGGTGGCCAGGTCCCAGACGCGCAGGGTGCGGTCGGCGGCTGCCGTGACGACCACCGGGCTCCCGTCGAGAACGGCCGTGGTGATCGCCGAAACCGTTCCGGTGTGGCCGGTGCGGGCCGGACCGGCGCCGTACGTGTGGGTGAGGTCCCAGGTCCGGAGCGTGTGGTCGGCGCCCGCCGTGACGGCGACGGGCCGCCCGTCCACGACGGCGGTGGCCACGTCCCAGACCTTGCCGGTGTGGCCGGTGAGCGGCGGGCCCACGGGCTTTCCGGTGGCGCGGTCCCGCACCACCACCGTGTCGTCCTGTTCCACGGTGAGCAGGACCGGATCGCCGCTGTCGGACGGGCCGTTGCCACGGCCGGAGATCCGGTGCCAGAGGTCGGCGTCCTGCTCCGGGCCGGGCGGGAAGGACGGCGCCGTGTCGCTGGCGGCGAGGGCGCCGATCACCCGCATGCCGTGCACGCGCTGCCGGTCGTCCGTCAGGTCCCAGATGCGCTGGGTCCCGTCCGCTTCGATGGTGAGGGCGACGGTGCGACCGTCCAGCACCGCGGTCTCCCGGGCCCGGGCCCCTACCAGGGCGCCGTTCTGGCGGGCGAGGGCCAGGGGGCCGATGAAGCGGGGCTCCTCGCCGTCGAGGCCGACGGCGACGGCACGTCCGTGCACGACCGTCACGGTCGTCAGGCCGGGCCGGTCCGCGCCGCCGGGCAGGGCAAAGTCGGCCGAGGCGGTCTCCACCGGCTCGCCGGTTGCCAGGTCCCACAGCCGCTGCTCCTCCCGGCCCGGCTCCTGGTCCGGCTCCTGGTCCGGCTCCCGGCCCGGCTCCCGGGCGGTGACGGCGAGCACGCGTCCGTCGAGTTCGACGGTCCGCACCACCTCCAGCGACCGGGCCAGCTGATCGCCGGTGCCCAGGTCCCACACGCGCACCGTCCGGTCCACGTCGACGTCGTCGACGGTGAGGACGACACGGCGGCCGTCCAGCGTCGCGAGGCCGGCCGCCGACGGGAAGGCGGTGACCCGGCGGCCGGTGAGCAGGTCCCCCACGTGCAGGGTCCCGTCGGCCCCGAGGGTGAGGAGGACCCGGCGCCCGTCCAGGACGGCGCTCTCCACCAACCTGACGAACTCCCCGGCCGCACGGCCGGTGGCCAGGTCCCACACCAGGACCGCGTCGTCGCCGTGCAGGCTGAAGGCCACGGGCCTGCCGTCGGCGACGGCCGTGGCCACGGACAGCACCTCGGCCGTCATCGAGGACACCGGGTCGGTGCGGCCGGTGACCGGATCGTGGAGTTGCCCGCCCGTCGCGAGGTCCCAGACGCGCACGGTGTTGTCCCGGCTGCCCGAGACCGCGACCGGTCTGCCGTCGACGAGCGCGGTGGCCACCGCCCGCACCGGGCCGCCGTGGCCGATGAGGGGGCGCAGCCGCCGCTGGTCCGGTACGGGGCCGTCGGCCCACTGCACGGTCCACCGCGGATCGTCGAGCGGGGCGTTCACGTCGTCGGGCGCACCCGTGGAGGTCTCAGACATGCCCCCGAGGCTAGACACCGCCTCTGACATCGCCCTTCCCTACCACACCGGGTGCCGCCGGCCGGAGGGTGCGGACCACCACCATTCCGCCCCGTGCCGGGCGGCACTTCGGTGGGGGGCGCGGGCGGAGATTATGCGGGGCCACCGCCCATGTGCGTCTGGAGCGGATGGCGTTGAGTCGGACCTGTCGATCGGCCGGCCAAGAATCCGCATGAGCGCGCGACCCGCGCACCCGACCTTCGAGGAGGTGATCCGGATGAGCGTCCTCAAGCTTCAGAACATGGAGGCCCGCGTCACGCCCAGTGCTGCCGCCACCATCAGCCTGACGAGCAGCAGCAGCGACTGCTGCAAGGCTCCGCGCGAGCCGCAGAACCCGAACTGACCCGTCGGGGCCGTGCGGGGGCTCGGCGCGCCCCCGCACGGCCCCGTCGTTCCCGACGGCCGCTGCCGCTGCTGCCGGCGGCCCCCAGGACGATCACAGAGGCTGACATGCGCAACGAACGCTGGGTCTACCGCTTCCTCTTCGCGTGGAACGACACACTGTTCTTCGACCCGCTCGACGTCTTCTACGAGCCGAACGCGGACCACTTCCTCGCCGCGTTCGACGAGCGGGTGCGGGCCCGGTTCGTCCGCAGCGGCATCTGGTGGAGCTTCCGGCACAACCAGAACCTGCCTGCGCAGGGCTGGAAGATCCACGTCTCGTCGAGCCACCGCCACGTACGCGAGGTCGCCGCCTCGGTGATCGGCCACCTGACGGAACGCGAGATCGATTTCAAGATCGCTCTCGATCTCAACATCTTCGAGATGCTCAACTCCAAGGCCATGTCCCGGGGCAGCGGCGGCAAGCTCGTCACCGTCTACCCGCGCGACGAAGACGAGTTCCGCACGTGCCTGGCGGACCTCGCCCGCCTCCTGAAGGGCGTCGAGGGTGCCTACGTCCTGTCGGACCTGCGGTACCGGGACAGCAAGGCCCTCTACTTCCGCTACGGCCAGTTCCTCGACACCCACACCGTCGACGTCCTCGGCCGCAGGCTGCCGCAGGTCCTCGGACCGGACGGACCCGTCCCCGACGACCGGCGCCCGGGCCATGCACAGCCCTCCTGGGTGCCCTGGCCGTTCGACGACTGGCGGCCCGCCGACGAGGACGAGGGGGACGACGGCCTGCTCGGGGGCCGCTTCCGGGTGACCGGCGCGATCCAGTTCTCCAACAGCGGCGGCGTGTACACGGCCGAGGACACCGCGGACGACGACCGCCCGGTGCTGCTCAAGGAGGCCCGGCCGCACACCAACATCAACCCGCGCCAGGACCACGACGCCGTGGACATCCTCGGCCGCGAGTGGATGTTCCTGAACCGGCTGGCCGACGCGGGCTCGTACCCGGCACCGATCGCGAAGTTCCAGCACTGGGAACACCACTACATCGCCGAGGAGTTCGTCGACAGGTCCGACCTCCGATCGGTGCTGCTGGAGCGCAACCCGCTGGCGCGGCCCGGGTTCGACATCGAGCGGTCGCGGGAGTACCTGCGGACGTTCCTCGCCGTCTTCCGCGGACTGGCCCGCGCGATCCGGGCCGCCCACGACCGCGGCGTGATCCTCGCCGACTTCACCGCCGCCAACCTGCTCATCGACCCGGACACCTACGAGGTGACCATCGTCGACCTGGAGGCCTGCCGGCTGGCCGAGAGCGGTGACGCCGCTCTGGCGAAGCCGGTCGAGCTCTACACCCCGGGGTTCAGCCTCTCCCGCAACCGCTTCAAGGCGTACGGTCCGGAGGGCGACCGGTACGCCCTCGCGTCCACCATGGCGTACTTCATCTTCCCGATCGCCGCCATGTCGTACCTGCGCGAGGACGTCCTCGACCTGTACCGGATCTTCATCACCGAGGGACTCGGCTGGCCGGAGCGGGTGCACCGGCTGATCACCGACCTGGCCCGGGACCGGATGGACCTCACCGGCCTGCTGACGGCCCTGGAGGACGAGGCCGGACTGCTCGAAGCGGTCGAGGCCCTCCCGTCGCACCCGGTCGTCGAGGAGCGGCTCGCCCTGGCGGACACGGAGGCCGGGGTGGCCGCGTTCGTCGAAGCCACGGCCGACACCGGCCGCGACACGCTCTTCCCGGTGGACCCCTTCGCGCACGTCACCAACCCGCTGAGCCTGGGCTTCGGGGCGAGCGGCGTCCTGTGGGCGCTGCACGCCAGCGGTGTCCCGGTCCGACCCGAATGGCGCGACTGGCTGAGCCGCAGGCTGGCGGACATCGATCCGGCCCGCTACCCGGACGGTCTCATGAACGGCCTCTCCGGCATCGCCTGGGCGGCCGACTCCCTCGGGCTCGGCACCCGGGCCAGGGAGCTGCTGACCCGGGCCAACGAGCGGGCGGTGGAGAAGGGCGACCACACCTTCTACTACGGCCTCTCCGGGGTCGGCATGACGAACCTGCGCTTCTTCCTGCGCGGCCACGACCCCCGCGACCTCGCCGCGGCGCAGGAGTGCGCGCAGGCGCTGTACGAGACGGCGCAGCGCGACGGCGGGCAGGCCCACTGGCTCAACGGGTTCACCGCGAAGGAGCCGCTGACCGGCCTGGGCTTCGGGCAGGCCGGTGTCGCGATGTTCCTGCTGCGCATGCACCAGATCACGGGAGAGGAGCGCTACCTGCGGCTCGGGCGGGAGGCGCTCGCCTGGGAGATGGCCCACGCCAAACCCATCGACGACGAGGGCGGCCCGGTCATGTTCGAGCACGAGGGGACGATGGAGCCGTACGTCGAGGTCGGTTCCGCGGGCGTGCTGAAGGTGCTGCTGCGCTACGGGGACACCGACGCGGCCCGGACCGTCCTGCGCGGGCTGGACGTCCGGTACTCGGTCATGCCGGGCTACGCCTTCGGTATGACCGGGGTCGCCGACGCGCTGCTGGACGCCGCCGAGTTCACCGGCGACCGGTCGTACCGCGACACGGCCCTGCGCCAGCTCGACTTCGTCCGGAAGGTCTTCCTCTTCGAGCCCGCGCAACGGTTCGGGCTGCCCCGCGCCGAGGGCCGGCCGCCCCTGCTGGCACTGCCCGGCGAGGGTCTGCTGCGCTGCTCCACCGACTACCTGACGGGCTCGGCGGGCGTGCTGCGGGTGCTGCACCGGGTCAACCGGGGAGGCCCGGCCGACTTCCTGCTGGACGAGGTCGGGCGGTGAAGCAACTGTGGGTCACGCTGCGGGGGCACCGTGCCCCCTTCGTGGTGGTCCTCGTCGCCGAGGTCACCATGAGCGGGTTGGAGGCGCTGCTGCACCCGCTGCTGCTCAAGGCCCTGTTCGACGAGGCGATCCTGACGGCCGACCTGCGGCGCTTCCTCTTCCTCGGACTCGCGTACCTCGTGCTCGGGCTGACCCTCAACCTCACGGGGTACTGGATCGCCTGCCGGCGCAAGCAGTTCGAGAACGCGTTCACGCTGGTGCTGGAGACGGAGCTGCTGGGCCGCGCCCTCGGCCTGGACGGGCGGAAGGTGTCGCGGGCGGGCAACGCCTCGTACGTCAGCCGCATCCACAACGACGTGTCCCAGGGGGTGCTGCCCGCCGTCGACGTGTCCCTGCGCATCGCGCGCCAGGCGGTCACCTCGGTCGTCTTCCTGGGGGTCCTGCTGTACTTGTCCTGGCAGGCCAGCCTCGTCCTGCTGGTGATCGTGCCGCCGCTGGTGTTCGTGAGCAACCGGCTCGGCAAGCGGATCGAGGAGAACACCGGTCCCGAACGCGAGGCGGAGGCCCGGTACATCAACACGCTGACGCGGACCCTGGAGGCCTTCCCCGCCCTGCGCGGTCTGCCGTCGCTGCTGCCGGGGACGCGCCGCGCGAACCAGGACGCGCTGCGCGGCTTCCTCGGCATCACCTTCGTCAACTTCCGTCTGGCGCAGCGCCAGCGGACCCTCAGCGATCTGGTGATGAACCTGTCGGACACCGCTTCGATGGTCGTCGGGGCCTTCTTCGTCTTCTCCGGCCGGATGTCCTTCGGTAGCTTCCTCGCCTTCGTCAACTCGCTGTGGCGGGCGGTGACCGGGATGTTCGACCTCATCAACATGATTCCGCAGGCCCGCCGGAGCACGGCCGTCCTCGAACGGATCGAGTCCCTGCGGGAGGCCAAGGAGAACCCGTACCACGACGAGGGGGCGCTGGTCCGGGTCCGCGGCGCCCGTGTGGTGTACGGCGGCGCCGACGAGGACAGGGCCGGGGCCGGGGAGAGCGAGGTGGCCGGGGTCTCGTTCGACGCCTTCGAGCTGCACACCGGCGAGCACGTGCTGCTGCGCGGCCCCAACGGCTGCGGGAAGACCACGCTGCTGCACATCATCGCCGGGACGCTCGCCCCCGACGCCGGGTCGGTCACCCTGCCGCCCCGGGTGGCGAGTCTGACCGCTCCGGTGAACCTGCCCCCGCTGCCGGTGCGCGACCTCGTACCCGACGAGCGGCTGCGCGCCGCGCTCGAGCTGGACGCGGCGGCCGACCAGCTGCCCTCGGAGCTGTCCTCGGGCCAGCGCCAGCGCGTCGGGGTCGCCGCGCTCCTGTGCGAGGACGCGGACGCGTACCTCGCCGACGAGCCGTTCGCGAACCTCGACGACCGGGGCAGGGAGCTGGTGTTCCGGCTGCTGCGCGAGCGGACCGCCGGGCGCGCGCTGCTCGTCGTGCACCACGGGGACGAGGACCTCGACGGCCGCTTCGACCGCGTGGTGACCCTGGCGGCCGGACACCCGCTGGCCCGCCTCTCCTGAACCGGGCCCGGCCGGGCTAGGCCACCAGGTCGCGGGTGGCGGTGGCGAAGGCCGTCCGGTTCGGGTGGCCGGTCTTCTGCAGGAGGCTCGCGACGTGCTTCTCGACGGTGCGCAGCGAGATGTGCAGCCGGCCGGCGATGTCCTTGTTGCTGATGCGTTCGGCGACCAGCCGGGCCACCTCGTACTCGCGGACGGTGATCCCGCAGCGGCGCAGGTCCGACGGCACCCGCTCGGTGCCCGTGCGCCGTTGCCGGACCGACGCGCCCATCCCGCGCAGCAGCGCCCGGCTGGCTCCGGCGACCGCCTGGAGGCCGGCCTCGTGGAAGTACTCCTCCGCCTCGCGCAGCCACTCGACCGGCGTGCCCCAGCCGTCGTCGTACGCCGACTGCGCGACGAGGCGCAGACACAGCCTGCGTGCCATGGGGAAGGGTTCGGCCGCCTCGAGTGCCTTGCTCGCGGCGGCCGTCGCCTCGTCGGGGCGGCCCTCGCGCCCGAGCAGCACGGCGTGGGCCAGGCCGGTGAACTGGTGGTTCCAGCGGGTGGCGCCGGCGCTCGCCAGCGTGACCTCGGCGTGGTGGCGCCGGCCCATGCGGCCGTCCAGCACGCCGAGCAGCAGGATGATGCCGTGCTTGCCGAACCCGCCCATCGCGGGGTTCTCCGCGTCGTAGGCGAGGGCCTGCGCGAACTCCTGCCCGGCGGCTTCGTGCCGTTCCTCCAGCAGCGAGCAGAACGCCCGCGCCAGCCCGTACGACATCGCGCGCAGGCCGGGCGCCGCGTCCAGCAGCGGGGCCAGTCGCTCCAGTGCTCCGCGCATCTCGGCGCGGCGGCCCTGGTGGGCGTACCGAACGGCTTCGGCGAGCCGCAGCATGGCCAGGGGGCGGCCCAGTCCGAGGCGCGAGGCGTCGGCGGTGGCCTCGCGGATCCGGTCCCGGGCCTCGTCGAACCGGCCGTGCTGGATCCGGTCCAGCGCGAGGACGAAGCCGGTTTCGTGGACCAGCGGCAGCAGCCCCATGTCCAGGGCCTCCCGCCGGGCCTGTTCGATCCGGGTGGACCGGCCGTCGTGGCTCGCGGCGACGATGGCCAGGTGCACGTCGGCGGCCGTGCGCGGGACCGGCAGCCGGCGGGCGAGGGCGATGGCGCGCGCCCGGCGGAAGTGGGCCGCGGCCGTCGGCTCGTCGTGTTCCCGGGCCAGCTGCCCGAGCAGCAGCAGGGCCCTACAGGTCACGTCGGGCAGGTCGACGCGCTGGGCGGCGTGCAGGGCCCGGAGGGCGTAGCGGGTGGCGGTGCGCAGCCGGTCGGGGGCGAGCCGGCTCAGTTCCACCTGTACGGCGCAGAGGTCAACGAGGGCGGCGTACTCGTCGGCCGGGTGGCTCCCGAGCAACGCGCGGGCGATGTCGAGGTGCCACAGGGCCTCCGCGGGGCGGCCCGTCAGGGAGGCGATGTCGCTCAGCCGGGCGTGGAGTCCGGCGCGCCGCTGGGCGGGTATGCCGTGCTCGCCGCCGTCGCCGCCGAGGGTGTCCAGGACGGTGGCGGGCGCGGGCAGCCGGTCGAACCGCGCCGAGCGGGCGACGGCGTCCAGCAGCCGCTCCAGCACCGTGGCGTGCAGTTCGGGCGCGGTACCCGGTTCGACGAGCCGGTGGGCCCGGGTGAGCAGCTCCACCGTCCGGTCCACCGCGCCCTCGCCCGTCGCCCGCCCGGCCGCCTCGACGTACAGGCTGATGGCGTCGGGGGTGTCGCCGGCGTGCTCGTGCAGTTGGGCGGCGTGCTCGCACCACGTTCCGGGCAGTCCGGGGTGGAGTTCGGTGAGGGCGCGCGCGGCCCGTCGTACGTACCGGGCCCGCTCGCCCGGGCCGAGGTCGTCCAGCAGGGCCTCGGCCGCCAGCGGGTAGCGGAAGGCGTACCACTGGGCGCCCGGCCCGTCCGGCGTGATCAGGTACGAGGCGACCGCGGCACGCAGGGCGGCGGAGAGTTCGGCGTGGTCGCGGCCGATGGCGCGCTCCAGTACGGGCAGTGCGAAGCGCCGGCCGAACAGGGCGGCCATGCCGAGGAGTTCCGCGCCGAGCGGGCCGAGCCGCTCGACCTGGCGCCTGACGTTGTCCGCGACGGTGGGCGGGACGGACGGCGACCCCTGGTCGTGGCGGGCGGGGCGGCCGGTGAGGTCGTGGACGAGCTCCTTGACGACGAAGGGGATTCCGGCGCTGCTGTCGACCGCGCGGTGGACGAGGTCGGGACAGACCTCGGCCGGGGGGACGCGCAGCTCGGCCGCGACGAGCAGGTGCACGTCGGGGCGGCTGAGGGGGGCGAGGTCGAGCACCGCGGCGGCCCCGCGCTGGCGGGCCCGCGTGGCGAGTTCGGCCGCCGCACCGGGTGCGCATCCGGTGACGAGGAGGAGTACGGCCGGCTGGTGCCCGATGTTGTCGAGGAGGTATTCGACGACCGCCAGCGTTCCGGCGTCGGCGTCGTGCAGGTCGTCGAGGACGAGCAGGCAGCCCTGCCGTTCCCCGACGACGGTGAGCAGGCGCAGCATGGTTTCGGCGACCACGAGGTGCGACGCGGCGTCGGCGTCCGCGTCCCTGGCGCCGGTCAGCAGCCGGGCCATGACCGGCCCGTAGCGGCCGAGTTCCTCGGGGTCGGGCAGCAGGCCGGCCCGGGACAGCAGGAGCAGCGCCTCGACCAGCGGCCGGTACGGGACGGGAGAGCCGACCGCGCTGGCCCGCCCCCGTACGGTGACCATGTTCGTCTCGGCGGCCACGGCGAGGGCCTCGGTGGCGAGCCGGGTCTTGCCGACACCGGGCTCGCCGGTGACGAAGAGCGCCGCGCCGCGCCCGGCCCGGGCGGCCGCCAGCGCGAGCATGACCTGACCCATCTCGGGGCCGCGGCCGATGAGTTCCCCTCGCCTCGGGTGCGGGCCGCCGCCCGGGCCCGCGGCGGTACAGTCCTCCGGCAGCGCCGGCCAGAAGATGGACACCGGCTCGTCCCCTTTCCGGCGGGCCGTCCGAGGCGCCGCCGGGGACGACGATATGGACGGTGGGCGTGCCCCCTGTAGCCGTCCGTTTGGGGGGCTTGTGGGGGTGGTCAGCCCGCGTCGAGACTGTCCTCGCGGACCCGCTGGGCCAGGTCGAGCTTGGTGTAGGTGGGGCGGCCCGCCTGTTGGTACTTGGCCTTGACCCGGTCCAGGTAGTCCTTGGCGGTGTGGACGGTGATGCCGGCGCGCCGGGCGGCGGACTTCAGGGTCAGTCCGGAGGCGTAGTCGAGGAGGATCTGTCGTTCCCGGGGCGAGAGGCGGGGGCGTGCGGGGCTGTCGTCGTAGGCGCAGGCGAAGGCGAGTTCCGCGGAGAGGGCGCCCTGGCCCGAGGCCAGGTCCTTGATCGCGGCGACCAGGGTGGGCAGGTCGTGGTCCTTGGTCAGGTAGCCGTCGGCGCCGGCCCGGATGGCTTCGATGATCCGGGAGCGGTCGGGCACCGTGCTGATCATCAGGACGCGGCTGCCGGTCCGCAGCAGCCGCCGGATGTTGTCGGCGGGGGCGGAGCCGTCGCGCAGGACGAGATCGAGGAGGACGATGTCGGGCGGGGAGTAGCCCGTCGCCCCGAAGCCGTACGGCAGTTGCGCGTCCGGTGCGCCGAGGAGCTCCCCGACGGTGGCGGCGGTCGCCACGAGCCGCAGCTCCGGCACGCCGCCGAGCCAGGCCCGTAGGCCGTCGAGGAGCATCCGGTCGTCGTCCACCACCGAAACGGTGATCACCCGGGCCATCTCAGCTCCACCCTCACGCCCTCGCCGGGGGCGGTGTCCACGGTCGCCCGGCCCCCCACCTCCGCCATCCGGCCGTGGACCGAACCGCGCAGGCCGAGGCCGGGCTCGCACCGCGCGGGGTCGAATCCGGGCCCCCGGTCGACCACGGTGACGACGGCTCCCCCGCGTCCGTCCGGGTCCCTGGTGGCGGTGAGGTAGGCGTGTCCGGTGCCCGCGTGGCGCCGTACGTTGTTCAGGGCCTCGCGGACGGCGTCCCCCAGCGCGGCGGCGACCTCGGGGGGCACCTGCGGCAGGTCGTGGTACTGGGCGGTGACCCGCAGTTGGAGGCTCTCGACGTGTCCGACCGCCTCTTCCAGGGCCGTGCCGATCTCCCGGTGGTGGACCTCCTCGGCGGTTTGTTGGATCAGGCGGCGCAGGTACGCGGCCTCGCGCGCGCAGCGCTGGCGCACCTCGGGGGCGTTGGCGTCGACCGAGCCAGAGGCCAGGGTGGTCAGGGTGGCGAGGACGGTGTCGTGCAGCGCCCGGTGGTGTTCCAGCCGCTCGGCGTAGCGCGCCTTGTGGGCCTCGGCGGCCACCGCGCGGGCGTTGGCCTCGTCGAGGAGGCGGCCCTGGCGGAGCAGGTACCACCGGAAGAGCCAGGTCATCACGGCCGAGGACACGAGCGAGTTGGTGTGGCCGAGAATCACGGCGGGGCTCGCGCCCACCGCGTGGTAGCCGATGAAGTGGGTGCCGATGAGGAGGCCGATCACGACGAGGGCGTGGAGCCGTCGGAGGGAGATGGCGGCGACGGCGCTCGCCGAGCCGCCGAGCAGCATGGCCCAGGCGATCGCGGGCGGTTCGTGGACGCCGCCCCAGGCCCAGAGGACCAGGGGTAGTGCGCAGCCGGTGACCAGGACGTCCGCCCAGATGTGCCGCCGGTCGAACCAGCCGCGCCGCAGGGCGGCGCCGTAGGTCAGCACGCTCAGTCCCAGGGCGGCGGCGAATCCCGCGTACTGCAGGGGGAGTTCCGACCGGCGCTGGGCGACGGCGAGGGCGCCCACCGTCAGATGGCTCGCCCGGTACAGCAGGGTGGCCACGATCAGGAAGGACTGGGCGCGTTGCAGGCCCGATGCCACCCCCCTCGTCTCACGCAGTGCCCGTATGCGCCGTACCGGTAAGGACAGCAACGCCAAGACCACACCTTCCCTTACCGATGTGCCGGTGACATCTGCCATTTTGCCCTAGCAGGTGCACGTCAAATAGGCGCGTACCGGCCTGCTCACGGGCTTGGCCGAGGTGCCACCACAGGTCGGCCGGAAAGGTGTTCCCGGCACCCGTCCGACGCCTGTCCGGCGCGCGTCCGACGCCTGCCGGCCAGGGCACGACGTCGTGCCGGCCACCGGCGCCGGGTGTCGCGGGCGTCCCCGGTGGCCGGATCGGCCTCCTGCCTCGGCCGCGGTCGAGGGAAAAGATCGGCGGGTGGGCGGCGGCCCTTCCTAAGACCTGTCCGAGTAATTGATCTTGTGGCAGGTCGAGGCGAGTCGACGGAGGCGGCGTGGGAGTGGACAGAGCCCTTGTTGCCGCAGGTGGATGGGCGTGGTCCCGCCGCGGACGACCACGGAGCCGTCGAAATCCGGGATGAAGAGTGACATGGCGGCTCCTGGTGCGCGGATGGCGGAACACCCCAGTCGATACCTCCCGGGGCGCGCCGCGCACGCCCCGGGAGGCCGTGTGTCAGCTCGGGCGCTCGTAGTTGGTCAGGACGCAGCCCTCGACCTGGGCCTTCTCCAGCCGGTAGCCGGCCGGCGCGGTGAAGCCGGTCTCGCAGTTCAGGTACAGGAACTGGAGCTGGTACAGCCCGCGGCGGACGTTCGCGTTGTTGGTCTCCACGGCGATGTTCGTGCCGACCAGCAGCTTGCTCGCAGTGGCCTTGAGGCGCCCGTCGTCCTTCAGGTCGGCCAGCTGCGCCGCCTTGGCCTTGGTCTGGAGGGTCTTCATGTCGGAGACGGTGTCCAGCCAGTTCAGGTTGTGCGCGCGCTGCTCCCCGCCGAGCTGGCCGCAGACCGCTCGCTGCTTGACGCCCCAAGCGCTCGCGGGGCCGTCGACGACCGGCATGTAGTCGATCGACTGCACCTGCTCGTCGGTGACCTTCATGCTCGTGCAGTCGACCGTGTGCGGGCTGACGAGCTTCTTCAGCTCGGCGATGCTGCCGGCGCTCGGCAGGCCCGGGCTGCCGGTGGACGGCTGGCCCGGCTCCGCGGCTCCCTCGGTGGAGGGGTCGCGGACCGCCCCGCGGTGGGGGCTGCCCTGGCCGTCGGGGCTGTTGACGTAGTCGGTGAGGAAGCAGCCCTCGACCAGGGCCTTCTCCTTCTTGAACCCCTCCGGGACGAAGACGTCGGGGTTGCAGCTCAGGATGCGCAGGTCGGAGTTGGGCGGGTCGACCAGGGACACGGCGGTGGCGGTCTTGAGCGCGGTCAGGGCGAAGGTCTTGCCCACGACCGTGCGGCTGGCGAGGTCGGTGTCGCCCCGGCCCTCGGCGAGCAGCTTCGCGGCGTTGTCCTTGGCGGCCTGCTGGAAGGCCTTCATGTCCGAGGTCAGGAAGAGGACGACCTCGCCCCGCGCCTTCTTGTCCGTGCAGACGCCGCGCTCCGTGATGCCCCAGTCCCCGGCGCCGATGAACCCGCTCAGCGGCACCCGGCTGTCGTTCGGGTCGGTGCTGAGGTTCTCGCAGGACGTGTACTGCTGTACGTGGGCCTGCGCCCCGGCCAGCGTGGCGGGCGCGGCGCCGGCGGCCGTGGGGGAGGCGGGGGCGGCGCCCCGAGCGCTCGCGGAGGGGCTCGCGGCGGGCGGGCCCGGCTTGGGGGAGTCCTCGCAGGCGGTGGCGAGGGTGGTGAGCGCGGCGAGGGCCGCGGTCGCGGCGGATATCCGCTGGAGGCGCATGGGGGTCTTCCGTCGGCTGGACACGGCACGGGGGATGGCGTGCCCATGCTAAGGCCACCTGTCCGAAAAATGATCTTGTGGCAGGTCGAGGTGAGTCGACGGAGGCGGCGTGGGAGTGGACAGAGCCCTTGTTGCCGCAGGTGGATGGGCGTGGTCGGCCCTGGCGTGATCACCGGCAGGTGGTCGATGGTGTGCTGCGGCGGTTGCGGACCGGGGCTCCGTGGCGTGACCTGCCCGAGCGGTACGGGGCGTGGCAGACCGTCTCTGAGCGGTTTGCCCGCTGGGAGGCGGACGGCACGTGGGCAAGGCTGTTGGAGCATGTGCAGGTCCGCGACGACACAGAGGGCCGGGTGGAGTGGACCGTCGCCGTCGACCCCACGATCAACCGTGCTCACCAGCACGCCGCCGGCGCATGTAGAAGGGGGCTGCGGACGGGGACGAACTGGAAGATCCGGTCGGCTCGCAGACGCGCCAGGCCCTCGGCCGGTCCCGAGGCGGGCTGACCACCAAGGTCCACGTCGTCGTCGACGGCCGGGGACTGGCGCTTTCCATCGTGCTCACGCCCGGCAACGTCAACGACGCCAGAGATTCGACAAGCTTGCCGACCGCTACCGTACCGGCGTCGTCCTGGCCTCGCTGATCCTCTGGCTCCGCGAACCAGCCCGTGATCATTTGTCAGACACTGTCTAGGGTGGGCGGATGAACGGGATACGGATCGTGGCCGACCAGGGTGAGTGGCGGGGCGGGTTCGAGGAGCGGGTGCTGGCCGGGTACCGCGCAGCGGGCTGTTCGGAGCCGCTGGCCCGGGCCTTGCTGGAGCGCGCGGTGGAGGGCGTCGACGGCTGGACGGTCGCCACGGACGGCACCGGGTGGATCGCGGTCGGGGTGACGGAGGGCAACGGCACCACCGTGGGCCGGATCCATGACGTGACGGTGCCGTGGGGGCGTGCGTGGGCCGAGCGGTGGTGCGCCGAGCAGGGGGCGGGGCGGGTGGAGGTCCGACTCACCGGCGGAGCGGGAGGGTTCGCCGACTACCCCGTACGGCAACAGATCCGGATGGGCGTCACGGCCGAACGGCCCGAGTTGCCACCGGGCCTGACGGTCCGCCGGCTCACCGAGGAGGAGTACCCGGCCTGGTACGCGGCCGAGGAAGCCGCCTACATCTCGGACATCGTCCGGGCCGGAACCCTGACCCCGGAGCAGGCCAAGGCGAAGTCCGACCAGGACTTCGCCCGTTACCTCCCCCAGGGGTACCGGTCCCCGGGCCACGCCTTCTACGTGATGGAGGCCGACGGCCGGGCGGTCGGCACCGGCTGGGTGAACCACGGCTTCCTGCCGGGCGTCACCTTCGGCTTCTCGCTCGAGGTGTACGAGGAGCAACGCGGCAAGGGCTACGGCCGGGCCGCGATGGCCGTCGGCCAGTGGGCCACCCGCCAGGGCGGCGACGAGGCGATGATGTTCAACGTCTTCGGCGGCAACGACGTCGCGATGAGCCTGTACGACAGCACCGGCTTCGCCGTACTGGACGAGTACCGCTCGATCGCCCTCTAGGCCCTGCCCGGCCCCGATCGGCAGGACGCCCCTGGGGGCGGGCCTCAGTCCCGTGTCACCAGGCTGGTGACGAGCGCTGCGGTACGCCGGTGCCAGGCACCCGCGCCGCGGAGCATCGCGTGGCCGCCGGTGGACATCGGGATGGCGGTGGCGTCGGCGCCCGCGAGCCGGGACCGGCGGACGAACTCCCAGGAACCGGCGGCCGAGGTGACCCGGTCCGCCTCGTCGTGCAGCAGGTAGAGGCGGCGGCCCGCGAGGTGGTCCACCGGTTCGCCCGGCGGACACCAGGGGGCGAGGGCCACCACGCCGTGGACCAGGGGTTCGCCGGCGGCCCGCAGGGCCGCCCGGCCGCCCATCGAATGGCCGACCAGAACCACCGGTACGTCCCCGGCGAGCCCGCGCAGCCGCGCCAGGGCCGCCTCCGCGTCCCGGGCGGCGTCGCAGCGGGAGCCGTTCCAGCCGCGGTGCCGGTAGCGCACCTCCGCCACCAGGACGTCGCGTCCGCGCGTGGCGCGGACGACGGCGGCCGCGAAGGGCCGCATCCGCAGCGCGGGCAGGTTGACCAGGGGCGGCGGCTCCGGCCCCTCCTCGCGCCCTCCGTGCAGCAGGAGGACCGCGGCCGCGGGTATCTCGGGGGACGTACGGAGCACGAGGGCGCGGCCCTCGCCGGTGGACTCCGTGTCCCGCTCGGTCCCGGTCGTCACCCCGCCTCCCCGTGCGTGCGGCGCGGCGGGCGCGGGAAGAACCCGCTGGTGCGGGCTGCATAGTCGGCGTAACCGGGCCGGTCCGCCATGTGCGCCTCCAACAGTCTCTTGCCGCTGCCCCAGATCAGCAGCACGCTCATCACCAAGGGCGAGACCAGCGTCAGTGCCGCAGTCTGCCAGGTCGCACAGGCCAGCAGGTAAAGACCCCACCAGACGAGGAAGTCACCGAAGTAGTTGGGGTGCCGGGTCCAGCTCCACAGACCGCGGTCCATGATCGTTCCACGGTGCTCGGGGCGTTCCTTGAAGCGGGCCAGCTGGAAATCGCCGACCGCCTCGAAGAGCAGTCCGGTCGCCCAGAACAGCAGGCCGACGGCGGCGAGCGGCCCGAGGGGAACGGGCACGTACGACGCGGCCTGCACGGGCAGCGAGACGAGCCAGACCAGCGCGCCCTGGAGGAGGTAGACCTTGCGCAGGGCGTAGAGCCGGGTGCTGCCCGGTGCCCGGGCGAGCATGCGGGCGTAGCGCGGGTCCTCGCCGTGCCCCCGGCCGCGCCGGGCGATGTGCAGGGCCAGGCGCAGCCCCCACACGGCGGTCGCCGCGGCGACCGCGAAACGCCGGCCGTCGTCGCCGTACCCGGCCGACAGCAGCCAGCTGGTGAGCGCCACCGCGGCGAAGGCGACGCCCCAGGCGACGTCGACGATCCGGTGCAGGCTCTTGACGACGGCCACGGCGAAGGTGACCAGCATGACGGCGAACGCGGCGCCGGCCGCGACGGACAGGTTCAGGGACAGCGCGCCCCAGTCGACGCCGGTGGTCATCGGGGCTCCTGCGGCCCGTGGTCGTCGGCGGTGAGCAGGAGTTGGCGTACGTCCAGGTAGCGCGAGCGGAATCCGGCCTCGGAGTAGGCGAGGTAGAGCTCCCACATGCGGTGGAAGGTGCGGTCGAAGCCGAGGGCGGCGACGGAGTCGGCCCGGCGGTCGAACTCCTCGCGCCACAGCCGCAGCGTCTCGGCGTAGTGGTCGCCGAAGCCGTCGTCCGCCACGATGCCGAGCCCGGCCGCCGCGCTCGCGCGGGTGATCGCCTCACGGGAGGGGATGACCCCGCCGGGGAAGATGTACTTGCTGATCCAGGTGTGCGTGCGGGCGGTGAGGAGCATGCGCTCGTGGGGCATGGTGATGGCCTGGAGGGCGACGCGGCCGCCGGGGGCGAGGAGCCGGCGCAGGGCGGCGAAGTAGGTGGCCCAGTACTCGGCGCCGACCGCTTCGATCATCTCGACGCTGACGACGGCGTCGAAGGAGCCTTCGACGTGCCGGTAGTCGCGCAGTTCGACGGTGATCCGGTCGCCGAGTCCGGCTGCGGCAATGCGTTCCCGGGCCAGGTCGCGCTGCTCGGCGGAGAGGGTCACGGTCAGCACCTCGGCACCCCGGGAGGCGGCCCGGATCGCCAGCTCGCCCCACCCGGTGCCGATCTCCAGCATCCGGGTGCCGGGTCCGACGTCCGCGAGGTCGAGGAGCCGGTCGATCTTGCGGTGCTGGGCGGCGGTGAAGGTGGTGGGTGAGGCGGGGAAGGCGGCGAAGACCGCCGAGGAGTAGCTCATGCTCCGGTCGAGGAACAGGGTGAACAGTTCGTTGGACAGGTCGTAGTGGCGGTGGATGTTCTCCCGCGCCCCCTCGGGGGTGTTGCGCTGCTGCTCCGGGCGCCCGCGCACCCAGGCTTCGCGCAGTCGGCGCAGCGGCGCCGGCACCAGGTCGTCGACGTGGGTGGCGAGCACGGTCAGCACGTCGACCAGGTCGTCGCTGTCCCATTCCCCGGCCATGTACGACTCTCCGAAGCCGATCAGGCCGTCCGCGCCGATCCGGCGGTGGAAGGCCCCGGGGTCGTGGAGGGTGAGGGTGGGCAGCGCCCCCTCCTGCCGGGGAACGCGGTAGGGGGACGGCTCCCCGGCCCCGTGCCGGACCCGCAGCGGGAGCCGGGCGAGGGCCCGGCCGATGATCCGCTCGGCGACGGCGGTGCGCAGGGCCGAGGTGTGGGGCGGCCGGGCCACGTCGGGCCAGCGCGCCGGGTCGACGGGTGCGAGCGCGCTCTCGTGGGCCGGGACGTACGAGATGGTCACAGGGTGCCTTCCTGCGGGGAACGGACGGGACGGGGGCGGACCGGGAGGCCGCGGAGGAAGAGGCGGATGCCGTGGATGCGGATGCCGGCGGAGACCCGGGCCGTGGACCACGGGTGGCGCAGGGCGGCGCCGAGCAGGGCGCGGGCACCGGCCGGGCGGTAAGTGCCCCGTACGGTCGCGGTGAACGGGCAGGTCCCGTCGTCGTGGCGCAGTTGCACGGTCAGGTCGAGGTGGTCGCCGGGGACGGGCAGCCGCATCCGGTAGAAGCCCTCGACCGCGAAGAACGGCGAGACGTAGAAGTCCTTGGGGACCTCGGACAGTCCGTCGGCGCCGGGGCGCAGCAGGTAGCAGTGGCGCTCGCCGTAGGTGTTGTGGACCTCGGCGACGACGCAGACCGGGGTGCCGGCGCGGTCGTGGCACCAGTAGAGGGTCAGCGGGTTGAAGACGTGGCCGAGGACCCGGGCGTGGGCGAGCATCAGGACGCGCCCGTCGGCGTTCTCCACCCCGTGGGCGGCGAGTTGGGCCTGCAGGCCCGCGCGCAGGGTGGGGGCCCGGCCGCCGAAGTGGTCACGGGGGTCGAAGCGGGCCAGCGGGCGCAGCGCCCTGGGTATGCGGGGTGGGTCGTCGATGTCGATGAGCCACAAGTAGGTGCGCTGGAGGAAGGCGTGGCGGACGGGGGTGGTGCGGGCGTGGGCCACGGTGCACTCGTAGAGGGCCGGTACGCGGGGCGGGGCCAGCCGCACGGGGGTGCCGTTCACCACTGCACCCCCAGGGCCTCGGCCGCGGCGACGCCGGAGCGGCAGCCGTCCTCGTGGAAGCCCCAACCGTGGTAGGCGCCGGCGAAGGCGGTCACGGAGGTGTTCAGCCGGGGCAGTTCCTGCTGCGCCGCGACGGACCGGGGGGTGTAGACGGGGTGCTCGTACACCATGCGGGCGATCACGTCGAAGGGGTGGACCCGGCCGCGGGCGTTGAGGGTGACGATGTGCGGCTCGGCGGTCGGCAGCTGCTGGAGCCGGTTCATGTCGTAGCTGACCTGCACGCTCTCGGGCCGGGCCGAGCAGGAGGGGAGCCAGTAGTTCCAGGAGGCGCGCGCGTGCGCGGAGCGGGGCAGCAGCGAGGTGTCGCGGTGCAGCACGGTGGGGTTGCGGGAGTACGTGAAGGCGCCGAGGATCCGGACCTCGTCCTCGGTCGGATCGGCCAGCAGGCGCAGCGCCTGGTCGGGGTGGACGGCGATGACCACGGCCGCGTACGGGGTCGAGTCGCCGTCCGGGGTGAGCACGCGCGCGTGGTCGGCGGCGCGCGTGACGGCCCGGACCGGGGTCGAGGTGCGGACGGAGGTCAGGTGCTTGGCGGCCTTGGCCACGTAGCTCGCCGAACCGCCCGTGACCGTTCGCCACTGCGGGGACCCCTTGACGGAGAGCAGTCCGTGGTGGTCCAGGAAGCGGAAGAGGTAGCGGGCGGGGTACTGGAGGGCGGTGTCCGGTGCGCACGACCAGACGGCCGCGACGAGCGGGATGGCGAAGTGGCCGATGAAGTAGGGGGAGAAGCCGCGCCGGTCGAGGAACTCCCCCAGGGTCTGGCCGTCGTCGGGGGAGGCGAGCGTCTGGCGGGCGGCGCGGTGGAAGCGCGGCACCTCGGCGAGCATGCGCAGGTGGCGGCCGCGCAGCAGGTTGCCCCCGCCGAGCAGTCCGGCCGCGCCCCGGGCGCCCGCGTACTCCAGGCCGCAGCCGTCGCACCGGACGGACATGCTCATCTCGGATTCCTGGGTGGTGACGCCGAGTTCGCGGAACAGCCGCAGCAGGTGCGGGTAGGTGCGCTCGTTGTGCACGATGAATCCGCTGTCCACCTGGACCGTTCCCGCGTCCTCGGTGGGTAGCTCATGGGTGTGGGCGTGGCCTCCGAGGCGGTCGTCCGCCTCGTACAGCACCACGTCGTAGGTGCGTTGCAGGATGTGGGCGGCCGTCAGCCCGGCCACGCCCCCGCCCACCACTGCCACTCTCTGCCGGTCCACGTCACTCAACCCCTCGCGCTCGCCTGTCCGCACGGCCGGTGCCGGCCGTTTCACGGGTACTTCGGTGCTGGACGGGCGGCGGATGGGATCTTGTTTCGACGGGTGCCGCGGACCGGCCGGCTCCACCACCTCCGCCGTCGCGCTCCTCGCCGCCGAGGCAGTGGCGCATCCGGTGCAACCCCCGCCGGGCGTGGCTCTTGACGGTGCCCAGCGGCAGTCCGGTGCGCTCGGCGATCTGGGCCTGGGTGAGGTCCGCGTAGAAGGCCATGGCCAGCACCTCCCGCTGCGCGCGGGGCAGTTTCGCCAGTTCGTCGGTGACGAGCAGCCGGTCCAGGACGGTTTCCGGGCCCGCCGGCGGCTCGCCCGGGTGCGGCAGGGCGGCGCCGGCCGCGGCGACCAGGTCGAGCCTGCGGGTACGGGCCGTGAGCGCGTCGGCGATCTTCCGCCGGGTGATGCCGACGAGCCAGCCGGGGAACGGGCCGCGCTCCGGCCGGTAGTTCGCGCGGCCCTGCCAGGCGGCCAGGAAGACCTGCTGGCTGACGTCCTCGGCCTCCCGGGAATCGCCGAGGGTGCGGGCCGCCAGGGCGAGGACGAGCCCGCCCCAGCGCCGGTACGCGGCGCTCAGGCACCGCTCGTCGCCGCGTACGAAACCCTCGGCGACCTCGTGGTCGAGGAGCCGGTCCCGGGCCGCGGTCACGGGGGACGGCCTGACGGTGACGCTCTGTGCGGTCATGGCGACTGCTCCTCGGGGCCGGTACCGGTTCCCGTCCAGATTCCGACCCGCGCGTGCATCGATTCCACTCGCATCGGTTGTGCGTCGCATGATGGAGGCATGAACGAGCCCGCACAGCCCGGCGAGCCCGCCGGGCCCGCGCACGGCATCACCACCGGAGCCGTGGCACGCCGGCTGGGGGTCGCCCCCACGACGCTGCGCTCCTGGGACCGGCGGTACGGCATCGGGCCGGCCGCCCGCGAGGACGGCAAGCACCGGCGGTGGACCTCCGGGGACATCGCGGTCCTCCAGGAGATGTGCCGCCTGACCGCGTCGGGGGTGCCGCCCGCGGAGGCCGCGCGCGCCGCCCTGGCCGGGACGGTGCCCGCCGCGCCCGCCGCACCCGCGCCCTCGGCACCCTCGGTGCCCGCGGCCGTCACCGCCGCAGCACCGGCCCGTCAGCCGGGTTCGGGCAACGGCCTGCCGCTCGGCGACGTGCGCCAGGAGTGCCGGGGGCTGGGCCGCGCCGCCGTCCGCCTCGATTCACCGACCATGGACGAGATGCTCGGCTCCCTGATCGGCGAGTACGGCCTCGTCACCACCTGGGAGGAGGTGATGGTGCCGACCCTGCACGCCGTGGGGCGCAAGTGGGAGACCTCGGGCGACCAGTACGTCGAGGTCGAGCACCTGCTCTCCTGGCACGTCTCGACCGCGCTGCGCCGCGTGAGCATCGGGGCGCCGTCCGGACCCCGGGCGAGCGCTCCCCCGATCCTGCTGGCGTGCGTACCGGGCGAGCAGCACACGCTCCCGCTGGAGGCGCTCACTGCCGGTCTCGCCGAACTGGGACTGCCCGCCCGGATGTTCGGGGCGGCGGTGCCGCCCGAGGCGCTCGACCAGGCCGTGCGCCGGACGGGACCGGTCGCGGTCGTGCTGTGGGCCCAGGCCCGCTCCACGGCGCACCACGCCCTGGCCCGGCACGTCGCCGACACCACCTGGGGCGTCAAGGGCGCCCGGGCCCGGACCACGGTCCTCCTGGCGGGCCCCGGCTGGGCGGGGCCGGTACCCGCCCCGGGCATGCTGCGCCCCGGCGGGCTGCGGGAGGCCCTGGGCCTGCTGCGCGGACTGTGCGAGGCGGCGACGACCGCGGCGGGACGGGGAGGCGCAGGAGCGGCCGCTCACCGCTCCTGACCGGCGCGGGCCTGCTCGACCACGTCGCGGATCGCCCGCACGACGAGCCGCGGCTGCTCGACGGCGATGCCGTGGCCGCTGTCGGTGTCGGTGACGTGCCGGGCCCGCAGGTCCTCGGCCAGGCGCCGCTGGGCGGCCAGCCAGGCCGGCCAGGTCGATCCGCCTCCGACCGAGAGGTCCCAGGGGTGGTCGGAGGTGAGCACGACGGCGGGCAGGCCCCGGGGCAGGGCCGGCGCCCCGCGCAGCTCCCGCACGGCGGCGGGGTAGTCCGGTGTTTCGAGGCCCTTCCCGGTGTCCATGGCCCGGACCTTGTCCATCCACGCCGACCACTGGGCCGGTGTCAGGGTGTCCTTGAGGAACGGGGAGGCGCCGTCGACGGTCACCACCCCGGCGGTCCGCGCCGGCTCGGTACGCGCGAACAGCGAGGCGATCATCGCTCCCCACGAGGCACCGACCAGGACGTACGGCGGGTGCTCACCGGCCGCGGCGAGCGCTGCCCGCAGGTCCCCGACGCCCGCCGCAGCCGTGGTGGGCTGGGTCACCGGCGTCGAACGGTTCGGCGTACCGTCCAGCCGGGTCGTGCCGGGACGGTCGTAGGCGCACACCCGCGTGAACCGGGCGACCTCCGGGAGCACCGCCGACGGATCGGGCTTCGGGTCGGCCCCCGGACGCGCTGCGTCCGCGATGTGCGTCCACTCGTCCGACGCGCCCCTGGCACCGGACACGAGCACGACCGTGGGGGATCCTGATCCGCGGCAGTCCAGCAGCACGCGGCGACCGCCACCGATGTCCACCGGGCGGGCCCGGCCGTCCCCGTCGTCCCGGGCCGCCTCGGGCGCCGCCCCCGCGCACAGCGCGAGCGAGACGGCGAGGGTGACAGCGGCGGCGGACACGCGACGGGCCCGGACCAAGCGTCTTCCGAACACCCGTCCAGTCTGACACCCGGTGGTGGCCCCCGACAGCCGGTGGGGTCACGGGCCGTCCTTGCCGCGGGCCTGCCGGAAGCGGGCGAGCCCTTCCGGGAGCCCGACCAGGGGGTGCGGGTAGTCGTACCGGGCCCGTTCCGGGCCGGCCAGCCGCCAGGGCTCGTGGACCGAAGGGCCCGGCAGTCCGGCGAGTTCCGGGATCCAGCGCCGTACGTACGCGCCGTCGGGGTCGTACCGCTTGCCCTGGATCACCGGGTTGAGCACCCGGTTGGGGCGGCTGTCGGTACCGGTGCCGGCCACCCACTGCCAGTTGAGCTGGTTGTTGGCCACGTCGCCGTCGACCAGCAGGTCGAGGAAGTGGCGGGCTCCGGCGCGCCAGTCGATGTAGAGCGTCTTGGTCAGGAAGGACGCGGCGAGCAGCCGGCCCCGGCCCGGCATCCAGCCCTCGTGGGCGAGTTGCCGCATGGCCGCGTCCACCACCGGGTAGCCGGTGCGGCCCTCCTTCCAGGCGAGCAGGTCGGCCTCGGCCGCCTCGCCGCGCCGCCAGCGGTCGGCCCGGGTGCGGTAGTCCCGGGCGGCGGCGCCGGGGCGGGCGGCGAGGAGCTGGTACTGGAAGTCGCGCCAGCAGAGCTGTCGTACGAAGGCCTCGGCGCCCGCTCCGCCCCGGGACCGCGCCCGGTGCACGGCCTCTGCCGCCGAGACCGCGCCGAAGTGGATGTACGGGGAGAGTCGGGAGGTGGCGTCGCCGGGCAGGTCGTCGTGGCCTTCCTCGTACCCGTCGGCGTACTCCTTCAGCCAGTCCACGAGACGCTGTCTGCCCTCCGGCTCGCCCCCGGTGGCCAGGCCCGCCGAGACGGCGGCTACCGCGGCGCGGGACGGGAGCGCCTCGGAGCGGATCGCTCCGGGCACCCGGACCTCGTGCGGCGGCGCGAGCGGCTCGCGCAGCCGCTCGCTCGACCAGCGCCTGAAGTACGGGGTGAAGACGGCGAAGTGATCGGATCCGCTGGGCGTCACGGCGCCGGCGGGCAGGGCGGTGACCACGCCGTCGTGGACGTACAGGCGCCGCCCGTCGGCCTCCAGGGCGCTGCGCAGCCGCTGTTCGCGGCGCAGGGCGAAGGCGCTGCACCCGGCCGCCATGTGCACCTCGTCGGCGTCGGCCTGCCGTACGACGGCGCACACCTCGGCGACGGGGTCCCCCGAGCGCACCACGAGCCGGCCGCCGCGCTCGCGCAGCCCGGAGTCGAGTCCGGCCAGGCAGTCCGCGAGGAAGGCGAGCCGGTTGGGCGCCGCGAAGCCGGCGCGGTCGACCGCCGGGTCCCGGACGAAGAGCGGAACGGTCTCGTTCCCGGGGCCCAGCGCGGCGCGCAGCGGCGGATGGTCGTGGACGCGGAGGTCCGAGGTGAACAGGACGACCGAGACGTTCATGGTGCTGCTCCTGGCATCGGGCCACCGGGCGGGCCCCGGAGGTGCCGCGCAGTGGTCGCTGGGCTGGCCTTGCCCGTCATTCGGCGCGGGCGGCCGCGGCGGATGCACCCGATGCGGGGGACGCGGCGGATCCCTGGGATGCGGCCGGACCGCGGTCGTCACCCGCCTCCGCCGTGCGCGCGATGTTGCGGGCCATGCCCCCGAAGACCACGGCGTGGAACGGCGAGACGCTCCACCAGTACAGGTGACCGGCCAGTCCGCGCGGGTGGAAGAGCGCCCGCTGCCGGTACCGGGTGGGGCCGTCCCCGTCCTGCTCGACGTACATCTCCAGCCAGGCGAGGCCGGGCAGCCGCATCTCGGCGCGGAGCCTGAGCAGCCGGCCGCGTTCGATCTCCTCGACCCTCCAGAAGTCCAGGGAATCGCCGACCCGCAGGTGCGCGGCGTCCCGACGTCCCCGGCGCAGTCCGACGCCCCCGACGAGCCGGTCGAACCGGCCGCGGACGGCCCAGGCGAGCGGGAAGGAGTACCAGCCGTTCTCCCCGCCGATCCCCTCCACGACCCGCCACAGGGCCTGCGGCGAGGCTTCGACGGTGCGTTCACGCACGTCGGTGTAGAGGCTGCCGCCGGCCCAGTCGGGGTCGGTGGGCAGCGGGTCGCTGGGCGCGCCGGGCACGGAGGCGGAGGACCAGCGGGTGAGGACCTGGGCGTCGCGGACCTTCTGGAGGGCGTAGGTGAGGGCCGTGTCGAAGTCGAGGGGGGTGCCGGGCGGGTCGGGCACCCACGTGGCGATGTCGTGCTCGTCGCAGACGACCTCGTACTTGAGGGACTCCGCGAGGGGGCGGGCGATGGCGCGGGGCACCGGGGTGACCAGGCCGACCCAGTGGCTGGAGAGCCGCGGGGTGAGGACCGGTACGGGCAGGATGAGACGCCGGGGCAGCCCGTCGACCCGGGCGTAGCGGCGCATCATGTCGAGGTAGGTGAGGACGTCGGGGCCGCCGATGTCGAAGGCGCGGCTGACCTCGGCGGGCATGCGGGCGCTGCCGACCAGGTAGCGCAGTACGTCGCGGACGCCGATGGGCTGGATCCGGGTGCGCACCCAGCTGGGGGTGACCATCACGGGCAGTCGCTCGGTCAGGTAGCGGAGCATCTCGAAGGAGGCCGAGCCGGAGCCGATGATGACGGCGGCACGGAGCACCGTGGTGGGGACCCCGGAGTCCAGGAGAATGCGCCCGACCTCGGCGCGGGAGCGCAGATGGGGCGAGAGGTCGCGGTCGGGAACCCCGCTCGGGGTGAGTCCGCCCAGGTAGACGATGCGGCGGACGCCGGCGGCGCGGGCCTGCTCGGCGAAGTTCCGTGCGGCCAGTCGGTCGGTGTGCTCGAAGTCGCGCCCCGTGCCGAGGGCGTGCACGAGGTAGTAGGCGACGTCCACGTCCTGCAGGGCGCGCAGGAGCGACGCGGCGTCGATGACGTCGCCTCGGACGATCTCCGCCTGCCCCGCCCAGGGGTGGTCGCGCAGCTTCTCCGGGGTGCGGGCGAGGCAGCGCACCCGGTGGCCCGCGGCGATGAGCTCGGGGACGAGCCGGCCGCCGATGTAGCCGGTGGCTCCGGTGACCAGGCACCGCGTGCCCGGGGCCGAGGGTCCTTGTGCGTCCGTCATGGAGTTGCTCCGATCGGGTGTCGCGGGTACTCCCCGGAGCTCTTCCGGGGGCACGGTCCGGCTGGATGCACGGACCGCCGCCCACGCGCCGATCGTCCGGAGCGCGCCTACTTCGGCATGAGGACCGTGTCGACGATGTAGACGGTGGCGTTGGCTGTGGGGACGTTGCCGCAGACCACCTTGGAGGAATCGTTCACCTGGTAGGCGGTGCCCGAGCCCTTGGTGGTGATCATGCCCTTCTGGAGGGTCTGGAAGGAGCCGCTCCCCAGTTGCTGCGGAGTGAGCTTCTCGCCGACCACGTGGTACGTGAGGATCTTGGTCAGGGTCTCCTTGTCGGCCAGGACCTTGTCCAGGTCCGCCTTCGGGATCTTCGCGAACGCGTCGTTGGTCGGCGCGAACACCGTGATGTTCTGGGCGTTGTTCAACGTGTCCACCAAGCCGGCCTTCTTCACGGCCGCGACCAGGGTCGACAGCGCCGGGTTGTTCGAGGCGGCGGTGGCGACCGGGTCCTGCGCCATGCCGTCGAAGGAGCCCGCGCCGCTCTTGGGCACCGAGGCGCACGCCGGACCGAACGGACCGCCCCCGCCGGTGTCGGTGTCGCCGACCGGCTGGGGTGAGGAGACCGCGTCGGGCGCGGCGGCACCCTGATTGCTCGTACTCTCCTCCGAACAGGCGGACAGTGCCAGCGGAAGCAGCACTGCGGCGGTCACTGCGAGGGCGGCACGGCGAAAGGTGTGAATGCTCATGGTCTCTCCTGCGTCTACGGGACTAACCCACCGGTGAGTCACGCCGTCCATTCGGCTCCGGCCCTCATCCGGATGGCCCCATCACCCGAACGGGCGATGGTTCGCACAAACTGCCGAACAATGCTTCGGGGGCTGCCGAAGGAAATGTCCGCCGCGACCGATCCCCCTGCCCCGCGGCTCCGAATGAGCCGTGCAACCGAGTACTCCTGGAGGACCTCCCCGGTGAGAGAGAACGTGCGCATAGGCCGACACCCGTCGGCCGCCCCCGACCTGCCGGAACTGATGGGCCGGGTGGCCCGCGGTGACCAGCAGGCGTTCACGGCCGTCTTCGAGGCGGTGTCGGGCCCCGTCCTGGGCCTCGTGCGGACCGTGCTGCGGGACCCGGCCCAGTCCGAGGAGGTCGCCCAGGAAGTCCTGGTCGAGCTCTGGCGGACCGCCGCCCGCTACCAACCCGCGCGGGGCTCGGTGATGAACTGGGTGCTGACCCTGGCCCACCGCCGGGCCGTCGACCGGGTGCGCTCCGCGCAGGCGTCCACCAACCGCGAGAAGCGGGCGGCGCTGCTGGACCACACCACGGCCTACGACGAGGTGGTGGAGCAGGTGGAGACCCGGTTGGAGCGCGAGCAGGTGCGGCGCTGTCTGCACGGGCTCAGCGAACTGCAGCGCCAGTCGGTCACCCTGGCGTACTACCGCGGCCTGACCCACCGGGAGGTCGCGGAGTTGCTGTCCCTACCGTTGGGTACCGTGAAGACACGGTTGCGCGACGGGCTCATCCGGCTCCGTGACTGTCTGGGGGTGGGCGTGTGAACGCCGCGGATCCACACACGTTGACGGGCGCGTACGCGCTCGACGCCCTCGAACCCGAGGAGCGGGCCGCCGTCGAGCGGCACCTCGCCGACTGCGTGTCCTGCACGCAGGAGGTCCGGGAGTTCTCCGAGACGGCCACGCGCCTCGGGCTCGCCGTGGCGGCGCCGCCGAGCGCCGCGCTGCGGGACGAGGTGATGCGCCGGATCGCGACGGTGCGCCAGGAACCGCCCTCGACGGTCAGGGCCGCGCGCGGCGGCCACGTACGGCCCCGCTGGCGGCCGGTGCCGAGCTGGGCACTGGCGGCCTGCATCGCGGGGGCCGTGGCGCTCGGCGGTGTCGCGGTGGCGCAGTACGAACAGGCCGAGGACGCCCGGCAGCAGGCGCAGCAGGCCCGTCTCACGAACGATGCCGTCGGCTCGATCCTCGCGGCCGCCGACGCCCGGGTGACCACGGCGCCGCTGCGGGGCGGAGCGGTGGGCACGGTGGTCGTCTCGGCCGCCCGTAACCAGGCGGTCTTCGCGGCCTCCGGCCTGCCGGCGCCGCCCAGCGGGAAGGTGTACCAGCTCTGGTACGACGACGGCGGCGGGAAGATGCGTTCGGCGGGGCTGATGGACAGCGGTGCCCCGGCGACGGCCACCCTGCTCGACGGCCCGGTCAACAAGGCGTCGGGAATGGGCGTCACCGTCGAACCCGCAGGGGGCTCGCCGCAGCCGACCACGGCTCCGGTGGCCCTGCTGGCCTTCCCGACGGTCTGAGCCGGGCGCCGGTCAGAGGGCCGGGGCGACCCGGAACCGGTTGCGGTATTCCGTCGGCGTCGTGTCGAGGTGTCCGCCGAGCAGCTCCACCACGCCGCGCTCGCAACGATCGCCGATCTCTACGGGGTCGTCGTCCCGTCCGCCGCCTGCCTCGGCTGAGGCGGCGGACGTCCGTTCAGCCGGCCGTCGCCACGAGGCGCCGCAGTGCGGCGTGGGCGGGCGGGCCCCAGGTGGGCTTGCCGCCCGGTCGGCCACGGACACCGGCCTCGCCGATGAGGATGCCGCCGAGGGCGCGTTGCACGGCCCAGCCGCGGGCGCGGCGCAGGGTGGCGTCGTCCGCGGTCGGCCGGTAGGCGGCGTGGAAGCGGTCGGCGGCCCCGTCGGGCAGCAGGATCCAGGGGGCGGCGAGGTCGCAGGCCGGATCGCCCGCGCAGAGGTCACCGAAGTCGATCACGCCGCAGAAACTGCCGTCCGCGGTGAGGACGTTGGCCGGATGGAGGTCGCTGTGGAGCCAGAGCGCCGGGCCCGCCCAGACGGGCGCGGCGACCGCGTCCTCCCAGACCGCGCGGACGGCGTCCGGGTCGGGGATCAGCCCCTGCTCGATGGCCGAGGCCAACCCCTCGGCGAACCCGTCGGCGATGTCTGCCAGCGGCCCGCCGCGGCCGTAGTTCCCGACGGGTGCCCCGTCGGGAGCGGGTCGGTGAAGGGCCGTCAGGAAGGCGGCCAGCCCTTCGGCCGCGTCCGTGGCGTTCGTGGCGGGGGCGCGGTCGGCGGGCTCGCCGGGGACCCAGGTGGTGACGATCCACGGGCGCGGGAACCTCTCGGAGGGTTCGCCGATGCGCTGCGGAACGGGAACGGGCAGGGGGAGGGTCGGAGCGAGGTCGGGCAGCCAGGCGTGCTCCTTGCGCAGCAGCACGTCCGCGGACGGAGTCGCCCAGGGCAGCCGGACGGCCAGGTCGTCCCCGAGCCGCCACAGCTGGTTGTCCCAGCCACGGGCCCCGAACCGTACGGGGCGGTCCGCCAGGTCCGGGTGTTGGTCGCGTAACAGGTCCCGGACCAGCTCCGCGGTGACCTCAGTTTCGGTGTACGTCATGCGGGCCAACCCTAGGTCGTGTCCGCACGGTCCCGCCTGCCCCGCGACGCCCGGCACCGCACCTCATCCCCCAGACTCCGTCCGGGGGGACCCCCAGGTTGTCGGGCGCGCCCGAGTACGTCCGGTACACGGGCGCCCCTCGGCCCTGCGGGTCTGGGGAGACCCCATGGCACCGGACGCCGCAGGGCCCGCCCTTCCGGCGGCCGGCGCTACTTTTGCGGACACGCACTACGGGGTCTCGTGCGGATCCGGCCGGAACCTGCTCCGCGAAGCCTCGGGCGTCAGAGGTCCTCGCCGAGCGGCAGCCGGTGGATGCCCGGCAAGTACTCGTCGAGCTCCCCCGGGGTGAACCGGGACATGCCGACGACGTGCCAGAACTCGCCGGCCACGTCGCCCTCGTACTTGTACCCGCCCTCCGGTGTCAGCGCCGCCCAGCCGCCCGCCATGCCCATCAGCGTCGCCCGCAGGGACGGCGGTTCCCCGTCCGCCGGGACGTTCCACAGCCGTACGGTGCCGTCCTCGGCGCCGCTCGCCAGGGTCGTGCCGTCCGGGGAGAAGGCGAGCGAGAGCACCCGGCCGGTGTGACCGACGAGGTCGGTGAGGTGCTCGCCCGTCGCGGCGTCCCACAGGCCGACGGCCCGGTCGTCGCCGCCGGTGGCCAGCAGCGGGCGGCTCGGGTGGGCGGCCACCGCCCACAGCCTGCCGCCGCGTCCGCGCAGGCGCAGATCCGCCCGCCCGTCCCGCCAGACGACGGCCGTACCGTCCCAGCTCGCGCTGGCGAGCCAGGTGCTCCCCGGGCCGTACGCGACGCCGTACACCCGGTCGGCATGCCCGCCGAGCTGCTCCACGAGGGCTCCGCTCCGGGCGTCCCACACCCGTACGAAACTGTCGTCACAGCCGGTGGCCAGTACATCGGCGTCCGAGCGGAAGGCGATCGAGCGGACCCGGCCCCGGTGCTCGGTCAGCGTCGACACGGGGGAACCCGTGGGACGGAACCAGACGCGTACGGAATCGTCGTCGTTGGCGGTGGCGAGCAGGGTCCCGTCGGCGTTGAAGGCCTCCGCCCAGACGTGCTCGGTCTCGGCGTCGAGCTCCCTCAGGTACTCGCCGCCCACCGGGTCCCAGAGGTACATGTCGCCGTCGTTGCTGGCCGTGGCGAGGAGGGCCTCGAGGGGGCTGAAGGCCGCCGAGACCAACCGGTCGCCGCGCCCGGTGAGCTCTTCCGTACGCCGGCCCGTGCGCGTCTCCCACAGCCGTACGACCCCGTCGTTCCCGGCCGTGGCCAACTGCGTGCCGTCCGCGCTGAAGGCGACACCGCTGATCCGGCGGCCGTGGCCGCGCAGGATGCGCTTGCCCTGGCCGGTGGCCGCGTCCCAGATCTGCGCGCCGCCGTCGTTGCCGACGGTGAGCAATTGGCTGTCGCCGGGCCGGAAGGCGCACGCCCAGGCCGTGCCGCGGTGCTCGGTCGGCTGCTGGGGGTGGAGGGCGATCGTGTACCCGTGGGGGCGTCCGGTGACCGTCCACAGCCGGACCGCACCGTTGCTGTCGCAGGACGCGAGGAGTTTCCCGTCGTCGCCGAAGAGCACCTGGTAGACGGCTCCGGTGCCCCGTTCGAGGATTCCGGCGGGGGTGCCGACCACCGGGTCCCAGAGCCGCACCTGACCGTCGGTGTCGCCGCTGGCGAGGAGGTTGCCCTCGGGGTGGAAGTCGAGGACGTAGACCCGGCCGGTGTGTCCGGTGAACTCGTGCAGCAGCCGCGCGTCGGCCGTCCGCCAGATCCGTACGGTGCCGCCCTGCCCGGGCGCGCCCCGGTCGGCGGTGGCGAAGAGGGTCCCGTCGGGGCTGAACCGGGCGCGGTAGACGGCCCCCTGGTGGCCGTCGATCTCCCGGACGCAGTGCCCGGTGTTCAGGTCCCAGAGCCGTACCTTCGCGCCCGCGTCCCCGGTGAGCAGCAGGCCGTCCGGTCCGTGGACCGCGGTGTAGACGGGCGCGGTGTGGCCCGGCAGCCGGTGTACGGGCTGGCCGGTGGCCGTGTCCCAGACGGTGACCAGGCCCTCGCGGTCGCCGGTGGCCAGCACCGTGCCGTCCGCGTCGAAGGAGACCGGCCACACGCCGTCGGGGTGGACCCGCAGGTGGTGCCGGCACGCCCCGGTCACCGGGTCCCAAAGGCGCACCGCGCCGTCGGAGCCACCGGTGGCGATGACGTCCGGCCGGAACTTCACCGCGTACACGCGCCCTTCGTGCCCCTGGAGGGTGCGCACGGCGCGGCCGTCGTCGGCGCCGCAGACCAGGATGGAGCCGTCCTCGCTGCCCACCGCGAGGAGTTCGCCGTCGCTGCTGTACGCGATGGGTTCGGGGAGGCGGCTGGTGCGCATGCCGAAGCCGTACGGCACCCCGACGGCGGAGGGCCGGAACCCGGCGTCCACGGGCATCCCGGGGGCGATCGCGGCGGTCCCGAGCTCGGGGGCCGACCGCACCCCGTCGTCCATCGTCACGTCGATGAGCGCGGCCCGGTGCCAGCGGCTGCCGGTCAGCAGGGCGCCCCGCAGATCGGTCCGGGTCAGCCGGGCCCGGCTGAGGTTCGCGCCGGTCAGGTCGGCCCGGCTCAGGTCGGCCCGGTCCAGGCGGGCGCCGATCAGCCGGGTGCCCCGCAGCAGCGCGCCGGAGAGGTTGGCGCCGATCAGCCGGGCGTCCGTCAGATCGGCGTCGGAGAGGTCGACCCCGGAGAAGTCGCGGTGCGAGAGGTCCTCACCGGCCAGCCGGGCGCCGCGCAGGTCGGCGTTGGCCGGCACCCGCAGCCGGTCGGAGATCCGGACGGCGTTGGCGCGGGCGGCCTCGCTGACCGCTCGCCCCGGGGCGTCGAGGACGTCGCGCACCCAGCGGGCGCACTGCTCGTGGTCGGCGAGGTCGCAGAAGAACTCGACGGCGAGCTGGCTGAGCGGGCGTGCGAGGAGCACGGTGTGCTGTCCGCGGGCGAGCTGGCGGGCGGCCTCGCGCGCCACCAGCCATTCGATGACGGAGCCGTGGATGAACTGGAAGACCCCGTCGTCGCTGCGGACCAGCAGGCTGCCCGCGCCGACCGCCTGGGCGCGCTCGGAGGGGGTGAGCGGGGACTCGGTGAGTTCGTTGAGGGTGCCGGCCACGGTCTCGGTGAGCTCGTCGAGCCGCAGGGCGCTGCGGCCGCTCTCCCACAGCCGCCAGGCCAGCGCGGTGACCGCGGCCCACAGCTGGTCGATGGTGAGCCCGGGCGGCGCGCCGGGCCCGCCCTGGCCGCGCCGTTCCTCGTGGTCGAGCCAAGAGGTGAACACGTCCTCGTACAGCCGGGCGGGGCTGAGCGCCCGGCCCGCTCCGGCGACCGCGCGCAGCTGGTCCTGGCTCAGATCGGCGACGAAGGAGAGCAGCCGGGGATTGCGGCAGAGCATCAAGAGGTCGGGGATGTTGCGCAGGAGCTGGTAGCGGCGGTCGGCGGCACGCTCGTCGCCGTAGCTGCGTACGAGGTAGGAGCGGATCTGGGCGGGGGTGAAGCCCTCGACGGCCAGGATCCTGCGCTGCGGGAGCAGGCCGACGCGCTCGCCGAGCGCGGTGAGGACCTGGGCGTGCGACTTGAAGTGCTGGGTGCGGCTGCTGACGACGATCTTGGCGTGGTCGACGGCCGCGTCGAGGAGGACCTGGAGGTGGTCGGCGGCCCGGTCGTAGCTGACCCGGTTGACCAGTTCGTCGAAGCCGTCGAAGAGCAGGACGACGCGGCCCTGGGCGAGCATGTAGCGCAGGGCCCGCAGGTCGATGGTGTCGACGTCGTGGCCGGCCAGGTGCGCGGCTACCAGGCCTTCGAGGCTGTGCGCCCGGTCGAGGGAGTTGAGCGGGATCAGCAGCGGGGTCAGGTGCGGGAGCTGTTCGGAGATGCGCCGGGCGAGCTCGCGCAGCGCGAAGGTCTTGCCGTGTCCGAAGTCGCCGAGGAGCAGGACGAACCGGCCGTGGTCGGACTCCAGGAGCTCCAGCAGTTCCTCGACGAGTCCGTCGCGTTCTTGGACGGCGCCGTCCTGGCCGTCGGGGCGGTCGGCGTCGCGGTAGCGCTGGGGGAGGTAGAGGCCGGGGGCGTACTGCTCACTGCTGTTGAGCCGGGCCGTCTGCGCGGCGACGTAACCCCGCAGGTCGAGCAGGCCCTGGAACTCGATGAAGCTGCGGACCCGGACCCGGACGCCGTGCGCGGCGGCCCGTCGGCGCAGTCCGCCGGCCGGGGCGTCGCCCGCGTACACGAGGACGGCCTCGGAGCCGGTGTCGGTCGCGTGCACCTGGGCGATGAAGCGGTCGAGTTCCTCCTCGGTGGGGCTCCCGGGGTGGACGGCTATGCGCTGCTGCTGGACGACGCCGTCCTCCTGCTCCTGCCAGGTGGCCATGATCTGCACCATGTCGCCGGGTTCGCGGCGCGGGACGTCGCGCAGCCGTACGCCCTCCCGGCGCACGCGGCAGATCTCCTTCACCCGTTCGGCGAGCGAGGCGGCCGGGTCGTCCAGGGGAGCCCGGCCGCCGGCCCGCTCGACGTTGATGACGGCGGGCAGTTCCGGTACGGGGAAGACCCGGCGGGTCTGCCGCCACGCGGCGGGGAAGGTCTCGGACGCGGAGGTGATCCGGTCGTCCCAGCGGGTCACGCCCTCGGCGCCGACCTGGAGCAGCTGGAACCTGGCGGGGGCCGCGGAGCCGAACAGGGGCAGCTCCCAGGCGCCCCCGGACGCCGGGGAAGGCCCTGAAACCCCTGGAGCCCCGGCGAGCTGGGTGCGACTGGGGGCCGAGGTGGTGGTGCGCGGGCCGCCGGTCGGCCCGTGCAGCAGCAGGTGCAGCCGCGGGGCGGCCAGCCGGGCGAAGGTGTCGGCGTCCCGCAGCCCGCCGGGGCCGCCGACCGCGTCGCCGGGGCGGCGGCCGTCGGTGAGCGGGTGGCGGAGCGCGCCGATGCGCAGCCAGCCCTCCTCCTCGTACCGGCGCATCGCCTCGGCGAACCAGGCGGCCTGGTCGCGGCCGATGAAGCCGTACTGCTCCTCGGCGCGGTGGCTGTAGGCCATGGAGGAGTTGAATCCGGCGACGACCGTGCTCAATTCGGGCACCGGAAAGAGGGTCCAGGGCTGGTCGCTGTCGAAGACCGTGTCCAGGCCCTGGTAGAGGCCGCGGAACAACCGGGTGTAGTGGCGCCATTTGGGCCAGTACGGCGGCTGCGGCGCCACCTCGTCGGCTTCGCAGGTGTGGAAGTAGGCCTGGGAGGCGGCCTGGTTCACGTCCTGTGCGCCCGGTACCACCATCACCCGCTGGGGGGACAGGTCGAGCTGGGAGCGCAGGGCGGTCAGGAAGCTGAGGGCCTGGTCGCATTCGCGCGGGCTGCCGGACGCGGTGAGGTCGCCGGTGACCACCATCAGGTCGGGGGCGGGTGCCCCCGCGTCCCTGAGCATGATGAGGTCGCCGCGGATCTGCCGGCTGAGCGAGTCGGGTTCGCGGCCGCGCCCGAAGTCGGGCCCGGCCAGGTGCAGGACGGTCACGGCGTCCCGGGCGCTGTGGCCGGCCGCGGCGGCCTGCGGGTAGAGCGGCGCCCTGGCCGGCCGCCGGCGTCCCGACCAGCCGGGGCCGGCGAGCGCGCTCGGCTGCGGCTGACCCGGATTGGGCTGCTCCGGGTGGCGCAGGGGTCCCGGCCCGCTCCCGCTCCCCGGGAAGCCGGGACGGCGGCCCGGTCGGGCATGGCCGTCGACGGCCTGCCCGACCCGGTTCAGCAGCAGGGAGCGGGCCGCGTCGATGTCCGCCACGCCGACGAGGTCGACGTAGGTGATCGTGGCGAGGAGTCCCTCGATCGGGATCTCGTCCACCCTGACGGTCAGCAGCCTCCGTTCGGGCGACTCGGGCGAGGCCCGGAGCGCGGCCTGCCATTCCATGCGACCGTAGGTGGAACGCTCGTAGTGGCGGGACAGTACGGCGATGACCGCCAGGGACTCGCTGACCCCCCGGTCCATGAAGTCTATGAAGTTGGTTCCCGGTACGAAGTCCCAGGCCTGCACCACCGTGCGGTAACCGGCTTCCTCCAGGGTCCAGGCGATCCATGCGGCCCATTGTTCGTCTGCCGGGGAGTAACTGATGAAGAAGTCGAACTCTCTTGCGGGAGCGCCGAATTGCCCGTCCGTCATCATGACTCCATCGTAGGGCCGCACCCCCGGCGGCGGGTTTGTCCCGGCAAGGACGGGGCGGTCCCCCGCGGGACGCCGGACACCCCGCCCGGGCGGACCTGTCCGGTTCCTTCCGCCCCGTCTGATGCCGGGGCGTGTGTATGTGCGAACCTGTTCGCCGTGTCTCTCCTCAGGCGTCTGCATCCACTGGACTGGCTGGCCGGCGGCCTGCTCGCACTCGGTGCACTGTGCGTCGCTACGGGCCTGCTGCCCACCGGACCCGCCTCGGACGTACTGGAGCGCATCGGTCCGCTGGTGGTGTTCCTGGCCACCGTCATCGTCCTCGCCGAACTGACGGGCAAGGCGGAGGTCTTCGACGTCGTCGCCACCTGGGTGGCCCGGGCGGGGCGCGGCAGGTACCCCCTCCTCTTCTGCCTCTGCGTGCTCTTCGCGTCCGTCACCACCATCACCCTCAACCTGGACACGACGGCGGTCCTGCTGACCCCGGTGATGCTGGCGCTGGCGACCCGGGTCGGCATCGCGCCCGTACCGCTGGCGATGACCACGGTGTGGCTCGCGAACACGGCCAGCCTGCTGCTGCCCGTGTCGAACCTGACCAACCTGCTGGCCGCGGACCGCATCGCACTGACCCCGTCGGAGATGGCCGCCACCATGTGGGCGCCGCAGTTGGCCGCCATCGCGGTCACGATGGCCTGCCTGTGGGGCTTCTACTGGCGCCCGGGGCGCCGCGCCGAGACCCGCTACACCCCTCCGCCCCTGCCGCGCCCCGCGGATCCGGTCCTGTTCCGGGTGAGCGCGGTGGCGTGCGCCGGATTCCTGCTGGCGATCTTGCTCGCCGACGTACCGCTGTGGTCGGCGTCCATGGCGGCCGCGCTGATCGTGGTCGTGGCCTTCTGGGTGCGGGGCCGGGAGGCGCTGCGCCTCTCCCTGATCCCCTGGCGGCTCCTCGTCCTGGTCCCGGGGATGTTCCTGGTCGTGGAGACGGTCAACGCCCACGGGCTGCACGACGTCCTCGCGGCGGCGATGGGCTCCGACAACGGCGTCGTCGGAATGCTGCGGTCGGCGGCGGTCGGCGCGGGCTTCTCGAACGTGCTGAACAACCTCCCGGCCTACCTGGCGGGCGAAGCGGCGATCCCGGTGGCCAACCACGAGCAGCTGCTCGCCCAGCTGATCGGCGTCAACGTGGGGCCGGTCATCACGCCGTGGGCCTCGCTGGCCACCCTCCTGTGGTTCGAGCGCTGCCGCTGGCACGGCACCCGGATCGACCTGGGCCGCTTCTTCGGTACGGGCATCGTGCTGGCGGTGGCGGGCACCCTGGCGGCAACCCTGGCGCTGGCGGCCACCACCTAGTGCTCTGACCGGGAAGGTGCACCGGGATGAGCTTCGGTGGGGTTGGCCCAGGAGGCATTGGTCGGGGTGAAGCAGTTCGGCCTCGTTCTTGGTCGCCCACTGCTTCATGCGCCAGCTCGTGTGGGCGGATGGGCCTGGCTATGTCGCGCCGCAGGTGATCGGCGAGCTCGCGGATGGACCAGCGGGTGAAGGGCTTGCCGACCCCCGGGTCGGGCGGGTGGTGGCCGTCTGGATGACGAAGTCTTCGTCGTCAGGGCTGAGCAGGCGGGGACGGCCTCCCGCCCACTGAGGGTGCAGGCGTGCGAGCCCGATCCCGTTGAACTGGTGGATCACGTCGCGGACGGTGTCCTCGTCCGCCTGGACCAGTCGTGCGATGACCGGGACGGTGCTGCCGCCGGCCGAGGCCAGCAGCATCATCGCCCGGCGTAACCGAACCGAGCTGGTACTGCCCCGCCGCACGATCTGCTGCAGTTTCTGTCCCTCCAGCTCGGTCAACCTGCGAGCCCTGACCGGTTGTGCCATCCCACTTCCAGCCAGCACAACGAGGAACCCCGCGAACGTTCACGGTCACGACACGAGGCAGAGCCGCAAGGCCGGGGCGACGACGAGGGCGCCGACCGCGCGGGCCACGCGCCGGGTACGTCCGGACCACTATGGCGGAGAGCACCCGACGCAGATCTCGCGAGTATCCTCCCGCAGTGCCCTCCAGAGCGCGTGCCTTATCCGCTGTGGCCAGGGCGGCAGTCCCTCCGGTGCCATGCGGCCTCGGCCCTCGACACTGGACCGGACGACCAGGAGGAGTAGGACCGCAGTTTCCGCGAGAACCGGGACCATGCCTGCACCGACGAGTTGGGTGAGCAGCGGGAGCTTCTTGCCCGCCGCGCTGGCAGGTCCGGCGAGGACAGCCCCGTCGAAGGCGAGAGCAGGCCGGCCTTGCTGTCGGTGCGGGCGGAAGCTCGCGAATTCCCGAAATCCCGGTCGCGGATACGACGGAACCCGCTCGCGACCTGCGGATCGACAGATACCTGTGTACGGGCTTCTTGGGGCTCGCCCGGGCCGGGGCGCCGAGAGTCGGCGAACGCATGCGGTGTCCGGCGCCGAGGCGCGATGATTTGCGCAGTCGTAACCGTCCAGGACCGACCGAGGGGACCCGATGCCCGACCTGCACGAAGCCCAACAGCTCTTGGAAACTCTGGCCTTGACCGGCGCCACCACCGTGGCGGCCGCGATGGGCACCGACGCCTGGCAGGCCACCCGGGGCTGGACGGCTGGGCTGTTCCACCGGCGCGGCCACGACCTCGCCGAGGTCGAGCGCCAGCTGGACAACGACGCCGCCTTGGTGGCGGGCGAGGAGGCCGACTCCGCTCGCTCGGAGCTGGTAGGGCCGTGGCGGCGTCGGCTGCTGGCCCTGCTGCGCGAAGACCCTGAGGCCGTCAAGGAGCTTCTGGAGCTGATCGACCAGATCCGCAACCGCCTGCCGAACGCCGCCCCCGGCATGACGCAGAACATCAAGGCTTCCGACCACGCGATCGTCAACGTGGTGCAGAACGGCAACCAGGAGAACCGATTCATGGACACCCCGCGCCGGGCGGACGGTGGGGAGACCGCGTGAGCAAGGGCGGGGCGCCGCAAGGCATCGTCTTCACCCAGAACATCACCACCTTTGGTGGGCGGGTGAACGCGGTCCAGCACGGTGACCAGTACAACTACATCTACCGCGCCGAGCCGCCCTACCAGGTGGAGCCGTTCCCGCTCGGCCACCCGACCACCCCCGCGCCCGGTCTGACACGGGTTCCCAGCCGGCTGCTGACGGCCCGGCACCAGGTCGTCCCGTTCTTCCCGCGACCGGAGCTGGAGCTGCTGGCCGCCTGGCGGGACGACGCCGTACCGGGCATGTCGGTCCGCCTGCTGCACGGCGAGGGCGGGCGGGGGAAGACCCGCCTGGCCGCCGAGTTCGCCGCGGGTTCGGCGCGGGCCGGGTGGACTGTGGCACAGGCGCGGCACCGCAGCGAGGTGGCCTCGGCAGGCGGCGGGGACCGGAGCCTGACGGTGCGTCGCCCCGGGCTGGTACTGGTGGTCGACTACGCGGAGCGCTGGCCGCTGGCGGACCTGCTGACCCTGGTGCGCCAACACCGGGACGCGGCCCGCGACCGGTTACGGATCCTGCTGCTGTCCCGCCCGGCGGGCGACTGGTGGCAGGGGCTGGCACACCAGTTCGCCAAGCTCGACATCTTCGACAGTGAGACCGTCCCCCTGGAACCACTGCCGGACGACGCCCGGGTACGGGCCGGAATCTACGTTTCGGCCCGCGACAGCTTCGCCGCGGCCCTCGACATACCCGAGCCCGCAGACCTGGGCGTCCCCGGGGAGCTCGACGATCCCCAGTTCGCGCTGACCCTGACCGTCCACATGAAGGCCCTGGTCGACGTGGACGCGGCACGTCGGGGCGTGACACCGCCGTCCGGCCGGGACCAGGCGGCGCTCTCTTCCTACCTGCTGGACCGCGAACACGACCACTGGCGCTCCTCGCACGACGGGCATCGCGGTCCGCTGCGTACCGGCGAGGGTGAGCTGCGCCGCGCGGTCTACCTCGCCACCCTCACCCGCCCGCTGCCGCCCGCCGATGCGGCCTCGGCGCTGACCCGTACCAACGCGCTCACTGGAACGTATGTGAAGGGTGCGGCAGCCGTGGCGGTGGCCGACCATACCCGCTGCTATCCCCCTCAGGATCCCGGCTTGGTTTTCGAAGCCTTGTCACCCGACCGTCTGGCCGAGGACTTCCTCGCCCTCACGCTGCCCGGCCGCGAGCAGCTGACCGGATACCACGCGACCGACGACTGGGTCAGGGTGGCACCGGCCCTGCTGCTCGACCATCCCGTCGACAGCGCACCGCCCGCACTGACCCGCCAAGTGCTCACCGTGATGATCGAGGCCGCCCACCGCTGGCCGCACCTCCTAGACACCCAGTTGATGCCCCTGCTGCTGGTCCGGCCGGCACTGGCGCCCGCTGCCGGCGGCGCCGCGCTACTGCGCCTGTGCGAGCTGGACGAATTGCCGAGCTTCATCCTGGAGCGGATCCTGCCCCACCTCCCGAACGAGCGCCACGTCGAACTCGACCTCGCCATGGCGGTGTTCACCCGCCGGCTGGTCCACCACCGCCTCGCCAGTGAGGCGGTCCCCGCCGCGGAGCGGGCCGACCTGCTGCACGCGCTCGCCTGGCGCTACGGCAACGCCGGCCTGCTTGCCGAAGCCCTGCCACCGGCGCAGGAGTCCGTCGAGCTATACCGGGAGCTCGCCGCGGGCGATCCCGGGCACTTGGTGAAGCTGGCGCTGGCGGTCACCGGATTGGCTGCCGCTCTGAACACGGCGGGCCGCTACGAGGAGGCACTGGCACCGACGGCCGAAGCCGTCGAGTTGCATCGGCAGCTCGCCGAAGCCGACCCGGCCGGACAACTGCCCGACCTGGCCATGGCGCTGAACAACTCGGGCATCCTGCTGCTGCGCGTCGGCCAGGCCGCCGAGGCGGTCGCTCCGGCGGTGGAATCGGTCGACGCGTACAGGCGGTTGGCCGCTGCCGACCCCGACCTGTACCTGCCGGAGTTGGCCACGGCAGTGACCAACCTGAGCAACAACCTCTCCGAGTCCGGTCGGGCCGAGGACGGACTGGCGGCCAGCGCGGAGGCCCTGAAGCTCCATCGCCGACTTGCGGAGGCCGACCCGGACCGGCACCTGCCGGACCTGGCGATGGTGGCGATCAACCACGGTTGGCGGTTGACGGCGGCGGACCGGCTCGACGAGGCGCTGCCCGCCTGCGAGGAGGCGGTCACCCTCCACCAGCGCCTGGCCCGCGTCAACCCCACCGCCCATCTGCCGCGGCTGGCGATGGCGTGGGACAATCTGGGCATCCTCCTGGCACGGCTGGGACGAGGGCAGGACGCCCTGGCGGCGACCCGGGAAGCGCTGGCGATCAGAGAGCAACTGGTCGCGTCGGACCCAGTGCTCCACCTACCCGACCTGGCCAAATCGCTGACCAACCTCAGCATCCGGATCTCCCAGACCGACAACGGGTCTCGGAGCGGTGACCACAGCCCGTTCGACGGGCTCGCGCCCGCGCAGCGGGCGGTGGGCCTCTTCCGCCCCCTGGCCGAAGCCAATCCCGCTCACCTGCCCGACTTCGCAACCGCGCTCGGCGCCCTCGGCCACTGGCACGCCTGGCGCGAGGAGCACGAAGAGGCCCTGGCAGTGGCCGGGGAAGAACTGGCCGTGCGCCGTCGCCTAACCGAGGCGGACCCCGCGGCGCACCGGCTCCAGCTGGCAGAGGCCCTGCAGATCACCAGCACCCGGTACAGCCGCGCGGGCCGCGTGCAGGAGGCCTTCGAGCCGCTGGCCGAGGAGGTTGCGGTGCGCACCGGCGCCGCAGCGGCCGGGCAGGTGGCCGAACTCGCCCTGCTGCACAGCACCGTGGCGCTGTACAGCCTGTACCTGGTCGAAACCGGGCGGACGTCGGAAGCGGTGCGGGTGACCGCTCTCGCCCTCAGGGCCCTGGAAACCGCCGTCAACGACGACCCGGCCTCCTATCAGCCCGAAATCGCGCGCGGCGTGGTCCTGCTCGGCCTACGGCTCGCCCAGGCCGGCCAGTTCGACCAGGCACTCCTGACGACGCGTGAAGGCGCAGAGGAACTCAGCCGGCTCGCCCAGGCCGATCAGCAGGCCCATCTTGCCGACTGCGCCCACAGTCTGAAGGCGTTCGCGCTGGTGCGGCTCCAAGCAGGTATGGAACTCCCCGACGCGCTGGGGGCGAGCGGCGCCGCACTGCGTGCCTGCCAGCTGTTGGCACCTGGGGAACTGAGCGGCGACCACCTCTTCCCCGGCCTGCCCGACTTCCCGATCGTCCACGCCGCTGCCCTGGAGGCCCTGGGCCACCCCGAGCAAGCCGCCGCCGTCCGCGGCGAACAGCATGCCCGCTGAACTCGAGCGCCCTGGCCGGCCTGGGAGGTACGCCCGTACGGGCGGCCAGGGCTCATCCCGTCTCGTCGATGCCGTCGCAGAGTTCGGGGTGGTGTGAACCTCGAAGCCGGTCGCCCACCGCAGGAACTCCCCAGCCGAACCGCAAAACCAGCGGGACGCCGCGGGGCCCGCCCTTCGGGCGGCCGGCGTACTTTGCGGGCAAGTCCTAGGCGCTCGGGGGGACGGCTCCCACCTCCCCCAGCAGGTACGCGAGGGTCTCGCCGCGCGCCGCCACGAAGCTGCGCCCGGTGTCGGCCCCGGCGAAGCCGGGTCTGAACGTCGCCCCGGACAGCGTGCGCAGCTCCACGCCCGCCTCGGCCGCGAGCAGCGCCCCGGTCGGCAGGTCGACGCCCTCGGCGCGGTAGCCGACGAAGGCGTCGATGGTGCCGCGCGCCAACAGGCTCCAGCCGAGCAGCGGCGCCCACAGCTGCAGGACGCGCCGGCAGCGCAGCTCCAGCACCGCGCGCAGGGCCACCGCCGTCACGTCGCCCCGTTCCACGGCGTACCCCTGGGTCCAGGCGACGACGGGGCCGGGGCGCGGCAGGGTGGGGTCGGGGCCGGGCAGCACGCCGGACGGTCCGTGGGCCCCGTACCCCTTGACCGCGTGCCAGGTCTCCCCGGTGACCGGCTCGTGCACCACGCCCATCACGGGGGCGCCGCCCAGGCACAGTCCGATCCCGACGGCGTAGGTGGGCAGCCCGATCACGACGTTGTTGCTGCCGTCCAACGGGTCGACCAGCCAGGTCCGTTCGCCCGCCGCGTCGAGGAGCCCGGCTTCTTCGGAGAGGATCCGGTCGTGCGGGAAGTGCCGCTGAATCCGGCTGAGCACGAGCTTCTCGGCGGCGAGGTCGAGGTCCACCTGCACGTCCCCGGACCCGCCCTTCGTCCGCACGCACCGCGCCGTGCCGAAACGCCTGCGCAGCAGGCCGCCCGCCTCCTCCGCCGCGGAGACGGCGACCTGCCTCTCGTGGTCGAAATCAGGCCCGCTGCTCGGCATCGATCCTCCTGAGGACGGTGTGGACGCTGCGCACGGTCTGCGCGGTGTCGCACAGCCGGCGGGTCGTGCGGCGCGGTCGGCCGTCGAGCGGGCCGAGCGAGAGGTCGAGCTGCCCGGGGATCGACGTGCCGTGCACCAGGGTGGCCGCGGGTTCCACGCCCTCCAGTGCGGTGGAGTGGAACTCGCCGGCCGCCAGGGTGTACGTCTCCCCGCCCGCGCTGATGTGGGCGGGGCCGGGCTCGCTCCGTACCAGGTGGGGGGTCGGCCGGATCTCGTCCACGCCGTCGCTCCCGCTGAACACCTCGAAGACCCGGTGGGTGGCGCCCTCCTCGCCGTCCCGGACCGCACTCGTCCGTACGGGGAGGTTCGCCACCCGCCCGTACAGCACGCGGCTGCGCAGTTCCCAGCTGTGGGCGTGCATCGGCGACGCCTCCGGATCGGCACGGTTGCCGATCTCGAAGAGATGCACGCAGATCCCGCGCGGCCCCTCTCTCAGCAGTGGCAGACAGAGGAATCCGAGCGGATGACGGACGGCATGTAACTCCCGTGTCCCGGAGGCGATTTCCTCCAGGGTGACGAGAGTGCTTTCGAGCTCGCGGTCCATGGGCACGCGCCGGAGCGCATCACCTCCTGTAGGGGTCCTCCGCGTGCAGGGCCTTTTCGATGATCTTGCCGATGTCGCTGTCGGTGAAGACGCGCGGCAAGGGCAGCCGCAGGTCGTCGAAGAGCGTCCGCACCTCGTCGACGGTGGGCTCCTGACCGAGTGGGGAGGCGACGCGCAGATCGAGCACGGTCGCCTGCTCGCGGCTCTGGTGCAGCTCGGTCACGTAGTAGTCGTAGAGCGGCTGCCCGCGCTCCACCAGCAGGTTCACCCGGGACTGGTCGTCCTGGGTGATGATGAGGCAGGTCTCGGACAGGTCGAAGCGCAGGGTCGGCACGGCGGCCGACAGGTGCACGCTGATCTCCAGCGTGGTCAGCTGCCGCTGGTACCAGCAGGCGGCGAGGACGGTCGCGTACGACTCCCGGCGGACCCGGTCGGTGGTCCACACGTCGTCTCCGCGACGCTGCCCGCCGAACATCTGCCGGAACCGGGCGTACGCGGCGCAGGCCCGCTCGTCGGCCGGATTGACGATGTCGATCTTCACGTTGAGCTGCGAGCGCTGTTCCTTCGCGGCGGCCACGCACAGGGGCAGCGTGACCGCCCGCAGGTAGGTGCCCGTACCGCCCTTGAAGTACCAGAGGTTGGTGTGCTGGCGGGCCTTGCGCAGTGCCTCGCCGACCTCGTTGCCCGAGAGCGAGCGCACCATCGCGAGGTCTTCCAGGGCCTGCCGGGTCCCGCTCATCGCCTCCTGGATGCTCGCGGGCCGGCGCACCCGCTCCACGATCGACCCGGTCGCGAGGAGGCCGAGCACGACGAGGGTGGCACCGGAGGAGACGTCGTCACTGATCACGTCACCGAAGATGTCGAGGAGTCCGACCGCCATCGCGATGCCCAGGGCGACCACGACGTCGGCGTTGCGCAGCACCCAGGCAACGAAGCGTTCCAGCCGCCCTACGTGCGCCGCCATGAACGCACCCCCCTCCCCCACCCGTCTTCCGATGGTAGGAGACGCGCCGGTGGCGCCACCAGAGCGACTTCACGTCGCGCGGTGGTCCTCGCCCCCGGCTTCGCGGCCGCTGTCGCCGCCCCTGTCGCTGTCGCTGCCGCTGTCGGTGTCGGTGTCGGTGTCGCCGGCGCCGGTCAGCAGACGGGAGCGCAACCGCTGCGCGGTCCGCTCCGAGAGGCCGACCCGGTCCGTGAGGTAGCCGTGCACGGATCCGTAGCGGGCTTCCAGGTCCGCGAGCACCAACTCCATGATCACGGCGGGGGCACGGCCGTAGCTCGGCCACTTCATGACCCGGCCCGGGTGGGCGGCCCGCCAGTCGGCGGCGAGCCGCTCGGTGGCCAGCTCGGTGAGCGCGAAGTCGGCGAGGACGTCGGACCGGTCCACCCCGAGCAGGGTCAGCAGGAAGACTCCGATGAGCCCGGTCCGGTCCTTGCCCGAGGTGCAGTGGAAGACCAGCGGGGCGGGGGCCTGCGCCAGCTCCTCCAGGACCTGCCGTATCTCCTCGGCCCCGTCCTCGGTGACCTCGGCGAACCGGTCCGCGAGGTACCGCCAGGGGTCGATGTCCGGGTCGATCTCGGCCTGGTCGTAGGGCCGGTGCTCGATGCTCAGGTTGACGTAGCGGAACCGCTCCGCCTCGGGCACCCGCCCCTTGGCCTCGATCTCCCACGGATACCGCAGGTCGATCACGGTCCCGATCCCGAGCTCCAGGAACCGCTCCCAGTCGTCGTCCGCCAGCTTGCCGAGCGAGTCGGCCCGGTACACGGTCCCCCACCGCACGGTGCGGCCGTCGGCGGACCGGTAGCCGCCCAGGTCCCGGAAGTTGTGCAGACGCTCGAACTCGACGTGCCGCTCCATCGGATGCCTCCCCCGTCTTCGGACTCCTTACCGGTCACCTTGCCGCAGGTCGGCCGCCCGACGGGGGGGTCCGCTGGAGACTGGGCCGAAGATCACAACCGCCGGACCGACTAGGTCCTGTCCCTTTGGTCAGCGTCGTGCCCAGATGAGGATGGCGGCGAGGTGGAGTAGGCCTGGTGGTCCGCGAGCACGGCGGGCGGCCGGGTTCGGGGCCTGCCGGGCCCACGTGGACCTTGGTGCTCAGGCCGCCGCGTGAGCGTCCGAGAGCGTGGCCGGCGGGCTCGCTGCGGCCTTCGGCCCCTTTGCGCGTGCTCCGGCGGAATGCCGCTGGGCGCAAACGACGGTGGAGTCGACCGAGACGGTCCAGCCGATGTCGTCATCGGCGTCCGCGGAGGCGCGCACGAGCCGGGAGACCCCCGTCGGCTGCTCCCTGCGGAGCAGCCCGACGGGCCCTGGTCAGATCGTGACCGGGCCGTGGGCGGTGGCGAACTCGACCGAGACCAGACCCGGTTCCTCGTCCTCGACCCAGGTGACGTCGATCTGGTCGAGGGGGTGGTCGGCCGGTTCGCCGAGGAATTCGGCGATGGAGGCGGCGTCACCGGCGATGGAGACCCCGTGGATGGTGCTGGAGGTGCGCGGGTCGGCGCTCGGGCGCTCCTCCATGGGGACCAACCACTGCAGGAAGTAGGGAAGTTGTGGGTCATCCAGCAGTTCCAGCAGGCCGATCTGCTTCCACCTCAGGTCGAACCCGTCGGGGCGCACACGGTGGCCCTCGGCCGAGGTGCGGCCGAGGCGGGCCTCGACCGGGGCCATGTCGTCGACGGAGACCACCCAACCGAGCCAGCCGCCGCCCTCGGCGGCGCGGCGCGCGACCGCCTGGCCGAAGGGTGCGCGGTCGGCGGCGGGGTGGTCGAGTGTGGTGACGACCTCGACGTAGGTGCCGCCGCTCAGCGGGAGAATGAAATTGCGCGTGCCGAATCGCGGGTGTACGCCCCCGTCGACGAACCCGGCGCCGAGGGCCGATCCGATCCACTGGACGGTCGAGACGAAGCTGTCGCGGGCCACCGCATAGGACACGTGATCAAGTCGCACCGCGCCATCATGACCCGACAACCCGCACAAATCCCGACGCCACGCCCGCCGCCCCGGCCGCGTCCGCCGCGGATTCGGCCGTGGATCGGATCGATCACCGTCATCCCGGCGGGGAGGCCCGGTCGAAGCAGGCAGCAGCGCTGCCGCCCCGTCGAGGCCCACGACCGCTCGACGCGTACGGCAAGGGAACCGGCCGGGGGCCGATGATGTACGACGTGCTCGGTTGGGACAGCGGCGACTACGGCCTTGCCCACTGCTGGCGGCTGTGCCCGTACGGCGGCGAACTCGTCGTGTTCGTGACCGAGCCGGATCTCGAGACGCCTTGACCGAGGGCACTGGGCGGTCCCGGCGCGGTCCGGCTTCGGTCACCCGTGAGGACCGCGAAGCGCTGGCCGGCCTGCCTGGCGGTGCCGACGCGCCGGAGGAGCCGGAGGAGCCGGAGGAGCCGGAGGAGCCGGAGGAGCCGGAGGAGCCGGAGGAGCCGCCCGCAGTCTCCTCCCGCGTGCGGCCGTGCACTGTCGGACGGGACAACGCCTCCGCGCACGTGGCCCGGATCTTCAAGGGGGGCCGGGAGGAACCGGCCGCCACCGGCGTCGAACTCTTCCACCTCCCGCCGCCGCCCCGCAGTCCCGAGCTGAGCGACATCGAGCGGGTGTGGCGCTCGGCGAAGTACGAGGACCACACCGAGCGCGTCCACACCGCTGCCGACGCGGTCGGCACCGCAGTCGACCACGCCCTGAACGTCAACGCGCACGCATCAAAGGATCAGCAGCGAACTTCGTCCAGGCCGCCTAGCCCTCCGCGGCGGGGATGAGGTACCCCCAGGTCTTGATGCCGACGATGCCGTCCGGGCCGCCGGTCTCCCGAGGGTACGTCGACTGGAACCGCAGCACGGCCGCCTCGGTCTTGGGGCCGAAGGAGCCGTCGATGAAGGTCGGGGCATCGGCGGAGTCGACGAACGCCGTGCGGACCAGGGCCCACTGGAGCGCCCGGACGCAGTCGCCCGTGGAGCCCCTGGCGAGGTTCACGGCCGGGACGGGCCAGCCGTTGGACGCCCAGCGCGTGCCGACCTGGTTCGTGCACGCCTCCAGGTACCCGGACCGGGCCGAGGCCTGCGGGGCGGCTACCCCGACGGCCATGAGCATCGTCGCGCCCAGGACTGCGACGCGGGTCGCGGTCCGCCTGATGGTGTTCATGCCGGAAGCTTCCTTTCGGTGAAGGGTGGGGGTGCCGCCCTCTCGAACTACTCGAAGTAGATGGTGGCGATCAGGTGGTGCCAGGTGTAGCGGCCTACGACGCCGTCCGGGCCGCCCGGGGTCGAGCCGCTGCGCTGGAAGTTCACCACCGCGTTGTACGTCTTGGGGCCGAACTTCCCGTCGACGAAGCCGGGCTGGTCCTCGCTCCGAACGGCGCCGGCCTCGAGTAGCTCCTCCTGGAGTTCCCGGACGCACACCCTGGACGAGCCCTTGGCGAGCACCACCGTGGGGATCTCCCAGCCGTTGTAGTACTCGGAGCCGTAGGCGTTCTTGCACGCCTGTAGCTCATTGCCCCAACTGGCCTGGGCGGTGGGGGCGGTGACCAGCAGCGTGCCGATGGCGGACGCGGCGAGCGCGAGGGCCGCCAGAGGGCGGATACGGCGCGACGAGAACATGGGGAAGCGTCTCCTGGCGATGAGGAAGAGGAACGGAAGGGAAGGGAGTGAGGACGACGGTCGCGAGAAGCGGGAGGAGCTCAGCCCGTCAGGAGCTTCTCCCAGGTCCGCGGGCCCACGATGCCGTCGGCCTCGAGGTTGTGGGTGCTCTGGAACCTACGGATGGCCGAGTTGGTCCGAGCGCCGAAGACGCCGTCGACGAAGTTGCCGCCGCTCTGCTCCCACGAGGTCAGGCCGAACTGCGCGACGAGCTCCTGGAGTCCGGCGACGCAGACGTCGGAGTCGCCCTGGGAGTAGTTGTACCGCGGGATGTTGTAGCGCCCGCTCGGGGAGAGGCGCGTGCCGTACGTGTCCTTGCAGATCTTGTACGAGGAGTCGTCCGCATGGGCGACCGGCGCGGAGACGAACAGGGCGCCGGCGGAGACCGCGGCGAGGAGGAGCGAGGTGACGCCCTTCCCGGGGCGGGAGATGCGCATGTCGAAACAACCTTTCGCTGGTGACCTGATGGCATCGGAAAACTGCCACACGGAGCACGGCCGCCTCCCGCATCCCAGCCGTCCGGGACGTGGGGGACGGACGTCCGCCCAGCTCAGAGCCGCTTCCCGGGGCACGTCCCAGGGACGTCCCGGGTCACGTGACGCCGGTCCCGGCCAGGAGCGGCAGCAGAGACCGCGCAACACCCGCGGACGAAACGGTCCCGTCCCCGCCGGGGCCGTTCAGAACGTCAGCCGGAACAGCGCGCCGCCGCCCGGGGCGGCCTCCGCCGTCAGCTCGGCGGAGTGCGCCCGCGCGATCTGCCGGGCCATGGCGAGGCCGAGCCCCGACCCCGGCAGGGCGCGGGCCGCCCCGGCCCGGTAGAAGCGGTCGAAGACGTGCGGCAGGTCTTCCGGCGAGATGCCGGGGCCGTGGTCCCGGACCGTCAGCGCCGGTCCGCGGCCCGGGACGCCCGCCGTCAGCTCCACCTCGACGGGCAGCCCGTTCCCGCTGAACTTGGCCGCGTTGTCGAGCAGGTTCCCCAGCAGTCGGCTGAGTCGCGCGGGTACCCCCGGCACCACGACGGGCTCGGCCGGCACGCGTACGTGGAAGGGCACGGCCGGCCAGTGCGTGCGCGCCGCCTGCGCGCAGTGCTCCACCAGCGCATCCAGCCGGACCTGTTCCACGAGCGGTTGCGGCTCTTCGTCGCGTGCCAGCTCGATCAGGTCGTTGACGAGCCCCGTCACTTCCCGCAGCTGCCGTCCCAGTGCGGCCGAGGCGCGGTCGCGCTGGTCGGGGGTGAGCCGATCGGCCCGGGCCAGCAGTTCGGCGTTGGTCCGCAGTGCCGTCAGCGGGGTGCGCAGTTCGTGGGAGGCGTCCGCGACCAGTTGGCGTTGCGCGGCGATCGATTGTTCGAGCTCGCCCAGCATCGTGTTGAAGCTCGTGGCCAGCCGGGTGATCTCGTCCTCCCGTCCCGGCGGCGGCAGTTCGATCCGGTGCCGGGCATCGCGGGTGGCGGCGATCCGCTCGGCCGTCGCGGTGAGCCGGGCGACCGGGGCCAGGCCGGTCCGCGAGACCCAGTACCCCAGCACGGCGGCCAGCAGCACGCCGATCACCGCCGTCAGCACCAGCCACTGCGCTGCCTCCTCGATGCCGTCCTCGACGGTGTCGGCCCGCAGGGCCACCTGGAGGGCACGCCCCTTGGCGTAGTCGGTGGTGAGCATCCGGGCGGGGTATCCGGCCACCGTGATGTTGGTGTAGTAGGGGGCCTTCCGGCCCGCGGCGACCTCCCGCGCGGCCGGGTCCACGGGCAGCAGTCCCGGGGTTGCGGGGTCCTTGGCCGGATCGGCGGCCACCACCTCGGCGCAGGCGGGAGCCGCCAGGAACCGGCATTCCCCGGCCAGGGTGCCCGGCGCGTCCCCCGGGTTGCGCTGGGCGGCCAGCCGTGCGGACTGGGTGAGGCTGAGGTCGAGCTGCTCGTAGAGTGCGGACCGGACCACCAGGAACGCCGCCGCGCACACCCCGACGGCCACGAGGGCCACGGCGGCGGTGACCGACAGCGCCAGCCGGGTGCGCAGGGGGCCGCGCCTGCGCCAGACGCGGCCGAGCCGCCGGCGGCCGCCGCTCACGCCGCGTCCAGCCGGTAGCCGACCCCGTGGACGGTGTGCACCAGCCGGGGCTCGCCCGCGGCCTCCAGTTTCCGGCGCAGGTAGCCGACGTAGACGGCGAGGGAGTTGGAGTCCGGCCCGAAGTCCCGCCCCCACACCAGTTCGAGGATCAGTTCGCGCGGGAGCACTTGGCCGGGGTGGCGCAGGAGCAGTTCGAGCAGGGCCGCTTCGGTACGGCTGAATTCCAGCGGACGGCTGCCCCTGCGCCCGGTCCGGGTCGCGGGGTCGAGGACGAGGTCGGCGAAGCCGAGCGGGGCGGCGGTGCCGGTGGGTCCGGGCGCGGCCCGTCGCAGGAGCGCGCGGACCCGGGCGACCAGCTCGTCCAGGGCGAAGGGTTTGACGAGGTAGTCGTCGGCGCCCGCCTCCAGACCGTCGACGCGCTCGCTGACGGAGTCGAGCGCGGTCAGGACGAGGACGGGTGTGCGGTCGCCCAGCGCCCGCAGCTGTCGGCACACGGCGAGGCCGTCGAGTACGGGCATCATCACGTCGAGGACGACCGCGTCGGGCTCCCAGGCCGCGACCTGCGAGAGGGCCGCGAGCCCGTCCGGGGCGCCCCGCACCTCGTACCCCTCGACCGCGAGGCCGTCCTCGACGGCCGCCCGCACCTCGGGCTCGTCGTCGACGACGAGGATGCGCTGCCTGCCCGCGCCGCCCGTACTGCGCGTGCCGCCTGTGCTGTCCGTACTGCCTGTGCTGTCCGTGGAGCTCATGGGGCAAAGCCTGCCAAAGGCTTCTGAGAGAACCTCTTAGAAGCTTCTTAAGGCGCACCGGGAGTGTGCGCACATGACCACCACCACACCCCACACATCCGCGGCGCTCTCCGTCGTGATCGGTGCGGGCGGCACCGGCGGGCACATCTATCCCGGTCTCGCCCTCGCGGAGGCGCTGCGCGCCGCCGTGCCCGGCGCCGTGATCTCGTTCATCGGGACCGAGCGGGGCCTGGAGACCGAGCTGGTTCCCGGCGCCGGCTACCGCCTGCACACCGTCGACATGATCCCCTTCGATCCCGCGCTGGGCGCGAAGCGGTACCTGCTCCCCGCGGCGCTGCTGCGCTCGGCGCACCAGGCGCGTTCGGTGCTCCGGGCCCAGGGTGCCCACGTCGTCGTGGGCATGGGCGGATATCCGAGCGCGCCCGCCGTGCTCGGCGCCCGCCTGGCGGGGCTGCCGGCCGTGATCCACGAGTCGAACGCGGTGCCCGGCCGTGCCAACCAGTTCGCGGCCCGGCTCACCCCGCACGTCGCGGTGGCCTTCGACCGCAGCCGGGGCCACCTCTCGGGCGGTGAGCGGGCGCTGACCACCGGAATGCCGATCTCGGCGGCCCTGTCCGGCCTCGCGGAGCTGCCCGGACCGGACCGGGTGGCGCTGCGCGCCGAGGCGCGGCGCGCGCTCGGGGTGCCCGCGGGGCGCCGGCTGGTCGTCTTCAACGGCGGCAGCCTGGGCGCGGTCCGCCTCACGCGGGCGGCGGCCGCGCTCGCCGACCTCTGGCAGGACCGGGACGACGTACAGCTGCTGGTCAAGACCGGTCCGGACGCGCTGCCCGACACGGTGGCCGAGCTGGTGTCGTCCGGCGGGCAACGGATCGCCCGCGCCATCCCTTACCTGGACCGGATGGACCTCGTCTACGCGGCCGCCGACCTGGTGGTGTGCCGTGGGGGCTCCGCGACCGTCGCCGAGCTCGCGGCGACCGGGGTCCCGTCGGTCCTGGTGCCCTACCCGCACGCGCCCGGCGACCACCAGACCCACAACGCGCGGGTGCTGTCGGACGCGGGAGCGGGACTGCTCCTGCCCGACGCCGAAACCACCGCCGACCGTCTCGCCGGCCTCATCGGGCCCCTGCTGGCCGACCCGGCGCGGCTGTCGGCGATGGCCGGCGCCGCCGACCCCGGCCCGCACGCGCGGGCCGCCGAACTGCTGGCCGCCGAAGTCCTCCGCGTCGCCGGCCTCGTCCCCACCCCCGTCACCCCCGCCATCTCTGATCTGGAGCGCATATGAACAGCTGGACCGACCGCACCGTCCTCGTCACCGGCGCGGAGGGCTTCATCGGCTCGACGCTGGTGGACCTGCTGGTGTCGCGGGGTGCGCGGGTGCGCGCCTTCGTCCACTACAAGCCGTACGCCGAGAAGGGTCACCTGGCGCGCTACCTCGCCGACCCGGACGCTCCGGTGGAGATGTGGGCGGGCGACGTCCGTGACGCGGGCCGGGTCAGCGATGCGGTGGCCGGCTGCGACACCGTCTTCCACCTGGCGGCGCTGATCGGGATTCCGTACAGCTACGCGTCGCCGGGTGCGTACGTGCAGACGAACGTCACGGGCACGCAGAACGTGGCGGAGGCCTGCCGGCGGCACGGTGTGCGGCGCCTCGTGCACACGTCGACCAGCGAGGTCTACGGGACGGCGCTGACCGCCCCGATCTCCGAGAGCCACCCGCTGCAGCCGCAGTCCCCCTACTCCGCGTCGAAGATCGGCGCGGACATGATGGCGCTCTCCTTCCACCACGCCTTCGAGCTCCCGGTGACGGTGGTGCGCCCGTTCAACACGTACGGGCCTCGGCAGTCGGCGCGCGCGGTCATCCCGACGATCCTCGCGCAACTGCACGCGGGGGCCCGCGAAATCCGCCTCGGCTCTCTCACGCCGACCCGGGACTTCACGTACGTGACGGACACGGCGGAGGGCTTCCTGGCGGTGGCGGAGTGCGACCGGGCGCTGGGCGAGGTGGTCAACCTCGGCACCGGTGCGGAGATCTCGGTCGGCGCCCTGGCCGAGGCCCTGATCGCGGCTTCCGGCCGGGATGCGGAGGTCGTGGTGGACCCGACCCGGCTGCGCCCGTCGGGCAGCGAGGTCCAGCGCCTGCTGTCGGACAACTCCCGGGCCCGCGACTGGGCCGGCTGGCGGCCCCGGGTCGGCCTGGAGGAGGGCCTGCGCCGCACCTCGGACTGGATCGCGGCGAACCCGTCCCTCTTCGCCCCGGACCGGTACGCGGTCTAGCCGGCCCAAGGGCACTGCCGGGCGGATAATCCGGTGAACGGATGATCCGTCGCCGGATATCTTGGTTCGTCCCGCACCGACCACGGAGGTCCTCCCGCATGAGCAGCACGACGCCGTCCTTTCCCGACCGGATGGAGCTGACGGGCGAGGGCCTGGTCCTGCGCGACTGGACCGCGGCGGACCTGGCGTCGATGCCCGAGCTCTTCGACCACCCCGACATCGCGTACTGGACGCCGATCGTCTCCCCCTTCGACGACGAGGCCGCCCGCAACCGTCTGGACCGGGCGCGGGAGCTGCGCAAGGAGGGTACGGCCCTCCTGCTGGCCATCACCGTCGACGGCGGCGCCCCGCTCGGCGAGGTGATGCTCAAGCGCGCGCCCGAGGGCACGGAGCTCGGATACGCGCTCGGTCCGGCGCACCGGGGCCGGGGGCTGGCCGCCCGAGCAGTGCGGGTGATGGCCGCGTACGCCTTCGAGCAGCTGGGGGTGGACCGGGTGATCCTGGAACTGGAGGCAGAGAACGCCTCCAGCGTCGGCGTGGCCACCCGGGCCGGATTCCGCCTCCTCGACGTGCCGTTGATCACGGGCGAGGAGAAGGGCCGGCCCTACGCGCTCCAGACCTGGGGCCTCGACCGCCCCTAACGCCGCAGGGCCAGGCCGGCGGCTCCCACCGGGGCCGCTTGCTGCGCTTCGGGGGCCGGGAGGGCGAAGGCCTCGGACAGCAGCTCGTACGAACGGTGGCGGTCCGCCGGATCGCAGGTCAGGGTGTTGACGATCAGCTCGTCCACGCCGTGGCTCCCGGCGAGGGCCCTCAGTACCGCGGACACCTGCTCCGGCGCCCCGGAGACGAGGGCCGTGCGGTGCACCTTGGCCCGTTCCAGTTCCGCGCCCGTCCAGCGGTGGCGGCGCGTGGTCTCGTACGACGGCAGGGGGCCGTCCTGGCCGAGGTCCTTGCGGGCGCGCCACAGCAGCAGGCTCTGGGCCAGCTCCTCGGCGCGGCCGGCGCTGTCCGCCGTCACCACGCGGACCGCGAGCGCGCCGCCCGGCCGGTCGCCCGTGGAGGTGCGGAACTGGGCACGGTAGTCCTCGAAGGCTTCCTGGCCGCCCGCCGGGGAGAAGAAGTGCCCGAACGCGAACTCGGTGCCCAGCAGCCCGGCCAGCCGCGCCGACTCGCGTCCCGCGCCCAGGAGCCACATCTGCGGCGGGACCGGTGCGTGCGGGACGACTCCGCCCTCGCCCAGCAGGGCGCGCAGCTGGGCCAGCCGCTGCGGGAAGTCGCGGGCGGGGCCGCCGGCCCGGCCGATGCCGAGGTCGACCCGTCCCGGGTGGAGGGAGGCCAGTACGCCGAACACCTCGGCCACCTTCGCCGGGTCGTAGCGGGGCAGTAGCACTCCGCCGGTCCCGATCCGCATCCGCGAGGTGTGGGCGAGCAGGGTGCCCGCGAGGATTTCCGGCGCGCTGCTCGCGAAGCCGGGAGAGTCGTGGTGTTCGGCGACCCAGTAACGGGCGTAGCCGAGGCCTTCGGCGGCGCGGGCGAGGTCCACGGAAGCCCGCAGCGCCTGGTCCGGGGTGTGGTCCTCGCCGACCGGGGTCTGGTCGAGTACGGACAGTCGCAGCTTCGTCATGACGGGCCGCCTTTCAGTGCTGGTGGGCGGGGAGACCGGTGGCACCCGCCATGGTCGCGGGCACGATCCTGAAGTCCCGTTCGAAGACCAGGTTGTGGAGGTCTGCGGCGGCGATCGCGCGCAGGGTGGGCAGTTCGGCGGCGGCCTGTGCGTCGTCGAAGACGTTCAGCGGCCATTCGGAGACCGTCGCGCCGCGCAGGTGCGGGTGGTGGAAGGAGGCTCCGTAGTGCGCGTACAGCGTCACGGGCGGGATGTCGGCGGCCGACTGCTCGTCCCACCACAGGGTCCAGGCGTGGAAGAGGCTCCGGTCGTCGGCCCGTTGGACGCCGCTGGCGTCGATCACGCCTTGTCCGAGGAGCAGTTCGTCGTTGAGCTCGCCGAGCGCCTGGCGTGCGTACGGGTCCAGCAGGCGCGCGGCGGTACGGAAGTGCTCCTCCTTGTCGGGGCGGGAGACGGAGCCGCCGTGGATGCCGTCGCGCAGGTCGGCGAAGTGGCGCAGCAGGGCGTCGAGGTTGGAGACGTCGGAGGTGGTCATGTCAGCTCCATGGAGGGGAAGAGGGGAGGGTTTCGGGGCCGTTCGGTGAGGTGAGCCGGCGCAGGGCCAGCCCCAGCCAGCCGCGCATCGACACCGTCGGGTGCCCGCCCGGGCCTCGGCCGGGCTGCAGGAACGCCCCGTGACCCGTCTGCCGGAACTCCCGTAGGGCGACCTCCACCCCGGCCGCCCGCAGCAGGCGCCCGTAGTGGTGCACGTCGTCGCTGACGGGGTCGAGGTCACCGGTGGCCATCACGGCCGGTGCGAGTCCGCTCAGGTCGGCGGCTTCGAGGGGGGTGCTGTGGAGCCGTGTGCCGTCGGCGGCGACCGGCCGGCCCGGGTGCCGGTAGTCCTGCCAGGCCGCCATCAGGTAGGAGGCCGTGGGGAACATGTCCGGGAAGCGGTGGTACGAGGCCGCCGCGCAGTCGGGGTCCAGCGGCGGGTACGCCAGTACCTGCGCGGCCAGCGGAACCCCGCGGTCGCGGCAGACGAGGGCGGCCGAGGCGGCGAGGGTGCCGCCGGCGCTGTCCCCGCCGACGGCGAGGACGGGCGGGGCGGACGGGGCTCCGGCGGACCCGTCCGGCTGTTCCCCGGCCCAGGTCAGGGCGGACAGGATGTCCTCGACCATGGCCGGGTGGCGTACCTCGGGGGCCAGCCGGTAGTCCACGCTCACCACCCCGAAGCCGGAGTAGCGGGCGAGTTCGGCGGTGGCGCCGTGCCAGTCCTGGGCGGATCCGGCACGCCAGCTGCCCCCGTGGGCCCACACGAGCCAGCCCTGCGGTGAAGCGGTGCCGGGCCGGTACGCCCGGGCGGGAAGGGGCCCGGACGGGGTGGGCACGGACACCTGCTCCCAGCTGATGACGGTGGGTGTGGCCATCGGGGTTCCTTTCCATCGGTAGCCGGCGCTCGCGCCGGGCCCGGGGCCAACGTTCGCGGCGGGGGCAGGGCTGTCACAAGGCGGAGTTGCCTTAGTGGAGGCGCGCACTTCGTCAGCTGGGCTGCTTGGTGCGGAGGAAGAGGACGGTGGTGACGGTGCCGACCAGGACGATCGCGGTGTTCACGATGACCGCGGTCGTGATCCCCGCATGAATGTCCGTGTTGGCCGCAGCGATCGCCGACATGATCGGCGTACCCATCGTGATACCGACCTGCTGCGTCATCGTCGCCAGACCCGTCGCCATACCCTGCTCGTGATCCGGCAGACCCGTCGTCGCCGTCACCATGAACCCGACGATCACCAACATGTTGCCCACACCACCCGCGAACGTCGCGACCAGCAGCAACCACATGCTCGACGAAGTCTCACCCAACGCCACCAGACTCAGCGTCGCGACCGCCTGCAACACACCACCGATGATCAACGTCGACCGTGTCCCCACCGCACCGATCACCCGCGGAGCGATCGAACCACCGATCACCGTGCCGATACCCAACACACCGAACGACAGACCCGCCGTCAGCGGCGAAAAGTCCAACACCTCCTGGAGGTACAGCGTCATCAGGAAGACCAGGCTGGTCTCGGTCAGGAACGCGATCAGACCCGCGATGTTGCCCCACGCGACCGTCTTCTTCTTCAACACCGAAACCGGCACCAACGGAGCCGAGCTCCTCGACTCGATCGCATAGAAGACCACCAGCAGCACCACACCCGCGGCCAGCCAACCCAACGCTGACGGCGCACCCCAACCGTGCTCACCCGCCTGCGTCAACCCGTAGATCAACGCCAACAGACCCAACGTCACAGCCGTAGCACCCGGCAGGTCCAACTTCGGACGCACCGACGGACGCGACTCCTTGATCACCGCCGGAGCAATGAACAACACCGCCAGGGCAACGGGAACGTTGATGAAGAACGCCCACCGCCACGACAACAGATCCGTCAGGACACCACCCAGGATCGCGCCCGTCGTGAACCCCGCCGACATCAGAGCACCGTTCAGGCCGAGGGCCTTCTCACGGAGCGGACCCTCCGGAAACGACGTCGTCAGCAGCGAAAGCCCGGCCGGCGTCACCGCCGCCGTCGCCAAACCCTGGAACACACGCGCCACCAGCAGCATCTCCGGCGACGTCGCCAGGCCGCCCACGAGCGAGGACAGGCCCAGCACCGCCAGACCCACCAGGAACAACCGACGACGCCCGAACAGGTCAGCCACCCTGCCGAACAACAGCGTGAAACCAGCAGCACACAACGCGAACGACGTCGCGATCCACTGCAGATTCGACAACGAGAAACCCAGCCCGTCACCGATCACCGGCAACGCCACGTTCAGAATCGAGAAATCAACCGCCAGCATGAACTGCGCCACCAGCAGCACCACCAACACCAACTTCAAACGCCCGTCCAAACGAACGGGCCCCTCCGTTCCCGTTTCGACCCGCGCACCTTCGACGACCGACATCGCCACACACTTCCTCTCGATCACGCAACGAGCTGTTGCGTCATCGACTTTGGACCGGTCGGAGAGGGTTACCCAGCCCCCTGGTTGTGCTGGCGCCGGGCAAGCTAGCACTCCCAGGGCCACCTTCACGGGCTCCGTTCGACGCCCTCCCCCGGCACACTGGAACGCATGGACACACCGACTGCCCTGGGCGAGTTCCTCCGCACTCGTCGCGCCCAGCTCCAGCCCGAGGACGTCGGGCTCCCCTCCCACGGCACCCGCCGGCGCGTGCCCGGGCTGCGGCGCGAGGAGCTCGCCCTCCTGGCGGGGGTGAGCATCACGTACTACACCCACCTGGAGCAGGGGCAGAGCACGAACGCCTCGGACAGCGTCCTGGACGCCCTGGCCCGCGCCCTGCGCCTGACCCCGGACGAGCACGCGCACCTGCTGAACCTCGCCCGGCCGCCGCGCGCCAAGCGGGCCCAGTCGCCGCGCCCCGAGTACGCCCGTGACACCACGCGCCGGCTGATCGCCGCGATGCCGCAGGTCCCGGCGGTCGTCCTGGACGGCCGCAACAACGTGCTCGCCTGGAATCCGCTGGGGCACGCCCTGCTCGCGGGGCACGTCGACATCGCGAGCCCCGACGACCCGTCCGTACGCCCCAACCTCACGCGGATGCTGTTCCTCGATCCGCACACCCGGGAGCTCTACACGGACTGGAAGAGCGAGGCTCGGGTCGCCCTGGCGGCCCTGCGCCTGGTCGCCGGGCGCAATCCGGAGGACCGCGCGCTCGCCGAGCTCATCGGGGCGCTCATGCTGCAGAGCCCCGACTTCGCCTCGCTGTGGTCGAAGCACCCCGTACGGGACTGCACGGTCGGCACCAAGACCCTGCACCACCCCGTCGTGGGCCCGCTGACCCTCGATTTCGAGAACCTGCACCTCACCGACGGCACCAACCACCGGATGCTGCTCTACAGCGCCCCCGAATCCTCGCCCTCCGACGCCGCCCTGCGCATGCTGTCGAGCCTGACCGCCGGTGCTGCGGCGGCGGGGCACGAAAACCCGAAGCCCGCGTCGGCGGATGCCGACGCGGGCGGGGAGCGGTAGGGCGGGGAGCGGTAGGGCGGGGAGCGGTAGGGCGGCGGGTCAGTCCCGGGCGGCCGCGGTGACCGGGGTCCGGTCACCGGAAGGCTCACGGGCCGGGGCGGGTGCCGCGCCGGCCGGCGTACGGGTCCTGGCCCGGCCGAAGCGGCGCATGGCGGGCATCTCCACGAAGCGGAAGAGGAGCCAGCCGCCCAGCAGCGAGGCGGCGAAGAACCCGGCGATCACCAGCAGGGCCACGGGGACGCCGTAGGTGTGCTCGCCCAGCAGCGAGCGCAGGTAGAAGATCGTGACGCCCTGGACGAGGTAGAAGCCGAAGGACACCTCGCCCAGCCACACCATGGGACGGCTGCGCAGGAAGGTGGCCCGGCCGTCCACGTCGGCCTGTGCGGTGGCTCCGATGAGCGCGGCGACCGGGATGATCGTCGCGACGACGAATCCGTACTGGAACGGGGCGACGAGCGCGGCGGCGTAGCCGAGGACCGTGAGCGCGAGGGAGACGCCGAAGCCGACGCGGCGCGGCCACAGTCCCGAAAGGACGATCCGGGCGAGCAGGATGCCGAGGACGAACTCGAAGAGGCGGCCGGCCGGGAGCAGGTAGCCGAACCAGAACTGCATCCCGGAGATCGGCGTGATGGTGGACTTCGGGGTGTCGGGGACGAAGTAGGTGGCGATGAGCTGGAGGGCGACCATCCCGGCGATCATCGCGGCGCTCCAGCCCCACAGGGCGGTCCGGCCGCGGAGCCTGCGGATCGGAACGATGAGGGCCGGGAAGAGCATGTAGAAGAGCAGCTCGCTGCCGAGGGACCAGCTGGGCGGGTTGACGCTGAGGTTGACGGTGGGCTGCGGCCACCAGGTGTGGATGAGGAAGAGGTTCGGGAGCCAGTCGGCGACGCCGGTGACGGCCGAGCCGGCGAAGAGGAGCATCGCGGCGGCGAAGACGACGACGTGGTTGGGGAAGATCTTCAGCAGCCGGCGGCGGAGGAAGGCGGTGACGCGCTCGCCGGGCTTGGCGGCCCAGGCGAGGACGAAGCCCGAGAGGACGAAGAAGAAGGAGACTCCCAGGTAGCCGGCCTTGCCGAAGGCGGTGGAGAACCAGTCCGCGACGGTGGCGTCGGCGAAGGGGTTGATGGGCGCGTTCGGCGGGATCGGGGAGTCGGTCAGGGACGAGTGGAAGAAGAAGACGGAGAGCGCGGCGAAGAACCGCAGGCCGGTCAGTGAGGGCAGCTTCGCCCGCTTCGCGGCGTCGGGGGACGTCGTGGAGGCCACAGGGAATCGCTCTTTCGGAAGAGGTGCGGAAGAGGTTTCGTGAAGGACGGCCGCCGGGGCCGTGGTCCGTACGGTGGGGACACGGTCCCGGGCGGCGTGCTGGACACCCTTGGGGCGTCGCGAGGGGCGGTACTGACCGTCGGGGCTCAGGGCACGGGGCGACGGGGGCGGCGCGGGCCGGGGCGGGGCGGCGCGGGCGCCTGGTCCGGCGCGGACACCCGCTACTGGTCGATCTCGTTGCGGTAGACCATGAGCTTGGCGTCCTTGGCCACGTAGTAGTTCTGGACGGAGTACGCGATGGTGGCGAAGTCGAGGCGGCCGTCCCCGTTGAAGTCGGCCGTGGCGATGCGGGCGACGGACTCCTCGGAGACCCGCCACTTGGCCCAGACGCCGTTGGCCGCGTCGATCGCCTTGTAGTACATGACGCCCTGCCAGGGCCACGGTCCGCGCAGGGCCACGAGGAACTCCTCGTCGCCGTCGCCGTCGAAGTCGGCGCAGACGATCTGGTGGCCGGGGCCCTCGCCGTTCTCGTTGGGGTCGCCGTACACGTCGAGCAGGACGCGGTTCCAGCCCTCGCCGTCCTCGGCCTTGGTGTAGACGGCCACGGTGTTGCCGTGGAAGGGCTCGATGGCGGCGACGTACGCCATGGGGTCGTCGCCGAGCCGGCCGGCGTTGAGGTCGCCGCTGCCGCGGAAGCCGGTCTGCTCGAACTGGGTGAGCTCGCCCGTGCCGATCAGCTCGCGGACCCACTCCTGGCGGGCTTCGTCGAACCAGAGCCAGGTGACGCCCTCGTCGGAGGCCAGCAGCAGGGATTCGAGCTCGGAGCCGGGGACCAGGCCCTGCTTCTTCTCGGCGCCGTGGATCATCCGGAAGTGGCTGTCGTCGATGACCGTCATCGGCCACTCTTCCGCCGTGTGCACGTCGTCGGGCTGGGTGAACAGCACGACGGGCAGTACGGCGTGGACGTCCTCCTTGGCGACGATCGGCAGGCCGATGATCTGGAGCCGGTCGGTGCGGGTGAAGTGGCCGGCGCGCAGGCGGTGCATACCGGTGGCGCGGCCGACGTAGTGGCGCTTCCAGCGCGACTCGTCCTTGTCGGGGGTGCCCGGGTTCTCCAGCCAGTCGATCTTTCCGCCTTCGGTGTTGGCGTCGTGGATCGTGCCGATCGGGCCGTAGAGGTCGTAGCAGACGATGACGTCGGGGTGGCCGTTGCCGCTGACGTCGGCGAAGTCGGCGCCGACGGGCATCTTGATGCGGTCGGCTATCAGCCGGCGGGTCCAGTCGCCGTCGTTGGCGTACCAGTAGATCTCGCCGAGCCGCAGCCCGTAGCCGAACAGGTCCGGCTTGCCGTCCCCGTTGATGTCCGGCGCCTCCAGCCAGTAGCCGTCGCGGAGCTGGTCGGCCACGACCTCGGCGGTGAACTTCGGGGCGCGCAGGACGGTCTCGGGGTTCTTGCCGGTGCCGGTGGTGGTCATGAGTGGTTCTCCAGGGAGGTGAGGGCGGTCGCGGGGCGGAGGGTGCGCAGCGCGCGGGGTACGGGGTGGTACTCGATGGCGAGCCAGATGCAGTCGGTGTCGGCCCGGTACTGGTGCCAGGGGTAGTGGTAGGTGCACTGGGGGCCGGTGGCGCAGAACGGGTCCGGAGTGGTGTAGCCGGGGCTCATCAGGACGTCCTGGTAGAGCGAGGCGTGGTCGCGGTCCCGGAAGCGCTGCATCCGGCCCAGGCCGTGGACCTGGGTGTGGACCTCGATGAAGTCGTGCTGGTTGTGGACGGCGCAGTCGGTTCCGGCGGGCGAGAACCACAGGTTGGCGCGGACGTTGAACTCGCGCAGGTCCATGGCGCTCTCGCGCTCGCCGAGTACGTGGGCCGGGTCGAACAGGACGGTGTTGATGTCGTCCTGGGGGCTGCGGTACAGGGCGGTCTCGCGGGGGAATTCGCCGGGGCCGAGGAGGTCGGCGAGGTGGGACCAGCCGGGTTCCGCGGTGATGCCGGTGATGTCGGTGCCGTCGGGGGCGGTGCGCAGGAGGAGGAGCGCCTCGGCCTTCTCGATGCGGGTGTCGGCGAGGACGGTCGAGGAGAGCGGGGGGATGGTCTTGCGCGGTTCCTCCGCGATGGTCACGGGCGTCACGCCGGGGTTGACGACGATGGTGCGGCCTTCGACGGTGTAGTCCACGGCGTCGCGTACGAGCGCGGCCCTCAGGTACGGGGTGCTGAAGTTCAGCGGGCGTTCGACGGCGGACGGGGTGGCGCTCATGCGGCGGTTCCTCTCCGGGGTTCAGGTGCGGGCGAAGTCGGCCGTGCGGGCGAGCTCGACGCTGAGCTCGTCGACGGCGCTGTCGGGGACGAAGGGCTCGGGCGCGGGACCCAGGCCGAAGAAGTGGGCGAGCGCGGCGACCGTGCGGTCGGTGGCCCGTCCGTCGCCGTACGGGTTGGCGGCGGTGGCCATCCGGTCGTACTCGGCGCGGTCGCGCAGCAGGGCCAGGGTGCGGGTGACGATGCCCTCGGTGGCCGTTCCGACGAGGCAGGCGGTGCCGGCGACGATGGCCTCGGACCGCTCTGTGACGTCGCCGAGGACCAGCGTGGGCTTGCCGAGCGCGGGCCCCTCCTCCTGGCTGCCGCTGCTGTCCGAGACGATGACGTCGGCACGGCCCATGAGCTTGCAGAAGCTGAGGTAGGGCAGCGGGTCGACGACGGTGATGCTCGGGTGGCTGCCGATGTGCGGGAGGAGCGCCTCGCGGACGACGGGGTTGCGGTGCAGCGGGACCACGACGCGCACACCGGGCTCGTCGGCGATGCGGGCCAGCGCCCGGCCGATCTGCGGCAGGTGCGGCCAGGCCTCGCGGCGGTGCGCGGAGGCCAGGACGACGCGGCGCGGGTCGCGGTCGAGGTCGGCCAGCGCCGGGTCGCCGTAGCTCTCGGCGCGGCCGCTGGCCCAGCGCAGGGCGTCGATGACCGTGTTGCCGGTGACGGTGATCGTGTCGGCGGCGATGCCCTCGCGCAGCAGGTTCGCCAGGTTGCCGGGGGTGGGGGCCAGGTGGAGGGCGGCGACCTGGGCGACGAGCCGTCTGTTGCCCTCCTCGGGGAAGGGCGAGCCGAGCCGGCCGCTGCGCAGTCCGGCCTCGACGTGGACGACGGGGATCCGCTGGTGGAATCCGGCCAGGGCTCCGGTGAGGGTGGTGGCGGTGTCACCGTGGACCAGGACCGCGTCGGCGGGCGCGGTGGCGAAGTAGTCCTCCAGGCCGCGCAGCGAGCGGTAGGTGACCTGGGAGAGGGTCTGCTTGGGGGCCATCACTTTCAGGTCGACGTCGGCGGTGAGGCCGAAGGCGTCGAGGGTCTCGTCCAGCATCTGGCGGTGCTGCCCGGTGGAGATCACGACGGGCTCGAAGCGCGGGTCGTCCTGGAGGGCGCGGATGACGGGCGCGAACTTGATGGCCTCCGGCCGGGTGCCGAGGACTACGGCGACGGAACGCATGGCTTCCTCTACTTTCTGACGCGTGCTTTCTGACGCGTGGGGAATCGAGCCGTGGCGGGGCGTGCGAGGGCGCGGCACGGCGATGTACCGCGGGCCTGTCGGGAGGTGGCGGCCAGGGGATCGGATCTCACTGCGAGGGGCTTTTCAGCTGCCCTCTTCCGGCCAAGACACAGCTTTCCCGCAGCCGGCCGGGGAGTCAACGAACACCCGCGGCCACTCGAACGGTTGGACGGGAACGACAGAAGCCCCGCACTCCGGAGACCGGAGTACGGGGCTTCTGACCAGGGGTTACGGGTGGGGAGGGGTCAGCCTCGCGCAGGCTTGATCGACATCGAGTGGCGGAAGAAGTCGGACGGGTCGTACTTCCTCTTCACCTGCTGCAGGCGCGGGTAGTTGTCCTTGTAGTAGAGCGTCTGCCACGGCACACCGGACCTGTTGCGACGGGGATCGGTGATGTCCCGGTCGGGGTAGTTGATGTAGCAGCCGTCGGTGCTGTCGTCGATCAGCGGCACGCCACCGGTCGCCGAGAAGAAGTCCTCGTACAGGTCGCGCAGCCAGCCCAGGTAGAACGCGTCCTCGGACTCCTCCTGCCAGAAGGTCTGGAAGCACATCTTGAAGATGGACGAGCGCTGCGCGTTGGCCGTCGCGTCGGGTGCCATGGCGTTGACCTGCCCGCCGAAGGAGAAGAGCACCAGCATGGTGTCGGGGTTCTTGAAGTCCGGCCGGCTCATGTACTGGTAGAGCGCGGAGATCTGATGGTCGGTGAAGTTCTTGCGCATGTAAGCGGACTTGTGCGCGCCGCGTGAGGTGGGGTTGGTGATGACCGGGTTGTTGGTGCCGACCAGTCTGGTCGCCTGGAGCCAGGGCAGGGTCCTGGGCTCCGCGAACTGCGGCATGGCGGGCAGCTCACCCGTGGGGCGGGTGAGTGCCTTCGGGGTGACTCCCGTGCCGGCGGTGATGGCCGCCAGGTAGTCGTCGAGCAGTTTTCTCGCGTTCGGCACCGTCGCGTCGACCTGGGTGAACATGCCCAGGCTGCCGTGCGCCTTGGAGCTGACGTTGAACAGGCTGGAGAGGTTGCGGTACGGGGAGTCGGGCGCGCTGTTGGCGGCGTGCCACGCGCCGAAGTTCTTCAGCAGCCGGGTGAACTTCGCCTCCGTCAGCTGCTCCCAGGGGAAGTCGACGGCGCTCACCAGGACCTTCGACGGCGGGGATATCAGCTGTTCGGAGGGCTCGGTGCCCTTCGCGCCCGGGGAGCGGAACCAGTAGCGGGTCACCAGGCCGAAGTTGCCGCCGCCACCGCCGGTGTGCGCCCACCACAGGTCCCGGTTCGGGTCGTTCTTCTCCCGGGTGGCCACGACGGTGCGTACGCCGCCCTTCCCGTCCGTCACCACGACCTCCACGGCGTAGAGGTGGTCGACGACCAGGCCGTGGGCCCGGGAGAGCAGTCCGTAGCCGCCGCCGGCTATGTGCCCGCCGGCTCCGACGCTGTAGCAGATGCCGCCGGGGACGGTGACGCCCCAGCCCTTGTAGAGGGCCTCGTACACGTTGATCAGGCGGGCGCCCGCCTCGACGACGAACGCGCGGAACTTCGGGTCGTAGCCGACGTGCGTCATCTCCGAGAAGTCGATGATGACCTGGGTGCCGGAGTGGGCGGCGAAGTCGGCGAAGCAGTGGCCGCCGCTGCGCACCGAGACCCGCTTGCCCGCCCGGACCGCGTCTCTGAGCGCGCGTTCGGCGTCCGCGGTCGAGCGGACCATCTTGATGTAGTCCGGGCGTGCCACGAAGCGCTGGTTGTTGCCCGTGGTGAGCATTTCGTAGCGCGGATCCCCCGGCTTGACGACGGATCCGGTCCCGGCGGCCGCGGCGCGCGCCGCGTCGCCGGAGGCGTTCGGGGCGGCTGCCGCCGCCACGGGGCCGGACAGGGCGCCGGCCACCGCTGCGCCTCCGACGACGGCCGCGCTGCGGGTGAGCATGGTCCGGCGATCGACACCGTTCATGTGCGTCTACCTCGACTTCTGTTCGACGATGGAGTGCGTGCCGTGTCCGGCACCTGGTGCGTTCGTGAGTGGTGCGGTGGGGAGCGCTGCGCCGGGCTGCGGGTGCGGTCCGCCGCTCCCGCGGCTGCCGTGGCTGCGGCGGTCGAGCCGGCCGGAGAGCGCCGCAGTGCCCAGACCGGCCGCGGCCAGTCCGGCACCGATCCAGGTCGGTGAGGTCCACCCGAAGCCGTGGGCGACGGCGAGGCCGCCGAGCCAGGCCCCGAGGGCGTTACCGAGGTTGAAGGCCGCGATGTTCGCCGCGGAGGCGAGGGCCGGGGCGCCCGCGGCCTGCTGCATCACACGTGCCTGCAGCGGGGGCACCGTCGCGAATCCGATCGCCCCGAAGGCGGCCAGGGTGATCGCGGCGGGTACGGCGGCGCGCGAGGTGAAGGTGAAGATCACCAGTACCAGGCAGAGGCCGCCGAGGATGAGGTACAGGCTGGGCATCAGGGCCCGGTCGGCGGCCCGGCCGCCGAGTACGTTGCCCACGCACAGCCCGACGCCGAAGAGGACGAGGAGCCAGGCGACCGCGCCGTCGGAGAAGCCGGCCAGTTCCGTCATCATCGGCGCGAGGTAGGTGAAGGAGGCGAAGACCCCGCCGAAACCGAGGACCGTGGTCGTCAGCGCCAACCACACCTGGGGCTTGCGGAAGACGGCGAGTTCGCCGCGCAGGGCTCCGCGTTCCGGCGCGGGCTGGGCCGGAACCAGGGCGACCAGAGCGACCAGTCCGACGATCCCGATGCCGGTGACCGCCCAGAAGGTCGAGCGCCAACCGAACTCCTGGCCGAGGAAGGTGCCCAGCGGTACGCCGAGCACATTGGCCAGGGTGAGCCCGGTGAACATCAGGGCGATGGCACTGGCCCGCCGGTCGGGTGCCACCAGGTCGGCGGCCACGACGGAGCCGATCCCGAAGAACGCGCCGTGCGTGAGGGCGGCGATCAGCCGCCCGCCCATGAGGGCGGTGTAGTCGCCGGCCAGGGCACAGAGCAGGTTGCCGGCGATGAAGATGGCCATCAGGACGACGAGCATGGTCTTGCGCGGCAGCCGGGCACCGGCCGCGGTCATCAGCGGTGCGCCGACGACCACGCCGAGGGCGTAGCCCGTGACCAGCATGCCGGCGGAGGGGATGGAGACGGACAGGTCCTCGGCGACTTCCGGGAGCAGACCGACGATGACGAACTCGGTCGTCCCGATGCCGAAGGCACCTATGGCGAGGGCGAGGAGGGAGGCGCGCATCGGCCCGGTCAGACCTGTCGCAGGGCGCCGCCGTCGACGCTCCACTCGGCGCCGGTGACCTGCCCCGCGAGGGGCGAGAGCAGGTACGCGATGACGCCGGCGACGTCGTCGGGGCTGCCGATGCGGCCGCTGGGGAGTCGGCGTACCTCGCGGATGAAGTGGTCGACGGCCTCGTCGGCCGGGAGGCCGAACCGTTCTCCGAGCTGCTCGGCGAACCCGCCGGGAGCGTCGAAGAGCGCGGTCCGGGTGGGCCCGGGCGAGACCACGTTGGAACGCACGCCGCGTACGCCGAACTCCGCGGCGAGGGACTTGGAGAGGGAGAGCAGCGCCGTCTTGGTGGCGGCGTAGTCGACGATGCCCGGGTCGGGGAAGCGGGCCGCCTCGCTCGCGATGTGTACGACGGCGCCCGCTCCGGTGTCCAGGAGCGCGGGGAGGGCCGCGCGGGTCATGCGGACGGTGGAGTGGAAGTTGACCTCGAAGGTGCTCTTCCACTGCTCGTCGGTCACGTCGAGGAAGCCGGTACGGGACTCCAGCGCGCCGACGTTGTTGACGAGGCCGTCGAGCCGGCCGTGGCGTTCGATGACCGTGTCGGCCACGTGGCGGGCGGCGTCGGGGTCGGTGAGGTCGGCGGCGACGGTGCTGACCCGGGCGCCGAGGGCTTCGGTGCTCCAGGGCTTGCGGGCGACGCCGACGACGGTGGCGCCTTCGGCGGCCAGGAGGCGGACGGTTGCCTCGCCGATTCCGGACGACGCGCCGGTCACGAGGTACACGCGGTCTTCGATACGGAGGTCCATCACGTTCCTTGAGAAGAGGAGACCTTGGGGAGGGAGACCTTGGGGAGGGGGCGCCCCGGCACGGTCGGGGGAAGGGGACCGTGCCGGGGGCGCCTCTGAGGGGGAGGGTCGGTCAGGGGGCTCAGCCGGCGGCGGCGAGGTCCTTCGCGGCCTTGTTCCGGAGGAAGAGGACGGTGGTGACGGTGCCGACCAGGACGATCGCGGTGTTCACGATGACCGCGGTCGTGATCCCCGCATGAATGTCCGTGTTGGCCGCAGCGATCGCCGACATGATCGGCGTACCCATCGTGATACCGACCTGCTGCGTCATCGTCGCCAGACCCGTCGCCATACCCTGCTCGTGATCCGGCAGACCCGTCGTCGCCGTCACCATGAACCCGACGATCACCAACATGTTGCCCACACCACCCGCGAACGTCGCGACGAGGAGGAGCCACATGCTCGACGAAGTCTCACCCAACGCGATCAGGCTCAGCGTCGCGACCGCCTGCAACACACCACCGATGATCAGCGTCGACCGTGTTCCCACCGCACCGATCACCCGCGGAGCGATCGAACCACCGATCACCGTGCCGATACCCAACACACCGAACGACAGACCCGCCGTCAGCGGCGAGAAGTCCAGCACCTCCTGGAGGTACAGCGTCATCAGGAAGACCAGGCTGGTCTCGGTGAGGAACGCGATCAGACCCGCGATGTTGCCCCACGCGACCGTCTTCTTCTTCAACACCGAAACCGGCACCAGCGGAGCCGAGCTCCTCGACTCGATGGCGTAGAAGACCACCAGCAGCACCACACCCGCGGCCAGCCAACCCAACGCTGACGGCGCACCCCAACCGTGCTCACCCGCCTGCGTCAACCCGTAGATCAACGCCAACAGACCCAACGTCACAGCCGTAGCACCCGGCAGATCCAACTTCGGACGCACCGACGGACGCGACTCCTTGATCACCGCCGGAGCAATGAACAACACCGCCAACGCCACGGGAACGTTGATGAAGAACGCCCACCGCCACGACAACAGATCCGTCAGGACACCACCCAGGATCGCGCCCGTCGTGAACCCCGCCGACATCAGAGCACCGTTCAGGCCGAGGGCCTTCTCACGGAGCGGACCCTCAGGGAACGACGTGGTGAGCAGGGACAGACCGGCCGGCGTCACCGCGGCGGTCGCCAGCCCCTGGAACACGCGCGCCGCGATCAACATCTCCGGCGACGTCGCCAGGCCGCCCACGAGCGAGGACAGGCCCAGCACCGCCAGACCCACCAGGAACAACCGACGACGCCCGAACAGGTCAGCCACCCTGCCGAACAACAGCGTGAAACCAGCAGCACACAACGCGAACGACGTCGCGATCCACTGCAGATTCGACAACGAGAAACCCAGCCCGTCACCGATCACCGGCAACGCCACGTTCAGAATCGAGAAATCAACCGCCAGCATGAACTGCGCCACCAGCAGCACCACCAACACCAACTTCAAACGCCCGTCCAAACGAACGGGCCCCTCGGCTCCTCCCCCCTCCCCTGAACCCGCGTCAACACGCGCTCCCTCGACAACCGACATCGCCATACGTCCTTTCGATCACAACTGGGGCCTTCCGACGCGAAGGCCGGTACTCGCCGGGGAAGCCGGCTCAGGCAGGGGTGTGCGCCGAGGCACGGCGCCGTAGTTCTTCGGACAGTTCCTGCCAGTCCCGTGCGCACTGGGCGGCCGCGTCGGCCGCCGTCTCCACGCGGTACGGGGGTATTGCGGCGACGATCCGCTCCCACTGGCGCAGTCCGCTCACCTGGAGGTCGAGCATGCGGAGCAGGAGCCTGCCCGCATCGCTCAGCCTGAGCAGGGGGTCCTTGCACAGGCTGGTGACCAGTGCGGGCAGTGGCTGCCCCCGGACCCGGGCGGGAACCGGAGGTGGTGCGGGGGCCGGGGTGCTGCCGGAGCGCCGCTGGGCCGCCGGTACGGGATCCGCGCCCGCTCCGATCCGGCGCCGTACGTCCCGCACGGTCGAGGGCGCGATGCCCGCCTCCCGCGCGATCTGCCGCAGCGACGCGGTGGGATGTCCGGCCAGCAGCCGGGCCGCGGCCTCCCGGCCGCGGACCGGGTCGGCCGGCCGGACGCGGCCGTCCTGGCCGACGCGGCCCGGCGGGGCGGGTCCCGGAACCTCACGGCGTCGTAGCGCCCCGACGGTCTTGCCCACCAGCCCGGTCCGCCGCGCGATGCCGCGGTCGGACCAGTCGGGGTGGGACCGCAGGATCCGTAACGCCGCAGCGGTCCGTTCCGCGTGGGTCAGCGGGAGCCCGTGACTGATGTTGGCCTCGACCGAGAGCACGAACGCGTCCTCGGCGCTGCCGTCGAAGTACGTCACCGGCACCGTGTCCTGCCCGCGCAGTACGGCGGCTCGCAACCGGTGCGTGCCGTCGATGATCCGCATGGTGGGGCGGTGCACGAGCAGCGGCGGCAGCGTCCGGCCGGAGTGCGCGAGGGCCTGTGCATGGCTCTCGTCCACCTGGACGGCGCGGGGGGAATCCGCGGCGAGCAGTGCGCCGACCGGCACCTCGGCCGCGACGTCGGGGGGCTGCGTCGCGTGCCGCGGGTTCGGCTCGTCCATGAAGTTCACCTCCTTCCGTGCACTCGGTGCTTCGGGTGCCGCTCCGTCCGGCGGGGCGGCGACCCCGGGGAAGAAATTACGTAATTACCGTTCGGTAACCAATCGGGGAGCCGAACCCCGTTGAGATCTGGGCAAGTTGACGCAGGAGTGCCTGGTGGGGTGGGCGACCGCGGAAGTTCCCCGGTCGCCCACCGGGCGGTCTTTCAGACCCCCACGAGCTCTTCGGCGCGCACGAACTCCCTGAGCCAGGACAGGAATTCGGGCCCCAGGTCCGCGCGCTCGCAAGCGAGCCTGACCGTTGCGCGCAGGTACTCAGCGCGGTCTCCGGTGTCGTAGCGCCGGCCGGAGAAGACCACGCCGTGCACGGGGCGTCCGGCTTGGACCAGCGTGCGCAGCGCGTCCGTGAGCTGGATCTCGCCGCCGCGCCCCGGGGCGGTGTTCCGCAGGACCTCGAAGATCTCGGGGTCGAGGAGGTAGCGGCCGATGACGGCCAGGTTGCTGGGCGCGGTACCGGGCTCCGGCTTCTCCACCAGCTCGGTGATGCGCACGCCGTCACCGCCGGCCGACCGATCCACCGCGGCGCATCCGTACTGGTGGATCGCCTGCGGATCCACCTCCATGAGGGCCACGACGCTGCCGCCGAGCCGCTCGCGCACCTCGGCCATGCGGGCGAGCAGGGGGTCGCGGGGGTCGATCAGGTCGTCGGCCAGGAGGACGGCGAAGGGCTCCCGGCCGACGTGGGGCGCGGCGCACAGGACGGCGTGCCCGAGACCCTTGGGGTCCCGCTGGCGCACGTAGTGGATGTCGGCGAGTTCGGTGGAGGCGCAGACACTCCTGAGTTTGTCCTGATCACCCCGCCGCTGGAGGGCCTCCTCCAGCTCGTAGTTGCGGTCGAAGTGGTCTTCCAGCGGCCGCTTGTTGCGGCCGGTGACCATGAGGATGTCGGACATCCCCGCCGCGACGGCCTCTTCCACCACGTACTGGATGGCCGGCTTGTCGACCACCGGCAGCATTTCCTTCGGGGTGGCCTTGGTCAGCGGGAGGAATCGCGTGCCGAGTCCCGCGGCGGGGATCACTGCTTTGGTTATCCGGTGAGGTGTGGAATTCATGCCGCCGACGCTAGGGGGCAGCGCACTCCACTGGCTTGAATTACCCCGCTTTTCTTCCTACTTGGGCATTTCCGGGTCCGTCTGGGCCACGATGCCCCGCCGGATGAGCCGCCACAGTTCCCTGAGCTCGCCGGTCACGGCGCCGGGGCGCTCGCTCCGGCCCCGGCGCACCCGGGTGACGACACCACCCACCAGGTGCGCCGTCAGCAGGGTGACCGGGCACGGGTCGACCTCGGGGTCCAGCTGGCCCTGCTCGGCGGCCCGTTCGAGCAGCTCCTTGACGTCAGGGAGCCAGCAGCCGCACCAATCGGGTCCGGCGCCCACCCGCTCCTGGGTCAGCCGCGCCGCGGCGCGCACGGCCGCGTCCGTCTCGATCAGCCGGCCGAGGGCGAGGACGAGCGCGGAAACGGTGTCCAGCGCCGGGCCGCCACGGGCCGTCACCCCCTCGACCACCCTGCGGGTGGCCGCGCGTCCCGAATCCTCGACGGCAGAAGCCAACTCCCCCTTCGCTGCGAAATGAAAGGTGAGCGCTCCGATCGAAATTCCGGCGGAGCGGCTCAGCCGGGAAAGGGAGGTCCCGTCGTACCCATTGCGGTCGAATTCAACGGCGGCCACCGAGATCAGATGATTACGGGTGCGTACGCCGCGCTCTTGCTTCACCACTGCGCTATCACTGCCATCCAGGTCGTTCCTCACTCGCCATTGCGCCCCGCACGGAGATGGCGACCTCCAGCGTCGCCCCGGCGCCGACCGCCGACAACGCCGACTTGACGAAGAAGCGCCCATGCCCGGCCTCCCGGAGGACGGCCCTGCACGACTGCGGCACGACTGCGGCACGGGCGCCGCAGGCCTCCGGATCCAACGTGCCTAAGTCGTGGGCGGGACGCCATAGGTTCGCTAGAAAAAAAACGAACGTTCTGTATTCTATGAGTAGTAGACGGCGCACGCCGACGTCCGCAGTGGAGGGGGAGACAGATGACGACACGGACAAGGACCAGAGCCCTGGCTGCCGGTGACACCGCCCTGGCCGACTTCACGGAACGCCTCTTCGGTCACTTACCGAGAGCCGACCAGCGGCGCTGGGCCCGGGTCTACCTACAGGGACTGCTCACCACCCCGGGGAAGAAGTCCGTACGCAGGCTCGCGGCGTCCGTCACCGAGTCGCCCACCGCCTCCCAGTCCCTCCAGCAGTTCATCAACGCGAGCCCCTGGGACTGGAATCCGGCCCGCACCGAACTGCTCCGGTGGGTGGAGGAACGGCATCCCGTGCGGGCCTGGGCGATCGGGCAGGTGTGCTTCCCCAAACGCGGTGAGCACTCGGTCGGCGTGCACCGCCGCTTCGACCCCGCCGCCGGACGCATCGTCAACTGCCAGTTGGGCTTCTGCCTCTTCCTTTCCCTGGACGGCATGAACGTGCCCGTCGACTGGCGGCTGGCCCTTCCCGAGGCCTGGGTGACGGATCCCGTCCTGCGCCGCCGGGCACGCATCTCCCCCGAGGTCGTCCACCAGGCTCCGGAGGCCCTCGTACTGGAGCTCGTCGACTGGATCGCCTCCCGTACCTCGTCGGCGCATCCCCCCGTGGTCGCCGACCTGAGCCGCCTCGGCGGCGGCGCCGCCGCGCTGATCGGCGTGCTCAGCCGCCGCGGGCACGACTTCCTGGTGTCCGTACCGCCCGCCCTCACGGTCCGCGCCGCCGTCCCGGCACAGGGCGGCGATCGCGCGCGCACACCCGGGCGCGGCGGGACCACCGCGGGCGACATCGCCCGGCTGGGCAACACCAGCCACCCGTACAGCACGCCGCTCGCCGGCCCCGACGTGCGTCCGCAGCGCCAGCGCATCCACTCGGCGCTGGTCCGGTTGCCGGAGGGGGAATCGGCAGGGCGCGGGGCGCAGCAGATCTACCGGCTGTTCGGCGAACGGCGGCCGGACCGGCGGGGCGGCGGACCCGTCTGGCTCACCAACATGAACCGCCACCGGATGGACGACCTGCTGCACCTGGTGCGACGGTCGGCCCGGTCCGGCGCGGTGCTCGGCTCGCTGGCCGACGAGTTCGGGCTCCTCGACTTCGAGGGGCGGTCCTTCCCGGGCTGGCACCATCACATGACGCTGATGTCAGCGGCGTACGCGTACGCGGTGCGGTGTGGTGAGGCGGGGGTCGGGCGGTCCGCCTGAGCGGCGTGGGTTCGGAGGAACCCGGCTCCGCCGGGCACCGGGCTCCGCCCGGACCCTCCCCCAGCTACCGCTGGGAGGTGCCCCCTGCTCAAACGCCGGCGGGGCTGGGTCGGGCGGAGCCCGGCCTGAAACGGCGGGTCAGGCGCGGATGAGGGCCAGGGCCTCGTCGCGGACCTTGGCCAGCGTGGCCTCGTCACGGGCCTCGACGTTCAGCCGCAGCAACGGCTCGGTGTTGGAGGCACGCACGTTGAACCACCAGTCCTGGGCGGTCACCGTCAGACCGTCCAGCTCGTCCAACGTGACGCCCTCGGTGTCGCCGTAGGTCGCCTTCACCGCCGCCAGACGGGCCGCCTGGTCCGCAACCGTGGAGTTGATCTCCCCCGAGCCCGCGTAACGGTCGTAGGAGGCCACCAACGCCGACAACGGACCGTCCTGACCACCCAACGCCGCCAACACGTGCAACGCAGCCAACATGCCCGTGTCCGCGTTCCAGAAGTCCTTGAAGTAGTAGTGCGCCGAGTGCTCACCACCGAAGATCGCACCCGTCTTCGCCATCTCCTCCTTGATGAAGGAGTGACCGACACGAGTGCGGACCGGCGTCCCGCCGTTCTCGCGAACGACCTCGGGAACCGACCAAGAGGTGATCAGGTTGTGGATCACGGTGCCGGCGCCACCGTTGCGGGCCAGCTCGCGCGCCGCAACCAACGCAGTGATCGCCGACGGCGACACACCAATGCCCTGCTCGTCCACGATGAAGCAACGGTCCGCGTCACCGTCGAACGCGATACCCAGATCCGCACCCTCCGCCAACACCCGCGCCTGCAAGTCCACGATGTTCTTCGGATCCAGCGGGTTCGCCTCGTGGTTCGGGAACGTCCCGTCCAACTCGAAGTACATCGGCACCACGTCCAACGGCAGACCCTCGAACACCGTCGGAACCGTGTGGCCACCCATCCCGTTGCCCGCGTCCACGACCACCTTCAACGGACGGATCGACGACAGGTCCACCAAACCCTTGAGGTGGGCGGCGTAACCGATGAGCGTGTCCTGCTCCGTGACCGTTCCGGAGACGGTGCCTTCGGGGATCACGGGAGCACCCTCGTCCGACCACTTCTCCACCAGCTCACGGATCTGCGACAAACCCGTGTCCTGACCCACCGGAGCCGCACCCGCACGACAGAGCTTGATGCCGTTGTACTGCGCCGGATTGTGGGAGGCCGTGAACATCGCACCCGGCAGGTCCAGCGAACCCGACGCGTAGTACAGCTGGTCCGTCGAACACAGACCGATCAGCGTGACGTCCACACCCCGCGCCGCCGCACCCCGCGCGAACGCGGCCGACAAACCCGGCGACGACGGACGCATGTCATGACCGATCACGATCGCCCCAGCGCCCACGACCTCGACGAACGCGGCACCGAACAGCTCGGCCAGGGACTCGTCCCACTCGTCCGGCACGACGCCACGCACGTCATACGCCTTGACGATGTTCGAAAGATCGGACATTTCCACTCCTTCAGGGGTGACCGGCTGTGCTGCGGACGCTACCCGCCGCCCTGCTCGACACAGCCCGCCCACGCCCGATCCCACTGAGGCTTTGGCAGATCGCCGTCACCCCGGGGCGATCCCGCCCCTCTCCCGGTACCACTGGGCCGCCGGGCCGATCCGGCTCAGCGGGCCGGGCCCCGGTTCGATCCCGGCGCGCTCCCATGCCTCGTCGGCGCGGTACCAGTGATCACCGGCAAGCAAAGTGAACTGACGCTCGCTCACCCATCCCGGGGTCTCGGCCAGGGTGTCCAGACACCTGCGCCACGACCAGTCGACGTCGGGCCGCGCCGGCAGCACGCGGTGCTCGGCCAGGACGTCCATGAGGTCCCGGTTGCGCACCGGCTCGGGGTGGTGGGCGTGCAGGACACCCGTGGCGTCGGCCGCGGCGCCGCCACCGAGCGCGAGCGCCACGATGAGCCGCGCCAGGTCGTCGACGTCGACGAAGGAGGCGAGCCCGGCTCCCGCGCCCCAGCGTGCCGGTACCCGCCGGAAGGAGTCGACGAGGGCCGGTACGGCCCACCGGTCGCCCCGCCCCAGCACGAGCCCCGCGCGCAGGACCAGTCCCCCCGCGTCGAGCACCGGCCCCTCCCCCGCCAGTCGGCTGCCGCTGGCCGCCGATACCGGGGCGGGCACCAACTCGCCCACGTCCAGCCCCCGGTGCGGGCCCGGACCGTAGACCGCGCAGGTGGACAGGTGGATGATCCGCCCCACTCCGGCCCGCCGGGCCTCGGCCACCAGGGCCGCGGTTCCGGCGGAGTTGACCGCGGTGCACCGGTCGGCGTCCGGTCCGACGTAGGAGGCCAGGGACAACAGGACGTCCGCGCCGTCGCACACCCCGCGCAGGGACGGTCCGTCCGCCAGGTCCGCGCCCACCCACTGCGCTCCGGATAAGGCCGTGTGGGCCTGCGTGCGGGACACCGCACGGACCACGGCCTGCTCGTCCCGCCCGGTCAGTCGGCGCAGCACCGCCGACCCCACGAAGCCCGTCGCGCCGGTGACGACGACACGAGGGGTACTCACGCCCGCTTCCCCGATGCCGACTTCGACCTGGGCTCCGGCTTCGCTTCCGGCTCCGGCTTCGACTCCGGCTCCGGCTCCGTCTCCGGCTTCGGCTCCGTCGGCGGCAGCGACAGGCGCAGTCCGCCCCGGATGTCGTCGGCGGCCACCGCGGGCAGCAGGTAGCGCCACAAGGAAGCTATCCGCTGCGGCAGGTCGGCCCGGCCGGTGGACGCCTGGGAGAAGAGCTGCGCCCCGGTGAAGGAGCTGACCAGCACCCAGGCCAGTTCGTGGTCGTCGACGTCCGGCTGGAGTTCGCCCTTCGCCCGGGCGAAGCGCAGCTGCTGACGGAACTCCAGCACCCAGGCTTGGTAGGCGACGTCGTCGCGCAGGCCGAACTCCCCCTGTTCCACGGCCAGTCGCACGCCTGCGCGGAGCACCGGATTGTGCTGGAGCTGCTCGGCGAGGTAGAGCGTGATGTCCATCAGGTGCTGCAGGCCGTCCTCGCCGGCGGGGAACTCCAGGCCGTCGCCCTGGCCGACCATGACGGCGTAGGCGAGCTCCTCCTTGGAGCTGAAGTGGAAGTACATCCCGCCCTGGGTGACGTCCGCCCGCTTCATGATCTTGCTGATGCTGGCGCCGCTGAAGCCGAACTCGTCGAAGACCTCGGCCGCGGCGCGCAGGATGGCCGCTTTGGTCTGAACTGCCCTGAGTTGGGGGGCGCGTTGTTGCTTTCGTTCTGACATGGGCACCTAACTAATCTCGACAAAAAAAACGAACATCCTTTATTTTAGGACCTGCGCCGAACAAGCACCAGCTCATGTCCGACGTTCCAGGGGGGCTCAACCATGACTGTGTCTACTGATCACTCCGCCTCACCCGTCGCCGCGCTCAGCAGCGCCTTACCGCGGGAGTACGTACACAAGAGCGCACACTCGGAAGTCCTGCTCACCGGATGGCACACCGTCGCACCGGACGAGTTCGTCGTCACCGCCCAGTGGCCGCGCGCCCACAGCTTCTACACACCGGACGGGGGTCACCACGACCCCCTCCTCCTTGCCGAATCGGTCCGCCAGGCCATCCCGCTCCTCAGCCACGTCGCGTACGACGTCCCCTTCGGTCACCGCCAGATCTGGGACACGTTCAGCTACTCGACCAACGCCGACGCCCTCGCCGTCGGTTCGACCCCGGCCGACATCTCGCTGCACATCCGCTGCTCCGGCATCTCGCGCCGCGGCCGCAGACTCGCGGGTCTCACCATGCACGTGACGGCGACCCGCGGCGGAGAGTTCCTCGGCACCGCCGAGGCCGGATTCACCAATCAGCCCGAGGCCGTCTACCAGCGGCTGCGCGGCCGGAACGGGGACCTCGCCGATGTGGCCGCCCGCACGATCCCGCTTCCGCCGCCGCTGACTCCCCGCCGCGTGGGCCGCGACCGCTTCCACGACGTGGTCCTCTCCCCCACCAGCTCCACGCGGCGCGCCCAGCTCCGGGCCGACGTCAACCACCCGATCCTCTTCGACCACCCCGTCGACCACGCCCCGGGCATGCTGCTCCTGGAAGCCGTGCGCCAGGCCGCGTACCGCTCCGCCTACCCCCGGCGGGGAGTCCTGACCGATATGGAGATTCGTTTCTTCCGCTATGCGGAGCTGACCTCGGCCTGCTGGATCGAGACGCTCCCGAACACCGAAGAAGCGAGCGCGCCGAACCGCCATCCCGTACGCGTCATCGCCCGCCAGAACGACGAGGTGATCTTCGCCGCCACGGCGTCCATCGCCACCGCGACGACCGTCCCCCACCGCTTGTACGCCGCGCGCTGACCGGCCCGCCCCCCACCGGGGAAGCCTCCGGCGATCCCGTTGGCCCGTGAGCGCGCCGGCTCATGAGCCGCCCGCCGGATCGACTCCGCCCCTACGGAAGAACGACGAAGGCGCCTGATCGGGACCGTGCCCGACAGGCGCCTTCGTGCTCCGCCGACGGGCGGCTCGGCCGCGGCGGGCCCGGCCAGATCTCGCCCTGCCGGTCAGGTCAGGTCAGACCTTCCTGACCACGCTGGACTTCAGCTGCATCGGGCCGAATCCCTCGATCTTGCAGTCGATGTCATGGCCGTCGACGCCTTCCACCAGGCGGATGTTGCGCACCTTCGTGCCCGCCTTGATGCCGGACGGGCTGCCCTTGACCTTCAGGCCCTTGACCACCGTCACGGTGTCCCCGTCGGCCAGCACGTTGCCGACCGCGTCCTTGATCACCCGCTCCTCGGAGACACTGCCGGACTCACCGGGGGCGAGCGGCCACTCGTGCCCGCACTCGGGGCAGACCAGGAGCGCCCCCATCTCGTAGGCGTACGCGCCCGCACATTCGGGGCAGGGAGGCAGCGGGTTCTCAGTCACCCCGTCAGTATATTTCAGGGCCGTCACCGCAGGTCCGCGCCCCGATCGAGGGCCCGCAGCCCGTCCAGGAGCAGGGACAGCCCGAAGTCGAAGTGCGCCGCGAAGTCACCACGCGTGAGCGTGGGCAGCACGGCGGCGAGCTGCGGATACCGCTCGGGCTCGACCGCCAGGTACAGGCGCTCGGCATCCGCCACCCCGCCGGCCTGCGGCGGCCGGAGCGCGGCCTGTTCCTCCAGCGTGTGGCCGATGGTGAAGTGGGCGACCGCCATGAGCGCGCGCGCCGCGTCCTCCTCCCCGAAGCCGGCCGTGCGCAGCACCCCGACGACCGCTTCGGCGAAGCCGAGGGTGTGGGGCCCGGTCGCGTGCGTGCCCGCGTAGACGCGGGCGCCGTCGCGGCGGGCGAGCAGTGCCGTGCGCATGGCCCGGGCCAGGGCCGCCAGCCGTTCGCTCCAGTCGCCGTCGGTCCCGGCCGCCGCGAGGTCGGCCAGCATGCGTTCCGCCATCGCGGTCAGCAGCTCGTCCTTGGTGGCGAAGTACCGGTACAGCGCGCCGGCCTGGACGTCCATCGCATCGGCCAGGCGGCGCATCGTCAGCGCGTCGAGGCCGACTTCGTCCAGGAGGTCCAGGGCCGTGTCGACCGTCCGGTCGCGATCGAGTCGAGCCGGGCGGCCCCGGGCCGGGGTTGACGGGGAGCTCATGGACCTCACTATAGTGAACGCCGTTCACGTGAACGCTGTTCACTAATTGTGGGAGGCATCACCGATGGATACCGACGTGATCGTCGTGGGCGCGGGACCGACCGGGCTGCTGCTCGCCTGCGAGCTGGCACTGGCCGGCGTACGGACCCTGGTCGTCGAGCGGCGCACCGAGCCCCACCAGAACTCCCGGGCGCTGACCCTGCATCCGCGCAGCCTGGAGCTGATGGACCTGCGCGGGCTCGCCCCGCGCTTCCTGGGGCTCGGCCGGACCATGCCGGGATGGCACTTCGCTGCTCTCGACACCCCGCTGGACTTCGCCGCGCTGGACAGCCGCCACCCGCACATGCTGTTCCTCGCCCAGGCGCGCACGGAGGCCCTGCTGGCCGAGCGGGCGCAGGAGTTGGGGGTGCGGATAGAGCGCGGGCGCCCGCTCACGGGCCTGCGGCAGGACGCGGACGGGGTCGTGGCGGAGGTGCGCGGGCCGGACGGGGACCTACGGCTCCTTCGCGCCGCCTACCTGGTCGGGTGCGACGGCGGGCGCAGCTTCGTCCGGCAGGCGGCCGGAATCGACTTCCCGGGCACGGACGAGACCCTGACCGGAGTGCTCGGGGACTTCGCCACCGTCGGGGCCGACCCGGCGGCCCTCGCGACCGCGCGGGACGCGGGCGTACTCGCCGTCCCCCTGGACGACGGGATCACCCGCTTCGTGTACATCGATCCGGAGCGGATGCGGACGCCGACCCGGGTGCCGGTGACCCTGGAGGAGTTCCGTACGGGGCTGGTGCGGATCTGCGGCTCCGACTTCGGGGTCGACCGGCCCCGCTGGCTCTCGCGCTTCGGCAATGCCACCCGGCTGGCCGCCGCCTACCGCTGCGGCCGGGTCCTCCTGGCGGGCGACGCCGCCCACGTCCACTTCCCCGCCTCGGGCCAGGGCCTCAACACCGGGCTCCAGGACGCCATGAACCTCGGCTGGAAACTGGCGGCGGAGGTGCACGGCTGGGCCCCGCCCGGACTCCTCGACACGTATCACGCCGAGCGCCACCCCGTCGGCCGGGCCGTCACCGAGAACACCGCGGTGCAGACGCTGCTGGCGGAGCTTCCGCTGGTGGACCGGTACCGGCGGCCGGCCGCCGCGCTGCGCGGCCTCGTCGAGGAGCTGCTGAAGATGCCCGAGGTCAACCGCCGCCTCGCCGACCAGGTCTCCGCACTCGGCACCCGCTACCCGGCCGCCTCCCCCGACGCCGATCCGCTGGTCGGCCGCCGGATGCCCGACATCGGCCTGAGCGTGACCGGTTCCGCCCGTTCGGACGGCACGGGCAGTACGGACGGCACGGACAGCACGGACGCGACGCGGGTGTACGAGCTCCTGCACCGGGGCGGCTTCGTCCTGCTCCGGCTCACGGACGCGCAGGGCCCGCACCCGGAGGCGCACGAGACCCCCGCCGCCGGACGGGGCCCGCGGATCGGTGTCGTCACCGCCCGCGCGACCGAGGAGCACCCGGAGCTCGACGGGGTCCGTGAGGTCCTGGTCCGCCCCGACGGGCACGTCGCCTGGGCCACCAGGAGCGCCGACGCCGGCCTGCGCCAAACCGGGCGGGACGCTGCACTCGTCACGTGGGCGACGCGGCCGCCCGTCGGCCCTGGCGTACGCCGGTCATGACGTGCGGCGGGTGGCGTGCAGGCTGCCGAGCAGGGCGAGGCCCCGGGCGCTCGGACTTCCCGGTTCGGCCTGGTAGACCACCAGTTGCTGACCCGGCGCTCCGAGCACGGCGAAGGACTGGAAGCCGAGCGTGAGCGGTCCGATGTCGGGGTGGTGGAGCTCCTTGCTGTCGCGGGTCTTGCCGCGGACCGTGTGAGCGGCCCAGAGCGCCGTGAACTCCGCGCGTTCCTTGCTCAGTTCGCGGATCAGTGCCTTCAAGCGCGGGTAGTGCGGATCGAGTCCGGCCGCGTGGCGCAGGCCGGCCACCACCGCCTCGGCCGCACGGTCCCAGCGGACGAAGAACGGCCGGGCCGCGGGGTCGAGGAACGTCATGCGCGCCAGGTTGTCCCGCTGCGCGAACGGGGAGAACAGCGCGTCGGCCATCGCGTTGGCCGCCAGTACGTCGGTGGCGGGATTGAGGACGAACGCCGGGGTCACCGGGTACCCGTCCAGGAGTTGGCGCAGGGGGGCTCCGATCGACTCCCTCGGCTGCGGCCGGTCGCCGTCCGGCGCGGCGCCCGCCAACCGGAAGAGGTGTTCCCGTGCCGCCTCGTCCAGCCGCAGGGCGCCGCTGATCGCGTCGAGGACCTGCGCGGAAGGGCCGCGTTCGCGCCCCTGTTCCAGCCGGGCGTAGTAGTCGCCGTTCATTCCGGCGAGGACCGCCACCTCCTCGCGGCGCAGCCCCGCCACGCGGCGCTGTCCGTAGGAGACGAGTCCCACGTCGTTCGGCCGCAGGCGTGCGCGCCGGGCACGCAGGAAGTCTCCGAGATCGCTGCTAGTCACGGCTTCAGACTAGGCGCGCCCGCGAGCGGGTGCCTGGGTGCGGCGCACCCGGGCACTCCGCCGCGCCCTCCCCGTACCGCCGCTCCGCGCTGAGCCGTCAGCGGCAACGGGGACGTACGAGGCGACTCGCCCGGGTGGCTGAACTGCCGTTCGTAATTGGCGCGTTCCGGCCCGTGCGAGCGGCCGATCGGCCCGATGATCTTGCGTAGGCTCGTGTCGTCCGACCCGTACGACCCCCCACCCGAGGAGCATCGTGCCCCTGCCCATGAACCGTCGCCTGGCCCTCAGTTCGGCCCTGCTGGCGGTGATGGCCGCCGTGGTTCCGGCGACCACCGCCCACGCCGCCCCGACCACCACCCCCGATCTCGAAGCGCTGACCCAGGCGTTGCGGAACACGACCGCCGCCGGTGCACCTGGCGCCCTGGCGCGTTTCAGCGGGCCCGACGGGGTCAGCGTCCGGACCGAGGGGGTGCGCGACAGGACCACGGGCTCGGCGATGGACCCGCAGGCCCGCTTCCGGATCGGTAGCGTCAGCAAGACCTTCTCCTCCGTCGTCCTGCTGCAGTTGGTGAACGAGGGCCGGATCGGCCTGGACACCGCCGTCAACCAGTACCTGCCCGGACTGCTGCCCGACGACCGGATCACGGTGCGTCACCTGCTGACCCACCGCAGCGGGCTGGCGGACTACACGAACGCCATGTTCGAGCACACCGTGCCGGGCTTCGAGTCCGTGCGCAACAAGGTGTTCAGCTACCAGGAGCTGGTGGACCTCTCGCTGCGCGAACCCCGGACGACCGAGCCCGGCGTCGCGTACAAGTACTCGAACACCAACTTCGTCGTCGTCGGCATGCTCATCGAAAAGGCCACCGGCAACGGTGTGGCCAAGGAATACGAGCGGCGCATCTTCAAGCCGCTGAAGCTGCGCAACACCTCCTACGTGCACCCCAGCGCGCAGATCAAGGGGCTGCACACCCGCGGCTACCTCCACCCCGACGAGGCCGGCGCGCCGCTGGTCGACTCCACCGAGCAGACGGTGTCGTGGGCCCAGTCCGCCGGAGCGGTGATCTCCAATCCCGCCGATCTGAACACCTTCACGTCCGCGCTGCTCGGCGGGCGGCTGCTGCCCGCGAACATGCTGGACGCCATGGTCACCATGACGCCGACCGACACCACGAACACCCGGTTCTACGGGCTCGGCCTGCGCCGCTACGACCTGTCCTGCGGCACCTCGGTCTACGGGCACACGGGCACCGTGCAGGGCTTCTACACCTACGCCTTCTCCACCCGCGACGGGCGCCGCTCCCTCTCCGCGATGGCGAACACCTCGAACAAGGGCGAGGCGAACACGGCCCTCGGCGGGACCCTCGAAGCGGCGTTCTGCGGCAAGCCGGCCCCGAAGGCCACGAAGCGCGGATTCGGGGTCGCCCCGGCCGAGATGGACCTGCTGGAGCACGGCGCGCGCTGACGCCGCGGCGCCGTCGCCCCGGGCGGGGCGGACCCGGCTCGCGCGCTCCTCCACGCAACGCGCCGAGCCGGGCCGCCCGGGTGCGGGGACCTTGTGAAGAAACGGCCCATCTGATGAATCATCAGGTCAGCTGTCCCGGACTATTGACTCTGTCGATGCCAGTCGCGATTCTCGTCCCACTGTTTGTGGGGTCCATGACAAGTCACGCCTGTGGCCGTGGCTCGTCGTGCCCCCGAACGGATCCGGCTCCCCGACCGCGCCATCCGGCTGACCTTAAGACGTGAGTGATGACCATTTCTCGACACACGCACCACAGGCGTAGGCCCCTGGCGGTCCTGTCGTTGCTCCTCGCCGTGGTGGCCATGGTGCTCGGCCCCGTACCCGCTTCCGCCGCCGATCCCGGCTGGTGGAACCCGGTCGCGCGGCCCGCACCCGACTCCGACATCAACGTCACGGGCGAACCCTTCAAGGGGACCGACTCCCAGGGGCGGGTCCGGGGCTTCGTCGACGCGCACGACCACCTGATGTCCAACGAGGGCTTCGGCGGCCGCCTCATCTGCGGCAAGCCGTTCTCCGAAGCGGGGGTGGCCGACGCGCTGAAGGACTGCCCCGAGCACTACCCCGACGGCACGCTCGCGATCTTCGACTTCATCACCAAGGGCGGTGACGGCAAGCACGACCCGAACGGCTGGCCGACCTTCAAGGACTGGCCCGCCCACGACTCGCTGACCCACCAGCAGAACTACTACGCCTGGGTCGAGCGGGCCTGGCGCGGCGGACAGCGCGTGCTCGTGAACGACCTCGTCACCAACGGCGTCATCTGCTCGGTCTACTTCTTCAAGGACCGCGGCTGCGACGAGATGACCGCCATCCGGCTCGAAGCGCAGAAGACCTACGACATGCAGGCCTACATCGACAAGATGTACGGCGGCCCGGGCAAGGGCTGGTTCCGGATCGTCACCGACTCCGCGCAGGCCCGCGACGTCGTCCAGCAGGGCAAGCTGGCCGTGGTCCTCGGCGTCGAGACCTCCGAACCCTTCGGCTGCAAGCAGATCCTGGACATCGCGCAGTGCAGCAAGGCGGACATCGACCGCGGCCTGGACGAGCTGTACCGCCTCGGGGTGCGCAGCATGTTCCTGTGCCACAAGTTCGACAACGCCCTGTGCGGGGTGCGCTTCGACGAGGGTGCCCTCGGTACGGCCATCAACGCGGGCCAGTTCCTGTCGACCGGCACCTTCTGGAAGACGGAGAAGTGCACCGGTCCCCAGCACGACAACCCCATCGGGCTGGCGGCGGCCGCGCCAGCGGTGCAGAGCAAACTCCCCGAAGGGGTGGCGATCCCGTCCTACGCCGCCGACGCCCAGTGCAACACGCGCGGACTCACTGAACTCGGCGAGTACGCGGTGCGCGGCATGATGAAGCGCAAGATGATGCTCGAGGTCGACCACATGAGCGTGAAGGCCGCGGGCCGGTCCTTCGACATCATGGAGTCCGAGTCGTACCCGGGCGTGATCTCCTCGCACAGCTGGATGGACATGGACTGGACCGAGCGGGTCTACAAGCTCGGCGGCTTCATCGCCTCGTACATGAGCGGCGCCGAGGGATTCAGCGCCGAGGCGAAGCGGACGGACGCGCTGCGCGACAAGTACAACGTCGGTTACGGGTACGGCACCGACATGAACGGCGTCGGCGGCTGGCCCGGACCGCGCGGGGCCGACACCCCGAACCCGGTGCGCTACCCGTTCCGCAGCACCGACGGCGGATCCGTCATCGACCGGCAGACCACCGGCTCGCGCACCTGGGACCTCAACACCGACGGCGCCTCGCACTACGGTCTGGTCCCCGACTGGATCGAGGACATCCGCCTCGTCGGCGGCCAGGGCGTGGTGGACGACCTGTTCAAGGGCGCCGAGTCCTACCTGACCACCTGGGGGAACTCCGAGAAGCACAAGTCCGGGGTGAACCTCGCCACAGGCTCCCCGGCCTCGGCGTCGAGCGCGGAGTGGTGGAACCCCTTCGTGAACTTCTCCCCGGGCCGGGCCGTGGACGGGGACTCGGGCACCCGCTGGGCCAGCGAGTGGAACGACAACCAGTGGCTGCGCATCGACCTCGGGTCCGCGAACCGGGTGGGACGCATCACCCTCGACTGGGAGGCCGCGTACGGGAAGTCGTACCGCATCGAGGTCTCCACGGACGACACGAACTGGCAGACCGTCTGGTCCACGACCGCCAGTGACGGCGGCCTGGACACGGCACGCTTCTCCGGGGTGCCGGCCCGCTACGTCCGCATCCAGGGACTCCAACGCGGCACCAAGTGGGGGTACTCGCTCCACGAGGTCGGCGTCTACAGCAGCTGATCCCGCCGAACGGAAGTCCAGGGGCCGGGGCCGGCCGGATCTACTGATCCGGCCGGCCCCGGCCGCCATGGCACCACGCACCAGGCGCCAAGCACCACGCACCGCAGCACGAACCGGAAGGAACGCCCATGGCACGGATGCCCTCGGCCGAGCGGCGCCGGCAGCTGACCGAGGCCGCCATCCGCGCGATGACCCGCGACGGCGTCGCCGCGACGACGACCAGGTCGATCGCCGCCGAGGCCGGCGTGTCCCTGAGCGTCTTCCATTACTGCTTCGACTCCAAGCAGGCCCTGCTCGAATCCGTCATCGCGGCGATCACCGACCACAGCGTCACCCTGGTGAGGGAGGCGATCCAGCCGAAGGCCACGCTGCACGAGACCGTCCGGGCGGGCTTCCAGGCGTACTGGGACCATGTGTCCGCCCACCCGGGCGAACACATGCTCACCTACGAACTCACCCAGTACGCCCTGCGCCGGCCGGACTTCGAACACCTGGCGCGGCGGCAGTACGAGCGGTACTGCGACACCTACACCGAACTGATCGAGCAGCTGCGCCACCACATGGCCTTCGAACTCCGCGTGCCCGTGAGCGTGCTGGCCCGCTATCTGGCCGCCATGACCGACGGCCTGACGCTGAACCACCTCGTCCTCGGCGACGACCGGATCTCGGCGGACGTCCTCGATGTGATCACCGACCACGTCGCGGGCCTCGTCGGCGACGACGGGGCGTCCGCGGGCGCGCCCGCGCGCTAGAGCTCGGCGCGTACCTGCCGGGCCGCCTCGACCAGGTTCTCCAGGGACGCCCTGGTCTCCGGCCAGCCCCGGGTCTTCAGGCCGCAGTCGGGATTGACCCACAGCCGCTCCGCCGGGATGGCCCCCAACCCCTTGCGCAACAGGGCCGTCGCCTCGGCGACGGAGGGGATCCGCGGCGAGTGGATGTCCCAGACGCCGGGACCGACCTCGCGCGGGTAGCCGGCGCCCGCGAGTTCACCGGCGACCTGCATGTGGGAACGGGCGGCCTCCAGGCTGATGACATCGGCGTCGAGGTCCTCGATGGCCTCCACGATGTCACCGAACTCGGCGTAGCACATGTGCGTGTGGATCTGGGTGTCCGGGCGGACTCCGGCCGTGGTGAGCCGGAAGGACTCGGTGGCCCAGGCGAGGTAGGCGGCGTGATCGGCGGCCCGCAGCGGGAGGGTCTCGCGCAGGGCGGGTTCGTCGACCTGGATGACCGCGGTGCCGGCCGCCTCCAGGTCGCCCACCTCGTCGCGCAGGGCGAGCGCCACCTGGCGGGCGGTGTCGCCGAGGGGCTGGTCGTCGCGGACGAAGGACCAGGCGAGCATGGTGACGGGGCCAGTCAGCATGCCCTTGACCGGCTTGGACGTCTGCGCCTGGGCGTACGTGGTCCAGCGCACGGTCATCGGGTCGGGGCGGGAGACGTCGCCGGCCAGGACGGGCGGACGGACGTAGCGGGTGCCGTAGGACTGGACCCAGCCGTGCTGGGTGGCCAGGTAGCCGGTGAGCTGCTCGGCGAAGTACTGCACCATGTCGTTGCGTTCGGGCTCGCCGTGCACCAGTACGTCGATGCCGGCCTTCTCCTGGAAGGCCAGGACCTCCCGGATCTCGGCCCGGATGCGGTCCTCGTAGCCGGCGGTGTCGATGCGCCCGGCCCGCAGGTCGGCGCGGGCGGTGCGCAGTTCGGTGGTCTGCGGGAACGATCCGATCGTGGTCGTCGGAAGCAGCGGGAGGCCCAGGTGCGCCCGCTGGGCGGCGGCCCGCTCCGGGTACGGCTGGGCGCGCCGCCCGTCCGCGCCGGTGACGGCGGCGGTGCGGGCCCGGACGGCCGGATCGTGGGTGAGGGCGGATCCGGCGCGGGAGGCCAGGTCGGCCCGGTTGGCGGCGAGTTCGGCGGCGATGGCCTCCGTGCCGCGGGCCAGGCCCCGGGCGAGCGTGGCGACCTCCGCGGTCTTCTGGCGGGCGAAGGCGAGCCAGCGCCTCACCTGCGGGTCGACGTCCCGTTCGGCGGTGGCGTCCAGCGGCACGTGGAGCAGGGAGCAGGAGGCGGCCACGTCCACCCGGTCGGCGAGCCCGAGGAGGGTGCCGAGGGTGCTGAGGGACTTCTCGTAGTCGTTGATCCAGATGTTGCGGCCGCCGACGACACCGGCGACGAGGCGCTTGCCGGGCAGGCCGCCGACGGCGGCGAGGTCGTCGAGGTTCGCGGCCGCGGCCTCGGTGAAGTCCAGGGCGAGCCCTTCGACGGGTGCCTTGGCCAGCACGGGCAGGGCCTCGCCGAGCCGGTCGAAGTAGGAGGCGACGAGCAGCTTGGGCCGGTCGGGCAGGCCGCCGAGCTCGCGGTACGCGCGGGCGGTGGCGTTCAGCTCGGCCGGGGTGCGGTCCTGCACCAGGGCGGGCTCGTCCAGTTGCACCCATTCGGCTCCGGCGGCGCGCAGGTCGGCCAGGACCTGCGCGTAGACGGGCAGCAGCCGGTCGAGCAGGGCCAGCGGATCGAAGTCGGCGGCGACGCCGGGGGCGGGCTTGGCCAGCAGCAGGTAGGTGACGGGTCCGACCAGGACCGGGCGGGCGGCGTGGCCCAGCCCGAGCGCTTCCTCCAGCTCGGCGACCTGCTTGGTGGAGTCGGCGGTGAAGACCGTGTCCGGGCCGAGCTCCGGCACCAGGTAGTGGTAGTTGGTGTCGAACCACTTGGTCATCTCCAGCGGCGCCACGTCCCGGGTACCGCGCGCCATGGCGAAGTACCCGTCGAGCGGGTCGGCCAGGGCGGCGGCGCGGTGCCGCGCGGGGACGGCGCCGACCATCACGCTGGTGTCCAGCACGTGGTCGTAGTACGAGAAGTCACCGGTGGGCACCTCGGTGATGCCGGCGTCGGCCAGCTGCTGCCAGTTGGCCCGGCGCAGGTCGCGGGCGGTTTCCCGGAGGGCTTCGGCGTCGTTGCGGCCGCTCCAGTAGCCCTCGACGGACTTCTTCAGTTCGCGGTTGGGGCCTTGGCGGGGGTAGCCGTACACGGTGGCCACCGTGGGCCGTCCTGCGGCGGCGGGGGTCGTGCGGGTCACGGAACTCTCCTTCGCGAGCGTTCTCCTGTGGACCCGGTGAGGGGTCGAGGGCGCGAAGGGATGACGAACCGGGCGGATGCCGACCGGGTACGGGTGCGTGCGGCTGCACGTGCCCGCGGTCGTCCGCCTGATGTGTCGCCGACCCGCCCACGAGGTCACCGGGATTTCCGCGCGCGATCGGTCGCGCACGGGCAACGGGCAGGTCTTCGGACTCGCGGGCGCGTCCCGTCGTACGGATGCCGTACGAGACTCCTACTGGCCGTCGCTTCCCAGACCCGTCCGGGCCCAGTGCGTATGACGGCGGTCGTTCCCGCTCACCGCTGCGGGGCAGTCCCGGATTCCCACCGGGTTCCCTCTTGCGACGCATCCCGCCTGGCGGACGGGGCGAACCAGCTGCCCGGCCAGAGTAGACGGCGTTGCCCGCCGGCGCGCGGGGTTGTCCGGCATCCGGATGGCGGGGTGAGACACATGAGGGTCGAAATCCAGCCATGGAGTGAATTGCGTCACTGCGGCGCGAGTTGTGTCCCGCTTGTCCGTTTACCGGATCGAACTGCCCGGTCAGGGCAGTACGTTGCAGCTCTCTGCATCGAGATCGCTCGATGACCACCGGAAGACCGAGGAAGTATGGCTGGACCGGTCCCGCGCGCCGCACTCGCCCTGCGCGCCGCCCTGGTGTCCGTGGTGGCATGGGGCGGTCTCACCGCATGCGCCGCCGACGACGAAGCGTTGCAGTACGCGACCGACTACGCGGGGCACGAACCGCTGGGCGTGGTCGGGTACCCCACCTCCGAATCCCTCCAGATCACCCAGAAGCTGATCTGGCGGCTCGCCGACGGCAAGGCCGAGGAGGTGGAGTCGCTCGCCGCCGACCCCGACGACGCGAAGGGGGACGTCGAGCGGACCGCGCGGAACTGGATCCGGGCCTTCCACGAGGGGGCCAAGGGGAAGGTGACCGCGGAGTTCTACGACGAGGGGTCCGTGCGGCAGCTCGTCGTCGTGTACTTCCACGACACGGGCCAGACCAAGTCGTTCACGGTGCGCCTCACCGGAAGGGCCGGAGAGGACGGTTGGCGCGTGACCATGCGGGAGCCGGACCCGAAGCAGGCCTCGGCAACCCCCGACTGGGTCCCGAGGACTCCCGGGGCCCTCGGCTCGAAGACGACGCGATGACCCGCTCCGCCATCGTCACGAGGTGAAGGGCGCCGTCCCGCGGATCACTCCGCCGGACGGCGCCCCCGGGCTCGCGGGAAGCGGGATCGGCCGGATCAGGAGCGGTCCAGCAGCGTGGTCAGGACCTCGTGCAGGACCGCCGCCGGATCCGCCACCGCCTGCGCCGAACGCCACGCCACGAAGCCGTCCGGGCGGACGAGGACCGCGCCCTGCCCGGTCGTGCCGTGCACCTCGGTCCAGTCGCCGCCGTTCGCCGGGATCAGGTCGGCCTCCGGACCGGTGCCGATCGCGTACACGTCCAGGGGAACGCCCAACTGTTCGGCGACGGACCGCCCCGCGGCACGCCACGGAGCGCCCTCGGAGCACAGCAGGACGAAGGATCGCTCGTAGAGGTCCACGGTGGACTTCGGCTCCGGATCCCCCGGACCACAGAGCCACATGTGCGGTGCACGACTGCCCGGATCGCCGCAGAGCCGCATCCGTTCGGGCACGACGGGCTGCTCCGGGTCGGCTCCCAGCACCGCGCCCTGGTTGTAGCGGTAGCCCATGGCCACGGAGAGGACCCCGCCCTGCCGGCCGCCGCCGACGCCGGGCGCGGAGTCCGGCCCGGCCGCAGGCGTGGGCGCGGACCCGGAATCCGGAGCGGGCGCGGACGTGGGTTCGGGGTCGGGCTCGTATCCCGGGTGGCTGTGCTCCGCCGACCGCGCCGAGGCGCGCTCGCTCGTCGCCCGGGCCACCGGCAACCGCTCGGCCTCGTAGGTCTGCAGCAGCCCCGGCCCGGCCGAACCGTTCAGCACCGCGGCGAGCTTCCAGGCGATGTTGTGGGCGTCCTGGATGCCGGTGTTCGAGCCGAACGCCCCGGTGGGGGACATCTCGTGGGCGGAGTCACCGGCCAGGAAGACCCGGCCGACCGCGTACCGCTCGGCGACCCGCTCGGCGGCGTGCCACGGGGCCTTCCCGGTGACCTCGACGTCCAGGTCCGGGGCGCCGACGGCCCGGCGGATGTGCTCCACGCAGCGCTCGTCGGTGAAGTCCTCCAGCGTCTCGCCCCGGTCCGGGTGCCAGGGCGCGTGGAAGACCCACCGCTCGCCGTTGTCGACCGGCAGCAGGGCCCCGTCGGCATCGGGCTTGGTCAGGTAGCACACGATGAAACGCCGGTCGCCGACCACGTGGGCCAGCATCTGCGACCGGAAGGTGATGCTCACGTTGTGGAACAGGTCCCCGGAGCCGCTCTGGCCGATCCGGAGCGCCTCCCGCACGGGGCTGCGCGGCCCGTCGGCGGCGACGAGGTAGTCCGCGCGCACCGTGCTGTGCTCCCCGGTCTCCCGGTTCTTCACGATCGCGGTGACCCCGCCCGGGTCCTGGTCGAAGGAGAGGAGTTCGGTGGAGAAACGCAGGTCAGCCCCTAGTGAGGGGGTCACGGACATCAGGACCGGCTCAATGTCGTTCTGGCTGCACAGACACCATGCCGCCGGACTGAAGCGCGCGAGCGCGCCGCCCGGGTCGATCTCCTCGAAGAGCCACTCCTGATCGTCCCCGGTCAGCGAGCCGCCCTGCATGATGCCGTGGTTGTCCGCCAGGACCGAGGCGGCCTCACGGATCTGGTCCTCGACGCGGGCGACCCGGAACAGTTCCATCGTCCGTACGTTGATACCGCGTCCGCGTGGGTGCATCGAGGTACCCGCGTGCTTCTCGACCACCATGTGTCTGATGCCATGCCGGCCGAGGAAGAGCGAGGTGCACAGACCCACCAGCGAGCCGCCCACGATGAGGACCGGGACGTGGTGGTCGACGTTTTCCTTCATGGCTCTTCCATGCCCTGTACGAGGCCGGTTCCCTCGCTCGTTCACCCGCTTGGTTCTCTCCTCTCGCGCCGCAGGGATTACGGGACAACGATCGGTTCGGGTGGCGCCGCCCGTGGCGACCGTGTGGTCTCGAAGGAGTGTGAACGATGACAACCTTGTCGGAACGGATATCCCAGTCCGCCTTCGACGGCTCGAGACTTCGGGTCGTTCTGCTGCTGGATCTGTACGACGGTGCGCAGAATCAGTTCCTGGAGGTGTACGAACACCTCCAGGAGCAAGTGTCCTCCGTCCCCGGACACATCAGCGACGAGTTGTGCCAGTCGATCGAGAATCCGTCGCAGTGGCTCATCACCAGCGAATGGGAGAGCGCACCGCGGTTCTTGGCCTGGGTCAACAGCGAGGAACACGTCGCGTCGGTGCAGCCGCTCCACGGCTGCGTACGGGACACCCGCTCGCTGCGCTTCAGCGTGCTGCGGGAGGTCGGCAAGGGGCCGGCCCCCGGCTCCCCCTCCCCCACCGGCCCGCCCTCCGCCGCCGCCTCTTCGCCGGAGACCGCGGACCGGGCCAGGGGCGGCCTCCAGGTCGCTCCGCGGCGCGGTGACGGCGTGGTCCGCCACGCACTCACCTTCACCGTGAAGCCCGGCAGCGAGACGGTGGTGGCGGAGCTCCTGGCCGGGTACACGTCCCCGCAGGCCCAGGTCGACGAGAACACCCGGCTGCGCCGCACCTCGCTGTTCATGCACGGCAACCGCGTCGTCCGGGCGGTCGAGGTCGAGGGCGACCTGCTCGCGGCCCTGCGCCACGTGTCCCAGCAGCCCGAAGTACGGGCGCTGGAGGAGGCCATCAACCCGTACCTGGAGCAGGACCGGGATCTCAGCGACCCCGGATCGGCCCGGATGTTCTTCACCCGTGCGGCGCTCCCGGCGGTGCACCATGTGGCGGCCGGCGGCCGCGAGAGCGCGGACGTCAGGCGGCACGCCCTCTTCTACCCCGCGAAGGACGGGTGCGGCATGGCGCTGGCCCGGCTGCTCGCCGGGCAGGACGAGGCGGCCGTGGACGATCCGACGAGCCCCATCGAGGGCAGCACCGTCTTCCAGCGCGACGACATCGTCGTGCGCCTCCTCGACCTGTGCGGCCCGCTCGACGCGCGGCCCGCACTGGCCCTCGGCGTCGAGGGCGGCCACAAGGCGGCCGTGCTCGCCCGGCTGCTCGACAGCGCCAAGGACGGCGTCCCCACCACCGACCAGGAGATCTCACGCTTCCTCGCGCGCTCTGAAATGCGCCTGATCACCGACCGGCGTGCGCCGGCCCAAGCCTGAGGAGTTGTCCGTCATGACCGCTCGACTGACCATGGAAGAACTGGCCGCCCTGATGAAGAAGGGTGCCGGCGTCACCGTCGACCCCGCGGACATGGCGAGCCGCCCCGACTCGGGCTTCGACGAGTGGGGGCTCGACTCCCTGGGACTCCTCGGCATCGTCGGTGAGCTGGAGAACCGGCACAGCCGGCCGCTGCCCGCCGATGCGGACCGGTGCAAGTCGCCGCGCGAGTTCCTCGACCTCGTCAACAGCGCCCTGGCGGCCTGACGCCGACGCCCGGGCACCGCCCGACACCCGGGTGACCGGGACGCCCTCGAGACCGGCTCCGTGCCGGTCTCGAGGCGTACGGTCCTATGCCGGCCGGCGTCACCCGGGCACGGTGCACTCGAACGCGTGCAGGTAGGCGTTGACCGGCCGGATCTCGCCGATCACCAGTCCGGCGTCCTCCATGCGGGCGGTGAGGCTGGCCTTGGTGTGCTTCGCACCGCCGACGTTGAGCAGCAGCAGCAGGTCCATGGCCGTGGTGAACTTCATCGACGGGGTGTCGTCGACCAGGTTCTCGATGATGACGACCCGGGAGCCGGGGCGGGCCGCCTCGACGACGTTGCGCAGGGTCCTGCGGGTGCTCTCGTCGTCCCACTCGAGGATGTTCTTGATGATGTACATGTCGGCGTCGACCGGGATGGCCTCACGGCAGTCCCCGGGGACGATGTCGGCCCGTGCGGCGAGCGGACCGTCCTCCCGCAGCCGCGGATCCGCCTTCGCCGCCACGCCCGGCAGGTCGAGCAGGACGCCCCGCACCGTCGGGTGCTTCTCCAGCAGGCTCGCCAGTACGTGTCCCTGGCCGCCGCCGATGTCCGCGACGACCGAGATCCCGGTGAGGTCGAGGAGCTCCGCGACGTCCAGCGCAGACTGCATGCTGGAGGTGGTCATGGCCCGGTTGAACACGTGGGCCGACTCGTGCGCGTCCTGGTGCAGGTAGTCGAAGAACCCCTTGCCGTAGAGCTCCTGGAAGACGCTGCCGCCGGACCGGACGGCGTCGTCGAGCCGCGGCCAGGCCTGCCAGGTCCAGGGCTCCGTGCACCACAGGGCGATGTAGCGCAGGCTGTGCGGGTCGTCCTCGCGCAGCAGTCGCGACATCTCGGTGTGGACGAACTGCCCGTCCTCCGTCTCCGCGAAGATCCCGTAGCAGGACAGGGCGCGGAGCAGCCGTTGCAGGGGCAGCGGCTCGGAGCCGACCGTGGTGGCGAGTTCGGCGGCGGTGGCGGGCTCCTCCCCGAGGGCGTCGGCCACCGCGAGGCGGGCGGCGGCCCGTACGGCGGCGGCGCAGGCCGCTCCGAAGACGAGCTCGCGCAGGCGCATGGCCGGCTGGGGGGTGTGCTGGGGCGACGGGATCGGTGTCGGGGTGGGACTTACCGTGGTCATGAGGTCTCGATTCTGCTGATCAGGGGGGTCACGCGTCAGCACATCCCGGCCGGCACGGAGGATGCGCACCGGTTGTTGACGAACCGGTTGCCCGTGCCGGTCCCCTGGTTGGCCAGGTCCGCCGGCTTGTTGTCCCGCACCACGTTGTCCCGGATGACGTTGTCGGTGTTCGTCGCGCCCACGAAGCTCTTGAACAGCAGGATTCCGCCCGACAGCGGGGAGGCTCCGACGTTGCCGCGGATGTCGTTCGAACGCACGACCGTCTGCTCGGCGCCGGTGAGGACGATGCCGACGCCCTGGATGTCGGGGAGGCGGGTGTTGCCCTTGCAGAACTTGTTGTTCTCGTGGATCCGGTTGTTGCGGATGGTCATGTCCCCGGCGCCGGGGATGCCCTCGTCGCCGACGACGAAGATGCCGCCGCAGTTGCCGGTGAGGGTGTTGCCGTAGACGGAGAGGTTCCGCACGCGCCGGACGGTCACGCCGATCCGGTTGCCGGTCAGCGTGTTCCTGCGGATCACGGCGCCCAGGGTGTCGGTGGCGCCGCCCTCCCGATCGACGGTGTTGGCGATGAAGAGGCCCGACTCGACGTTGTCGCGTGCGGTGTTGTCGCGGAAGAGCCCGCGGGTGGACCGCTCTTGGGCGATGCCCCAGGTGCCGTTCTTCTCGGAGATCACCCGCTGGACGCTCAGCCGGTCGGTGTAGGAGGCCCAGATGCCGTTGCGCTTGAAGCCCGAGACGGTCAGCGACCGGATGTCCACGCCGACGACGGGCTGCTCCGCCGTCCCCATGACGCAGATTCCGGTGTCGGCCTGCGAGCAGGCGAGCGCCCGGCCGGACGGCGCCGTCGCCGCGGTCGGCGCCTTGGCCGCTCCGGGTGCCACCGGCGCCGCCGACGCGCCGGGGGCCGGCGGCGCCACGGGCGCGACCGGCATGGCCGGCGCGACAGCCGTGACCGGCGGCTTGATCACCGTCCGGGCGCCGAACCCGCGCAGGGTCAGCCGCTTGGTGATCAGCACGTTCTCGTAGTAGGTGCCGGGCATCACGGTGATGATGTCGCCCGGCCTGGCGTAGTTCACCGCGTCCTGGATCGAGTCGCCCGGGTGCACTCTGCGTCCGGCTTCGGCGGCGGCGGACGGCGCGAGCACGCCGAGACCTGCGGCCATGACGACTGCGATGCACGTGAGGGACTTGATTTGTCGGTTCGTCACGATTCTGAAGTTATGGGCGATTACGACCTATTGCCACACCGCATGAGCGGATGGATACATCCCGTGGGCAAACGGCCGCATTTTGCCGTCCGGAGGAGTGGATAGTCGTACTCCGGGAGACGGCCGAACGGGGTGACGCCCGATCAGCTCCGGCCCCACGGCGTGTCGCCCGGCCCGGACGGCCCCGGCGGCGGGTCACACGGCGGTGAGGCTCGCCGCTCCGAAGGAGACGTCGAAGCGGTCGCACCAGATGGTGACGCTGGTGAACTCGGCGACGTTCACGTCGGCGGGCACCGGATAGTTCTGGTCCCCCTTGTTGCCCTTGAGCTTGCCGAGGCTCACGTGCTTGCCGTCGTCGAAGACGCGCCAGCCCGCCACGCCCTCCTTCACCGGGGCGTCGGCCAGCCACACCCGCAGGTCCGGGCCGTTGCTGGTGTCGAGGTTCGCCAGCCGCAGGGTGTGGGACCCGTCGGGGAGCCGGATGAGCTCCACCGCGCCGGTGGTGGCGTGCTCGTGGCTGATGAGCGTCCCGCGGGCGACGGTCACCGGGGCGACCGGGGCACCCGGTACGGCTGCGGGCGCGCCCGGACCCGACGGCGCGGCGGCGGCCGGGAGCGCCTCGCGGACGGTCTCGTCCTGCCACAGCTTCCACGGCTGCAGCCAGTACAGCGCCACTGCCACCACCACCGCCGCCGCGATCGATGCTCCGCCCCACAACCGTCCGCGCCGCCCTGTCCGTGTCACTGCCGTTCCCTCTTCCTCGCCTCGTCCGTCTCTGTCGAATTCAACGTGGTCGGGGCGCCGTGCGCCATGCCCGCACCGATGACGAAAGTCTTACGCCGCCCCACCGGGCGTTGCCTTCCTGTCCCGTGTTCGGGCTGGTGGCAGGGGGTTTCCCGGGCGCTGCCGCGATGGGCAACGGGCAACCCGTCGACCCCGGTACGGGCCGGGGGGAGGCTGGAGCCGTCAGCACGAAGCACGCACCACAAGGGGAAGTCATGCGCAAGATGTTCCGCGGCGCCGCCGCGCTCGCCACCTCCGTCGTCGCCGTGATCGCGCTCAGCGGGACGGTCGAGGCCAAGCCGGCAGACGCGTGGGCGGGCTGCCCGGACGGGGCGGTCTGCATCTACCCTCAGAACCAGAACCCCGCCGTCAAGCCGACGCACGTCTTCTACACCTACGGGGTGCACAAGCTGAGCAATCAGTTCGGGAACCACTGGGTGCTCAACAACCAGTACGGCGGTGCGACCGCACAGCTGTGCACGGGTACCGGAGGCTCGGGCTGCGGCAGCGCCATCGCTTCCAAGACCGGTGTCTACGCCGACCTCACGCCCGTCAACTCGGTCCGGCTCAACCCGTAGTGACGCCCCTTCCGGGGCGGCGTACGGGGCCTCCCGCCAGGCGGCTCCGCACGCTCGTGTGCTGGTCATACCGGTTGGAAGAGGCGGCCGTCCGCCCCACCCCCGCTGTAGCCTGGGCGCTCCCGTACCGCTGCCTGGGCGCGCACTGCCATGGGGGATGTCTTGGGGGATCCGGACCACCGGCGGAAGACCGATGGCCAGCGCGAGTCCGACGACGCCGCGATGCCCTTTCCCGCGCAGCTGAGACGTCTGCGGGTGCAACGCGGCCTGTCCCTCGCGGACCTCGCCCGGCAGACGCACTACAGCAAGGGCTATCTGAGCAAGATCGAGACCGGCTCGAAGCGCGTCACCGTCGACGTCGCGCGACGCTGCGACGACGTACTGCGGGCCGGAGGTGAACTGGTGCGGATGGTCCGGGAAGGGCCGCGCGGAGCCGACGGCAACGGCGGCGGCGACGGCGACGGGCTGGGCGACACCGGTGCGCGAGCCGGTGCGCAAGCCGACGGCGAATGCCCCTACCGGGGCCTGCCGGCCTTCACCGCGCGGGAGGCCCCCTGGTTCTTCGGACGGGCGCGGGCGACGGCCGAACTGATCGAGCGGGTCTTCGAACGGATCGGCGACGGGCCTTTGATGCTGCTCGCCCCGTCGGGCGCGGGCAAGTCCTCCCTGCTGAACGCCGGTTTCGTGCCGGCGCTGCGCGGGGGCGGCTTCCCGATGCCGGGCTCCGACACCTGGCCGGTGCTGCGGTTCACTCCGACCGCGCACCCGCTGGCGGAACTGCTGGACTGCGCCGCGAAGGCCCTCGGAGCCGATCACGGCGTCACCGTGGGCGAGGTCCGGGACCGGCCGCACGCGCTGCTCGAAGCCGTCCGCCGGCACTCGGGCGGTCCCCCGGCGGACGGCCCGGACCGGACGCCTCCGCCCCCGCGTCCGGTACTGCTCGTCGACCAGTTCGAGGAGCTGTTCACGCTGTGCTCCGACGAGGACGAGCGGCGCGCGTTCGTCCGGGTGCTGTGCGCGCTGGCGGCCGCCCGCCGCGAACCGGACGCCGAGCACCGCGGCGACCCGGGCCCCGCCGTCGTGGTGCTCGGCGTACGGGCCGACTTCTCCGGGAACTGCCTGGACCTGCCGGAGCTGGCCCCGGTCTTCACCCGGGGGCTGTTCGTCCTGCCCCCGATGTCCCTGGCGGAGCTGCGGGAATCGATCACCCGCCCGGCGGACCTCGCCGGCCTCGTCCTCGAACCGGGTCTGTTCCCGCTGCTGATGCGCGATGCCGGACTGCGCGACGACCAGCCCGACCGGACCCCCTCCGGGGTGCTCCCCCTGGTCTCGCACGCCCTGCTGGCCACCTGGCGCCAGCGCGAGGGCGCCACCTTGACCGTCGACGGGTACGAGCGCACCGGCGGTATCCAGGGGGCGATCGCCCGCACCGCCGAGGAGGTGTTCACCCGCCTGTACCCGGCCGAGCAGAACACGCTCCGCCGGGTCCTGGTGCGGCTGGTGCACGTCGCCGACGGTACGGGTGCCACGCGACGCCGGATGAGCCGGACCGCCCTGATGGAACAGCTGGCCGAGGCGGGCCCGGCCTCGGCCGCGCTCGACGCCTTCGTCCGGGCCCGCCTGATCACCATGGACCGCGACACCGTCGAGATCACCCACGAGGCCCTGCTGCACGCCTGGCCGCGGCTGCGCGGCTGGATCCGCGCCGACCGGGCCGGGCTCCTGGTCCACCAGCAACTGGCCCACGCCGCCGCCGAATGGGAGCGCGAGGGCCGCGATCCGTCGGCGCTGCACCGCGGGACCCGCTTGGAGAGCGCCCGGGCCTGGGCCGACGAGCACGACGGCAGGAGCCGGCTCGGCCCGCTGGAGGCCGCCTTCCTGCGGGCGAGCCAGGACGCGCAGGACGGCCGTGAGCAGCAGGCCGGACGGCAGGTGCGGCTGCGGCAGTGGACGCTGGCCACGCTCGTGGTCCTGCTGGTCCTCGCCGTGGGCGCGGGCGGACTCGCGTACCAGCAGCGCGCGGGCGCGCTCGGCCAGGAGCGCGTCGCCCGTTCGCGGGCGCTCGCCCTGCAGTCCGCGGCGCTGGCCGCGGGCCGGCCCGAGGCCTCGATGCTGCTCGCCGCTCGGGCGTACCGGACCTCGGCGACGAGCGAGGCCCGCGGGGCGCTGCTGAGCACCCAGTCCCAGCCGTTCACCGCACGCTTGGGCGGGCACGGCGGGCCGGTCAACGCGGTGGCCTTCGGACCGGGCAACGGCATGCTGGCGACGGCCGGTTCCGACGGGAGGGTGATGCTGCGGCGGGTGGCCGACCGCCGGACGATCGCGACCTTCACCCTGCCCGGGCGGGTGCGCGCGGTGGCCTTCAGCCCCGACGGCTCGATGCTCGCGGCGACGTCGACGGACGGGCCTGCGCGGCTCTGGGACACGGCGGGCCGCGGCGCGGGGGCGCCGCTCCCGGCGAGTACGACGGGCGCCCGGGCCGTTGCCTTCGCGCCGGACGGGCGGAGCCTGGCCGTCGCCGGGGCCGACGGGACGATCGGGCTGTGGGACGCAGCCGGGGAGCACCACGCCCTCGCGTCCCTCACCGGCCACACGGGGCGGGTGAACGCCCTGGCGTACGCCGCCGACGGCCGGACGCTGGTGTCGGCCGGCGTCGACCGGACCGTACGGCTGTGGGATCCGGTGGAGCCGGGTCCGCAGGCCGTCCTCACCGGGCACACCGACGAGGTGCTGGGCGTGGCCTTCGCTCCGGACGGCCGTACGGTCGCGACGGGCGGAGTCGACCGCACGGTACGGCTGTGGGACGTGGCCGGGCGCCGGACGACCGCCACGCTGACCGGGCACAGCGACGACGTCAACGGTGTCGCCTACACCCCGGACGGGACGACGGTCGTCAGCGCGGGCGGCGACGGTACGACCCGGCTGTGGGACGTGGCCGGGGGCCGGGCCACGGCCACGCTCGCGGGCCACACCGACTACGTCCTCGGGGTGGCCGTGGACCGGGCCGGTGCGGTGCTGGCCACCGCCGGGTTCGACCAGTCGGTGGTGCTGTGGGACCTGCGGGGCGCGGTGTTGACCTCGCGGCCGTTCACGGAGATCTGGCACGCGGCGTACAGCCCGGACGGGAAGCGGCTGGCCACCGCGGAGGCCGATCACGCGGTGCGGCTGTGGGACGTCGCGGGGCGCCGGGTCCTGGCCACGTTCGCGGGGCACGGCGAGACGGTGTTCTCGGTGGCCTTCGCTCCCGACGGGCGGACCCTGGCCTCGGCCGGCTCCGACGGCACGATCCGGCTCTGGGACACCGCGGCCCGCGGCCGGTCCGCCGTGCTCGACGGCGGGGGCGGGACCGTGTTCGCGGTGGCCTTCTCCCCGGACGGGCGGACCCTGGCCTCGGCCTGTTCCGACGGCACCGTTCGGCTGTGGGACGTGGCGGGGCGCCGCCCGCTCGCCGTCCTCACCGGTCATACGGACTTCGCCAACGACGTGGCGTTCAGCCCCGACGGGCGCACCCTGGCGAGCGCCGGGGACGATCTGGCGGTCCGTCTGTGGGACGTGGCGGAGCGCCGCCCGCTCAGCGTCCTCACCGGCCACCGGGGCGCGGTGCGCGGAGTGGCCTTCAGCCCGGACGGGCGGACGCTGGCGAGCAGCGGCAACGACGGGACCGTACGGCTGTGGGACGCGCGGCGCCACCGCTTCGAGGCCGAACTGGCCGGGCACACCGGCTCAGCGCGGGGGCTCGCCTTCTCCCCCGACGGCCGCACGCTCGCGAGCAGCGGCAACGACCGCACGGTGCGGTTGTGGGACGTGGCCGGGCGCCGGACGGTGGCCGCGCTGTCCGGCCACGCGAACGCGGTGTGGGGCGTCGTGTTCGCTCCCGACGGACGGACGGTGGCCAGCAGCAGTACGGACGGCACCGTGCGGCTGTGGGACCTGGACGTCGGGGCGCGGCTGGCGGCGGTCGACAGGCTGCGGACGTCTGGGCCCGCGGGGCGGGACGGGGGTCCGGCCCTCGGGCTCAGGCGTTCGCGATGACGAGCAGGGTGCGTGCCGCGGCCGGGCCCGACAGGCGGCAGCGGTGCGGGACTTCGCCCCGGTGGTGGGCGCTCTGGCCCGCGCGCAGGGTCAACGGGTCCTCGCCCTCGACTTCGAGGACGATCTCGCCCTCCAGGACGTAGAGGAAGTCCTCGCCCGGGTGCTCGAACCAGCCGCGCTCGCCCCGGCCGGGCTCGAAGTGGTGCTCGTAGGCCTCCATGAGGGTGCTGCGCCCGCCGGGGATGAGGACCTGGGCGATCTGTCCGGCGGCCTCGCTCACGCGGATCACCTGGGGGTCGCTCTCGTGACTGACGGCGCCGGGCCGGGCGGGCGGCCGCAGAAAGGTGCCCGGGGTGACGTCCAGGGCCTCGGCGATCCGGTAGATCGAGCTGAGGCTGGGCGTGGCGAGTCCGCGTTCCAGCTGGCTGAGGAAGGGCTGGGAGAGGCCTGAGCGGGTGGCGAGTACGGCCATGGAGACGCCGCGCTGCTTGCGGCAGCCGCGGATCACCCGTCCGACCTCGATCGCTTCGGGCGTGGGTTCTGGGCGAGACACGCAGGTGAACGTACCTCATTGGATCTGGCGCGCCGGAGGGCCGCGGGAGGTTTCGCACGGCCGCAACACTCCCGTCATAAGCGTGGTCAATTATTGACCTCACTTATCAACACGTTCGAACGAACGTCGCCACGGACGCGCCGGAACGAACGCGTCGCAACGAACGAGGAGCCGCCCCGTGCACGCCACCCCCTCACCCCCCGGCCGGGGCCTCGCCGGGCTCGGCCCGGCCCTGGGCGCGGCCGGCGTCGTACTCGCCCTGTGGTACCTCCTCGCCCGCTCCGGCGGGGTCGCCCCGGGGCTGCTGCCCACGCCCGGCGCGACCGCGGCCGCCCTGGCGGACAGCGCCCGCAACGGCACCCTGGCCGCCGACCTCGGCGCCAGTCTGGCCCGGGCCGGACAGGGCTTCGCCCTGGGCTCCGTCGTCGGCAGCGCGCTCGGCTTCACCACCGGCTACCTGCCGAAGGTCTCCGCCGCCGTCACCCCGGTGATCTCCTTCCTGCGGCCGATCCCGGCCATCGCGCTGGTCCCGCTCGCGACCGCCTGGTTCGGCATCGGAGAGAGCGCCAAGCGCCTGCTCATCGCGTACGCCGTCCTGCTCGCCGTCTGGCTGTACGTCCACGACGGGGTGTCCCGGGTACCGGTCTCCCATCTGCGGGCGGCCCGGTCGCTGGGCGCCCCGCTGCACCGGCGGTTCACCGAGGTGCTGCTGCCGGCCGCCGCTCCCGCCCTGCTCGCGGCGTTGCGCTACGGGGCCTCGGTGGCCCTGCTCGCGCTGGTGGCGGCCGAACTGGGCGGCGCGGACAGCGGGCTGGCGTACCGGCTCCAGGTGGACGGCCAGTTCCTGCGGGTGGACCGGATGTTCGCGGGGCTGCTCGTGCTCGGGCTGCTCGGAGTGGCCGTCGACCTCGTACTGGCCTCCGTGGGCCGCCGGTTCGTGCACTGGAGCGCGTCATGAGCCTCGCGGTACGGCTGGAGGGGCTCTCGGCGGGATACGGGGCCGGCGCGCCGGTGCTGGAGCACACCGACCTGGAGTTCGCGGCGGGCTCGTTCACGGCGCTGCTCGGGCCCAGCGGCTGCGGCAAGTCCACGGTCCTCAACACGGTGGCCGGCTTCGTACGGCCGACCTCCGGGCAGGTCACCGCGGGCGCGGAGCCGGTGCGCGGGCCCGGCCCGGAACGGGGCGTGGTGTTCCAGCACTACGCGCTGTTCCCGTGGCGCACGGCACGCGGCAACGTCGAGTTCGCCCTGGGGCGCCTCGGGCTGCCCCGCGCGGAGCGCCGCCGGCGCGCGCTGGCGGCGCTGGCCGAGGTGGGGCTCGCGGACGGCGCGCAGAAGTACCCGGCCCAGCTGTCGGGCGGGATGCAGCAACGGGTGGCGCTGGCCCGCGCGCTGGCCGCCGAACCCGAAGTGCTGTTGATGGACGAGCCGTTCGGAGCGCTGGACGCGCTGACCCGGACCCGGATGCAGACCCTGCTGCGGGAGCTGTGGCAACGCCGCGGCACCACCGTCCTGTTCGTCACGCACGACATCGACGAGGCGCTGGCGCTCGCCGGGCGCGTGATCGTCCTCGGTGGGAGTCCCGGGCGGGTGCTCGCCGACCACGCCGTGCCGGCGGGGCCGCCCGATCCCGACCTGCGCTCCCTCATCGCCCGCCACCTCGGCTCCGAATGATCCCGTTCACGTCCCCGGAAGGACCGCTCACCATGCTCAGACCCCGTGCGGTGGCCGCCGCACTGCTGGCCGCCCTGCTCTCCCCGTTCGCCACGGCCTGCGCCGGTTCCCCGTCGGACCCGGCGGACGGCGACCGGCCGGCCGTCACCGTCGCCGCGAGCGACCACCTCGGCGGCGCCCCCGTCCACGTGGCCGAAGAGGGCGACCTCTGGTCGGCCGAGGGCATCGAGGCCACCGTCACCACCCAGCCCACCGGCCGGGACGCACTGAACGCCGTGCTCGGCGGCCAGGCCCAGCTCGGCGTCGTCGGCGATCTGCCCGCCGTGACGGCCGCGCTGGGCGGGCGGGAGCTGCGGGTCGTCGCCGACCTGTCCCGGTTCTCCGACTGGCGCCTGCTCACCCGGACCGACCGGCAGATCACCGCCTTCGCCGCGCTGAAGGGCCGCAAGGTCGGGGTCCCCCAGGGCACGAACGTCGAGTACGCGCTGTCGCGGATGCTCGCCTCGGCGCAACTGACCGCGGCGGACGTCACCGTGGTCAACCTCGCCCCGAACCAGGTCACTTCGGCCCTGGCCCGCGGCGACATCGACGCCGGCGTCACCTTCCCCAGCTTCTACGACGCCGCGCGCACCGCCCTGGGCGGCTCCTACGCCGAACTCCCCTTCACCGGGTACACGGCCAGGACCCTCCTCGTCGCCGGGCCCTCCGCGAGCGAGGAGAGCACCACCGCGGTCCTGCGCACGCTGCTGCGCGCCCAGCGGGAGCTCGGCGCCGACCCGGCGGGTGCGCGCAAGGCCGTGCTCGCCCAGTCCAAGGGCGTCCTCCAGGCCGCCTACGTCAACACGTTCCAGCCGCGCTACACGTACGGCGCCACCCTCTCCCCCGAGCTACTGGCGCAACTGGAGGAGGAGGCCGCCTGGGCCAAGGCCGCCCAGAACCTGCCCGGCGCCGCCGACCGCGCCGCACTGCTGGCATACCTGAACACCGGCCCCCTGACGGCCGTCGACCCGACCGCCGTCACCGTCCGCTGAACCACCCACCCGCACACGCGCACGCAAGCGCACACGTACCCGGGAGAGACCCCATGACCGTCGACCAGAACACCCTGCGCCGCCGCGGCGTCGGCCTGATCGCCCACGACCCCGAGCGCAGCTACGGCGGCCTCACCCTCTACGCCCCGATCACCAGCGCCGGCGAGATCCACCTCGTCGACATCGAGGGCCGGCCGGTCCACACCTGGCACTCCCCGCACCCGCCCGGCCGTCAGGCGCAGATCCTGCCTAACGGGAACCTCTTCTACGCGGCCAAGGACACGAGCGGCCCGACCCTCTTCCCCATCTGGGACGTCTACCACGGCGGCATCTTCCAGGAGCTGGCCCCCGACTCGACGGTGATCCGTGAAGTGCGGCACCCCTTCCACCACCACGACGCCTCGCTCCTGCGCAACGGCAACCTGATCATCGGGGCCGTCGAGCCGCTGGACCCGGCCGACGCGGCTCGGATCCGGGGCGGCGTTCCCGGATCCGAGGCGCCCGGCGGGGTGATCTACGCAGACGTGGTGTACGAGCTGACCTGGGACGGGGAGATCGTGTGGCGCTGGGCCGCCATCGAGCACCTGGACCCGCAGGAGGTGCCGTTGAACCCGCACTTCGCCCGCAACCACTGGCCGATGGCCAACACCGTCAACGAGAGCGCGGACGGCTCGATCGTGGTGGGCTTCCGCAGCGCGTCCACCACCGTGTCGGTGGACCGAGCCGACGGGTCCGTGCGCTGGCGCATCGGCCCGGACGTGCTGGCCCAGCAGCACCATCCGCACGAACTGCCCGGCGGCACCCTCCTGGTCTTCGACAACGGCACCTACCGCGACGCCACTTCGGTGCCGTACTCGCGGGTGCTGGAGCTCGACCCGACCACCGGCGAGGAGGTGTGGGCGTACGAGGACAACCCGCCGCAGAACTTCTTCAGCCCGTACATGTCCAGCGCCCAGCGTCTGCCGAACGGCAACACCTTCATCGCGGAAGGCTCCTTCGGACGGCTCTTCGAGGTGACCCCCGGCGGGGAGGTCGTGTGGGAGTTCGTGATCCCGCAGTTCCGGTCCTTCGGGGAGGGCGTGGGCCTGGAGTCCTCGGCCGGCGCCCAGAACTCGGTCTTCCGCGCCTACCGGTACGCCGCGGAGCAGATCCCGTGGCTGTGAGGCACCCCCGCACGCCCCGCACGCCCCGAATCATTTCGCCGGAAGGCGTTTCATGTACGGCCGATTAAATTGCCGCACGCTTATCCGGATACCGATCAGGAACGTTGACAGCCCTTCTCCGGGCTGCCTAGCTTACGCCGCAGATAACGACATCAGCGGCCTCTTCTTTCCGGCATGACGGCTGCTTTTTCGATTCTTCGATGTGGCGAAGCTGCTGGAGTGTCCGTGACCGAATCCCTTGTCCTCGCCGCGCCCACCGGCCCTTCCGGCCGGCCCGCGCCGGCCGAGCGGGTCCGCCCGCTCCGCCGGCCCGGGCGGTGGCTCGCGACCGGCGTCGTGCTGGTGCTCGCCTCCCAGGCCGTGCACGGGCTGCTCACCAACCCCTTCTACCAATGGGACCGCTTCGCCTACTGGTTCCTGCGGCCCGTCATCCTCGAGGGGCTGCTCATCACCCTCCAGGTGGCCGCGTACAGCGCGGTGCTGGGCCTGGCCGGCGGTGTTCTGCTCGCCCTCGCCAGGCTCTCCGCCAACCCGGTGCTGCGGTCGGTGAGCTGGACGTACGTCTGGTTGCTGCGTTCCGTGCCGCTGATCGTCGTCCTGCTCTTCCTCTACAACCTCGGGGCGCTCTACCCCACCCTGAGCATCGGGGTGCCGTTCGGGCCGGCCTTCCTCACCTTCGACGAGTCCCGGCCGGCCCCCGACATGGTCATCGCGGTCGTGGGCCTGAGCCTGGCCGAAGCCGCGTACGCGGCCGAGGTGGTACGGGCGGGCCTGCTCTCCGTCGACCAGGGCCAGCACGAGGCGGCGGCCGCACTGGGGCTGCCCGGGCGTTACCGGTTCACCCGGATCGTCCTGCCGCAGGCGCTGCGGGCGACCGTCCCCTCGTACGTCAACCTGCTGATCGGGCTGGTCAAGGCCACCTCGCTGGTCTTCTACGTGTCCCTGCTCGACCTGTTCGGCGCGGTGCAGAACCTGGCCGGCACCTACTCGGGCGACGTGGTGCCGCTGTTGCTGGTGGCGACCGCCTGGTACGTGGTCCTCACCAGCCTGATCTCGGTCGTCCAGTTCTACGTCGAGCGGCACTACGCGCGCGGTGCGCTGCGCACGCTGCCACCCACACCGGCGCAGCGGGTCCGGGCGGCCGTGCGCGAGCTGCGGGTCCGCTTCCAGAAGGAGACCGCTCGATGACCACGAACACATCCACGACTACGACCACGACCACGACCGATGCTCTCGCCGCGCAGCCCGCCGCGATCGAGGTCCACGACGTGCACAAGGGGTTCGCGGGCCGGCCGGTCCTGGCCGGGGTGAACCTGGCGGTCCCGCCGGGCACGGTCACGGTCGTCCTGGGGCGCTCCGGCTCGGGGAAGTCCACCCTGCTGCGGGTCATCAACCACCTGGAGAAGCCCGAGGCCGGGTACGTCAGCGTGGACGGCGAGCCGATCGGCGTCCGGCGGCACGGAGGGCGGCTGAAGGAGCTGAGCGAGCGGGCGATCCTCGCCCAGCGCAGCCGGATCGGCTTCGTCTTCCAGAACTTCAACCTCTTCCCGCACCTCACCGTGCTGGACAACGTCGCCGCGGCTCCGGTCGCCACCGGGCTGCTCCCCCGCGAGGAGGCCGAGGACCTGGCGCGGGAACTGCTGGACCGCGTCGGGCTCGGGGACCGGACCGGCGCCCACCCGCGCCAGCTCTCCGGCGGGCAGCAACAGCGGGTGGCCATCGCCCGAGCCCTCGCGCTGCGGCCGGGGGTCATCCTCTTCGACGAGCCCACGTCCGCGCTGGATCCGGAGCTCGTGGGCGAGGTGCTGTCCGTGATCAAGGAGCTGGCCACCGGGGGCACCACGCTGGTGATCGTCACGCACGAGATCGGCTTCGCCCGCGAGGTGGCCGACGAGGTGGTCTTCCTCCACGACGGGCGCGTCGTCGAACAGGGTCCGCCCGAGCAGGTCCTGGACCGGCCCGCCCACCCGCGCACCCGGGAGTTCCTGAGCAAGGTCCTGTGACCCCGCTCCGGCTCCGTCTCCGCCTCGCCCGCCTCTTCCTCCTCCCTTCCTCCTGCCTGCCTCCTCCGCTCTTCCCACTCCCACAAAGGAACGCCATGCACCACGAGCCCACCCTGCGCGTCAGACTCCTGCGCGGCCTCGGCGCCGCGACGGCCGCCGTGACCCTCGCCGGCGGACTCACCGCGTGCGGTGACGCCGAGGCCACTGCGCCGGCGACGGCCTCCGGCCAGGTCACCGTCGGCGCGGAGTCCAACGGCGCCGCCCGACCGACCGAACTGTCCGTACCCGTCGTCGAGTCGCTGCGCGCGCGGCTGCCCGAGGCCGTCCGCGAACGGGGCGAGCTGGTCGTCGGCGTCGGCGCGCTCCCCGCCGGCTTCCCACCGCTGGCCTACGTCGGCACCGACCAGAAGACGCTCACTGGGGCGGAGCCCGACCTGGGCCGGCTGGTGGCCGCCGCCCTCGGGCTCAAGCCGGTCGTGAAGAATTCCACCTGGGAGAACCTCTTCGTCGGCATCGACAGCGGCAAGGTCGACGTGGCCTTCACCAACGTCACGGTCACCGAGGAACGCAAGAAGAAGTACGAGTTCGCCTCGTACCGGCAGGACAACCTGGCCTTCGAGGTGCTGAAGGACAGCCCCTGGAACTTCAACGGCGACTACCGCAACCTCGCGGGCCGGACGGTCGCCGTCGGCTCGGGCACCAACCAGGAGAAGATCCTCCTGGAGTGGCAGAAGAAGCTGCAGGCCGAGGGCAAGGACCTCACCGTCAAGTACTTCCCCGACACCAACAGCACCTACCTGGCCCTGGGCGGCAAGAAGATCGACGTCAACTTCGCCCCGAACCCCTCCGTCGCCTACCACGTCACCCAGACCGCGAGCAGCAACGCCCCCACGCGCAACGCGGGGGCCTTCTCCGGCGCCGGCGAGTCCTTGCAGGGCCTGATCGCGGCGACCGCCAAGAAGGACAGCGGGCTGGCCGAGCCGGTGGCGGCTGCCATCAACCACCTGATCGAGAACGGCCAGTACGAGAAGCTGCTGGCGGCCTGGAACCTGTCCAACGAGGCCGTCAAGACCTCGACGGTCAACCCGCCCGGTCTGCCCCTGAGCAACTCATGAGCACCCCCGCGCACACCTCGCTGTCCCCCCACGTGCTGGACAACCCGGCCTGGGCCGCCCTGTCCGGCGCGCACACCGCCTTCGCCGAGTACCCGGCGGGCGGCGGTTCCCGCGCCGCCCGCTACTCCCCGGACGTCTCGCCCTTCGCCGCCCTCGCCGACCCGGGCGACCCGCGTTCCTGGGCCGACCTGCGCGCGCTGGTCGGCGACGGCGAGGTCGCCTCGCTCGCCGGGGTGCTGACCCCGCCCGACGCGTGGGAGACCGTCGGGCGGATCCAGGGCGTCCAGCTCGTCGACGCCTCGCTGCGCGCCGAGCCGGCCCCGGAGGCGGTCCGGTTGGGCGCCGCCGACGTGCCGGAGGTCCTCGAACTGATCCGGCTGACCGAGCCCGGGCCCTTCCTGCCCCGCACCGTCGAGCTGGGCACCTACCTCGGCATCCGCCGGCAGGGCCGGCTGGTCGCCATGGCCGGGGAGCGGCTGCGTCCGCCCGGCTGGACCGAGATCAGCGCGGTGTGCACCCATCCCGACCACCGCGGCCAGGGCCTGGCGACGAAGCTGGTGCGAGCCGTTGCCGCGGGCATCCGGGAACGCGGCGAAGTCCCGTTCCTGCACACCGCGGCGAGCAACACGCGTGCGATCCGGCTCTACGAGTCGATCGGCTTCACCCTGCGCCGCCGGCCCTTCTTCCTGGCCGTCCGGGCCCCGGGCAACACCACCGCCAAATTCTCTTAATATTGCGGTCATTGTATGGCACCGCTATCGGGCGTAGCGTTTTCGAAAGAAATTGATGACGGGCCGCCCAATTGCATGATCCCGCATCGGCTTCCCTTTCCCGTACGCCGAGCAGGAAGGCGCAATTCTCCGTGTCCGTTTCCTCATCGTCCCCGGCGCCCCTGCACCTCGCCGTCGCCCTCGACGGCGCGGGCCGGCACCCGGCCGCCTGGCGCGAGCCGGGTGCCCGGCCCGCCGAGCTCTTCACCGCCCGCTACTGGGCCGGCCTCGCCGCCGAGGCCGAGACCGGGCTGCTCGACTTCATCACCTTCGAGGACGGCCTCGCCCTCCAGTCCTCCTCGCCCACCGGACCCGACGGGCGCACGGACCGGGTCCGCGGGCGACTGGACGCGGTGCTCACCGCGGCCCGGGTCGCACCCTTGACCCGGCACATCGGGCTGGTCCCGGCCGTGACGGCGACCCACACCGAGCCCTTCCACATCTCCAAGGCGATCGCCACGCTCGACCACGTGAGCCGGGGACGGGCCGGCCTGCGGATCCAGGTGTCCGAGCTCGACCACGAGGCACGGCACTTCGGGCGGCGGACCGCTCCGTTCGCGGACGGGGAGCTGTACGCGGAGGCCGCCGACCACGTCGAGGTGATCCGGCGGCTGTGGGACAGCTGGGAGGACGACGCGGAGATCCGGGACGTGGCCACGGGCCGGTTCGTCGACCGCGAGAAGCTGCACCACATCGACTTCGAGGGCCGTCACTTCAGCGTCAGGGGGCCTTCGATCACCCCGCGCCCGCCGCAGGGGCAGCCCGTCGTCAGCGCGGCCGGCGACGGCGAGGCCTCGTACGCGCTCATCGCCCGGTCCGCAGAGGTCGGGTACGTGGCCGCGCGCGACGGCGACGGTACGCGGGCGGCCGTGGCGGCGATCCGGCGGGCCCGGGAGGCGACCGGGCTCGCGGCGGACCCGCTGCACCTCTTCGGGGACCTCACGGTGTTCCTCGACGCGGACGCTCCGGCGGCCGCCGCACGCCTGGAACGTCTCGACGCGCTCGCGGGCGTCCCGTACGCCCGTGACGGCGCGGTCTTCACCGGGAGCCCCGGGCAGTTGGCGGACCTGCTCCTGGAACGGCGTGCGGCAGGCCTGTCGGGCTTCTTGCTGCGGCCGGGGGTGATCGCCCACGACCTGCCCGCCCTCACCCGGGGGCTGGTGCCGGAACTGCAGCGGCGCGGTGCCTTCCGCCAGGAGTACGAGGCGGACACCCTGCGCGGCCTGCTCGGGCTGGACCGCCCGGCCAACCGTTACGCGCGGCCCGCAGCCTGATCACGGCCCGACCCGCCGCCCGACCCGGACCCTCCGGAAGGACCCACCATGAGCAGCAAGCCGCTCAAGCAGATCCATCTCGCGGCCCACTTCCCGGGCGTCAACAACACCACGGTGTGGAGCGACCCGGCGGCCGGCAGCCACATCGACTTCGACTCGTTCATCCACTTCGCGCAGACGGCCGAGCGCGCCAAGTTCGACTTCCTCTTCCTCGCGGAGGGGCTTCGGCTGCGCGAACAGGGCGGTGAGATATACGACTTGGACGTGGTGGGCCGGCCCGACACCTTTACGGTGCTCGCCGCCCTGGCCGCGGTGACCGAGCGCCTGGGCCTGACCGGCACCATCAACTCCACGTTCAACGAGCCCTACGAGGTGGCCCGCCAGTTCGCGACGCTCGACCACCTGTCGCAGGGCCGGGCCGCCTGGAACGTGGTCACCTCCTGGGACTCCTTCACCGGCGAGAACTTCCGGCGCGGCGGGTTCCTGCCGCGTGAGGACCGCTACTCCCGCGCCCAGGAGTTCCTGGCCACCGCCAACGTGCTGTTCGACTCGTGGAACGGCTCCGAGATCGCCGCCGACGCGGGTTCCGGCACCTTCCTGCGCGACGCGCGGGCAGGTGCCTTCGCCCATCGGAGCCGGCACTTCGACATCGAGGGCCACTTCAACGTGCCGCGCAGCCCGCAGGGCCGGCCGGTGATCTTCCAGGCGGGGGACTCCGAGGAGGGCCGGGAGTTCGCCGCAGCCGGTGCCGACGCGATCTTCGGCCGGTACGGAACCCTCGACGCGGGGCGGGAGTTCTACGCGGACGTCAAGGGCCGGCTGGCGGGGCACGGCCGTACCCACGACCAGTTGAAGATCCTGCCCGCGGCCACCTTCGTCCTCGGGGACACCGACGCGCAGGCACGGGAACTCGCGCACGAGGTGCGCCGCCTCCAGGTCAGCGGGCAGACCGCGATCAAGTACCTGGAGCACGTGTGGAACCGGGACCTGTCCGCCTACGACCCGGACGGCCCGCTGCCCGAAGTCGACCCCCTGGTCGGGGAGAACACCATCGCCCTCGGGCGGGCGAGCGTACGGCAGTTCCGCGATCCGCTCGCCACCGCCCGGCAGTGGCGCGAGCTGGCCCGGGCCAAGAGCCTGTCGATCCGCGAGCTGGTCATCAGGACCACCGCCGACCAGACCTTCGTCGGATCGGCCGCCACGATCGCCGAGTCGATCAACACGCTGGTGCAGGCGGACGCCGCCGACGGTTTCATCCTCGTCCCCCACATCACCCCGGGCGGTCTGGACGGCTTCGCGGACTCGGTCGTACCGCTGCTCCAGGAGCGGGGGGTCTTCCGCACCGAGTACGAGGGCACCACCCTGCGCGACCACCTCGGCCTCGCGACCCCGGCGCCGGTTCCAGCTCCAGCCCCGGACCCGGCCTCGTGAAGTTCCTCGCCATCACCTTGATCACGGACTCTCCCGACCCGGCGACGGGTCGGCTGAAGCCCACCCGGGAGCGGTTCCGCGAGGTGGTCGCCGCCGCCCTGCTGGCGGAGGAGCTCGGCTTCGACGGCTTCGGCGTGGGCGAGCGCCACGAGCGGCCGTTCCTGTCCTCCTCGCCGCCCGTGGTGCTCAGCCACATCGCCGCGCTGACCCGCCGGATCCGGCTGTTCACCGCCGTCACCACCTTGAGCCTGCTCGACCCGGTGCGGGCGTACGAGGACTACGCGACGCTCGACCACCTCAGCGACGGGCGCCTGGAGCTGATGATCGGCAAGGGCAACGGCACGGCGCAGCGCGATCTGTTCCAGGTGTCCCCCGAGGACCAGTGGGAACGCAACGCCGAGGGCTACGAGCTGTTCCGCCGGATCTGGCGGGAGGACGAGGTGAGCGCGCAGCCGCGCTTCCGGCCCGCGCTGAGCGGTGCGGAGGTGCTGCCGCGGCCGTTCCAACGGGCCCTGCGGGTCTGGCACGGCAGTGCCACGAGCCGGGAGTCGGTCGATCTCGCAGCCCGTTACGGCGACCCGCTGTTCTCGGCGAACGTCACCCACCCGATCGGTCCGTACGCGGAGCTGATCCGCCACTACCGGGAGCGTTGGGAGCACTACGGGCACGATCCGGCGCGGGCCGTGGTCGGCGCGGGCACGGCCGGCTACCACGCGGCCCGCACCTCGCAGCAGGCGGTCGCGGCGTACCGGCCGGCGTTCGCGCGCTACCTCGCCTTCCACGAACAGCTGGGCGCGGCCCCCGTCTTCCCGACCCTGGAGGACTTCGTCGAGCGGAGCTCGGCGCTGATCGGCAGCCCCCAGCAGGTGATCGAGAAGGTGCACCGCTACCACGAGGCCTTCGGCCACACGGCCCTGCACCTGCAGGCCGAGGCGGGCGGGCTGGCCGAGGCGGACCACCGCGCCTCGCTCGAACTCTTCCAGTCGGACATCGCGCCGGCCCTGCGCCGCGCAATACCCGACCCCTGCTTCCCCGATCTTTAAGGAGTCCGGCCATGCCCGGCATCCCCCTCGGGGTCCTCGACCTCGTCCCCGTCTCCTCCGGTTCCACCGCCGCCGAAGCCCTGCACCGCAGCATCGATCTCGCCCGGCGGGCCGAGGAGTTCGGCTACGCCCGCTACTGGTTCGCCGAGCACCACCTCAATCCCGGGGTCGCCGGGACCTCGCCGGCGGTCCTGCTCGCGCTGACCGCCTCCGCGACCTCGACCATCCGGCTCGGCTCGGGCGCGGTGCAGCTCGGGCACCGCACCGCGCTGTCGACCGTCGAGGAGTTCGGCCTGATCGACGCGCTGCATCCCGGGCGCATCGACCTGGGGCTGGGCCGCTCGGCGGGCCGGCCCCGGCCGTCCGACGGTCCGGGCGGGCCGGCGCCGGTCCCCCCGGTCGTGGACGGGTACGCCCCGAACGGGCTGCGGATCCCCGACCCGTTCTCCTTCGCCCATCTGCTGGGCCATCCGCGGGTGGCCCTCCAGCAGAAGCTGCTGAACCTGCCGGGGGCCGAGCCGCAGGAGTACGGCGAGCAGGTCGACGACGTGCTCGCGCTGCTGCGGGGCGAGTACCGCTCGCCGGAGGGGGTGGAGGCGCATGCCGTCCCCGGCGAGGGGGCCGACGTAGAGGTGTGGATCCTGGGCAGCAGCGGCGGGGTGAGCGCGGAGACGGCGGGTCGCAACGGGCTCCGGTTCGCGGCCAACTACCACGTCAGTCCGGCGGCGGTGCTGGACGCGGCCGCGGGGTACCGGGCCGCCTTCAAGCCGTCGGCCGAGCTGGACCGGCCGTACCTGACGGTGTCCGCCGACGTGGTGGTGGCCGAGGACGAGGAGACGGCGCACGAACTGGCCACCGGGTACGGGGCCTGGGTACGCAGCATCCGGACGGCCGAGGGGGCCATCTCCTATCCCACCCCGGCCGAGGCACGGGCCCTGCCGTGGACCGATGCGGACCGGCTGCTGGTCGCCGACCGTCTGGAGACCCGGTTCGTCGGCTCCGCGCGCACCGTCGCCGATCACCTGGAGCGGCTCCAGGTGGCGACCGGCGCGGACGAACTGCTGATCACCACGATCACGCACGGGCACGCGGACCGGGTGAACTCCTACCGGCTGCTCGCCGAGGAATGGCGCCGCCGGGCGGCACTCTGACGAGGTCCCGGCCGGTACCGGGAACAGCCCGCTGAACACGGGCATCGATCAGCGCCACGACCAGCGCCAACGTGAGGCGCCAGCGGCCGTGTGCCCGACCAGCGTGCCTCCGAGCGCGGCGCTGATTCTGTGATCGAGCCGCCCGCTGCCAGGGGTGTCCGGCGGCGGGCGGCTCGTCCGTCAGTTGTCGCGGACCGCGACGATGCCGTTGAAGACACCGACGTACGCGGTGCCGTCGGGGCCGAGGGTGATCGGGGCCCAGTTGTTGTCGTAGAGCGGACCGGTGCCGGTCAGCTGCCGCCAGCGGCGCTCGCCCGTGCGGAAGTCCACGGCCGTGAGGTACCAGGCGTCGATGCCCCAGGCGTTCGGCTCCTTCTCGTAGAAGTAGAGCAGCCCGTTCGCGGTGGACAGCTTCGGGACCACGGAGGGAGCGCGGATCGCGCTCTCCCAGACCGTGTCGCAGCCGCTGCCGTCGGCGCGGACGTCGATGCGGGCCGCTCCGCCCACGACGGACTTGCCCAGCAGCAGGGTGGTGGGGGTCTCGTAGCCGTAGTTGTTCTCGACGACGATGCTGTTGCCCCAGGTGATCAGGGAGTTGTCGGTGGTCGAGGCGCCGGAGCCGAACACCGGCACCTTGCAGACCAGCCGCCGGTCGGCGGGTACGTCCACGCCCCGCTTGTAGACCAGGACGTTCATCCGGTCGTCGGCATTGTCGGTGATGGCGACGTAGCCCTGACCGAAGAGGTCCGGGGTGGTGCCCGAACCTTGGTTGACCGAACCGGGCTTGGACGCCGTTCCCCGGTCGTACGTCTGGCGCCACTGGATCTCGGGGGTGCCGTCGGCAGCGGCACGGAAGCTGTAGAGCGCGTGGTCGGAGACGATGGAGACACCGTCCTCGGCGACCGAGAAGGAGTTCTGGATCTCCTCGCCCCGCAGCTGGACCGAGCGGATCTGCGAGGTCGCCGGATCCACCGTGCCGACCCGGCCCTGGCGGGTGACCCACCAGATGCGGCCGTTCCAGTCGGGCATCACCGAGGTGACGGGGTCACAGGTACCGCTGGGCCACAGGTTGGTCCAGGTCACGCAGTCGTGCGGGACCTGCCCGGTGAGGTCCCAGTCGTCGTCGACCGTGAACTTCCAACTTCCGTCGGGGTTCTGGGAGTGGGCCAGGCGCAGGATGTGCTGGCGGGAGTCGGCCAGCACGGCACGGTCCTGGTCGTCCAGGTAGAAGTAGGCGCCGCCCGAGGTGTCCTTGAAGATCTTCGCGAAGTCGAGCGAGGTGATCGCCTCGACCGTCGAGGAGCGCTGCGGGAGCTGGTGTTCCGCGAGCGTGGCGAGCGTACGGGGCTCCAGGAGCTTGACCTTGAAGCCGGAGAAGGTGCCGCACACCGTGACGAGCCGGCCGGCCGAGTCGAAGGTCGCGGTCGCGCACTCGCCGCCGAGTGCGGCGATCTTCTCGCTGGTCACCTTCGGGTTCTTGCCGAGCGGCCCCGACCAGGGGGAGGTGGCGCTGCCCGCCGCGTCGGAGTGCATGCCGCTGCGACCGTTGGGTGCGAGGAAGGGGTGCTGCGGCGGCGCCTCGCCGGGCAGTGGGGCGGCGGCCGCGGGGGCGCCGTCGTAGTGGGTGACGAGACGGTGGCCGGGGGCCTTGGGTATCTCCTCGGCCTGGGCCGGCGAGCCGCCGTACATCACCGTGAGGGCGGCGACGACGGGCAGCACGGCGCAGTTCAGCGATCTTCGGAACATCCGGACTTCCTCCGTTTCTCTCAGCGTTGTTGACATTGCGTCTGATGTCGCGCCGCCGCCAGACGCTAGATCGCACCGCTCGAGGAGTCCATGGACGGGCCGGATGATTCACGAAGGCGCAACAGTCGATCAAGGATTGAGACTGGACACGACGTGCGCGGTGGCCGTCAGGCCGTCGTGGATGGTCGCGGCCATGCTGCTGCTCGCGAGGTAGAAGCCGAGCAGCGCGCAGACGACGGCGTGGGAGAACTTGAGACCGCCGCTGCGCAGGAAGATCCAGGCCAGGATGAAGAGCAGGACGACCACCGAGAGGGAAATCACCATCGAAACCTCCTTACTCGCCGTCATGGTGGCGCAGGAGGGGGTGCCTTCGAGCGAAAGACGTGTCCGCCGTACGGGTGTTGACGGTCCGTGACGGCCGGTCGGTCCTTGACGATCCCGTCCCGGTCGGTCGTACGGTCGCACCGGCCGCCGGCCACGTGCCGCCGACCACCGGGGTGTGGTGCGGACGGCCGGGCCCTGCGGGCACAGAAGAACACGAACCCGGGCACACCGCGGACCGTCGGGCGCAGGGGGCTTGTCGGGGTCCCGCCCGCCGTGCCATATATGTCTAGACCATTAAGGAAGCCGAGGAAGGCACCCCGTGCGACGCAGCGCCCCCACGCTCGCCCTCTGCCTGGCCGTCGCAGGCATCGCCGGAACCACCGGCCTCACGGCATGCACCGCGCCCGACACCGAACCCCCGCCCGCCCCCGCCGGACTGACCGCCCAGGCCGGCAGCGCCACCAGCGTGCACGTCATGTGGGACGCGGCGGCCGACCGGGACGGGGTGGCCGGCTACCAGGTCTTCGAAGCCGACCGCCTGGTCCGCGAGCTCCCCGCCGAGAAGACCATGGTGGACATCACCGGCCTCGCCCCGCAGACCGGTTACGCCTTCACGGTCCGGGCCAAGGACGCCGCCGGGAACCTCTCCGGCCCCGGCCCGGCCGCCCGGGTGACCACCCCCGCCGCCAAAGCCGAGGACCGCACGGCCCCCACCGCCCCCGCCGCCACCACCGCCCGGGCGACCGGCCCCCGGTCGGCCCAGGTGTCCTGGACGGCGGCGACCGACGACACGGGCGTCACGGCCTACGACGTCTACCAGGGCGGCGTCCGCATCCACACCGCCGGCCCCGGCGAGAGCGCCACGGCCCTGAACGACCTCCGGCCGGACACCGTCTACACCTTCACCGTCCGGGCCCGCGACGGGGCGGACAACTCCTCCCCCGACGGTCCGGCGGTGGACGTGACGACCCCGCCGGCCTCCGGCGACGGCCCCGGCACGGCACCCGCCGAATTCGCCGCCACCGCCTCCCCGGGCGCCGTCACACTGACGTGGACCGCCCCGGACACCGGCGACCTGACCACCGAGTACGAGCTGTACGTCAACGGAGTGCCCACGACCGTCATCCAGTTCGGAGCGGGTGCGGTGCCCAGCGGCCGGGCGGAGCACCGGCTCGCGGTGGCCGAGCCGACCGGCACGGTCTGGGCCGTGAAACTGCGGGCCAGGCTCCCGGACGGCAACTGGGGATCCTTCTCCGCGGAGCGCCGGATCACACTCGTCGCATGAAAGTGGACACCGATCCGGCCTGAACGGCACGGCCCCACGGGAAGATCGCGCACAATACATCCGTGTTCGGTGAGTACTCGTTCAATGACAATCAGGCAGAATCCGCGGACGGCGATCCCGGACCGGACCCCTGCCCGGTGCCCGGCAACCTGCCCCCGGAACCTGCGAGCTTCGTCGGCCGGGAGCGCGAACTCCAGCTGCTCGACGGCCTGTTGCGCGAGCGAAGACTGATCACCCTCACGGGGGTGGGCGGCGTCGGCAAGTCACGGCTGGCCCTGCGGGCCGTCGCCGCCGCCCGCCAGGCGCGCCCCGACGGGGTCTGGTGGGCGGAACTGTCGCCCCTGCGCGATCCGAGCCTGCTCACCGCCACCGTCGCCCACACCGTAGGCCTCGCCGACCACTCCCCGCGCCCTCTCGACGAGGAGCTGTGCGCGTGGATGGCCGACAAGGAGCTGCTCCTGGTCCTGGACACCTGCGAGCACCTGGTGGCCGATTGCCGCCATCTCGTCGGCGAACTCCTGCAGTCCGCACCCGGGTTGACGATCCTCGTCACCTCCCGCGAGCCGCTCGACATGCCGACCGAGGAGGTCGTCGAGGTCCGACCGCTGCCCTGCGAGGGACCCGACAGCGATGCCCTCACGCTCTTCCGGGCCCGCGCGCTGGCCGCGACCCCGCGGGCGGCGGCGGTCTTCGCCGACCCCGCGCGCACCGCCCTGGCCGCCGAGGTGTGCCGGCGCCTGGACGGCATCCCGCTCGCGCTGGAACTCGCGGGCGCCCGGATGCGGTTGTGGACGCTGGAGCACATGGCCGAACGGATCGGCGAACGCTTCGAGGTGCTGTCCGACGCCCGGGCCGCACTGCCGCGCCGGCACCAGACGATGCGGACCACGATCGGCTGGAGCCACGAACTGTGCGAGCCGCTGGAACGGCTGCTGTGGGCCCGACTCTCGGTCTTCACCGGTGACTTCGACATCGCCGCGGCGCGCGCCGTCTGCTCGGGCGGGCCGCTGCCCGCCGCCCGGGTGGAGCGCGTGCTGGCGGGTCTCGCCGCCAAGTCCGTGGTCCTGCGCATCGAGGAACGCGGGACCGGGACCCGCTACCGGATGCTGGACACGATCCGCGAGTACGGACAGGACTGGCTGGGCGAGCTCGGCGAGGTGGAGATCGTCACCGACCGGCACGCCCACTGGTACGCGGCGCTCTCCCAGGCTGCCGAGCGGGGGTGGATGGGCCCGGGGCAGGTGGACTGGTACCGCAGGATCACCGCCGAGCACGCACAGCTGCGCACCGCTCTGGAGCACCTGATCGCCGCCGACCCGACGGCGGCGCTGGAGATGGCCGGGGCCCTGTGGTTCTACTGGTTCGCGTGCGGGCACGTGCACGAAGGCCGCGGCTTCCTGGAACGGGCCCTGCGGGCCGCTCCGCGCACGGGGGCCGCGTACAACCAGGCCGTGTGGGCCCTCGGACTCACCCTGCTGCTCCAGGGCGACATGGACGCGGCGCGACGACTCGGCGACGAGTGCACGCGCGACGCCGCCCGGCTCGCGGACCCCGAGCGGGAGCTGCGCGCGGCCTATCTGGCGGCGGCGTCCGTCCTCATGCCCGGTGACCCCGTACGGGCCCTGCTCCTGGCCGGCCCCCGGGCCCGGGCGGGCCACGGCGGGCGGACCAGCGGCACGGGCTGGCTGCTGTGCAAGCTGGCCACCAGCTACTCCCTGTGCGACCTGCGGCGCTTCGACGAGGCGACCGAGGAGGCACAGTCCCTGCGGGAGGCCTGCGCGGAGCTGGGCGAGCGCTGGCTGCGGGCGTACGCGGACTACATCCTGGCGGTGGCGGCGCTGGGCCTGGGCGATCACGGGGAGGCCGCCCGGCACGTACGGGCCATGCTTTCCGGGAAGCGGCTGCTCGGCGACCGCTTCGGCATCGCGCTCGGCCTGGACCTGCTGGCCGCGGCGGTGGCCGGACTGGGCGACGGGGAACTCGCGGCACGGCTGCTCGGCACCGCGCACGCGTGGTGGCGCACGGTGGGCCGGCCGCAGATGGGCTCGCCCTCGCTGAGGGCGCTGCGGGACCAGGGCGAGCGGCAGGCCCGCGCGGCGATCGGGGACGCCGCCTACGAGGCGGCGTTCCTGGGCGGCGCGGCTGCGCCCACCGGCTGAGTCTCGGCCGGTGGGTCTGGACTACGGCCTAAATCCTGGGCTCCCGTCAGTACGGGAGGGGTCTGCCCGACGGTGTGCGCAGGTCCAGGTCTCGGGGGGCGGGCTTCGGGACGGGCTTACGGATCAGCTGCTGGCGCATGCTGCCTCCTCGCTCAGACCAAGGCCGGGCGGCGGGGTTCCACCGTGCGGCTGTCGGGGAGCAGTTCACCGGTGTCGTCGAAGACCACGACTCCGTTGCACAGCAGGCTCCAGCCCTGTTCAGGGTGAGAGGCCACGATGCGGGCGGCGTCGTGATCGGCGCTGTCGGCAGTAGGGCAGGGTGGCTGGTGGGAGCACATGGCGCACCTCCTCGCGAAGTGGGGCGGGAGCGCCGGTGGTCACCCGGTCGAATCCGCGATCCACGGTGGCGGTGAGTATTACTGATCGCCGCCCCCGGACGGAACCCATATTCGCCGTCCAGTTCACGGTGTGTATGCCCGCTTACCATGCGCTCATGCCCGCTATCCGGATCGTTCACCACACGTCTTTGCCACCGCTCGAAGCGTGGCCGAAGCTCACGGACTGGGAGCGCCACGGCGCGCAGGTCCCGCTCACCCGGACGATCATCGAGACGGCACCCCCGACCCGCGTCGGAACGATCTTCACGGCACGGACGGGCGTGAGCAGGATCACATTCGACGATCGCATGGAGGTCGTCGAATGGCGACCCCCTGCCGAAGGTTCGTCGGGATTGGTTCGACTCGAGAAGCGCGGCCGGTCGGTGACGGGCTGGGCGGAGATCGAGATCCGCCCCCTGCGCACGGGCGGCGCGGAGATCCACTGGCGGGAGGAGCTGCGCCTGCGCGGCCTCCCGCGCGCCCTGGATCCCCTGGTCGCGGCGGTGGGCCGGTTCCTCTTCGGCCGGGCCCTCGTGCGGCTGCTGCGGCCCTGAGGGCGCGGCCGGCAGGGCGTAGGGTGCCGTGATCACCGTGCCGGTGATCACGAAGCGATCGAGGAGATTCCCGTGGCCACTCCGCCACAGCCACAACCGCAGCAGGGCGCCGGCCCGTACAACCCCTACAGTGCGCCCGTCCCGCAGCAGGGCGGCTCGGCCGGCTCTTGGCAGGCCGGACCGCAGCCCTACGGCGCGTACGGCGCGTACGGCGCGCACCCCGAGCCGGGCCGCTACGGCTGCCGACTGTGCGGGGCCTGGCCCGCCGCGCACGCGACCGTACGCGGCCACCAGGGCCTGATCGTGCTGATGCGGTTCCTGAGCCTGCCCGGACCGTTCTGCCGCGACTGCGGGCTCGCCACCTACCGCCGCATGTCCTCGGACACCCTGTGGCAGGGCTGGTGGGGGCCGCTGTCCCTCTTCATCACGCCCGTGACCCTGCTGATGAACCTCGGCCCGCGGGCGTCCTTCCGCAGGCTCGCTCCCCCGGCGGGCGGCTACCGGCCCGCGCTCGACCCGGGCAAGCCGATGTGGCGCCGGGCCCCGGTCCTGCTGTTCCTCACACCGGTACTGCTCGTCCTCCTGGGGATTCCCGCACTGATCGGGATCGCCCTGCTCGTCGGTGACAGCACGCCGACCCTGTCGGTGGGCCAGTGCGTGGGCAACGAGTGGGACGGGGAGCGCCTGAGGCTGCGCGTGCGGGACTGCGGTTCGCCGAAGGCCGAGTACCGCGTCAGCAAGCGGCTGGAGACGTCCGGCGACCGGTGCGCCCCGCTCGACCGGGTCGCCGGCGCCGAGTACGGCCCGGACGGCTCCACGTCCACCTGCCTCACGCCCCTGCCCAGGTGAGGCGAGGGCTCCCGAACGCCACCAGGCGTCCGGGAGCCCTCGTACGCGGGCGCGCGTCAGCGGATCGGCATGCCGGAGATCGTGCGGGCGATCACCAGGCGCTGGATCTCGCTGGTCCCCTCGAAGATCGTGTAGATGGCACTGTCCCGGTGCATGCGCTCCACCGGGTACTCGCGGGTGAAGCCGTTGCCGCCGAGGATCTGGACCGCCTGGGCGGTGACCTTCTTGGCGACCTCGCTCGCGAAGAGCTTCGACATGGAGCCCTCCGCCGACTCGAACGGCCGGCCCGCCACCGCCATCCAGGACGCCCGCCACACCAGCAGCCGGGCCGCGTCGATCTGCGTCCGCATGTCGGCGAGCTGGAAGGCCACGCCCTGGTTGTCGATGATCGGGCGGCCGAACTGGGTACGGGTCTTCGCGTAGTCGAGGGCCACCTCGTAGGCGGCGCGCGCGGTGCCGACGGCCATCGCGCCGACCGCCGGGCGGGAGGCCTCGAAGGTGGCCATGGCCGCGTTCTTCACCCTCTCCCCGCCGCCGCTGCGGGCGCGCTCGTGGGCCCGCGCGAGGCGCTCGTCCAGCTTCTCCTTGCCGCCGAGCAGGCAGGAGCCGGGGATCCGTACGCCGTCCAGCACCACCTCGGCGGTGTGCGAGGCGCGGATGCCGTGCTTCTTGAACTTCTGCCCCTGGGACAGGCCGGGGGTGTTCGGCGGGATGATGAAGGAGGCGTGCCCCTTGGTCCCCAGAGCGGGATCGACGACCGCGACCACGATGTGGACGTTGGCGATGCCGCCGTTCGTCGCCCAGGTCTTGGTGCCGTTCAGCACCCATTCGTCCTTCGCCTGGTCGTAGACCGCCCGGGTGCGCATCGAGCCGACGTCGGAGCCGGCGTCCGGCTCGGAGGAGCAGAAGGCGGCGACCTTCACGTCGTCCGGGGTCCCGTACATCTGCGGGATCCAGGTGCCGATCTGCTCCTCGGTGCCGTTGGCGACGACGCCGATGGCCGCGAGTCCGGTGCCGACGATGGACAGCGCGATGCCCGCGTCGCCCCAGAAGAGCTCCTCCATCGCCATCGGAATGCCGAGGCCCGTCGGGTCGAAGAACTGCTGGGCGTAGAAGTCCAGCGAGTAGATGCCGACCTTGGCGGCCTCCTGGATGACGGGCCAAGGAGTCTCTTCGCGCTCGTCCCATTCCGCGGCGGCGGGGCGCATCACATCGGCGGCGAAGCCGTGGATCCAGTCCCGCACCTGCTTCTGGTCGTCGTTCAGCTCCATGGTGAACTCCGCCATGTCCCCTCCACCTGTCTGTACTCGGCCCTGCGGAAGTTACTAGCGGTAACCTACGCGAAGACCACAGTCTGTTACCGGCGAGTAAGCACTGTCAAGCACCGTCCGCACCGGCCACGAGGCCGGACGGCGTAGCCTCCGATTCGATCGACAGGGTGTGCGGGGTGTTACGTTGCGTGGGCGTCACGCACATCGCAAGGGCGGGGAGAGAAACACGTCATGGAGACCACTCAGCAGGCCGGTGAGCCGGGAGCGGCCGAACGCCGCCGTCGGGAACTGCTCGAAGCCGCCGACCGGGTCGTGCTCAGGGACGGCCCCAAAGCCTCCATGAACGCGATCGCGGCGGAGGCCGGCATCACCAAGCCCATCCTCTACCGGCACTTCGGGGACAAGGCGGGCCTCTACCAGGCCCTCGCCGTCCGGCACACCGACGCCCTGCTCGACTCGCTTCGGGCGGCGCTCGACGCCCCCGCCGAGCGGCGCCGCCGGGTGGAGGCGACCCTCGACACCTATCTTGCCGCCATCGAGGCCCGCCCGCAGGTCTACCGCTTCCTCATGCACCCTGCCGAGGACTCCCACAGCGCCGAACGCGGCTTCGACGTCGGCCTGCACTCGGCCCCGCTGCTGCGCCGGCTCGGCGAGGAACTGGCCGAGGTGATCGGCGAACGCGTGGACCTCGGTCCGGGGGGCGAACGCCTCGCCCGGATCTGGGGCCACGGCATCGTCGGCATGATGCACGCGGCCGGCGACTGGTGGCTGGGCGAACGCCCCTGCGAGCGTGCGGAGCTGGTCGCCGGCCTCACGGACCTCCTCTGGGGCCGCCTGGCCACCGCCGGCAACCGCGAAGACGGCCCGGGCTTCTAGCCGCACCACTTCAGCCCCGCCGTTCAGCCCCTCCGGCGTTTGAGGAGGGGCTGGATGTACCCGGCGAAACCGGATCGGCGCCGGCGGGGGTGGATCCGGCTAGCCGCGCAGCGCCTCGGCTCCCCAGGAGGTCTTTCGGATGGCACGCCGCAGGCGACGGGCGCGCAGGCCCGTCACGCGGTCCGCGTACACCGTCCCGTCGAGGTGGTCGCACTCGTGCTGGAGGCACCGCGCGAAGAACCCCGTCCCGGCGATCCTGACGGCCGCCCCGTCCGACGTGACGCCTTCCACCACCGCGTGGTCGAAGCGGACCGTCCCCGCCTCCAGCCCCGGCAGGGACAGGCACCCCTCCGGCCCCCGGAACTCGTCCCCGTCGGCCGTCACCAACCGCGGGTTGACGATGTGCCCGACGTGGCGGACGTCCTCGTCGTCGGGGCAGTCGTAGACGAACACCCGCTGTCCGACGCCGATCTGGTTCGCGGCGAGCCCGACGCCCTCGGCGGCGTACATCGTGGCGAACATGTCCTCGATGAGCCGGTCGAGTTCCGGGCCGAATGCGGTGACTTCCGCGCACGCGGAGTGGAGCACCGGATCACCCAACAGACTCATGGGGCGGACGAGGCCGGAGGTACCGGGAATGGGACGCTGTCGCATGGCCTCAACCCTACGACGGGCGACTATATGAGGAGATCCGCGGCGGGGCGGGGGCGCCGCGGTCAAGGCTCCGGCCGGTACTGGATAGGCTGGGGCCGACCGACGCAAGGAGGACAAGGGACGATGGCAGGCAACACGGAGCCGCTTTCGCCGCGGGCCAAGCTGGCCGTGACGGCGGGCAAGGCCGCGGCGGCGGTGTCGCGGGCCGCGGGACGCGGAAGCGGATCGGTAATCGGTGGCAAGGTCGCACTCAGGCTCGACCCCGATCTTCTCGGCGCGCTGGCGCAACATCTCGATGTCGTCCTCGTCTCCGCGACGAACGGCAAGACCACGACGACCCGACTGATCGCGGAGGCCCTGCGGGCCAGCGGTCCGGTCGTCTCCAACGCCCTCGGCGCCAACATGCCGGCCGGCATCACCTCCGCGCTGGCCGGAGGCTCGGACGCCAAGTACGGCGTCATCGAGGTGGACGAGAAGTACCTGGCCGGAGTGGCCCGGGACGTCACCCCCAAGGTGATCGCCCTGCTCAACCTCTCCCGCGACCAGCTGGACCGCGCCGCCGAGACCCGCATGCTCGCGGAGAAGTGGCGCGAGGGGCTCCAGGGCTCCAAGGCGGTCATCGTCGCCAACTGCGACGACCCGCTGATCGTGTGGTCCGCCTCCTCCTCCCAGAACGTGGTGTGGGTCGCGGCCGGCCAGGAGTGGAAGGACGACGCCTGGTCGTGCCCCTCCTGCGGCGGTGTCATGCAGCGCCCGGGCGACGACTGGTTCTGCGGCGAGTGCGGATTCCGGCGCCCGACCCCGACGTGGGTGCTCTCCGGCGACCACGTCCTGGACCCGCACGGCTCGGCCTGGCCGATCCACCTGCAGCTGCCCGGCCGCGCCAACAAGGCCAACGCCGCCACCTCGGCCGCCGTGGCCGCCGTCTTCGGCGTACCGCCGCAGGTGGCGCTGGAGCGGATGTACCAGGTGCAGGCCGTCGCCGGCCGCTACGACGTGGTCAGCTTCCAGGGCCGTGAACTGCGGCTGCTGCTCGCGAAGAACCCGGCGGGCTGGCTCGAAACGTTTTCTCTGATCGATCCCCCGCCGACCCCGGTGATCCTCTCGGTGAACGCCCGCGGCGCCGACGGCACCGACACCTCCTGGCTGTGGGACGTGGACTACCCGCGGCTCGCCGGTCACCCGATCTTCGTGATCGGTGACCGCAAGCTGGACCTCGCGGTCCGCCTGGAGGTCGCGGGCCTGGACTTCCGCGTGTGCGAGACCCTCGACGAGGCCGTGCAGCTCGCGCCGCCCGGCCAGATCGAGCTGATCGCCAACTACACCGCCTTCCAGGACGTGCGCCGCCGCGTCGGCAACTAGTACCCATAAAGGACAAGAGCATGAGCGACAACAGCCTGCGTCTGGTGTGGGTCTACCCGGACCTGCTGAGCACGTACGGAGACCAGGGCAACGCCCTCGTGGTGGAGCGCCGGGCGCGCCAGCGCGGCCTGGACGTGCAGCGCGTGGACGTGCGCAGCGACCAGCCGATCCCCACCTCGGGCGACATCTATCTGATCGGCGGTGGCGAGGACCGGCCGCAGCGCCTGGCCGCGGAGCGCCTGCTGCGCGACGGCGGCCTGGAGCGGGCCGTCTCGAACGGGGCGATCGTCTTCTCCGTCTGCGCCGGTTACCAGATCCTCGGCAAGGAGTTCGTCAACGACCAGGGCCAGCGCCAGGAGGGCCTCGGCCTGCTGGACGTCGTCACCGTGCGCGGTGAGGGCGAGCGGTGCGTCGGCGACGTCCTCGCGGACATCGACCCGCGCCTGGGCCTGCCGCAGCTGACGGGCTTCGAGAACCACCAGGGCGTGACCCACCTCGGCCCGACGGCCAAGGCGTTCGCCCGGGTGACCATGGGCCGCGGCAACGGCACCGGTGACGGCACCGAAGGCGCGTACAACGACACGGTGTTCGGCACGTACATGCACGGTCCCGTGATGGCCCGCAACCCGCAGATCGCGGACCTGCTGCTGAAGCTGGCCCTCGACGTGAACGCGCTGCCGGCCATAGACGACCGGTGGTACGAGGCGCTGCGCGCGGAGCGCATCGCCACCGCGACGCAGCCCGCGTAGCACCCGGAGAACCGCTCATCGGGGCGGCCCCTCCATCATGTGTTCGGCCCGGTTTTCCCTAGGGGGGACCGGGCCGACGTGGTTTCGCACGACGAGTGCGACCAGCATGTGGAGGATGGTTCAGCCCACCGCTCCGGCGCTTGTAGGGTGGCGTTAGTTCCAACCGGACGACGTGGTCCGGTCGTCGGCCCACGTTGCAAAGGTCCGTTCCTGCCATGCGCATAGGTGTGCTCACTTCCGGTGGCGACTGCCCCGGTCTCAACGCCGTCATCCGCTCCGTCGTGCACCGTGCCGTGGTCGACCACGGCGATGAGGTGATCGGCTTCCTCGACGGCTGGAAGGGCCTGCTGGAGGCGGACTACCGCAAGCTCGACCTCGACGCCGTCGGCGGCATCCTCGCCCGCGGCGGCACCATCCTCGGCTCTTCCCGGGTCCAGCCGGCGCACCTGCGCGACGGCGTGGAGCGCGCCCGCGGCCACGTCGCGGACCTCGGCCTCGACGCGATCATCCCGATCGGCGGCGAGGGCACCCTGAAGGCGGCGAACCTGCTCTCGCAGGCCGGTCTGCCCATCGTCGGCGTCCCGAAGACCATCGACAACGACATCGCCTCCACCGACGTCACCTTCGGCTTCGACACCGCCGTCGGGGTGGCCACGGAGGCGCTGGACCGGCTGAAGACCACCGCCGAGTCCCACCAGCGGGTGATGGTCGTGGAGGTCATGGGCCGCCACACGGGCTGGATCGCCCTGCACTCGGGCATGGCGGCCGGCGCGCACGCGATCGTCGTGCCGGAGCGCCCCTTCGACATCGAGCAGCTGACGGAGATCGTCGGCGAGCGCTTCTCCGCGGGCAAGCGGTTCGCGATCGTCGTGGTCGCCGAGGGCGCCAAGCCGCGGCCCGGGTCGATGGACCTGGAGGAGGGCGGCGTCGACATGTACGGGCACGAGCGGTTCGCCGGCATCGGCAACCGTCTCGCCGTGGAGCTGGAGCACCGCCTGGGCAAGGAGGCCCGGCCGGTCATCCTGGGCCACGTGCAGCGCGGCGGCACGCCCACCGCGTACGACCGGGTCCTCGCCACCCGCTTCGGCTGGCACGCGGTGGAGGCGGCGCACCGGGGCGAGTTCGGCATGCTGACCGCGCTGCGCGGGACGGACATCGTGATGGTGCCGCTCGCCGAGGCGACGTCGACCCTCAAGACGGTTCCGGCCGACCGCTACGACGAGGCGCAGACGGTTCTCTGACGTCCCTTTTGTGCGCCCCTTTTATCCTGGGCCGCCCCCGCGCGCAAGAGCGTACGGGGGCGGCATTACTGTGGTGGGGCATCACGGTCAAGGGAGTGAACAGATGGATCACAGCGGGCACGGCATGGACATGCACATGGACATGGACCTGCCGCCGTTCACTCTCGGGCGCGGGCTGGAGTTCTCCTTCGACTCCTTCTTCCTGATCGGCTCGCTGGTCGGACTCGCCCTGTACGGGTGGGGCGTGCTGCGGCTGCGCCGGCGCGGGGACGCCTGGCCGCTGGGCCGGACCATCGCCTTCACCGTGGGCGTGCTGACCGTGCTCCTCGTGATGTGCACCAAGCTGAACGACTACGGCATGGTCATGTTCAGCGTCCACATGGTCCAGCACATGGTGATCAGCATGGTCACCCCGATCCTGGTGCTGCTGGGCGCCCCGGTGACGCTGGCGCTGCGTGCGCTGCCGCCCGCCGCCCGCGGCAGCAAGGGGCCGCGCGAGCTGCTGCTGATGCTGCTGCACAGCCGGTACATGAAGGTGATCACCCACCCGGCCTTCACGATCCCGATGTTCATCGCGAGCCTCTACGCCCTGTACTTCACCCCGCTCTTCGACTTCCTGATGGAGAGCCGGACCGGGCACATCGCGATGATGGTCCACTTCCTCGCGGTCGGCCTCATCTTCTTCTGGCCGATCATGGGCATCGACCCGGGCCCGCACCGGCCCGGCTACGTGATGCGGATGCTGGAACTGTTCGCGGGCATGCCCTTCCACGCCTTCTTCGGCATCGCCCTGATGATGGCGAGCCAGCCGATGATCAAGACGTACGCGAACCCGCCGGCGTCCCTCGGCATCGACCCCCTGCTCGACCAGCAGTGGGGCGGCGGCATCGCCTGGGCCTTCAGCGAGATCCCCTCGGTGCTGGTCCTGATCGCCCTCGTCTACCAGTGGTACCACTCCGAGCAGCGGGCCGCGCGGCGGTCCGACCGGGCCGAGGACCGCAACGGCGACAAGGAGCTGGCGGCGTACAACGCGTATCTCGCCTCGCTCCGAGCGCGTGGCCAGTAGCGCGAAACCGCCTTCGCGCGCCACCATGGGGCATGACCGGATCCGTTAAGGCGATGGCCGTGATGACCTTCGCCGCTCTGGTGGCCGTCGCCACGTATTCCGTGGCCCTCGGCAGCAACGGCTGGCTGTGGTTCGGCTGGGTGGTGCTGGGGCTGCTGACCGCCGGGATGGCCGCCACGCGCAATGTCTGAGTAAGGTCCCGTCCGCCCCCTGCTTCCCGTGGCTCACCGTCCGTAATATGGCTGTGACAACGGGATGTCGACGGGAGCGGCCTGGTGTTCTACCACTTGCTCAAGCACGTGTTGCTCGGCCCCCTGCTGCGGCTGCTGTTCAGACCCCGGATCGAGGGTCTGGAGAACATCCCCGCCGAGGGCGCCGCCATCGTCGCGGGCAATCACCTGTCCTTCTCGGACCACTTCCTGATGCCCGCCATCCTCAAGCGGCGGATCACCTTCCTGGCCAAGGCCGAGTACTTCACCGGTCCCGGGATCAAGGGCCGGCTCACCGCCGCGTTCTTCCGCAGCGCCGGGCAGATCCCCGTGGACCGGTCCGGCAAGGACGCCGGGCAGGCCGCCCTGCGCGAGGGGCTGGCGGTACTGGCCAAGGACGAGCTGTTGGGCATCTACCCGGAGGGCACGCGCTCGCACGACGGCCGGCTCTACAAGGGCAAGGTGGGCGTGGCGGCGATGGCCCTGGGCGCCCGGGTGCCGGTGGTGCCCTGCGCGATGGTCGGCACCTTCGAGATCCAGCCGCCCGGGAAGAAGATCCCGAAGATCCGGCGGGTGACGATCCGCTTCGGCGAGCCGATGGACTTCTCCCGGTACGCCGGGATGGAGGGCGAACGCGCGGTCCTGCGGGCGGTCACCGACGAGATCATGTACGCGATCCTCGGGCTGTCCGGCCAGGAGTACGTCGACCGGTACGCGGCCGAGGTCAAGGCCGAGGAGGAGGAACAGCGGAAGAAGGCCCGGCGCACCGCGCGCTGAGCCTTCTCCCGCTCGATCCCGCCGGTCCTTAACGGACGGCGGGGAGCTCCTCCGGCGCCGGGAAGACCGAGGACTCGGCCGGCGCGTCGGACGACAGGGACTTCGCCGCGGCCGGGGCCGGGGCCACGGGGGTGGCGTGCGGGGTGCACGTCACGTCCTTGGCGTCGACCTTGCCGGTGAGCAGGTAGGCGTCCACCCGGGTGTTGATGCAGGGGTTCACCAGGCTGGTGACACCGTGCGAGCCCGCGCCCTTCTCGGTGATCAGCCGCGAGCCGGCGAGGCTGCGGTGCAGTTCGACCGCGCCCTTGTACGGCGTGGCCGCGTCCCGCTCGGACTGGACGATCAGTACGGGCGGCAGCCCGCGCTTGGCGCCGACCGCGATCGGGGTGCTCTGCTTGGCCTTCCAGGTCGCGCAGGGGAGGTTCATCCACGCGTTGGACCAGGTCAGGAACGGGTACTTCTGGTGCAGCTTGCTGTTGTCCCGGTCCCACTTGGACCAGCTGGTGGGCCACTTCGCGTCGGCGCACTCGACGGCGGTGTAGACGGCGTTGCCGTTCTCCGCCGCCGCGTTGCCCTTGATGTCCGTCATGTCCGGAGCGATGGCGTCGACGAGCGCCTGCTCGTCACCGGCCGCCCAGGCCGCGAAGGTCTGGGCGACGGGCACCCAGGAGGAGTCGTAGTACGGGGCGCCCTGGAAGAAGCCGATGAGCTCGGCCGGGCCGACGACCCCGCCGAGCGGCTTGGCCTTGGCCTTGGCGCGCAGCTCCTGATACTTGGCCTCGACCTTGGCGCGGGTGTCTCCGAGGTGGAAGACGGAGTCGTTCTTGGCGACCCAGTCCTGCCAGTCGTTCCAGCGCATCTGGAAGGCGACGTCCTGGCCGAGGTTGGCCTCGTACCAGATGTTGTCCTGCGACGGGTCCACCACGCTGTCGACGATCATGCGGCGCACGTGCGTCGGGAAGAGGGTCGCGTAGACCCCGCCCAGGTAGGTGCCGTAGGAGACGCCGAGGTAGTTCAGCTTCTTCTCGCCGAGGCCGGCACGGATCACGTCGAGGTCGCGCGCGGTGTTCGGCGTGGTCATGTGCGGCAGCATCTCGCCGCTGCGCTCCTTGCAGCCGTCCGCGTACTCGGCGGCGAGCTTGCGCTGGGCGCGCTTGTCGGCCACGGAGTCCGGGACCGGGTCGGCCTTGGGGGCCTTGACGAACTCCTGCGGGTCGATGCAGGAGATCGGCGCCGAGTGGCCGACGCCGCGGGGGTCGAAGCCCACGAAGTCGTAGGCCTTGGAGGTGTTGACCCACAGCGGGCTCTTGGTGGTGACACGGCGCGGGAAGCGCATGCCGGAACCACCCGGACCGCCGGGGTTGTAGACGAGCGCGCCCTGGCGCTCCTCCTTGGTCCCCGTGCTGCCGATGCGGTCGACGGCGATGTCGATGGTCTTGCCGTACGGCTTGGCGTAGTCGAGCGGGACCTTGACCCATCCGCACTGGATGGGCTTCTCGAAGCCCCAGTCCGCCGGGCAGTCCTTCCAGTCGATCCCGGCCCGGGCGGCGCGGGCGGCGGCGATCTGGACGCCCAGCGCCTCCGGCACCTTGCCGTCGCTGCCGGCGGAGGCCGCTGCGGCGGGCGGCGCCAGCAGCAGGCTCGCCGCGAGTGTGCCGGTGATCAGTGTGGCGGCGCTCCCCAGCGCCGCGTTGCGTATCACGTGGTTGTTCCCCCTGCGTCAGGTACGGCCGTGGGCGGCCGAGTTGGTCGTTTCGGTCGTCGGCGTGCAGGGGGATCCTGTCGCCTGATCGGGATCCGGCGACAGGGCCGGATCGACTTCTTTGCCAACCCGATAACCGGAAAGGCGTGTACCGCTGAGCGGTGCCTGATGCGTCCCGCTTTCACCACCCGTAGCTACGGCAGGCCTCGTCCAGCAGCTCGCGCACGAGTAGGGCGTCGGCGGCCAGGGCCGTCACCAGGACGGCCGGGCCGGCCAGCGGCGTCACCGCGGCGAACTCCCCGAGGACCGCGGCTGCGGGCGGATCCTCGGCGAAGGCGGGGTCAACGACGAGGAGCTGGCCGAGCGCCCGGTACCCGGCCAGGCCCGCCGGGCCGTCCCAGCCACCGGGCGCACCGGGGCCGCAGGCGAGTTCCTGGTCCAGCAGCGGGCGGCCTCCGCGCTCGACGGTGACGCGGCTGCGCAGCAGGCCCGGAACCTCCCCGGTACGGCCCAGCACCTGCTCCTCGCGCAGCACCAGCCGTGCCGTGGGGGCGAGTCGGACCCGGGTGCGCACCCTCAGGTCGCTGCCGCGCACCGAGACCAGCGGCTCGGGCAGCCACCGCACCGATGCCCCCTCCCCCACGACGAGGTGCACGTCGTACCGTGCGGGCTCGCCGGACCGGCCGGGCAGGGCCAGGGTGGCCGCCGCCGAGGCGAGGGCGAGCTGCGCCTCGGGCCCGGCGGTGGCCTCGATGGTGAGGTGGTCCCCACCGAGCGGGGCGCTCATCGCGCCGACCAGCATGACCCCGGCTTCGGCGCCCGACGACGAGCGCGTGCGGCGCAGCGCGAGCGGCCCTTCCCCGGCGAGCAGCGGCAGGGCGGTGCCGCCCCGTCCGTCGGCCACGGCGTGGATGCGGGCGGTGGCCCGCAGGCCCGCCGGGAGCGTCGGGGGCGTCTCCGGTGCCGGGGACGCCGTGGGTGCCGTGGGTGCCGGGGCCGTGTCGGTGGCGTTCGCGCCGCTCACCGCGAGGACCAGGCCGCGATCCGCTCGCGCACCCAGGCGGCCACCGGGCCGACGCCCTCGGGGCCGCGCAGCGACTGGAAGGCGACGGGGAGTTCGCCGCGCTGTGCGGCGGCGTCGCGGGCCATCCGGTCGAGGTCGGAGCCGACGTGGGGGGCGAGATCGGTCTTGTTGACGACGAGGAGGTCCGCGGTGGTGACGCCGGGGCCGCCCTTGCGGGGGATGTCGTCCCCGCCGGCCACGTCGATGACGAAGATCTGGGCGTCGACGAGTCCGCGGGAGAAGGTGGCGGTGAGGTTGTCCCCGCCGGACTCGACGAGGATCAGGTCCAGTCGGCCGTTCTCCCGGAAGGCGTCCTCCAGTTCCTCCACGGCCTCCAGGTTGGCGGAGATGTCGTCGCGGATGGCGGTGTGCGGACAGGCGCCGGTCTCGACGGCGGTGATCCGCTCGGGCGGCAGGACGGCCTCGCGGAGCAGGAACTCGGCGTCCTCGCGGGTGTAGATGTCGTTGGTGACGACGGCCATGGACAGCTCGGTACGCAGCGCGCGGCACAGGGCGGCGACGGTGGCGGTCTTGCCGGAGCCGACGGGCCCGCCGAGTCCGATGCGCAGGGCCCGCCGGCTGCCGTCGGCCCGCAGGGGATCGGCGCTGCGGGTGTGCCGGTGGGGATAGGTCACGGCGTGGTCGAGGTGCATGGGGGTGTCTCCTTGGGGGTCAGGAAGCGAAGAGGCGAACCGGCCAGTCGGCATGGACCTCCGCCGAGATGTCCAGCAGCGGCGAGGAGGCCGCGGGCAGCGCGTCCGGGCCCTGGGAGCGGGCTCGCAGCGCGGCCCGCTCCGCCCGGGCCGCGACGGCGTCGAGTTCGGGGGCGAGCCGGGCCAGCACCCCGCTCGCCTCGAAGGGGTCCAGGCCCAGCAGCCGTACGGTCGCGGTGGCGGGTCCGCCGACGCTCTCGTACGCCGCCACGTGCGCGGCGTCCCCGGGCCCGAGCCCGGCCGCCCGGGCGGTGATGCCGAGCACCACGGGCTGGTGGGCCCCGCGCGGGAACGCCGCTGCCAGGGACTCCAGTTCGGCGGCGGGCCAGGTGGCCCGGGCGGCGCGCAGCAGCTGCCGCCCGAGCCGCCGGGCCGCGGTGCGCAGCGCCGGCGACGGGGTGCGGGCGTCGGCGGCGGCGTCGAGCACGGCCGGGTCGAGCCCGAGGGCGGCGGCCGCAGCGAGCGCGGCGGCGGTGAGGCCGGCGGTGTGCAGCCGGCCCCGGCAGAAGTCCTCCAGTGTGGTGGCGTCATGGATCCGGCCCGCCTTGCAGGCGGCCTCGGCCCCGCCGGAGTGGGCGTGCCCCCCGGCGGGGAAGCGGCCGTCGGCGAGGACGAGCAGCGCGGCGCGGCTCATCGGCAAGGACCTCTTCTCAGAACAGGAAGTAGCGCTGGGCCATGGGCAGTTCCGCCGCGGGTGCCGGTTCCACGGCTTCCCCGTCGATGGAGACCGTGAAGGTGTCGGCGTCGACCTCGACCCTCGGCATGGCGTCGTTGTTGCGCATGTCGGCCTTGCTCAGCTTGCGGGTGCCCTCGATGGCCACGAACTGCTTGCCCAGCTGGAGCCGTTCGGGCAGTCCGTCGTCGAGCGCGGCCTGGGCGGTGAAGTTCAGGGAGTTGAGGGCGGGCGCGCGACCGTGGCTGCCGAACATGGGCCGGGGCAGGACGGGCTGCGGGGTGGGGATGGAGGCGTTGGCGTCGCCCATCTGCGCGTAGGCGATCTGGCCGCCCTTGATGACGAGTTCGGGCTTGACCCCGAAGAAGGCCGGGTTCCACAGCACCAGGTCCGCGAGTTTGCCGATCTCGACCGAGCCGATCTCGCGGGCGAGTCCCTGGGCCACTGCGGGGTTGATCGTGTACTTGGCGACGTAACGGCGGGCCCGGTGGTTGTCGGCGGGTCCGTCGCCGGGGAGGAAGCCGCGCCGCTTCTTCATCACGTGGGCGGTCTGCCAGGTGCGCAGCACGACCTCGCCGACCCGGCCCATGGCCTGGGAGTCGGAGGAGATGATGGAGATGGCTCCGAGGTCGTGGAGGACGTCCTCGGCCGCTATGGTCGAGGGCCGGATCCGCGATTCGGCGAAGGCGAGGTCCTCGGGGACGGCCGGGTTGAGGTGGTGGCAGACCATCAGCATGTCGAGGTGTTCCTCGACGGTGTTGACCGTGTGCGGCCGGGTGGGGTTGGTGGAGCTGGGCAGGACGTTCGGCTCGGAGACCACGGTGATGATGTCGGGTGCGTGCCCGCCGCCGGCGCCCTCGGTGTGGTACGAGTGGATGGTCCGTCCGGCGATGGCGGCGAGGGTGTCGGCGACGAAACCGGCTTCGTTGAGCGTGTCGGTGTGGATGGCGACCTGGGCGCCGGTCTCCTCGCACACCGAGAGGCAGGCGTCGATGACGGCGGGGGTGGCCCCCCAGTCCTCGTGGATCTTGAATCCGAGGGCGCCGCCGCGCAGTTGGGAGTGCATCCCCTCGCGGGACATCGTGTTGCCCTTGCCGAGCAGGCCGATGTTGACCGGATAGGCCTCCAGGGCCGCGAACATCCGGGCCAGGTGCCAGGGCCCGGGGGTGACGGTGGTGGCCTTGCTCCCTTCGGCCGGTCCGGTCCCGCCGCCGACGAGAGTGGTGGTCCCGGAGGCGAGCGCCTCCTCGATGACCGTCGGGGAGATGAAGTGCACGTGGGCGTCGATGGCACCGGCGGTGACGATCTTCCCGTTGCCGGCGATGACCTCGGTCTCGGGGCCGATGACCAGTGCGGGGTCGACCCCGTCCATGGTGTCGGGGTTGCCGGCCTTGCCGATGCCGCAGATCCGGCCGTCGCGGATGCCGAGGTCGGCCTTGACGATGCCCCAGTGGTCGAGGACGACGACCCCGGTGATCACGGTGTCGGGAGCGCCCTCGGCCCGGGTGGTGCGGGCCTGCCCCATGGATTCGCGGATCACCTTGCCGCCGCCGAAGACGGCCTCGTCGCCGGCCCGCCCGGGGCCGCCGCTGAGGTCCTGCTCGATCTCGACGAAGAGGTCGGTGTCGGCGAGCCGGATCCGGTCACCTGCGGTCGGCCCGAAGAGGTCGGCGTACACCTGGCGGGAGAGCTCAGCCATCGAGCGGCCCTCCGGTCTCGCCGCGCAGCCCGGGTACGGTGCGCAGGCCCGCCAGCGGTACGAGTTCCACCGCGACCGGGATGCCCGGTTCGAAGCGGACGGCCGTCCCGGCGGCGACGTTGAGCCGGAGCCCGCGGGCGGCGGTGCGGTCGAAGTCGAGGCCGGGGTTGGCCTCGGCGAAGTGGTAGTGGGATCCGACCTGGACCGGCCGGTCGGCCGCGTTGAGCACGGTGAGACGGGTGACGGGACGGCCCTCGTTGAGGGGTACCGGGCCGTCCCCGTAGGCGATTTCGCCGGGGATCATGCGGGGGTACTCCGTTTCAGACGATCGGGTCGTGGACCGTGACGAGTTTGGTGCCGTCCGGGAAGGTCGCTTCCACCTGGACGTCGTGGATCATCTCCGGGATCCCCTCCATGACCTCCTCGCGGGTCAGGACGGTGCGGCCCGAGGCCATCAGCTCGGCCACGGTCCGGCCGTCGCGGGCCCCTTCCAGAAGGTGCGACGTGATCAGCGCGATCGCCTCGGGATGGTTGAGGCGGACCCCGCGCGCCCTCCGCTTCTCGGCCACGTCGGCGGCCACATGGATGAGCAGTCTCTCCTGCTCGTGCGGTGTCAGTTGCACTCGTATCACCAAGCTTCCGGGACAAGATCAACAAAGAGCGGGGCGACCCTACCGGTCTTCAACACTTCGTTGACCTGCGCATATCCGAACCAAGCGTCTCTTGCCCAACGCAGGGAAAGGCTTTCCACCCCGACCACCGCCGCTTTACCGGATCATGGGTGATCATTGGCGGTCGAACGTGGCCGCCACGCTAAGCGCTGCGCTTTTCGGCTGGGTTAACCCACGTTTCGGGCAGGTACCCGGTTCAACTCCGGTACCCCAAAGCCCCGATTCCGTATACGGCCCCGCGCACCGATCCCCCATCGAGGAGACAGATGTTCATCAACCCCGTCCGGCACATCACCTTCGACGCCCTCGACCCCTACCGGGTCGCCGAGTTCTGGTCCGCGGTGACCGGCTTCACGATGCATCCCGACGACGTGGAGGGGGACGACGAGGTCATGCTGGAACCCGGGCAGCCCGGCGTTCCGGGGCTGCTGTTCATCCGGGTCCCGGACGGCAAGTCGGTCAAGAACCGGGTCCACTTGGACATCCAGCCGCCGACCGGCACCCGGGACGAGACCGTCGAGCGCCTGATCGGGCTCGGCGCGAAGCTCGTGGACGACCGCCGCGCCGCGGACGGCGTCGCCGGCTGGGTCGTGCTCGCCGACCCCGAGGGCAACGAGCTGTGCATCGAGCGCAGCGCGGGCGAACGCGGCCCCGCCTGACCGGGGTAGGGGTCCGGGTCCGGGTCGCGGTCCGGGTCCCGGTCCGATTCCGGCTCCCGGTCCTCGTCGGAGACCTGCAGGTCAGTAGCCGGTGGCGCTCCGCGCCGGGGCCCCGACGCTCCAGGGCAGCGCGATCCACACCGTCTTGCCCCCGTCCTCGGTCGGGGTGACCGAGAGCCGACCGCCCGCCTCCGCCGTCAGCCAGCGGATGATGACCATGCCCCGGCCGTTGTCCTGCTGGACGGCGGCCGGGAGCCGCTTGGGCCAGCGCGGGTGGCTGTCGGTCACCCCGACGCGCAACCACTCCTGGCGCTCCAGCCGGACGTCGACCGTGAAGGTGGGCGACTGGCCGAAAGTGTGCTGCACGGCGTTGGTGGCGAGCTCCGAGACGATCAGCCGGACACTGTCGGCGATGTCGGCGTCATCGGGGAGTCCCCACTCGCTCAGCACCTCCGCGACGTAGCGTCGGGCAGTGGCGACCGAGGCGGGATCGCTCGGCAGAGTGACGGATGCTTCCTGGTGATCTGCCATGGCGACGGTCCCTTTCCCACCGGGACGAAAAGCCCCGGATCTGTGCTGGACGCCAGAGTGCCACCGATCGTGCCGTCACATCTGCCTTTCCCCCAAGATATGCATATATCTGTCGCTCGATGCGGTGAACTCTGCTACGGAAGAGCTTATTTGAACGGCAAACTGGTGCGAGCTGTGCCGGTGGAAGGAGGCGGGTGTGCAGCACGGTCCCGCGGTGCGCCGACGCAAGCTCGGCGAGGAACTGCGTGCCCTGCGCGACCGGTCCGGACTCACCAGTGGTGAGGCGGCCCGGATCATGGGATGGCACCAGTCGAAAATCAGCCGCATCGAGACGGGCCGCAGCGGCGTGAAACCGGAGGACATCCGGCTCCTCCTCGACGCCTACGGGGAGATCGTGAGCCCGGAGCAGCGCGCACTGCTGGAGGCCCTGTCGGCCTCGGCCGCCGGCCCCGGTCCGGCGGGCGACACCGGGCGCGGCCGCCAGTGGTGGCACGACTACCGGGGGCTGTTGCCGCAGGAGTACCGGGACTTCATCAGCCTGGAGGCGGGGGCCAGGTCCGCCCGCACCGTGGAGCTGTCCGTGGTGCCCGGGCTGCTGCAGACCCCCGGATATGCGCGGGCCGTGACCCGGGCCGCGCTGGGCGGGCTGCCGGAACCGAAGGTGGACGCGCTGGTCGACGTACGGCTGGCCCGGCAGTCGGTGCTGCGGGCCGATCCCCCGCTGGAGCTGAGCGCCGTACTGGACGAGGCGGTGCTGCGCCGGCAGATCGGCGGACCCGGGGTGATGGCCGAGCAACTGCGGCACCTGGCAGAGGTGTCGAAGCTGCCTCAAGTGCGCCTCCAAGTACTCCCGTTCAGCGTCGGAGGGCATCTCGGCCTGACCGGGCCGTTCGTTATTTTTTCATTTCCGGACATCGCCGATCTGGATGTGGTGGTACTCGACCATTTGACGAGTAGCCTCTATCTGGAGCGGAAGGAAGACCTTGAGGCGTACGGCGCCGCGTTCCGCACCATCCAGGCGCACGCCCTCCCGCCCCAGGACTCGTCGGATCTCATCAGCTCACTCGCTGACGACGCGTAAGGAGGCACCCCCGTGTCCGCAACCCCCTTATCCAGCAGCGGACTTCTGATCAGCGCGCGGTGGCGGCGGAGCAGCCGTAGCACCGGAATGAACAACTGCGTGGAAGCGGCCGTCCTGGACGGCGGTCTGCTGGCCGTCCGTGACTCCAAGCGGACGGACGGCCCGGCCGTGCTCTTCACCGGGCCCGCCTGGACCGGCTTCCTCGCCTCGGTAGGGGCTGACGCGCACGCGTAAGCCCCGCCCGGAACCGCTCGGGAACACCCCGGCCCCGGGAAGACCCAGGCCCGGGAATCCCCGGACCCCGGCCGATGTGCCCTACCGGCCCTGACCGTCCGTGGCTCCTGCGGGTGCGGTCGCCAGGATCGTCGCGACCGCCCGATCGATCTCGTCCCCCGTGAGATCGGCCCGGGCGGTCAACCGCAGCCGGGAGATGCCGTCCGGCACCGAGGGCGGACGGAAACACCCCACGGACAGACCTGCCTCGCGGCAGTCGGCGGCCCAGCGCAGTGCCGCCGACGCCGACGGGGCCCGTACCGACACCACGGCCGCGTCCGGCCGGGCCGCGGTCAGGCCGGACGCGGTGAGTCGCCCGTACAACTGGGCGGCCACCTCGCGGGCGCGGTCCGCGCGCTCCGGTTCCCGCTGGAGCAGGCGCAGGCTCGCCAGCGCCGCCCCGGCGGCCGCCGGGGCCAGTCCGGTGTCGAAGATGAAGGTGCGCGCGGTGTTGACCAGGTGCCTGATCACCTTGGCCGGGCCGAGCACGGCTCCGCCCTGGCTGCCCAGGGACTTCGAGAGGGTCAGGGTGGCGACCACGTACGGCGCGCCTGCGAGCCCGGCCTCGTGCAACGTGCCGCGGCCGCCCTCGCCCAGCACGCCCAGCCCGTGGGCGTCGTCGACGACCAGGGCTGCGCCCTCGTCCCGGCAGGCGGCGGCGTACGCGGCCAGCGGGGCGGCGTCCCCGTCCACGGAGAACACCGAGTCGCTGACCAGCAGCGCGCGGCCCTCGTGCGCGGCGAGCGTCTTGCGTGCGGTGTCCGGGTCGGCGTGCGGGACCACGGCCGTCTCGGCGCGCGAGAGCCGGCAGCCGTCGACGATGGAGGCATGGTTGCCGGCGTCGGACACGACCAGCGTGCCCCGGCCGCTGAGCGCGGTGACGGCGGCGAGGTTGGCCGCGTAGCCGGAGGACAGGACGAGCGCGGCCTCGAAGCCGCAGAAGGCGGCGAGCTCCCGCTCCAGCTCGGTGTGGAGCTCGGTCGTACCCGTGACCAGCCGCGAACCGGTGGCTCCGGCGCCCCAGCGCGCGGCCGCCTCCTGCGCTCCCCGGACGGTCTCGGGGTGTCGGGACAGGCCCAGGTAGTCGTTGCTCGCGAGGTCCAGCAGGGGCGACGCCTGCGGCCGGGGGCGCAACGTGCGGACGAGGCCGGCCTCCTCCCGCGCGCGCTCCGCGTCGTCGATCCACGCGAAGACGTCCAACGGTTCGGGAGTGAGCTCGGGCATCGGCACGTCCTCGTGTTTTGTCGGCAGTCCACAGACCTGCCCCGACCCTAGCTCGCGTGACCGCTGCGCCAGGTGTGGTGATACACACACACCCATCCGGCCATGTTGTGCGATCTCTCCTTGGCCGGGAGCGGGGGTGTGGTCCAGGATCGGGTTCATGGACCTGCTGAACACCCTGGTGGACAAGGGGCTGCGGCGAGAGCTGCCGACCCGCGAAGAAGCGCTCGCCGTACTGGCGACTTCTGACGACGAACTGCTCGACGTGGTGGCCGCGGCCGGCAAGGTGCGCCGCCAGTGGTTCGGACGTCGGGTCAAGCTGAACTACCTGGTCAACCTGAAGTCGGGCCTGTGCCCGGAGGACTGCTCCTACTGTTCCCAGCGCCTGGGGTCGACGGCCGGCATCCTCAAGTACACGTGGCTGAAGCCCGAAGAGGCCTCCCAGGCCGCCGCCGCCGGTGTCGCGGGCGGCGCGAAGCGGGTCTGCCTGGTCGCGAGCGGCCGCGGGCCGACGGACCGGGACGTGGACCGCGTCGGCAAGACGATCGCGGCGATCAAGGAGCAGAACGAGGGCGTCGAGGTCTGCGCGTGCCTCGGCCTGCTCTCGGACGGTCAGGCGGAGCGGCTGCGGGACGCGGGCGCGGACGCCTACAACCACAACCTCAACACCTCCGAGGCGACGTACGGGCAGATCACCAAGACCCACACCTACGCGGACCGCGTCGACACCGTGCAGAAGGCGCACGGCGCCGGTCTGTCCGCGTGCTCGGGTCTGATCGCGGGCATGGGCGAGAGCGACGAGGACCTGGTCGACGTCGTCTTCTCGCTGCGCGAGCTCGACGCCGACTCGGTGCCGGTCAACTTCCTGATCCCGTTCGAGGGCACCCCGCTGGCCAAGGAGTGGAACCTCACCCCGCAGCGCTGCCTGCGCATCCTGGCGATGGCGCGCTTCGTCTGCCCCGACGTCGAGGTCCGCCTCGCCGGCGGGCGCGAGGTGCACCTGCGCTCGATGCAGCCGCTGGCCCTGCACATCGTCAACTCGATCTTCCTCGGCGACTACCTGACCAGTGAGGGCCAGGCCGGTCAGGCCGACCTCGACATGATCGCGGACGCCGGTTTCGAGGTGGAGGGCGCCGGTACGTCGACCCTTCCCGCGCACCGCTCCGACGCCCTGGCCGCCGCCACCGGCGGGGGCTGCGGTTCGAACGGCGGCGCCTCGCTGTGCGGTTCGGGCGCGCCCGCCGAGGGCGAAGCCGCGGGTTGCGGCTCCGCGTGCGGCGGTTGCTCCGGCCACGCGCCGGCGGAGCGGACGCCCGCCCCGGTCCAGGCCGAGGCCGGCGAGGTCCGCCCGGAGCTGGTGGCTGTCCGCCGACGCGGTGCGGGGACGGACGTCGCCCCCAATGCCTGATCAGCGTGGACCGCTGGCCGCCGGTGCGGAACTGCTCGCACTGGACCGGCAGCACGTCTGGCACCCGTACGGCCCGATGCCCGGGCGGCAGGAGCCGCTGATCATCGCCTCCGCCTCGGGGGTGCGGCTGCGGCTCGCCGACCCGTCCCAGGGACACGGTCACGAAGAGCTGGTCGACGGCATGTCCTCCTGGTGGTCGGCGATCCACGGCTACAACCACCCGGTGCTCAACGAGGCCGCCACCGCGCAGCTGGGTCTGATGTCGCACGTGATGTTCGGCGGGCTCACCCATGAGCCCGCCGTCCGGCTCGCCGCGAAGCTCGTCGAGATCACCCCGCCGGGGCTGGAGCACGTCTTCCTCTCCGACTCCGGTTCGGTGTCCGTCGAGGTCGCTGTCAAGATGTGCCTGCAGTACTGGCGTTCGCTGGGGCACACGGGCAAGACCCGGCTGCTGACCTGGCGCGGCGGCTACCACGGTGACACCTGGCAGCCGATGGCGGTCTGCGACCCCGACGGCGGGATGCACGAGCTGTGGCAGGGTCACCTGCCGCGGCAGGTCTTCGCGGACGCACCGCCCGCCGGTTTCGACACGCCCGTGGACCCGGCGTACGCCGACCACCTGCGCGCCACGATCTCCGCGCACGCGGACGAGCTGGCCGCGGTCATCGTGGAGCCGGTGGTGCAGGGCGCGGGCGGCATGCGCTTCCACCACCCCGGCTACCTGCGGGTGCTGCGCGAGCTGTGCGACGAGTACGGGGTCCTGCTGATCCTGGACGAGATCGCCACGGGCTTCGGCCGTACGGGCGCTCTCTTCGCGGCCGACCACGCGGGGATCACCCCGGATGTGATGTGCCTGGGCAAGTCGCTGACCGGGGGTTACCTCACGCTGGCGGCGACCCTGTGCACGGAGCGGGTGGCGAGCGGCATCTCCCAGGGCGAGGTCCCGGTGCTGGCGCACGGGCCGACCTTCATGGGCAACCCGCTGGCCACGGCCGTGGCCCTGGCCTCCGTCGAGCTGTTGCTCGGCCAGGACTGGGCGACCGACGTCAAGCGGATCGAGGCGGGGCTGCGCGAGGGCCTGTCGGCCGCGGCCGACGTCCCCGGGGTGAAGGACGTACGCGTCCTGGGCGCCATCGGCGTGGTGCAGCTCGACCACGAGATCGACGTGGTGGCGGCCACCCGGGCGGCGGTGCGGGAGGGCGTGTGGGTGCGCCCGTTCCGGGACCTGATCTACGTGATGCCGCCCTTCGTGACCGGTGACGAGGATGTGGACCGTATCTGCCGTGCGGTGTGCGCGGCGGCGCAGGAAGGCTGAGATGTCCGTACTGATGGTGTCCGGGACGGGTACCGAGATCGGCAAGACGGTGGTCACCTCGGCGGTCGCGGCCGCCGCGGTGGCCGCCGGCCGATCGGTGGCGGTGCTCAAGCCGGCGCAGACGGGTGTCGGCCCGCAGGAGCCGGGGGACGCGGCGGAGGCGGTCCGGCTGGCCGGTCCCTCCGTCACGGCGGTGGAACTGGTCCGCTACCCGGAGCCCTTGGCCCCGGACACGGCGGCCCGCCGCTCGGGGCTGGCGACGCTGTCCCCGGCACAGATCGCGGAGGCCGCGCAGCGGCTGTCGCTGGACCACGACCTGGTCCTGGTGGAGGGTGCGGGCGGGCTGCTCGTCCGCTTCGACGAGTCGGGCAACACGCTGGCCGACGCGGCACGCCTGCTCGGCGCGCCGACGCTGATCGTCGCCCAGGCGGGTCTGGGCACGCTCAACTCCACCACCCTCACGGCGGAGGCCCTGCGAGCCCGGGAACTGACCGCGCTGGGTGTGGTGGTCGGGAGCTGGCCGCAGAGCCCGGACCTCGCGGCGCGCTGCAACCTGGCGGACCTCACGAAATCCTCGGGCCTGCCGCTGTTGGGCGCGGTCCCGGAGGGCTCGGGGACCCTCGCGCCGGACCGGTTCCGCGCGTCGGCCCCGTCCTGGCTGGCCCCGTCGCTGTCGGGCACCTGGTCGGCGGATTCCTTCCTGTCCACCTGGACCCCACCGCCCTTCACCCCTGCCACCCCCGCCAACCCCACCCCCGCCGGCGCCAACCCCAGCCCCGCCGGCGTTTGAGGCGCGGGGTCCGGGGCGGAGCCCCGAATCCTTGAGGTGCGGCCGCCCGACCACGGGCGGCCGCACCCACCGGCCCATGCACGGGCACCCGCACCCGCACCCGCACCCGCACCCGCACCCGCACCTAGCCGAGCGGCTTGACCCAGCGCGTCCACTGCTCCTGGGGCCGGTAGCCCACCGCGCCCCACACCCGGTGCGCCCGCTCGTTGCGATCGAGCACCATCGCGTCCCCGCGCCGCCCCCCGAGCGCCACGAACCGCTCCTCGGCGGCAGCCAGCAGGGCGGCCCCGATGCCCTGCCTCCGGTGCCCGGGGTGCACGGCGAGCCGGTAGAGGTGACAGCGCCACCCGTCGAACCCGGCGATCACCGTGCCGACGAGTTCCCCGTCGCGGCGCGCGAGCAGCAGCGCCCCGGGGTCGCGGTCGTGCAGCCGCTCGACCCCGGCCAGATCGTCGCTGATACTCGTTCCCTCCGCGGCGGTCTTCCAGAAGGCCAGGACCGCACCCAGGTCGGCGGCCGACGCGGAGCCGATATGAAGATCAGTCATGGCCGAATCCCACCATCCGGCCGCGCTCCGCCAAAAGAATGATCCGTTCCCTTTGCTCTTCCTTTACCATGTGGTGAAAGGTCCCTCTTGAGTGAAAGGTGTGAGCGTCCGCCCATGGGCGAGCCTCCCAGTCCACGACATACGCGTTCGCGACATCGCGCGGTACCCCTCCTCCTGGCCGATCATGGGACGGAGGTGATCGACCGATGACCGAGGTGCTCCTGCTCATCGTGGCACTGCTGCTCTGCCTTGCCTGCGGAGTCTTCGTCGCGGCCGAGTTCTCGCTCACGACCGTCGAGCGCAGCGAGCTCGAACGGGCCGTCGAGCGCGGCGAGCGCGGGGCCGACAGCGCCCTGGCCGCCGTCCGCACCCTGACGTTCCAGCTCTCCGGCGCCCAGCTCGGCATCACCGTCACCGGCCTGGTCATCGGCATGATCTCCAAGCCGTCGATCTCCGCCCTGCTCCAGGGCCCCTTCGAGGCCATGGGCCTGTCGGCCGGCGCCGCTTCCTCCACCGCCCTGATCCTCGGCACCGCGATCTCGACCGTCGTCCTGATGGTCGTCGGCGAGCTGGTGCCCAAGAACTGGGCGATCTCCTCCCCCCTGGCGATCGCCAAGCGGGTGGCGACCACGCAGCGGGTCTTCAGCCGGGCCTTCAGGCCCCTGATCAGCCACCTCAACACCACCGCGAACCATCTGGTGCGGCGCTTCGGAATGGAGCCGGCCGAGGAGCTGGCCTCCGCGCGCACCCCGCAGGAGCTGGTCGCCCTCGCACGTCACTCCGCGAAGGAAGGCGCCCTGGAGAAGGACACGGCCGAGCTGTTCGTCCGGACCCTGAACCTCGCCGACCTGACCGCGGAGAACGTGATGACCCCGCGCGTGCAGGTGACCGCCCTCGACGTGCAGACCACTGCGGAGGACGTGGCCAACGCGACGCTGGCCACCGGCCTGTCCCGCTTCCCGGTCTACCGGGGCAGCCTCGACACGGTCGTCGGCATCGTCCACATCAAGGACGTCCTGGCCCTGCCGGCCGCGGAGCGCCGCCGCCGTCCCGTTTCGCAGCTGCTGCGCGAGCCCCTCCTCGTACCGGAGTCGCTGACCGTGGACCGGCTGCTGGACCGGCTGTCCGGCAAGCAGACGATGGCCGTGGTCATCGACGAGTACGGCGGCACGGCCGGGGTGGCCACGCTGGAGGACATCGTCGAGGAGGTCGTCGGCGAGGTCCGCGACGAGCACGACCCGCACGAGACCCCGGACCTGGCCCCGGCCGGTACGGACGACTCCGGGCGCCTGCTCTACTCCGCCGACGGCGCGGCACGCACCGACCAGCTCCGGCGCATCGGCCTGCACGTGCCGGACGGTCCGTACGAGACCCTGGCCGGCCTGATAGCGACCGTGCTCGGCCGGATTCCGGCGGTCGGCGACCGCATGGAACTGAACGGCTGGCAGCTCGACGTGGTGGACGCCGGCGGGCGCCGGGCCGCGCGGGTGCTGCTGCACGCGCCGATCGAGCCCACCACGGGAACGGAGGAGGCCCGATGACCGTCATCCAGCTGCTGATCGGCCTGGCGACCCTGGTCGTCAACGCCTTCTTCGTCGGCGCGGAGTTCGCGCTGATCTCGGTCCGGCGCAGCCAGATCGAACCGTACGCCGAGCAGGGCGACCGGCGGGCCCGCGCCGTCCTGTGGGGGCTGGAGCACGTGTCTGCGCTGATGGCCGCGGCACAGCTGGGCATCACGCTGTGCACCCTGGTGCTGGGCGTGGTGGCCGAGCCGGCCATCGCCCATCTGCTGACCCCGCTGTTCGACCTGGTCGGGGTACCGGCGGGCGTCTCCCACGCGATCTCCTTCGTGGTGGCGCTGACCCTGGCCACGTACCTGCACATGCTCTTCGGCGAGATGCTGCCGAAGAACGTGGCGCTGTCGGAGCCCGTGCGCACCGCCCTGCTGCTGGGGCCGCCGCTGGTGACCCTCACACAGGTACTGCGACCGGTGATCTTCACGATCAACGCCTTCGCCAACACCCTGCTGCGGCTGCTGCGCGTGGAGGTCAAGGACGAGGTCGCGGCGACCTTCTCCGACGACGAGCTGGCGCGGATGGTCAAGGACTCCAGTGACGCGGGGCTCCTCGACGACCGGGCGAGCGAGCGCCTGCACGACGCGCTGGAACTGGGCCGGCGGCCCGTGACCGATGTGGTGCTGCCCGAGGACCAGGTGGTGCCGGCCCGGGAGGGGATCACTCCGGCCGGGCTGGAGCTGCTGTCGGCCGAGTCCGGGTACTCCCGGTTCCCGGTGGTCGACGCGCAGCACAAGATCCTGGGCTACCTGCACGTGAAGGACGCCCTGGACGCGGACGACGAGGAGCGGGACGAGCCCTTCCCGGTGACGGCGCTGCGGCCGATCGCCCAGGTGCGGGCGGAGACCCCGCTGGACGACGTGCTGACGGCCATGCGGCGCAGCCGTACGCACCTGGCGGCGGTACTCGGGACGGACGGCGCCATGACGGGCCTGGTGACGATGGAGGACGTACTGCGGGAGCTCTTCGGCAGGCCCGCGTCCATGTGATCGTTCGAGGCGTGCGGTCCCCGGCCCTGCGGGGTCGGGGTACCGCGCGGTAACATCACTCCGCCATGGAGATGAATGCCTCTTACACCAGTTTCGTCGCGATCGGTGACTCCTTCACCGAGGGCATGTCCGACCTGCTTCCGGACGGTTCCTACCGCGGCTGGGCCGATCTGCTGGCCGCCCGCCTCGCCGCTCGGGAGCCGGGCTTCCGCTACGCGAACCTCGCGGTCCGCGGCAAGCTGATCGGCCAGATCGCCGAGGACCAGGTCCCGGTGGCGGCGGCGATGGGGGCCGACGTGGTGACCCTGGTGGGCGGGCTCAACGACGCCCTGCGCCCCAAGGTGGACATGGGCCGGGTCCGCGATCACCTGGAGTCGGCGGTGGAACTCCTCGCCCCCTCCTGCAAGCGCCTCGTCCTGATGCGCTCCCCCGGGCGCAACGGGCCGGTGATGGAACGCTTCCGGCCGCGCATGGAGGAGCTCTTCGCCACCGTCGAGGAGCTCGCCGCCCGGCACGACGCCGTGGTGGTCGACCTGTACGGGGCCTCGGTACTCGCGGACCCCCGGATGTGGGACGTCGACCGGCTGCACCTGACCGCCGAGGGCCACCGCCGGGTGGCGGAGGCCGTCTGGCAGGCACTGGGCCTGCCCGCCGAGCTGGACTGGCGCACCGAACTGCCCGCCGCCGCTCCCCCGGGCTGGACCGTACGCCGGGCCCAGGACCTGAGCTTCGCCCGGCAGCACCTGCTCCCCTGGATCGGCCGCCGCCTGACGGGCCGCTCCTCCGGGGACGGCCGCCCGGCCAAGCGCCCCGAGCTGCTCCCGTACGGGGACTCGCCGCTCTCGTAGCAAGGCACAATCCCGAGTGGTGGCCCTACCTGCGTAAACACACAGCGGCGGCCCAAGTAGAATCCCTCCACGTGACTGCCAAGCCCCGCATCCCCAATGTCCTGGCCGGCCGCTACGCCTCCGCGGAGCTCGCCGTCCTGTGGTCCCCCGAGTACAAGGTGACGCTGGAGCGGCGGCTGTGGCTCGCCGTGCTGCGCGCCCAGAAGGACCTCGGTATCGAGGTCCCGGACGAGGCCCTCGCCGACTACGAGCGCGTCCTCGAGACCGTCGACCTCGCCTCCATCGCCGAGCGCGAGAAGGTCACCCGGCACGACGTGAAGGCCCGCATCGAGGAGTTCAACGCCCTCGCCGGTCACGAGCACGTCCACAAGGGCATGACCTCCCGCGACCTGACCGAGAACGTCGAGCAGCTGCAGATCCGGCTCTCGCTGGAGCTCGCCCGGGACCGCACGGTCGCCGTCCTCACCCGCCTCGGCAAGCTGGCCGGCGAGCACGCCGAGCTGGTCATGGCCGGTCGCTCCCACAACGTGGCCGCGCAGGCCACCACCCTGGGCAAGCGCTTCGCGACCGCGGCCGACGAGCTGCTGGTGGCCTACGACCGCCTCGAGGACCTGCTGGGCCGCTACCCGCTGCGCGGCATCAAGGGCCCCGTCGGCACCGCCCAGGACATGCTCGACCTGCTGGGCGGCGACGCCGCCAAGCTGGCCGACCTGGAGCAGCGGATCGCCGCCCACCTCGGCTTCGCCCAGGCCTTCACCTCGGTCGGCCAGGTCTACCCGCGCTCGCTCGACTACGACGTGGTCACCGCGCTGGTGCAGCTGGCCGCCGCCCCGTCGTCGATCGCCAAGACCATCCGCCTGATGGCCGGCCACGAGCTGGTGACCGAGGGCTTCAAGCCCGGCCAGGTCGGTTCCTCCGCGATGCCGCACAAGATGAACACCCGCTCCTGCGAGCGCGTGAACGGCCTGATGGTCATCCTGCGCGGCTACGCCTCGATGACCGGCGAGCTGGCCGGCGACCAGTGGAACGAGGGCGACGTCTCCTGCTCCGTGGTCCGCCGCGTGGCCCTGCCGGACGCCTTCTTCGCCTTCGACGGCCTGCTGGAAACCTTCCTGACGGTCCTCGACGAGTTCGGCGCCTTCCCGGCGGTCGTCGCCCGCGAGCTGGACCGCTACCTGCCCTTCCTCGCGACCACCAAGGTCCTGATGGGCGCGGTGCGGGCCGGCGTGGGCCGCGAGGCCGCCCACGAGGTCATCAAGGAGCACGCGGTGGCCTCCGCGCTCGCCATGCGCGAGCAGGGCGCCGAGCGCAACGAGCTGCTGGACAAGCTGGCCGCCGACGAGCGGATGCCGCTGGACCGGGCCCAGCTCGACGCCCTGATGGCCGACAAGCTGTCGTTCACGGGCGCTGCGGGCGACCAGGTCGCAGTGGTGGTCTCCCGCATCGAGGCGATCGCCAAGCAGCACCCGGAGGCCGCCGGGTACGCGCCGGGGTCGATCCTCTGACCCCCGACGAGCTGAACGCCGCCCGCGACCGCGTCCTCCCGGACGTGGTCGCGGGCGGTCTGCGTGTGCTCTTCTGCGGAATCAACCCCGGACTCCTCTCCGCCGCGACCGGCCACCACTTCGCCCGCCCCGGCAACCGGTTCTGGCCCGTCCTGCTTCTCTGCACTTCACCCGTCTGAGTGACATGGCCGTTTAGTTCTCGAACAATCCGCCCGAACTCTACTCTTCCTCCCGTTGCACCAACCTCTGGAACTCAGGGTCGTCCTTCACGGATTCGAACGGTCCGCCTGGACCAGCGTCCTCCTCGGCAAGATCACGATATTTGGGATCCGAGACAACCACAGCAAGCAATTTCAACGCTTCTTCGGCACGGCCAAGGCGCATCTCATTGCAAGCCATGTTGTACATGGCGGAGGCGTAAGTCGGATCCAGCGAGATTGCGCGAAGGTAATATTCTCTTGCGCCGGCAGGGTCGTTAAGATACTTACTTCTAATGACACCGGCGAAATTCAGCGGACTTGGATCATTCGGGGAGAGCTCGGCTGCCTTCATGTATGCACGCTCCGCCTCTGTATACTTGCCAGCCTTCTTAAGCTGCCGAGCAAGGCGTCGGTAGGCGTCGACATCGAGCCGACCACCGGCTTGTTCGAGCTTCTTGACAAGTCTACTTAGATCGGCAATACGCGCTGTCGCGGACTCATCAGGCTCTGCCAGCTCGCCGGTTTCCGGAACCATCAACTCCGTATCAAATTCGCGGATCTTCCTGCTGATGCCTTCCGCTCTCATACTCATCTGAATCTCAGACAGAGTGAGAGCATAAGCCATCCGTAGACGTGTCAGCAGGTACCCGAAGAGAAAGCCAACCACTGAACCGTAAATGATCAACCCGATTCCGAACGCTTGGCTGCTGGCTACGTCCCCCAGTGCGGGTTTGATCGATTCACCCAGCGATTCGAGGGCTTTGGGAATGTTGACTAGCTGCGTGAGTCCGACACCAACAATGATCTTCGTCAGCCAGTCGGAAATCTGGTCCAGGTTGGCGTTCGAGGCGTACTTCAGCAAGAAGACCTGCGATAGTTTGCCGACGCCAGATTCGTTTGGCGGTTGATCAAATGTTCGCGGAAGGCCAAAGATAAACCCCAACAGAGTACCGACAGCGACCGCACCTCCAGCAATAATTACAGCGCTGCCGAAGATTGGCCATGCTTTCGACCAAGGGAATTGCCCCACAAAGAAGGCAATAGCAATTAGCCCTACCGTCAGGGAAGCGAGCGTTCCCAGGATGACAGAGCGAACATGAATATTTCGACCGGAGAACGACTGCTCGACATCTACTGCCACAGGGTAAGTATCAAGGATGTGGTGCCATATAGCGCTATTCGACTCGGCCACATGGACGCTTGAAAACAGCTGCAGGGGTGAAAGCATGACGCATGAGAGTGCTTGGCGCGGCCGGGGGCTTCGGCGGTATGGATTCGAGGCAGCTCACGACGCGGGCACGGCGGTCGAGTTTACTTAGCCCGCCGGAGCTTGGGGATACCGAGGCTGACGCTGGGACGTCGGGCCTGCCGTTCGGTCTCCTCGCGTTTGGCTTGCAGGAAGGTGAGCGTGAGGTTGATGCCTTCGACCTCGCCGAGCCAGTTCTCTTCTTCGGCCCGTCGAAGGCGGGCGAGGAGGTCGGCTTCAAGTTCTTCAAGGCGGGCGAGCATCTTGGGGTTGATGCGGAGCATGGGGCAACGAATGCAAGCGTGTTCATGCTGGCAGGGTGTGCCATAAGGTCGCCCACAGGAGCCGAGTTCGACCTTGCGGCGGTCGAAGTGCTCGTCGAATTCTGCCCATTCCTGATCCGTTGCGTTGCGGTACTCGCCCTCGGGCCGAACGTTGCGTCGTCGATGGAGATGCTCCTGGTAGTGGCGGACTACATCCTCATCGAAGACCGCCACGTATCCACGGGTGGTCTGGATGCTGAGGTGGCCCAGCAAGGCGGCTCCGATATGGATCGGCAGGCCACTGTTGACAAGCTCGGTGGCGAAGATTCTGCGGAAGTCGTGGGGAGTGAACTTCAGTCCGCGGAAGCCGGGGTGGACTTCGGCGAGGGCCTGACCACGTCGGCCGATCATCTCTTGGACGGCGGCCGTGCTGAACACGGCAGGTGTTGTGCCGTTCTGCCGTTGGAAGAGGAACGGCATGGGGGCACTCCACTCTTTGTCGTGCGAGTCATACCGGCTGACAAGTGGGATCGGACGGCCGGTCCGCGTGTGGCGACGAATGATCGATGCGATGACATGGAACAGCTCGGCGGACATCGGAATGACGCGCTCACGGTCCGTCTTCGACGGGGCGACCACCAGCAACGCGATGACCTCGCCGTTTGCCCGTTGGTATTGGCGAACGCTCAGGTGGGTAAGTTCGACGAGCTCTTCCACCCGCACTCCGGAGTGCCTCAGGGTCTCTACCATGGCCCACTCCCAAAAGGCCGCTTCCTCCTCGGTCCCGATGTGATTGATCTGGCCGGTGGCTTCCTCGATAACGCGTGTCGGAACCGCGTCGCCGTGGCGGAGGAGCTTGCGGTCGGATTCCGTAGTGACGCGGCGGTACTCGGTCCCGTCGTGAGTGAAAAGTTCGCCGTCCGAGGCTTTGTTGGCACGGTCCAAGAGCAGGCGGGCATGGTCATAACGCATCTCCACATGTTCGACCAGGACCGGCAGCAGCGGCTGTCGTTGGCGGGTGCGGTTGGCTGAGCGTTCGTTGATCCGGCGGCGGCGGGTGCCGAGACCGTGTAGTTCGCTGGGCGGGACGGGGCAGGGGGCGACCCACGCGGCCCAGCGTTCAGGCTCTTCGGCGGCCCAGGTGTGGAGGTCGTAGTAGAAGCTGCGGACCGCGATGATGATGCTGTCCTGGCCGGCGCGAGGCTTACCGTTGTCCTTGACCATGATGGTCTGCCGCCAGGCGGCATAGTGCTCGGGAGAAATCCGCAGATCGGCCTGTTCAGGGTTGACCCGCTCGATCCGCTCCCAGAAGTGATGGGCGACCAGCAGGACGAGTTGCTTCAGCGTTGAGTAGTCCGTGTCGACCCTGCGTCGTGTGAAGTAATCAATCAACAATCCCCGCACCGACCGGTTGCGGATGGGGTACTGATCGACCAATTCCTCGACGGTGCGCTGGCCTCGCATCAAAGCGGCCCTCAGCGTGACCGGTGTCGAGGGCGGGAAGTGCCCCATGGCGTGCAGGACGTTCCACATCCCCTGGCCCACCAACCGGTTGGCCACTGTGTTCCCCGGTTGGAGAGCACTGCGAGCCCGACGGTTTTCCTGGGTGAAGTGCAGAACGGCGGCCGGCGTCACATCGCTGAGTCGGACCCCCTGGACTGCGAGCAGAGTGCACATCTCTGACAGCGCCTCCCTGCGGTGGATGTGCCGCAGTGGGTGCGCTTGGACCTGCGCGGCGTACTTGTGCAGGAGCGGGTCGTCCTGGGCAGCGACGAACATCGGCGCGAAGTTGTGCAGGACGTTGCGCCGGAAGGTGAGCAGGGACGGCTGAATCACGCGCAGGCAGTAGAGCGCCCGGACACCAGGAGGGATGGCCATACCTGTAGTGCGTCGGGTGCCCAGAGTGTTTGCACCGACCAGCCCTTGTCCGATCGGACTGGCATCCCATCGTTCCTGCCACGTCTGGCCGGGGAAGTCGAGTAGGTATTTCAGCACGCAGCGGGTCGCTTGGGCACGCTGGCCACGGGTCGACTTCCCCGCGTCCTCCCACAATGTGGCGGCGAGCCCGCCGATGTGGGCGATGGAGGCGACGGACAGTTCCCCATGCGGGCGGGGCGGAACCGCGGCGACGGCTGCTTTCGGCTTGATCGGTCCTCCGACGAAACGGCTGGCGAATTCAAGCCCCTCGGCCACCGGGCCGTGCCGCCGGCTAGCGCCCGTCGTGGGGCTGAGCTGGGACTTAGGCACCGAACACCGCCGCGATGTCGGCAGCGTCATAGCCGGTGGGGTAGCTCCGTTCAACGCGCGGGGTGTTGTAGTGCTCGGTGAGCTTGTCGAAGAGCTCCTCGACACGCACCGCCAGATAGCGACTGGTCGTCTGGATGTTGGCGTGCCGCAGGATGGCCTGCACCTCGGGCAGCGTGAGCTTGCCGCCGTTGGCCATGCGGCTCGCAGCGGTGTGCCGCAGGTCGTGAAGCGTCCAGTTGGTGGCCAACTCCTTGTTGGCGCGCTGGAGGATGCGCCTCATGGCCCAGTAGGACAAGGGCCGATCTGCCCCTCGGCGAGCTCGCCACAGCGGCTCGTTTGCGGGCGGAGTGCCGGTCTCGTCGAGGTAGCGGGCCAGCCGCACGAATGCCTGCGGCGAAGCCGGGATGGCCTGGCGCTCCCGCGAGCCTTTCGAGATCACGTAGATACGCTGGCCAGCCCAATCGAGGTCGCCGATACCGACGCCGAGCAGTTCCTCGGCCCGGGCACCGCTGGAGACATAGAACTCCAGCAGTGCGCGGTCACGCTCACATCCCATGCGCTCGAACAACTCATCCCACAGGTGATCGGGGATCGACCTCGGCGGTCGGTCTGCCACCTTCTGTCGCAGCCGGGACCTGCCCAGAACCGGCCGGGGCTCCAGTGGACTGCGATGGGCCAAGGCCCGGCGTCGCTGCGGGGAGACCGGAACGGGGTTGGTGACCGGCCCGTTGCCCTGATGAGCATGGAACTCGTAGAACCCGCTCACCACCGACAGGGCGTGGTTGATCGTCCGTGGCGCGTAGCCGGCACGGAGGACCGGCTTGCCGGTGCGCAAGTTCACCGAGCCCGGAGCAGGGCTGTCGGCCGACTTCCGCTGCCGCTGAGGGTTCGACGCCGTCCGCAGCCATCCGGCCAGGACCGCCGTTTCGGCCTCGGTCGCCCTCTCCCAAGCGACCCCGAGCAGCCACAGCAGTCGGAACCAGCGCAACAGGCCATAACCGTAGCTGCGGATCGTCAGCGGACTGCTGTCGCTCAGGGCCAGGTCTCGCAGGTACGCGGTGGCCGGCTTGATCTCGTCGTCGTACCCGTTAACGACGACGTACGGAGGGTGCACCCACCTCGCCGGAATCACCGCCCCGACGCGGGGAATGTCCGCGCGCCCCTCCATCAGTTCGTGCCGCAGGTCCACTCGTGCTCTCCTCATTGATCTCGGGAACCAGCACCGAGACCAACGAGGAGAGGCAGTGCAGATAACTGTGCACCTCTCGGGCTTCACCCCGCGCCGCCTCGCCCCCGCGGAGCAGGAAGAGCTGCTGACCTACCGTCTCGGCATCACCAACGTCGTGGCCCGGGCCACGGCCCGCGCCGACGAACTGAGCGCCGAGGAGTTCCGCGAGGGGGGCCGCATCCTGACGGCCAAGGTGGAACTGCTGCGCCCCCAGTGGCTGGCGGTGGTGGGAGTGACCGCCTACCGCACGGCCTTCGGCGAGAAGAAGGCGCAGATCGGCCCCCAGGAGCGCACCATCGGCTCCACCCGGATCTGGGCCCTCCCCAACCCCAGCGGTCTCAACGCCCACTGGACCGCCGAGTCCATGGCCCAGGAGTACGCCCGCCTCCGCACGGCCGCCGAGGCGGACGAGGCACCCCCTACGGCGGGTCGGTGACGGTGACCCCTGCCATCAGCTGGTATGGGTCCTGGCCGGCCCACTGCGCCACGTAGACCACCAGCCAGTGGGCGCCGACCCGCCACAGGTGCACGTGGTCGGTACTGCTGCCCAGCTCGTCCCACGGCTGCGGTATCTCCTCCCCGGCGAATCCGCGGTCCCTCAGCGTTCCCAGGCTGAAGACCTGCGGCTCCCCCCACCGGTCGGTCGCGGCCTGGGCGAGCGCCCCGTACTCGGCACCGATCTGGTCGGCTGCCTCGATCCGGCCCGAGCCGTCGTCGTCCCAGAAGCTCCGCGTCCGGGCGAGCTGAACCAGGTGGAATCCCGGGCCGCTGCTGTTTCCTCCGGTCCGGACCGGCTCGGGCGGGAACTCCTTCTCCCGGAGCCGGTCGATCGTGTCGAGGTGCTCTGCCGTGGTCATACCGTCAGTATCCCGAGGGCCACTGACAACTGGCCCGGCGTCACGCGTCCCGGCGGCGTACCGCCAGCAAGCCCCCCAGTACCGCGGTCAGCGCCCACAGCGCCAGCACTCCCAGCCCGGCCCACGGGCCGAGGTCGCCGTACTGCTGGCTGCGCATCATCGCCTGCCCGGCTCGGTCCGGCATGAACTGCCCCACCCCGTCCGCTGCCGCGCCCACGATGAAGGACACCATGACGACGAAGGGTATGAGGATGCCGAGGACGGCCACCCCGCTGCGCAGCACCGCCGTGAGCCCGGCCGCGAACAGCGTCATGAGGGTCAGGTAGAGACTGCAGCCGACAACGGCCCGCACGGTACCGGGGTCGCCCAGTTCAAGGGCGTCCTGCCCCATGAACGATTGCCCGGCCACGAAGGTCAGCCATCCCGCGAGCTGGCCGGCCACGAGGACGAGCGCGACCAGCATCGAGAGCTTCGACCAGTAGAACCGCGTGCGGTGGGGCACAGCGGTGAGGCTGGTGCGCAGGGCTCCGTTGTGGAACTCGGCGGAGAAGGCGGTGGCCCCGAAGGCGATGGCCGCGATCTGGCCGAAGTTGAGCCCGTAGAAGGCCGCGAGGAGCGGGTCGTCCCCCATGGCGCCGTCTTCGGCCCCGCCCAGGGCCGCAGCCGCCAGCGCCTGGACGCCCACGGTGAGGACGAGGACGGATATCAGCGACCAGAACGTGCCCCGGAGGGACCTGATCTTGATCCATTCCGAGTGCAGTACGGGGATCGTGGGCAGTGCGGCGCTCATGGCGAAGCCTCCTGAGGGTACGGGAGCGGGTGGACGGTCAGTGGGCCGCGCTGAACTGCGCGTGATCGGCGGTGAGGTCGAGGTAGGCCTGCTCCAGCGAGGCGCGCTCGTCGGACAGTTCCAGCAGGGGAACCCCCTCGCGGGCGGCCAGGGTGCCGAGCTGCTCGGCCCGTATGCCCTCGACGGTCCATCGCCCGTCGTCGGCGGCCACCAACTCGAGGTCGTCCCGGGCCAGCGCGGCCCGTAGCCGGACCGGGTCGGAGGTCCGCAGGCGCGCTCTCGGGGTGCTGCGGGCGTCGATGAACGACTCCATCGAGGTGTCGGCGAGCAGCTTGCCCCTGCCGAGCACGACCAGGTGGTCGGCGAGCGCCGAGGTTTCCGACATCAGATGGCTGGAGACCAGGACGGCGCGTCCTTCGGCAGCGAGGGAGCGCATCAGCTCGCGGATCCAGATGATGCCCTCGGGGTCGAGGCCGTTCGTGGGCTCGTCCAGCAGGAGCACTCCGGGGTCGCCGATGAGTGCGGCGGCGATGCCGAGGCGCTGGCGCATGCCGAGCGAGAAGGACTTGATCCGCCGCTTCGCGACGGCGGCCATGCCGGTCTGCTCCAGGACCTCGCCCACCCGGCGCATCGGGATGCGGCCGGCGGCGGCGAGCAGGCGGAGGTGGTCGTGGGCGGTGCGCCCGCCGTGGGCCGCCTGGGCGTCGAGGAGGGCGCCGACCCGGTGCAGCGGGTCCTTCAGTTCCAGGTACCGCCGGCCACCGATCGTGGCCGTGCCGGATGTGGGCCGGTCCAGGCCCAGGAGCAGGCGCATCGTGGTGGACTTCCCCGCGCCGTTGGGGCCCAGGAAGCCGGTCACCCGCCCGGGCAGGACGTCGAAGGTGAGGCCGTCCACCGCACGGTGGGTGCCGTAATGCTTGGTGAGTTCTCGGATCTCGATGCTGTTCATGGCTCAAGACTCGCCGCCGGCCCCACCCCCTCCCCTCCCCCGTGCGAGGGTGGCGTCTCCCCCACGTGGGGGAGACGGTCGTGAACAGGGCGCTGCCACCATGGAGTCATGAACCGACTGCTGCGCGCCCCGTTCCAACCAGTGACCTATTCACGCTGGTTGCACCTCTGCGTGCCGCTGCTGCTGCTGGCGGTATGGATGTTCATCATGCCCCGCTGGCCCTGGGTGCCGCTGCTGCTCGTCCTGCCGTTCGGGCTGGTGCCCTGGGTGCGGCTGGCGGAAGGCCTCCAGGCGCGGTTCCTGCTCACGCCGTACGACCGCGACTCCTCCGACAGCGCCATAAGCCTCGCCCCGTCGGCCCACTGGGGGGACCGCTGGCGAACCGTGCTGTGGCTGGAGACGCGGATGGTCATCGCGGTCGGTGCGTTCGGCGCCACGGTCTGGCTGTCGGCCATGCCCGTAGAGCTCGTCGCGATAGCGATCGGCCATCCCATGGGCCCGGACCACTTGCTGCCGTTCGTACCCGGGCGCTGGGCCGCCGCACTGCTCGTGCCCGTGCCGCTGGTCGTACTCATCGTCATCGTGGTCCTCCTCGGCGAGTTGATCACCACGGCCGCCACCCGCCTGCTCGGCCCGTCCGCTGCCGAACGGCTGACCGCGCTGGAAGCACGCACGGAGCAACTGCTGGAGCGCACCCGCATCGCGCGGGAGCTGCACGACTCCATCGGGCACGCGCTCACCGTGGCCGTCGTGCAGGCGGGGGCGGCGCGCGCCGCGGGTGATCCCGCCTTCACCGATCGGGCGCTGTGCGCGATCGAGGAAACGGGCCGGGCCGCGCTGGAGGATCTGGAGCGGGTGCTGGGGGTGCTGCGGGAGTCGAGTCGGCCGCCGTCGCAGTGGCCGACGCTGGCGGAGGCCGACCGGCTCCTGGAGTCGGCCCGGGCCTCCGGCTCCGTCGTGGACGCGCAACTGACGGGATCGCTGGAGAAGTTGCCGGAGCCGGTCACCCGGGAGGGTTACCGGATCCTGCAGGAGGCGCTGACCAACGTACTGCGCCATTGCGGCCCGGTGCCGGTGCGCGTTCGGGTGGAAATGACTGCGGGCCGACTGGACCTGGAGGTGACGAACCCGCTGCCGGAACGCCCCGGTGTTACGGTCGGCGGCGGCAGCGGCTTGCGCGGGATCCGGGAGCGGGCCGCGCTGCTCGGCGGCGAGGCCGAAACCGGTCTGTACGAGGGCGGTTGGAGAGTGCGCGCCCGGCTGCCGCTGGAGCGAATACGCTGACCGGATGCCGGTTACCGTACTGCTCGTCGACGACGAACCCCTGGTGCGTGCGGGTCTGCGCGCCGTCCTGGAGGCCCAGCCCGACATCGAGGTGGTGGGTGAGGCGGCCGATGGGGCCTCCGTGATCCCGCTGGTCCGACAGTTGCGGCCGGATGTGGTGGCGATGGACGTGCGGATGCCGCTCCTCGACGGGATCGAGGCGACCCGTGCGGTGCTGCGGACGGTGGACTCCCCTCCGAAGATCCTCGTGGTGACCACCTTCGAGAACGACGAGTACGTCTACCAGGCGCTGCGGGCGGGAGCGGACGGGTTCCTGCTGAAGCGGGCCCGGCCTTCGGAGATCGTGCACGCGGTACGGCTGGTGGCGGAGGGCGAGACGCTGCTCTTCCCGGCGGCCGTGCGGGCCCTGGCGGCGGAGTACGGCAACCGGCAGGCCAGGGCGACGCTGGAGCGGGCCGCCCTGACCGAGCGGGAGGAGGCGGTGCTGCGGCTGATGGCGCGGGGGCTCACGAACGTGGAGATCGCCGCCGAGTTGATCATCGGCACGGAGACGGTCAAGTCCCACGTCAGCGCGATCCTGGCCAAGCTGGGGGCGCGGGACCGGACGCAGGCGGTGATCACGGCGTACGAGTCGGGGTTCGTCTCGCCCGCATGAGGGAAGGTCTGCTTCCGGCCGATGGGGGGCTGCTTCTCGCCGACGCATCGGGCGGGCAGTACGATCCGGCTGACAAGCTCGCTACCTGGGAGGACACACGTTGGGGCAGCTGACCGGCGGGGACCCCTCTCTGCTCCGGCGGATCAATTCCGCCGTGGTGCTGCGCGCACTGCGGACGGCCGGATCACCGACCCTCACCGACCTCACACGGCTGACGGGACTCTCCCGGCCGACCGTCGAGGGTGTCGTCGAGGGACTGATCGCGACCGGGCTCGTCGTCGAGGCGGACGCGGAGGAGGGCGCGCGACGGCAGGGCCGCCCGGCCAGGCGGTTCCGCTTCCGGACCGAGGCGGGTCACCTGCTGGGCATCGAGATCGGTTCGCACCGGATCGCGGTGCTTCTGTCGGGGCTGGACGGCCGCGTCATCGGTGCCGGTACCAAGGACGTCGCGGAGACGGCGTCCGCCGACGAGCGGCTGGAGCGGGTACGGGCGGCAGTGGCCGATCTGCTGCGCCGCGCCGGGGTGCCACGGGGCTCGCTGCGGGCGGTGGGCGTCGGCAGCCCCGGGATCGTGGAGGCCGACGGCACGGTCCGCCTCGGCACCGCGCTGCCCGGCTGGACCGGGCTGCCGCTCGGGGAACGGCTGCGGCGCTCGTTCCGTTGCCCGGTCCAGGTGGAGAACGACGCCAATGCGGCAGCGGTCGCCGAGCACTGGAAGGGCGCTGCGCGGGACACCGGCGACATGGTGTTCGTGATGGCAGGCCTCAGCCCCGGCGCCGGCTCACTGATCGGCGGCAGGCTGCACCGGGGCTTCGGCGGGGCGGCCGGCGAGATCGGCGCCCTGCACCTGCTGGGCCGTGAGGTCACGCCCGAGCGGTTGCTGTCGACCACCGGTGAGCCGCTGCATCCGCTGGACGAGGCCGCCGTCGCCGAGGTCTTCGCGATGGCCAAGCGGGGCGACGAGCGGGCAGTGGCCGCCGTGGAGCGGTTCCTGCAACGGCTGGTGCACGACGTGGCGGCGCTGGTCCTGGCGATGGATCCGGAGCTGGTGGTCGTCGGCGGCTGGGCGGCCGGGCTGGACGGGGTCCTGGAGCCCCTCCGCCAGGAGCTGGAGCGCTACTGCCTGCGCCCGCCGAGGGTGGCCCAGTCCATGCTCGGCGAGGCCGCGGTGGCGACCGGTGCCCTCCGGCTCGCGCTGGACCACGTCGAGGAGGAGCTCTTCGCGGTGGAGAAGACGGTCACGGCCCGCCGCTGACCCCGCTTCGCACCCTCCCGTACGCGCCGCTACGGCCCGGCCCCGGCAACTGGTTGCCGGGGCCGGGCCGTAGCTGAGTCACACGCTCAGCAGGATCGGGGACCGGGTCGGGCCCCTGACGGTGTCAGGAGGCGACGCGCGAATCGTGGGTGATCTCGACGTTGCCCGAGTCACCGAAGGTGAGGCGGCAGGTGTCCGCGCGGTAGGTGGCCACCGAGACCGCCGCCGTTCCCGCGGAGGTGAAGTAGCGCGTGGTGACCAGGAGCACCGGGGCGCCGGGCAGGCGGTCCAGTTCCTTGGCGTCGTCGGCGCGGGCGGAGCCGAGCTCCACCGAGCGGTCCTGGCCGTCGAGCACCAGCCGCTGCAGTTCGCGCAGGACGGCGCGGGCACGGGCCGGTCCGGCCGGGGCCTCGATGGCAGGGAGTCCGGGCACTGACGCGGCGGGGACGTAGAGCAGTTCGGCGGCGACGGCCTGACCGTGGGTGACCCGGGTCCGGCGCACCGTGTGCACCGGCTGGTCGGCGGCGAAGGCGCCACCGGTACCGAGGAGTTTCAGCACCGCGGCCGTCGGCAGGGTCTCGGCCGCGTCGAGCGGCTCCCAGCCGTCGGCGCTCTCGCCGGGCCAACCGTGCTGCGCACTGCCCACGGCGACACCGACGCGCGGCGGGGCGACGGTGGTACCCACGCCACGGCGGCGCTGCAGCCGGCCTTCGAGCTCCAGCTGCTCCAGCGCCTGACGCAGGGTCGCGCGGGCGACACCGAAACGGGCCGCGAGGTCACGCTCGTTGGGCAGCACCTCGCCGACGGCGAAGTCCTGGTCGAGCGCCTCGCTGAGGACGGTCTTGAGGTGCCAGTACTTCGGCTCCGGTGCCGTTTCGAGCTGCGTGGTCCCCACCCTGACTCCTCCTGCCATCGCTGCACTCGCCGTGTGTTTCAGCGGCAGTTCCGCGCCTTTGTTTATTAAAGGTTCCTGCACTATCCCTGCGACGATAGGACGACGCACCCCCTTGGTCAAGACCAATGCTCATACCTTTGCCGGGCAGAACGGGCATACGTATCAAGCCGTTCACGGGATGTTCTCGTAGGCACGGAAGGCTTGTAGTCAAGGGCTACCGGACGGTAATCATGGCGGTAGGCACTACTGACATCCTGTCTTGCACGCGTCCAACCGACGAGGAGCAGCATGACCGCCACGGTCTCCTTCACGATCGATTCGCCGCTCGGCCCCCGCCCCACCACCGTCGCCTACGAGCGCAAAGGCGCCGGCGAACCGCTTCTCCTGCTGCACGGCATAGGCCATCACCTCCAGGCCTGGCACCCGGTGATCGACATCCTGGCCGCCGAGCACGACGTGATCGCCGTTGACCTGCCCGGCTTCGGCGTCTCGGAGCCCCTGCCCAAGGGCGTCCCCTACTCCCTGGGGACCGTGGCTCCGGCCCTCGGGGCACTCTGCACGGCCCTCGGCGTCGAGCGCCCGCACGTCGCGGGCAATTCGCTCGGCGGTCTGCTCGCCCTGGAAATGGGCCGGAGCAACCTCGTCCGCTCCGTCACCGCCCTCTCCCCCGCCGGGTTCTGGACCGAGGCCGAGCGCCGCTACGCCTTCGCCACCCTCCTCGCGATGCGCGCCGGCGCCAAGGCGCTGCCGCTGCCCGCCGTACGACGGCTCGCGCGCACCGCCGCCGGCCGAGCCGCGCTCACCGGCACCATCTACGCCCGCCCGTCCCGCCGCCCGGCCGAGGCGGTCGTCGCCGAGACGCTCGCCCTGCGCGACGCCACCGGTTTCGAGGACACGCTGGGCGCGGGCGGCTCCGTACGGTTCACCGACGACGTGCCCGGCATGCCGGTCACCATCGCCTGGGGCACCCGCGACCGGCTGCTGCTGCGCCGCCAGGGCATCCGCGCCAAGCACACCGTCCCCGGTGCCCGTCTGGTCCGACTCCCGGGCTGCGGCCACGTCCCGATGAACGACGATCCGGCCCTCGTGTCCCGCGTGGTGCTCGACACGGCCCGCAGCGTGCGGCTCGTGGCCGCCTGAAAGGTCGACCTCACCGACCGAACCGACTGAACCAACCGAACCAACCGAACCGACCGAACCGGCCAAACACCTGAACAGATGAACGAATGAGCGGCTGACGGTTGTTCATCCGCGGTTCGCGTGGGCGACGCGGCCGGGCCGGTGTGCGACGGCACGCTGGTCCGACCCGTCCTCGCCGCCCCCCAGGAGACGTACCGATGGCATCGATCCCGCACACCCGACGGTCCCTCATCGGCGGTTCCCTCGCCCTGTCCTCCGCTCTGATCGCCGCCCCGGCGCTCGCCGCCCCCGCCTTCGCCCGCTCCGGCCGGCCGGGCGCGCTGTGGGGCGTCCAGTCCGGCGAGATCACCGCCCACTCGGCCACCGTGTGGACCCGTTCCGACCGCCTGGCGCGGATGTACGTCGAGACCTCCCCGAGCGAGGCCTTCCGCTACGCCGTACGCCGCCACCGCGGCCCGCTGCTCGGCCCGTCGAGCGACTTCACCGGAACCACCGTGCTGCGCGACCTGCCGCCCGGCCAGCAGATCCACTACCGGGTCGTCCTGACCGACCCCGACGACCCCCGCCGCAGCTCCCCGCCGGTGCACGGCACCTTCCGCACCACCCCCGTCTCCCGCCGCCACGACGTGCGCTTCCTGTGGTCCGGCGACCTGGCGGGCCAGGGCTGGGGCATCAACCCCGACCTCGGCGGCTACCGCGTCTTCGAGGAGATGCGGCTGCGCAACCCCGACTTCTTCCTCTTCAGCGGGGACACGATCTACGCCGACGGGCCGATCAAGGCCACCGCCCCACTGCGCGACGGCAGCCTCTGGCGCAACGTCACCACCGAGGAGAAGGCGAAGGTCGCCGAGACGCTCGCCGAGTTCCGGGGGAACTTCCGCTACAACCTGCTCGATCGCAATCTGCTCGACTTCAACGCCCAGGTCCCGGTCCTCGCGCAGTGGGACGACCACGAGGTGCGCAACAACTGGTACCCCGGCCAGCTCATCGACGACCCCCGATACACCGTCAAGGAGGCCGACACCCTCGCCGCCCGCGCCCGCCAGGCCTTCGGGGAGTACTTCCCCGTCACCGATCTGCGCGGAGGCCGCGCCGAGGGCCGGATGTACCGGGTGATGCGGTACGGCCCGCTGCTCGACGTCTTCGTGCTCGACATGCGCACCTACCGGAACGCCAACTCCCCCGGCTCCCAGGCCGAGGACCCCATCGGCATCCTCGGCCCCGAGCAGCTCGCCTGGATCAAGCGCGAGCTGTGCCGCTCGCGCGCCACCTGGAAGGTCATCGCCGCCGACATGCCCCTGGGCATCGTCGTCCCCGACGGGGCCGCGAACTTCGAAGCCGTGGCCCAGGGCGACCCGGGCGCTCCGCTGGGCCGCGAGCTCCAGATCGCCGAACTCCTGCGGCACATCAAGCACCAGCGCATCACGGGCACCCTCTGGGTCACGGCCGACGTCCACTACACCGCCGCGAACCACTACGCACCCGAGCGGGCGGCCTTCGCCGACTTCGCACCGTTCTGGGAGTTCGTGTCCGGCCCGATCGGCGCCGGCGGCTTCCCGGCCGGGCGGCTCGACGCCACCTTCGGCCCTGAGACGGCCTACGTGCAGTCGGCTCCCTTCGCCAACATGTCACCGTCCGAGAACCCTCCGTACTACGGCGAGGTCGACATCGACGGCGGCAGCGGGGAACTCACCGTCCGCCTGCGCCGCCAAGGAGGGGGCGTACTCTTCACCCGGACGCTCCAGCCCGGGCGCGTGGGACAGTGACGCCCTGAAGTCACCGGAAGCCCCCCGTACTCCGCGGGGGCCTCGGCCTCTCCGACCTTGCAATCCGGAAATGGCCCCGAAAACTGGGTGAAATCGGCCAGATGGACACTTAACCAGTCGGTCACAGATCGTTCGTGATCACGCAACACCCCTGCGCCACAGTGGTGCGCATGACTGACCGTAACCCCGCCTCCGCCCACCGTCCCCACCGTCACCACTGGCGCCGCGACGTCGTCGAACTCGCCGCGATGTTCTGCGCCGTCGCGGTCGCCGACGCCATCGCCAATCTCGTCGTGCACGGCCCGAGGGGCCCGGTCCTGCTCGTGGCCTCGGCCGTCGTACTCCTGGTGACGGCGGCCTTCCACACCTGGTGGGCACGGCGCCACAGCCATGCGCCCCCGCCCCGGAGCACAGCCCCCGGCGATCCGGAGCCGCTCCCGTCGGCGACTTCCGACACGGCAGCGAGCGCGCCCACGACCGCCGGCAGCAGCACCGCCCTCTGGCGGATGCGCACGACCGTCCGGGACGAGCCGGGCTCCCTGGCCGCCCTCTGCACCGCCCTCGCCCGCAACGGCGTCGACATCCTGACCCTCCAGACGCACCCGCTCCCAGAGGGCGGCACGGTCGACGAGTTCCTGCTGCGCGCCCCGCAGGAACTGCCCTCCGCAGACCTCACCCGGGCGATCTCCCGGGCCGGCGGCCACAGCACCTGGATCGAGCGCGCCGACGCCCACGACCTGGTCGACACCCCGACGCGGGTCCTCGGCCTCGCCACCCGCACCGCCCTGGACGCCGCCGAGCTGCCCCTCGCCCTGCGCCAGCTGCTCGGCCGCTGCACGATCCACTCGATCCCGGCGACCACCCTCTCCGGCCGCCCCAACGCCGGCGCGGACGCCCCGGTCGAGGGGGTCCTGGAGGCCACCGTCATGCGGCTGCGCGACCCCTCCGGCGGTGCGATCACCGTGGAGCGGCCCTACCTTCCCTTCACCCCGACCGAGTTCGCCCGGGCCCGCGCCCTCGTCGAACTCGACGCCCGGCTCGGCCCCCGCGTCCCGCGCAGTCAGGACGTACTGACCCTGCCCGAGGGCAACGAGATCACCGTGCGCCGCGCCGACGGCTCCGACCGAGCGGCCGCCCGGGCCATGCACGACCGCTGCTCCGAGCGCACGCTGTCGCTGCGCTACCACGGCCCCGTGAGCGACGCCGACCGCTACCTCGGCCACCTGCTGAGCCCCCGCTTCGGCCGCACCCTCGCCGCGACCACCGCCTCCGGCAAGCTCGTCGCCCTCGGCCACCTGTTGTGGGACGGAGACGAGACCGAGGTCGCCCTGCTCATCGAAGACGACTGGCAGCGCCGCGGCATCGGTTCCGAGCTGCTCCGCCGACTCCTCGCCATGGCCGTCGAGGCCGGGTGCGACAGCGTGTACGCCGTCACCCAGGCCTCCAACACCGGCATGGTCGCCGCCATGCGCGGCCTCGGCCTCCCCCTCGACTACCAGATCGAGGAGGGCACCCTGGTGATCACGGCCCGGCTGGACGCGACCCCGGTCAGCTCCCGGCTGCCCTACGAATTCCCCCGCGAGCTCCCGCAGGCACTCCCGCGCGAGCAGTCGGCTCCGCGGCGCCGCGCCTGACGACCCGTCCGGAGCCGGGCCCCGACCGGGCTCCGACCCGGCCCCGACCAGGGCCCGGCTCCGGCGGGATCCGGCCAAGCTGCGCGCGCCACGTCCCCGAAGGCCATGACCTCCGGGACGTGAAGTGGCTTGTCCAGCACGGTGGTTGAAGATTTTTCGCACGCACTACCGGCCCCGCTCCGGCCCGCGTCAGCAGTCCGGCGGCAATCGGTGATGACGGGAACCCGTCCCGCATACGAAGATGTCCGCATGTCAGAGACCCTCCACAACGGCAGTGCACCGCGGCTGCCCCGCCAGGTGGCCGACGCGTACGTCGACGACCTCATCGCCCTCGACCCGATCACGGGCACCTACCTCGGTGTCGCCTCGAGTTCGAGCAAGCTCCCGGACTACTCCCCGGCGGGCCGTGCGGCCGTGGCCGAGCTCATCCGCGAGACCCTCACCCGCCTCGACGCGGCCGAGTCGGAGCCCGGCGCCGACAGCGACGCCGAACGCCGCTGCGCCCGGCTGCTGCGCGAGCGCCTGACCGCCGAGCTCGCCGTACTGGAGGCGGACGAGGACCTGTGCGCGGTCAGCAACATCCACAGCCCCGCGCACTCCGTCCGTGAGATCTTCTCCCTGACCCCCGCCGACACCGACGAGGACTGGTCGGCGATCGCCGAGCGCCTGCGCGCCGTACCGGCCGCCTTCGCCGGCTACCGCGAGAGCCTCGGGCTCGGCCTGGAGCGCGGCCTGTACGGCGGCCCCCGCGCCACCACCACCATGATCGGCCAGCTCACGACCTGGGTCGGCCAGGACGGCTCCGAGGCGCCCTTCTTCGAGGGCTTCGTCTCCGCCGGTCCGGACGCCCTGCGCGCCGAACTGGACGCAGCGGCCGCCGGCGCGACCGCCGCCGTCGTCGAACTGCGCGACTGGATGCGCTCGGTGTACGCCCCGGCCGTCGAGGGCAAGCCCGACACCGTGGGCCGCGAGCGCTACGCCCGCTGGGCCCGCTTCTTCAACGGCACCGACCTGGACCTGGAAGAGGCGTACGCCTACGGCTGGTCGGAGTACCACCGACTGCTCGCCGAGATGAAGTCCGAGGCGGCCAAGATCCTCCCGGGCGCCGGCCCCTGGGAGGCGCTGAAGCACCTGGACGAGCACGGCACCCACATCGAGGGCGTCGACGAGGTCCAGGCCTGGCTGCAGGGCCTGATGGACGAGGCCATCGAGAACCTCGACGGCACGCACTTCGAACTCGCCGAGCGCGTCCGCAAGGTGGAGTCCCGCATCGCCCCGCCGGGCGGCCCCGCGGCCCCGTACTACACGTCCCCCTCCGAGGACTTCTCCCGCCCGGGCCGCACCTGGCTGCCCACCATGGGCCTGACCCGCTTCCCCGTGTACGACCTGGTGTCCACCTGGTACCACGAGGGCGTGCCGGGCCACCACCTGCAGCTGGCGCAGTGGACGCACGTGGCGGACCAGCTCTCCCGCTACCAGGCCACCGTCGGCATGGTCAGCGCCAACGCCGAGGGTTGGGCGCTGTACGCGGAGCGGCTGATGGACGAGCTGGGCTACCTCAAGGACGCCGAGCAGCGCCTGGGATACCTGGACTGCCAGATGATGCGCGCGGCGCGGGTCATCGTGGACATCGGCATGCACGTGGGCCTGGAGATCCCGGCGGACTCGCCGTTCCACCCGGGCGAGCAGTGGACGGTGGACCTGGCGCAGGAGTTCTTCGGCCTGCACAGCGGCCGGCCGGCGGACTTCGTCGAGAGCGAGCTGACCCGCTACCTGTCGATGCCGGGACAGGCGATCGGCTACAAGCTGGGTGAGCGCGCCTGGCTCCTGGGACGGGACAACGCGCGTGCCGCGCACGGCGGTTCCTTCGACCTGAAGGCCTGGCACATGGCGGCGCTGTCGCAGGGTTCGCTGGGGCTGGACGATCTGGTGGACGAGCTGTCGAAGCTCTGACGGACGGGCCGCCCGGCGGCGAAGGACGGACGGGCCGCTCATTCCCGGGGGGATGAGCGGCCCGTTCTCGTGGGCCCGTCCAGGTCCTCGGCGCCGTACCGGTCCTCGGACCGGCCCTCGGCGCCTTACCGGCCCCCGGCGCCGTAGGCACGCGCCTCAGCAGCCGCAGTCGTCCGAGTCGGTGGGCGCGGTCAGCGGGTCGGCCTCGGCGCGCTGCTCGTTGCCCTGCCAGGTCTCGACCTCGAAGCCCTCGCGGATCCAGTACTCGATGCCGCCGAGCATCTCCTTGACCTGGAAGCCGAGTTCGGCCAGGGCGAGGGCGGAGCGGGTGCCTCCGTTGCAGCCGGGTCCCCAGCAGTACGTCACCACGGGGACGTCCTTGTCCAGGAGCCGCTCGGCCTGCTCGGGGATGAGGGCGGTGGGCAGGTGGACGGCGCCGGGCACGTGGGCCTGGTCCCAGGACGGGGTGGAGCGGGAGTCGACGAGCTGGAAGCCGAGCTCCGCACCCTGCTCGCGGTGGGCCTTGAAGGCGGCGGCGACGTCCGACACGTCCGCGTGGAAGGCCAGGCTCGCGGCGAAGTACGCGGCGGCCGCGGCCGGGGAGGCCGGGGGCACCCGGAGCACGGGGTTGGTGGTGGCGGGGGCGGCGGAGCCCGGCTGGTTCGGGTGCGTCTGCGTCGTCGTCATGGCAAGGAATCTACGATCCGTTGATCACCGTCGGAAGTGGATATCCCCGGCCTTCTCCTTATCCGGCCGGGGAATCCCCTGCTAGACCTGCACCATGACCGACTATTCCCCTGACGCCACCGACTGGCGGATCCTCGAAGCCCTCCAGCGGGACGGCCGCGCCAGTTTCACCGAGCTCGCCCGCTCCGTGTCCATGTCCGCGAGCGCCGTCACCGAGCGGGTCCGCCGACTGGAGGAGACCGGCATCATCACCGGCTACACGGCGGTGGTGGACCCGGAAAGGCTCGGCAAGTCGATCCTCGCCCTCGTGCGGCTGCGCTACCCGCACGGCAACTACAAGCCCTTCCACGACTTCCTGGAGGCCACTCCGGAGATCCTGGAGGCCCACCACGTCACGGGCGACGACTGCTTCGTCCTCAAGGTCGCGACCCGCTCGATGTCGCACTTGGAGGAGGTCACGGGCCGGATCGCGGGGCTCGGTTCGGTGACGACGAGCATCGTCTACTCCTCTCCGCTGCCCCGCCGGCCGCTCAGTCCGTGAGCGCCGCCGTGCGGTGGCGCACCACGGAGCCGCCGCGCTGCTTGACGATCTCCAGCTGGGCCTGGACCCGGGTCCGCAGGTCGGCGACGTGGCTGACGATGCCGACGCTCCGGTCCCGCTCGCGCAGCGAGTCCAGGACGTCGAGCACCTCGTCCAGCGCCTGGTCGTCGAGGCTGCCGAAGCCCTCGTCGATGAAGAGGGTGTCCAGGCGCATCCCGCCCGCCTCGTCCGTGACCACGTCCGCGAGGCCGAGCGCCAGGGCGAGCGAGGCGAAGAAGGTCTCGCCGCCCGACAGGGTGGCCGTGTCCCGCTCGCTACCGGTCCACGCGTCGACCACGTGCAGTCCGAGGCCGGAGCGCCCTCGTCCGCTCGCTCGCGCGTCGGAGTGGACCAGGGTGTAGCGGCCGCCGGACATGCGCAGCAGCCGTACCGTCGCCGCGGCGGCCACCTGCTCCAGGCGGGCGGCCAGGACGTAGGCCTCCAGGCGCATCTTGCGCTCGTTGTCGGCGGAGGTGCCGGCGGTGAGTCCGGCCAGCCGGGCGACCCGGTCGTAGGCCTCCCGCAACGGGCCGAGGGCGCGCAGTTCCTGCTCGGCCTGCCGGGAGAGCCGGTCGAGCTCCGTGCAGCGCACCCGGGCCGCGTCGGCTGCCGACCCTGCCGTACGAAGCTTCGCGGCAGCGGTGGCCGCGTACGCGTCGGCCGCATCCGGTGCGGCCGGAGGCAGGGCTGCCGCTTCGGCGGCGCCGGTCTCGCCGCGGCGGTCCGCCAGCAGGGCCTCTTCCGCCTGCCAGGCGTCCAGCCGGTGTTGGAGCGCGGTGCGTTCGTACTCGGGGAGCACCGCGTCGGCGGCCGCCTCCACGGTGTCGAACCCGGCCTTGAACGCGGCGTCGGCGAGCTGGTCGTCGGCCTCCTTCAGCCGGGCCGCGGTGGTCTCGGCCCGGCGCAGCGAGGTGGCCGCGCCGGAGACCATCCGGACCCGGTCCTCCAGGGTGCGGGCGCGGGCCGCGACGGTGGGCGCGCCGTCCCGTACGAGGGCGAGTTCGCTCTCCAGTCCGGCCTGTTCGCGGTCCAGGGCTTCGCGCCGGGAGGCCCTGGCGGCGGCCCGGGTCTCGGCCCCCTGCCGGTCGGCGCTGCGCGCGGCGTGCTCCCGCTCGGCGCGGGCGAGCTGCTCACGAGCGGCGTGCAGGCCGGCGGCCGCGGCGTGGGCGGCGGCATGACGGGTGCTCAGGTCGGCGGTCAGGTCGAGGAGTTCGGCGGTGGCGACCTCCCCGGCGGCGGCCGCGGCCTCGGCGCGGGCCTCCTGGGCGGCGGCGTGCCGGCGCTCGACGGCGGCCCGGGCCTGCTCGGCCCGTTCGAAGTGGGCGTGGGCCGCGTCCTCGGCGGCGCGGTCCACGTGGCCGGGGGCCGGTCGGGCCGGAGCGGGGTGTTCCGCGGACCCGCACACGGTGCAGGCCTCCCCGGCCACCAGTGCCTCGGCGAGCTCGGCGGCGATCCCGCGCAGCCGGGCCTCCTTGAGCTCCAGCCAGCGCTCCCGCGCGGCGGCCGACTCCTCGCGCAGGGTGAGCAGTTCGCCGGCGGCGCGCGCCGTGTCGGCGTCGAGCTCATCCCGCCGGCGGGCGGCGTTCAGCTGCATGCGGGCGGGTTCCAGCCGGCCCGCGAGCTGCTCGGTCAAGGTGGCCGCCTGCTGGGCGGCGTCCACGCGTTCCTGCAGCGCCGTCCGGGTCGCCTCCCAGCGCTCCAGCCACTCGGCGGACTCCTGGTGCGCCTCCTCGGCGGCCCGGGACTCCCGTTCCAGGTCGGCGCGTTCCCGGCCGATCTCGGCGCTGCGCTGTTCGGCCCGCTGCGCCGCGCCGAGCGCACCGAGGGCGCCGCGCAGCCGCTGCTCGACGTCGGCCAGCTGCTCGGCGCCCGCCTCCTTCAGCGTGGGCGGGAGCTGTGCCCGGGCCGAGGCTTCGGCGTGGGCGGCGGCGAGGTGCGCGGCGGAGGCGGCACCGCGCAGTTCCAGTGCGGGGGCCACCAGGGCGCCGCGCCGGGCCCGGTCCAGCAGGTCGCGCACCCGGTCCCGCTCGGGCGCGGCCCCGGCGAGCAGGGCGGCCCGGCGGAGGGTCTCCGCGTGCCGGCGCTGGAGCCGGTCGAGCTCCCGCGCGTCCTCGGCGGCCCGCCGGGCGGCGGCGTGCCGGCTCTCGACGGCGGCCAGGGCGTACTCGGCGACGTCGAGGCGCTCGCGGGCCGCGCACCGGGCGACGGCCGCCCAGGCCCGGACGGCCTCGGCGAGCCCGGGGTCGCCCGGCTGGTGTCCGGGCATCGGCCAGGCCCGCAGGTCGGCGCTGTCGCCGGCGGCCTGGGCGAGGCGCTGGGCGGTGTGGAGGACCTTCTCGTCGCCGGCCCGGACCTTGGCCTCGGCGGCGCGGCGGCGCTCGCCGAGCAGGGCCTCGACGGCGGCGAAGCGGCGGGTGTCGAAGAGCCGGCCGAGGAGACGGCCGCGGGCGGCCTCGTCGGCGCGCAGGAAGCGGGCGAACTCCCCTTGCGGCAGGAGGACGACCTGGCAGAACTGCTCGCGGCTCATGCCGAGCAGCTGCTCGATCTCCTCACCGATCTCCTGGTGGGAACGGCTGAGCGGCTCCCAGCCCGCACCGGTGTGCTCGCGCAGCCAGCTCTGGGCCTTGTCCTTGGTGGTGCCCGTGCCGCGCTTCTTCGGGCGCTCCTGTTCGGGCCGCCGGGTGAGCTCGAGGCGGCGGCCGCCCGCGGTGAGCTCGAGGGTGACCTCGGTCGGGGTGTGGGCGGCGGCGTGGTCGCTGCGCAGGCTCGTGCCGGGGGCCTGGCGGGGACCGGGTACGGAACCGTAGAGCGCGTAGCAGACGGCGTCGAGCACGGAGGTCTTCCCGGCGCCGGTGGGTCCGTGCAGCAGGAAGATGCCGGCGCCGGACAGGGCGTCGAAATCGATCTCCTGGGGCTCGGCGAACGGTCCGAAGGCGGTCACGGCCAGCCGGTGCAGCCTCATCGGTGGGTCTCCCGGTGGCTGTCGTCGGCCCGTACGTCGTCGAAGGCGCCCTGGAGGACGGCCCGTTCGGCCTCGTCCGCGGGGCCGCCGCCGCGCACGTGGGCGACGAAGTCCTCGGCGATCTGCTGGTCGCTGCGGCCCTCGAGGCGCTGGGCGTAGGAGGCGCCGGTCTCCTCCTGGCGGCCCTCGGGGTCGAAGGCGAGGGTGAGGGTGTGCGGGAAGCGGGCGGCGAGGCGGGCCATGGGGTCGTCGGGGCGGACCGGGTCGGTGAGGGTGGCTTCGACCCAGGCGTCCTCGTGGACCTGGTGCGCCGGATCCCGTAGCAGGTCCTCCAGTCGTCCGCGGAGCCGGGCGAGGGTGCGCGGGACGGGGGTGTCGATCCGCTCGGCGCCGGTGATCTCGCCCTGCGCGCCGAGTTCGATCAGCCACGTGGTCTTGCGGTGGTCGGCCTCGGAGAAGGAGTAGGCGAGCGGGGAGCCGGAGTAGCGGACCCGTTCGTCGATGGTCTGGCAGCCGTGGAGGTGGCCCAGGGCGGCGTAGTCCACGCCGGCGAAGACGGAGGCGGGTACGGCTTCGACCCCGCCGACGGTGATGTCGCGCTCGCTGTCACTGGCCCGTCCGCCCGTGACGAAGGCGTGTGCGAGGACGATCGAGCGCGTGCCGGGCGCCCGGGTGGCCAGGTCGGCCCGGATCCGGTCCATGGCGGCGCCGAGGACCGCCTCGTGGCTCACCTTCTCCGCGCTGAACTGGTCCTTGACCAGGGCGGGCTCCAGATACGGCAGGCCGTACAGCGCCACGTCACCGTGTTCGTCGGTCAGAACGACGGGGTCGGCGCAGCCGGCCGGGTCGGTCCGCAGGTGGATCCCGGCCCGGCCGATCAGCCCGGCGCCGACGCCGAGGCGGCGGGCCGAGTCGTGGTTGCCGGAGATCATCACGGTGGGGACGCCGAGGTCGGCGAGGCGGTGCAGGGCCCGGTCGTACAGCTCGACGGCGGGCAGCGGGGGCACGGCCCGGTCGTAGACGTCACCGGCGACGAGGACGGCGTCGACCTCGCGCTCGCGCACGGTCTCGATGAGGTGGTCGATGAAGGCCGCCTGGGCGCCGAGCAGGTTGACCCGGTGGAAGGCCCGGCCGAGGTGCCAGTCGGAGGTGTGCAGGAACTTCACTCGCCGGCCCCGCCGCACATGCCGTCTCCCCCTGGTCGTCTCCCGCTCGCTGAACCCCTCTACGCTAACCCGTCCCCGGGGGCGCTCAGGGCGCGTACGTCTCTCCGCCGAGCGTGAGGCCGGCGCTGCCCGCGGTGGTGTCGGCGAGCCAGGCCTCGAAGGCGGGCAGGTCCGCCTCCGGGAGGGCCACCTCGATCTCCACCTCGGCCCCGTAGCGCAGGTCCACCACGGTCCGGCCGGTGGAGCGCAGGTCGTTCTGGGTCTTGCCGGCCCGCTGGTGGTCGACGGTGACGGTGGCCAGCCGGTAGCGGCGCCGGGTGACGGTGCCGAGCTCGTCGAGGGCCTCCCCGACGACCCCGCCGTAGGCCCTGATCAGGCCGCCGGCGCCGAGCTTCACGCCGCCGTAGTAGCGGGTGACGACGGCGACCGCGTAGCGGACGTCGCGGCGCATGAGCATCTGCAGCATGGGCACCCCGGCGGTGCCGCCGGGCTCGCCGTCGTCGCTGGCCTTCTGTACGGAGGCGTCCGCGCCGACGACGTAGGCGAAGCAGTTGTGCGTGGCGGTGGGGTGCTCCTTGCGGATGCGCGCGACGAAGTCCTGCGCCTCCTGCTCGGTCGCGGCGGGCGCGAGCGAGCACAGGAAGCGCGAGCGGTTGATCTCGGACTCGTGGACGCCCTCACGGGCCACCGTCACGTACTGGTCTGCCTTCACCTCACCACCCTAAGCGGTGCAGAACGGGCCCCCGGCCGCCCGTGGCAGGGCCACCGCACTAGGTCCTGTCGTCAAAGTGGCGTCGGCCGAGCCCACGGCGTCCGGTGCCGTGCATGGCAAGGCGGAGGGGCGCCCGTGTACTGGACGTACTCGGGTGCCCCGACAACGCGGCCAGGTGCGGTGCCGGGCGTCGCGGGCCCGACGGGACTTAGACGACAGGGCCTAGGTTGGCGGGCATGGAGCTGCGGGGGTGGGCGTACCGGTACGTGGGGCCGGCCGAGCTGAGGGCGCTCGTCCGGCCGGAGGGCGGGGGCCGGAGCATCCGCTCGGCCGCGGAGTTCGAGGACTGGGCCGCGGGCCCGGCGGCGGCCGAGCTGTCCGAGCCCGTCACGTTCGTCGTGGACCGCGCCGGTGTGCTGCGGCTCGCTCCGCGGCGCAGCGAGCACGTGGTCTGCGCCGGCGGTGACAGGGTGCTGAGCGCCGGGGAGATCGCCTTCGGGCGGGAGTCCGGGCGGTGGGTGGTCCGGACGGTGAGCAACCAGTCGACCGGATACTGCCCGGACCCCGCCTCGTGGCCGGCCGTCGCGGACGCCCTGGACGCGGCCGGACTGGGCCTGCGCCCGGACGGCTTCACCCACGAGGTGGTCTTCCGCCGCTGCCCGGCCTGCGCGCAGCTGAACGTCGTCCGGGACGAGCACTTCGTCTGCGTCTTCTGCGACGCGTCCCTGCCGCCGGCCTGGAACGTGGACGCGTCAGCGGGGTAGGCCGCCCAGCACGGCCCGGAACCTCTCGCGCCCCGACGCGACGCTCGCTTCCCACAGGCCCGCGGAAGCACCGCTCAGCGAGCGGGCCTGCAGCGCTTCCTCCTCGGCCCGGAAGACGCCACCACCGGCCAGGTTCTGGTCCAGCAGGCCCATCGCCGTGAGCGCGGCATGACCGCAGGACAGCGCGTGGCCGGCGTCCGCCGAGGCGTTGGCCAGCAGCGCGTACCGCAGGACGAGGACGCCGAAGAAGGCGTACGTCCCCGCGACATCGGTGATGCCCTCTTCGCAAGGCCGCAGTTCCGGGAAGCCCTCCAGCGCGCGCACGTGCTCGGCGGCACCGGGCAGCGCCCGGTCCGCGTACCAGAGGCCGCGCACGGACTCCACGCACAGATCGAGATCGGCTGTGCGGTCCGGCAGGCCCGCCCGCATGCCGACGAACAGGGGCACCATGCGTTCGGCGCAGGCGGCCACGTACAGGCGGACCGTCCCGGCATCACCCGTGAGCAGGGCCTCCACGGCGGAGGCCTCCACCAGCGTGTCCACGTACCACCCCTCGTACCGTTCGAACGGATCGACAGAGTACAGAGCGGCACCGGGGAATGGCGCCCGGGGGTTTTCGGTTGACGCCGCTGAGCGCCGGCCGGTCGGACGCGGCGGAGAAGCCGCGGACGGGGGCCGGCGGGGACAAGGGCATCAGGAGGCGGCACACGTGTACGGCGATCCGGCAACCATCCGCAAGATCCTCACCGAGCTGGGCGACACCTGGGCCGTGGTGGGGCTCTCGAACAATCAGGACCGCGCGGCCTACGGGGTGGCCCGCGTGCTCCAGCGGTTCGGCAAGCGCGTGATCCCCGTGCACCCCAAGGCCGAGACCGTGCACGGCGAGCCCGGGTACGCCTCGCTGGCGGACATCCCGTTCAAGGTGGACGTGGTGGACGTCTTCGTGAACAGCGAGCTGGCCGGGCCGGTGGCCGACCAGGCCGTCGCCGTCGGCGCCGAGGCCGTCTGGTTCCAGCTCGGGGTGATCGACGAGGCCGCGTACGCCCGCACCCGCGAGACGGGGCTGACGATGGTCATGGACCGCTGCCCCGCGATCGAGATCCCGGCGCTGTAGGCCTAACCGGCGGACGCCGCCGGGCCGCCGTGGGCATGGGCGGGCGGCGGCGTCGAGACCGGGGGGACCGACACCGCGAGGGTCATCTCCATCGGTTCGGAGCCGTCGTTGCGGTAGGAGTGCGCGAGGTTCGCCTCGAAGGCGGCCGCGGCCCCGGCGGGGACGCGGAACTCCTCGTCGCCGACCACCAGGGTCAACTCCCCCGCGGTGACGTGCAGCATCTCGATGGTGCCGGACGGGTGCGCGACGGAGTCCGTCCCCTCGCCCGGCACCAGGTGCCAGGTCCACAGCTCCATCGGCCCGCGCTCGTCGGTGCCGATCAGCATGGTCGTCGAGCTGCCCGCCTCGCTGGACCAGATCCGCACCACCTGGTCCGGCTGGACGATGCGGACCTGCGGGCCCCGGTCGTGGTCGAGGAGCGCGGAGATGCTGACGCCCAGTGCGTCGGCCAGCCTGACCGTGGTGCCGACGCTGGGGTTCGTACGGGCCTGCTCGATCTGGATGATCATCCCGCGGCTCACTCCTGCGCGGGCCGCCAGGGAGTCCAGGGTGAAACCGCGTTCGCCGCGCCACCGCTTGAGGTTCCGGGCGAGCGCCTGGGTGAGCTGTTCGAGGTCCGACACCATTCCGTCCAATATTTTGGATGACACAGTCCAACAGAGTGAACTAACGTGTTCTGTATTCCATGCTGCACTCCAGCGTTCACCGCACTGTACTGCGAGGCCCCATGACCGCCCTCTTTGCCCTGGCCACAGCCGTGCTGTGGGGGCTCGCCGACTTCGGCGGCGGGCTGCTGACCCGCCGGATCCCGGCTCTCACGGTGGTCGTCGTCTCGCAGGTCGTGGCCGTGGTCGTGCTCGGCGCGGTGGTCCTCGGAACCGGTGCCTGGCGGGAGGCCGGTCCGCAACTGTGGTTCGCGGTCGGCGCGGGCCTGGTCGGGCCGGTCGCCATGCTCAGCTTCTACAAGGCGCTGGCCCTCGGCCCGATGGGCGTGGTCTCGCCACTGGGCTCCCTCGGCGTGGTCGTACCCGTCACCGCAGGGCTGATATTGGGCGAGCGGCCGGGCCTCGGCCAGTTCGCGGGGATCGCGGTGGCCGTCGTCGGCATCGTCCTCGCGGGCGGCCCGGAACTGCGGGGCGCGCCCGTCCAGCGGCAGGCCGTCGTCCTCACCCTGGTCGCGGCCTTCGGCTTCGGTGCGGTGATGGCCCTGATCGCGGAGGCGTCCAGCACCGTCACCGGGCTGTTCCTCGCGCTGTTCGTGCAGCGGGTCACCAATGTCGCCGTGGGTGGCGCCGCCCTGTGGACGCAGACCCGGCGCGGCCTGCCCGCCCTTCCGGCCGGCACCGGCCCGAAGCTCCTGTGGGGGCTGCTGCCCGCCCTGGCCTTCGTCGGCCTCGCGGACGTCGCGGCGAACGGCACGTACTCCATGGCCGCCCAGAACGGCCCGGTGACCATGGCCGCCGTGCTGTCCTCGCTCTACCCGGTGATCACCGCGCTCGCCGCCTTCGCCGTGCTCAAGGAACGGCTGCGCACGGTCCAGGCCGCGGGCGCCGGCCTGGCCCTCGCCGGAACGGTCCTGCTGGCCGCGGGCTGAGCGGCTCCGACCTGACCGGCAGGGCCTAGGACTGCTCGGCCTCCGCGAGCTCGGCCAGACCGCGCAACTGCTCCGGGGTCATCCCGTCCGGGATCGGCACCGGCGTCGGCGTGCGCAGCGGCGGCTGCCAGCCCGTCTCCGGCTCCCAGCGCCGCACGATGCGTGCCGGAGCCCCCGCCACCACGGCGTGGTCCGGGACCTCGCCCCGTACGACGGCGCCCGCGGCCACCACCACGTTGCGGCCGAGGCGGGCGCCCGGCAGGATCACCGCGCCCGTGCCGAGCCAGCACCCCGGGCCGATCTCCACGGGTGCGCTGCGCGGCCACTGCCGGCCGATGGGCTCGTGCGGGTCGTCGTAGCTGTGGTTGGTGGACGTGATGTAGACCCCGGGGCCGCAGAAGGTGTTCGAGCCGATGGTGATCCGGGCGTCGGCGATGACATGGCTGTTGCGGCCTATGACCACCCCGTCGCCGAGCACCAGCATCGGCTCGGAGCCCAGGTCGAGGTCCGGCATCATCCCGGCGGTCAGGGTGACCTGCTCGCCGATGATGCAGTGCCCGCCGAGCCGGATCCACCGCTCGCCGAAGACGGTGCCCTGGGGGAACGCGAGCCGGGTGCCGTCCCCGATCGCGCCGAACCTGAGCCGCCCAGGGGTCTGCGCGGTGACCGCACCGGCCTGCTGCATCCAGCGCCAGCCGGTGTGGACCACGCGGCTCGCCAGCCGGCGGCGCGCGGCCGTCAGAGATGAGAACGTGTTCTGTTTCTTCGGCACCCGGCCACGGTAGTGCGCCGGGCCCCGCTCGCCCCGGCCACACTCCTGTGATCTTCACCCCATCGCCGGTGCGGCGGCCCGCGTGGCCTACGGTGCCGTTAGCGCGGCAACCGGACGACGGACGCAGAGGAAGAGAACATGACGCACCAGGCGGCCCAGGCACTCGTGGCGGGTGTCGGCGGCAAGAACCCGGACATCGACCCGACGGCCTTCACGGCTCCGACCTCGGTCGTGGTCGGCGATGTCACCCTCGCCGCGGGCGCGAGCATCTGGTACTCGGCGGTGCTGCGCGCCGACTGCGGCCCGATCACGCTGGGCGCCGACAGCAACGTGCAGGACAACTGCACGGTGCACGTGGACCCCGGCTTCCCGGTCTCGATCGGCGAGCGCGTCTCCATCGGCCACAACGCCGTCGTGCACGGCTGCACCGTCGAGGACGACTGTCTGATCGGCATGGGTGCGACCGTGCTGAACGGCGCGGTCATCGGCGCCGGTTCGCTGGTGGCCGCGCAGGCCCTGGTCCCGCAGGGCATGGTCGTGCCGCCCGGCTCGCTGGTGGCGGGCGTGCCCGCCAAGGTGCGCCGTGAGCTGACCGACGAGGAGCGCGAGGGCATCAAGGTCAACGCCCTGATGTACGTGGACCTGGCCGAGCAGCACCGTGCCTCGGTGACGCCGGACGTCTAGTTCCGGGCCTCCCACGCGGCCACGAGCAGTGCCCTGACGGCCTTGTACTCATCGTGGCGCGTGCCGGGCCCCGGTCTCGTGCTGCCGGTGGACTTCTGTCCCGCGGCCCCTTCCCGGAAGGTCCGCTCGGTGAGGGCGGCGCCCCGTTCGAGGAGCCGTTCCACCATGGCCGGGTAGCCGAAGCGGGCGGCCCAGTCGAGCGGGGTGCAGTCCCGCATCGTCTCCTCGATGTCGGCGCCCCGGTCCAGCAGCAGGTCCACCAGCGGCGGATTGCCGCTCTCGGGGGACGTGGCCGCGAGGACCAGGGGCACGTAGCGCAGCCGCCCGGCCGGGCCGCACGGTGGGGCGCCCGCGTCGAGGAGGGCCCGGGCCGCGTCCGTGTGCCCGTTCATCGCGGCCAGGGCCAGGGGCGTCGCCTCGTCGTAGGGGCCGGCGTCGAGCCGGGGGTCGGCACCGGCAGCGAGGAGGAGCCGGACGGCTTCCGCCCGTCCGGCGCACGCGGCCAGGTCCAGGGCCCGCCGGCCGCCGGGGACCCAGGCGTCTACCTCGGCCCCCTCCGCCAGCAGGCGCCGCACCAGGTCCGTGTCCCCGGCCTCGGCAGCGCGTCCCAACCCGTTCGCCAGCGGGTGGTAGTGGTCCTCCCGGCCCTCGTCCGACCAGTCCGGCTCCGGTCCCCCCGCTGCCGTCATTCGCCGACGGTGGCCCGGGCAGCCGCCTGCGACGGGATCTCCGCATCGGCGGCCCCGGCGGCCGCGGCCGCCTTCTTCATCCGGCTGCGCACCACCAGCGTCACCGCGAGCCCGAACAGCACGGCGAGCGCCAGGGCCAGCCAGGAGAACCGCTTCAGCCACGGCTCGGCGACGATCCCGACCGAGTAGATGACGGCCGTGGTGCCGCCGGCCCAGAGGATGCCGCCGAGGACGTTGGCGACCAGGAAGCGCCAGTAGGGCATGTGCAGCACGCCCGCCAGCGGCCCGGCGAAGATCCGCAGCAGGGCCACGAACCGTCCGAAGAAGACGGCCCACATGCCCCACTTCTCGAAGGAGCGTTCCGCCAGCGCCACCTGCTGGGGTCCGAAGTGCTTGGGGAAGCGCCGGCCCAGCCGGTCCAGCAGCGGCTTGCCGCCGCGGCGGCCGATCGCGTAGCCGATCGAGTCGCCCACGATCGCCCCGGTGATCGCGCAGAGTCCCAGGACCACGGGGTCGATCTCCCCGTGCTGTGAGGCCAGCAGCGCCGAGCTGACCAGGATGATCTCTCCCGGCAGCGGGATGCCGAGGCTCTCCAGCCCGATGACCAGACCCACCAGGAGATAGATGCTGACCGCCGGAATCGTCTCCAGCCATTCCTGGATGTGCACCGGTACGTCCTCCCGTGTCGTCCTCGGCGCGCCCCCTGTGACACGCCGAACGGGCAGCCTATCGGCTCGCCACGACCGCCTTGGACCTCAGTGGCAGTTCACGCGACGAACGGCCCACGAACACCTGCCGTCGGCCGGAACCCAGCACCCAGGCGTGCCGCTCCGGGTCCCACGACGACAGCACCCGCTCGCCGATGTCGAGGGTGACGCGCTCCGCCTCGCCGGGTGCCAGGACCAGTCGCCGGTAGCCGGCCAGCGCGCGCACCGGCTGGTCGAGCTCCAGTTCCGCGGACGGGCCGACGTACACCTGGGCCACCTCGGTGCCCTTGCGGCGCCCGGTGTTGCGGACGGTGAACTCCACGCGCAGTCCGGCCCGCTCCGGCCGGACGGTGAGCTTCTCGTACTGCCAGGTGGTGTAGGAGAGCCCGTGCCCGAAGGGGAACAGCGGGGTCACCCCCTGGGCGTCGTACCAGCGGTGGCCGACGTGGACGCCTTCGGAGTACTCCTGCCGGCCGCCCACGCCCGGGTAGCGCAGCGGGTCGCCACCGACCGGGGTGGCCTGCTCGTCGGCCGGGAAGGTCTGGGTGAGGCGGCCTCCGGGGTCCGCGTCCCCGAAGAGGAGGTCGGCGGTGGCTCCCGCGCCCTCCTGGCCCGGGTAGTACATCTGGAGGACCGCTCCGGTACGGGAGAGCCACGGCATCGTCGTACTGGAGGAGGTGTTGAGCACCACGGTCGTACGGGGGTTCGCGGCGGCCACCGCTTCGATCAGCCGCTCCTGCCCGCCCGGGAGCGCCAGGGAGGTCCGGTCCCGGCCCTCGGTGGCGTCCTCGTAGGCGAACAGCACCACGCTGCGGGCCGACTTCGCGGTCTTGACGGCCTCGGCGAGGTCCGCGGCGCGGATCGCCCCGGTGGTGTGCCGGAGCCGGAAGCGCTGGCCCTTCTCCCCGCCCTCTGCGGTCACGGCGAGCCGGTGGGCGCCCGCTGCGAGGGCGAGGGTGTTGCGGCGGACGCTCATCCCGTCGGGTGCGGAGCCGAGCAGTCCGCCGGCGAAGTACTCGGCCGCGCCCTGCCGGACGGGGAACAGCTCCTCCCCGTCGAGGCGTACGACGGGCCGCTTCCCGGTGTAGTGGACGAGCAGGGTCCACTCGTCGTCGGCCGCGAGGCGGAACTCTCCCTCGTGGCTCCAGACGCGCCCGGGCTCGACGGTCCGCTCGTCCAGGTCGGCGGCCGGGATCAACAGCTTCGCCGGGAGCGGCCGCCCGTACAGGTCCTCGCCGAGGGCGTAGCGGACGGTCGAACCGTTGCCGGCCCGGCGCCGGATGGCGGTGAGCGGGGCGGCCGCCCCGTCCGGGACCACGTGGGCGCTGCCACCGCCGCTGACGAAGGGCACCTGGCCGGTCGGTCCGATCACCGCGATCGAACGGGCGGCGGCTCCGGTCAGCGGCAGGGTGCCGTGTTCGTTGCGCAGCAGTACCGCTCCTGCGGTGGCCACCTTGCGGGCGGTCCGCGCCCCGGCGGCGGCGTCGCGCGGGGGCCGTGCGGCGGGCGGGGCCGAGAGCAGCCCGAAGCGGTCCATGGTGGTCAGGATCCGGCGGACGGCGAGGTCGACGGCACCCTCCGGTACGGAGCCGCCGCGCACCGCCTCGCGCAGCGGTCTGCCGAAGTGGGTGCCGCCGGGCATCTCCATGTCGAGTCCGGCGCCGATGGCGGCGACGGTGCTGTGGGTGGCGTCCCAGTCGGACATCACCCAGCCGTCGAACCCCCAGCTGCTGCGCAGCAGTTCGTCGAGCAGCGGCTTGCTCTCGCAGGCGTAGACGCCGTTGACCTTGTTGTAGGCGCCCATGACCGCGCCCGCGCCGGCCGCCACGGCGGCCTCGAAGCCCCGTAGCTCGGTCTCGTGGAGGGTCTGCTCGGCGGCGATCACGTCGACGGTGTCGCGGCCGTGCTCCTGGTTGTTGAGGGCGAAGTGCTTGACGGTGGCGATGAGGCCCTCGTCCTGGATGCCGCGGATCATCTCGCCCACCAGGTCGGCGGTCAGGCGCGGGTCCTCGGCGAAGGTCTCGAAGTTCCGGCCCGCGTACGGGGTGCGGATGAGGTTGACCATGGGTGACAGCAGGACGTCCTGGCCGAGCGCCCGGCCCTCGCGGCCGATGACGCGACCGTACTCGCGGGCCAGCGCCGGGTCGAAGGCGGAGGCGAGCAGGACCGGCGCGGGCAGCGCGGTGGCGGGTCTGGCGACCCGGACCCCGGCGGGCCCGTCGGCGAGGCGCAGCGCCGGGATGCCCAGGCGCGGTACGCCGGGCACGTAGCCCGCCTGGCCGAGGGAGTCGGGATCGGGGGCGCCGTGCAGCAGGGCGGTCTTCTCGTCGAGGGTGAGCCGCTCCAGCAGGGCGTCGATGCGCGCGGCGCCCTTGGCCTCGGCGGCGGCCGGTGCGGCGGGCGGCGCCTTTCGGGCTCCCGCGCCCGGTGGCACCCCGGGCGCGCAGGCGCCCGCTCCGAGGGCCGTGCCCGCCGTGCCCGCCGCCGCGAGCAGTCGCATCGCGGAACGTCTGGACACGGCCTCGCTCATGGGCGCTCCCTGCGGCGTGGGTCGGCGGGAGCGGCCCGCGCCGGACCGCTCCCGCGCCCACTGTGCGTCGCGCGCCCGCCGGGTCGGCCGGGACGCGCCACCGCGGCGCCGAGGTTCAGCCCTCCGGCAGCGGCGGCGCTCCGTCGGTGCCGCGCCGGGTTTCGTCCTGGCGCTGTACCCGTGCCTCGGTGCGGTGGCCGCGCGCGATGTAGTCCCGTACGACGGCCTCCACCGCGTCCTGCGGCGAGCCGACTCCGGCGAGCACCATCACCTCCACCACGAGCTCGGCGTCGAGGCTGATGTTGACCTTGGCCACGGGCGTTCCCTCCGTCGTCGTGCGACGGACTCTAGGACGTGCCGGCCCGTGGCCGCAGGGGTTGGCGTCCGCCGGTCGTCACGCGTTGGGGCGCAGGGTCCAGACGACGGTCATCTCGCCGGTCACGGCCTCGTCCTCGCGCTGGATGGCGATGGTCACCGGGAACTCGGGGCGGCCGCCGGCGTCGAGTTCGGCGACGACCTCCGCGGCCGGGCGGCCGAGGGTGGCGGTGGCGGTCACGACGCCCTTGGCGAGCTTCTTGTAGCCGATCTCGGCCTTCACGGCGAGCGGGACGGCGCGCGAGAGCTGGTCGCCGAAGGCGGCCAGGACGATCGCGCCGCTCGCGGACTCGGCGAGGGTGAACATCGCGCCGGCGTGCGGGCCGCCGACGTGATTGTGGTAGTCGGGCTGGTCCGGGAGCCGGACGACCGCGCGCTCGGGGGTGGTCTCCAGGAACTGGAGGTTCAGGGTCCGGGCCATCGGTACGGTCGCGGCGAGCAGTTCGCCCACGTTCATCTGGTCTGCGCTCATGGAACGCGATGTTACCCGCGAGTAGTCCTCGTTGACCAGAGCTCCCAAGGGGGTGGCCGTGGCTCCCCGCTGCCACGGCCACTATCGTTACCGGCCATGTGGCCAGGACAGCAGCAGCCGCCCGGGGGAGAACAGAACCCCCAGGACGCGCAACAGAACCCGTACCAGCAGCAGCCGGGACAGCCGGGGCAGCCGAACCCGTACCAGCAGCAGCCCGGTTACGGATACCCGCAGCAGCCGGGGTACCAGCAGCCCCAGGGCGTTCCCGGCCAGCAGTGGGGTCCGCCCCAGATGCCCCAGCAGCCCCAGCCCGCCACCGTCGCGACCGGCGGCGGCGGCGGGAGCTCGTACTCGACCAAGACCGTGGCGATCGTCGCCGCGGCCGCCGTCGTCGTGGTGGCCGCCGCGACCGGCGCGTTCGTCCTGACCCGGGACGACAAGAAGACCGAGGCCGACGACAAGCCGGCGGCCAGCCCCTCGGCGCCGGCCTCCGAGGCACCCGCACCGGCCGGCAGCAGCCCGAACCCGCGGGCCGGCGGCAACGCCCAGCCCGTCATCCCGGGCTGGAAGGTCGTGGTCAACACGAAGTACAACGTCAGCTACGACGTGCCCCCCGAGTGGAACGTCCACGAGTCCGGCGCGATCCTCTCCATCTCCGACGAGGTCAAGAAGGACGGCGGTCCGCTCATCACGATGACCGGCACCGCCACCCTCAAGGAGGAGTGGTGCACGGTCGACAAGGACGCGGACGGCAGGGTCGAGAAGTTCTCGGTCGCGGACACCGGCGTCAAGGGCGCCCAGGGCGCCAAGGACACCGCGCAGGTGGCGACCGACAACACCGGCGCCTGGGTCTGGGCGGCCTTCGCCCAGAAGGAGCCCAAGGGAACGGTGAAGGTGGAGGCCGCCAAGGAGTACACGACCGCTTCCGGGATCAAGGGCCACATGGTGGTGGCGACCGCTCCGAACCTGAAGAAGGAGCACAAGTGCTCCACCGACGGCAAGGCGGTCGGCTTCGGCTTCAAGAACGCCGTCGGTGACTTCGCCAGCTTCGTGCTCATCAGCGCGGCCGGTGTGAAGGACGAGGTTCCGACCGATATCTCCGACAAGGTCATGAGTTCCATCCGGCTCACCACCCCGTGATCCCGCTTCCCGCCCCGCGCCGGCAATCCGTTTGGATTCTCGGCCCGGGGCGGGGATAGTCCGGGGGTGAGCTCTCCCCGCACCGCACCACCCCGTACGCCCGTGAACCGCCGCCGACCCGACTGGGCCGGCCGCAACTACAGCCTCCTCACGGGTGCGGCGATCATCACGAACCTGGGGAGCCACGGAGCTCACATCGCGGCCGCCTTCGCGGTCATGGATGCCGGCGGGTCCGTCGGCGACGTGGGCCTGATCGCGGCCGCGCGCACACTGCCGCTCGTCCTCTTCCTGCTCATCGGCGGCGCCCTCGCCGACCGACTGCCCCGCCACCGGGTGATGGTCGCGGCCAACGTCCTGAACTGCCTCTCGCAGGCCGCCTTCGCCGTCCTCGTCCTCACGGGCGAACCCCGGCTGTGGCAGATGATGCTGCTGACCGCCCTGTGCGGGACCGGTACGGCCTTCTTCAATCCCGCGGCCGAGGGCATGCTGCTCTCCACCGTCTCCGGCGAACACTCCAACCGGGCCTTCGCCCTCTTCCGCATGGCGATGAACGGCGCCGGCATCGGCGGCGCGGCCCTCGGCGGAGCGATGATCGCCGCAGTGGGACCGGGCTGGGTCCTGGCCGCCGACGCGGCGGCCTTCGCCGTCGCCGGCGCCCTGCGTACCTTCCTCGACGTCAGTCACGTTCCCGACCGGGCCCCCGGCGGCGGCCTGCTGTCCGATCTGCGCGAGGGCTGGGTGGAGGTCCGGAGCCGCCCCTGGCTGTGGAGCATCGTGCTCCAGTTCTCCGTCGTGGTCGCCGTGGTCGGCGCCGCCGACGCGGTGTACGGACCACTGGTCGCCCGGGACCAGCTGGGCGGGCCCGCACCCTGGGGCGTGGCCCTGGCCTTCTTCGGCGTCGGCACCATCGCCGGAGCCGTCCTGATGATGGCGTGGAAACCGCGCCGACTGCTGCTCGTCGGCTCCCTGTGCGTGTTCCCGCTGGCACTGCCCTCGGCGGGACTCGCCGTGCCGCTGCCCGTATGGGGGCTGTGCGTGGTGATGTTCGTCAGCGGCGCCGCGATCGAGGTCTTCGGCGTGAACTGGATGACCGCGATGCACCAGGAGATCCCGGAGGAGAAGTTCTCCCGGGTCACCGCCTACGACTGGTTCGGCTCGGTGTCGATGCTTCCGGTGGCCACGGCCCTGGCCGGGCCCGCCGAGGCGGCCTTCGGACGGACCGAGGCCCTGTGGGGCTGCGCGGTCCTGGTCATCGTGCCCACCGCCCTCGTCCTGCTGGTTCCGGACGTCCGCCGCATGACCCGCAGGGCGCACGGCAAACCCGTCGCCGGCGCGGCCGCGGCCGCGCCGGCGACCGCCGAGCAGACCCCCGCCGACGCCGTCGGCCACTGACGCACCGTCGGACCCGGCCGCTCACCCCAGGCTGAACGCGCCCTCCGGCGGCGCCGGGGAAGGGGCCGCGTCCGCGTCGGCCACCGGCGCCGCGCCCTTCCTGAACCGGGCCAGCCCGTCCCCGTACTCCACCCTGGCGGGAAACGCGTCGGCCGCGCACTTGCGGGCCAGCGCCCCCACCTCCAGCGGGGCGTCGGAGGCCAGCAGAACGGCGTTCCCGAACCGCCTCCCCCGCAGCACCGCCGGCTCGGCGACCAGCGCCAGCTCCGCGAACGCCTCGGCGAAGTTGGCCACCTGCGCTCGCAGGAAGTCGAAGGGCGCCCCGTCGGCCAGGTTCGCCGCGTACAGCCCGCCGGGCCGCAGCACCCGCGCGGCCGCCCGGGCGTACTCCACCGACGTCAGCTGCGCCGGCACCCGCGAGCCGCCGAACACGTCGGCCACCACCACGTCCGCGCTCGCCGCGGGCGCGGCCTCCAGCCAGGCGCGGGCGTCGGCGGTGTGCACGGTGACCCCGGAGCCCGCCGCGAGCGGCAGGTGCTCGGCCACCAGGTCGACCAGGCCCGCGTCGAACTCGACGACCGTCTGCCGGGAGCCGGCCCGGGTGGCCGCGGCGTAGCGCGGCAGGGTGAGCGCGCCGCCGCCGAGGTGCAGGATGTCCAGCGCGTGCCCCGGCTCGGCGGCGCAGTCCAGGACGTGCCCGAGGCGGCGTACGTACTCGAACTCCAGGTGCTGCGGATCGTCCAGGTCCACGTACGACTGCGGGGCCCCGTCGACGGTCAGCAGCCAGGCCCGGTCCCGGTCCACGTCCGGCATCAGCTTGGCGGTGCCCTGGCCCACGTCCCGGACGACCGGGATCTGTTCGTCGTTCACCGGTCCATTGTCCGACAGCGGCCGGACGAGGTTCGAACAGCCGTAAGACAGCCCTCAGACAGCCCTCAGGCAGCCCCGGCCGCCGACCAGACCGCAGCCGCCTGCGCCGCGTGCTCCTCGGCCTGCGCCAGGCCCGCCCGCGCCGCCGGGGCCCGCCGCGCCGGATCCAGCACGTTGCGCCCGAAGGCCTTGCGGGCCGCCGGCGACGGGGTGATCAGCAGGACCCGCGCCCCCGCCGCCCGCAACCGGTCCGCCTGCACCGACGGCGAGGGCACAAGGGCGGAACCGAGCGAGATCGGGGCGAGGATCACCACCCGGTCGTAACCGGCGGCCAGGTCGGCGTTGGTGGCGGAGCGGATCCCGCCGTCGATGAAGCGGCGGCCCGCGACCGTCACCGGTGGCCACACCCCCGGAACCGCGCAGCTCGCCGCGACCGCGTCGAGCAGCCCGCCGCCGCTCCCCCGCTCGAACGCCTCGAGCTCACCGGTGAGCGCGTCCACCGCGGTGACCACGAGCCGCCGCTCGGGCCACTCGTGGGAGACCAGCCGGGCGGCCAGGACCTTGCGGCGTTCCGCCTCCGAGCCGGTGTCCGCGGCCAGGGCCATGGCTCCCACCCGCCTCCGGTAGGCGCCGGCGTCGCTGCGCGAGCGCGCCATCGCCAGTGCGTACCGGGCGATGACGGCCGCCCCCAGCTTCGCCACCGGTTCCGCCGAGGCGTCGCCGAGCTGGCGCTCGTACAGCTCCTGCACGCTGAGCAGTCCGGAGGTGAGCTGGGCACCGACCACCGAGCCGGCGGAGGTGCCGACGACCAGGTCCGCGGTGGTGAGGTCCACCCCGGCGCGGGCGAGCCCGTGGAGCATTCCGCACTCCCAGCCGATGCCGGTCAGTCCGCCGCCGCCGAGCACCAGTGCCGTGTCGCCGCCCATCTCCGCCCGCCCCTTCGCGCATGCCTGTGGTGACGGCAGTCTGGCGCAGCCAGTCCACCGCCACCACAGAGGGTCCGGATCAGGCCCGGGTCATCCCAGTACGGCCGTCACCGTCCCCGCGCCCACGGTCCGCCCGCCCTCGCGGATCGCGAAGCCGAGCCCCGACTCCAGCGGGACGTCCCGGCCGAGCTCGACGGTCATGGTGACCGTCTCCCCGGGCCGGGCCACGGCGACCTCGCCCAGGTCCACGTCCCCCACCACGTCGGCGGTGCGGATGTAGAACTGCGGCCGGTAGCCGCTGGCGACCGGTGTCGTACGGCCGCCCTCGCGCCCGGAGAGCACGTACACCTGCGCGGTGAAGCGGCGCTGCGGCGTCACGCTGCCGGGCGCGGCCACCACGTGCCCGCGGCGCACGCCGTCGCGCGGCACCCCGCGCAGCAGCAGCGCGACGTTGTCCCCGGCCTCGGCGGACTCCATCGGCTTCCCGAAGGTCTCCAGCCCGGTGACGACCGTCTCCGTCGGCTCGCCGTCGCCGCCGAGGACCGCCACGCGGTCCCCGAGGCGTACGGTGCCGCGCTCGACGGCGCCGGTCACCACGGTCCCGCGCCCGGTGATGGTCAACACGTTCTCCACCGGCAGCAGGAACGGCGCGTCCGTGTAGCGCACCGGGGTCGGTACGTAGGTGTCCACCGCGTCCAGCAGCGCCTGGATCGCCTCGGTCCACCGCGGGTCGCCCTCCAGCGCCCCGAGCCCGGAGACCCGTACGACCGGCGCGCCGTCACCGCCGTATCCGTGCGCGGTGAGCAGCTCGCGGACCTCCAGCTCGACCAGGTCGGTCAGCTCGGGGTCCCCGGCGTCGGCCTTGTTGAGGGCCACCACGATGTGGTCGACGCCGACCTGCCGGGCGAGGAGCACGTGCTCGGCCGTTTGTGGCATGACCCCGTCGAGCGCGGAGACGACGAGGATCGCGCCGTCGAGTTGGGCGGCGCCGGTGACCATGTTCTTGATGTAGTCGGCGTGACCGGGCATGTCCACGTGGGCGTAGTGCCGGGTCTCCGTCTCGTACTCGACGTGCGTGAGGTTGATGGTGATGCCGCGCCGGGACTCCTCGGGCGCCCGGTCGATGCGGTCGAAGGGCACGAAGGAGGCGCCGCCGTGCTCGGCGAGGACCTTGGTGATGGCAGCGGTGAGGGTGGTCTTGCCGTGGTCGACGTGACCCATGGTGCCGATGTTGAGGTGCGGCTTGGTGCGCACGAAGGCCGTCTTGGCCATGATTGATTCCCGTGTCTGGAAGCTGGAACGGGACCCCGAGGGCGAGCCGACCCTCCCCCTGCGGGGTCCGCCGGACGATCCGGGAAGGGTCAGCTTCGTGCGCCGTCGAATGCGGCGAGGACGGGTGCGTGTGCAGGTGCGCCTGCCGGTGCGCCCGGGGTGACGGCAGCCTTCGGCGCGTCCGCGACTGCGGACCGCACTGCGAGGAAGGCGTACCGGTTCATGCCCCTGATCCTGCCGGACGGTCCGGGGCACGTCGAACGAATTACGGCGCGGTCAGAGGTTCTTGAGCGCCTCGCGCACGGACAGCGGGGCCAGGGAGCCTCGTTCGGCCTCGACGAAGGCGCGAACCGCGTCCGGGTCCGTCTTCGCGTACTCGCGCAGGGCCCAGCCGATGGCCTTGCGCACGAAGAAGTCCGGGTGGTCGGCCCGGCGACGGCAATGGGCGAAGAGCCGTCCGGTGTCGGTGGCGGACTTGAAGCGGAGCTGGTGGAGCAGCGCGGTGCGGACGAGCCAGAGGTCCTCCTCCTCGATCCACTCGTCCATCACGGCCGCGAGTTCCGGGTCGGCGGCCACCAGGGGTCCGACCGTGTGCGCGGCCAGCAGGTCGACGGTGTCCCACCAGGGGACGGTGACGACCAGGTGCCGGGCCACCGGCAGGAAGCCGGCGGAGCAGCGGGGGACGTGGCGGCGCAGGTAGTCCACCGCGAAGTACTGGTACTCGCGTTCCGGGAGCCGCCAGCAGCGCAGCGCGAGCGCCGTGCAGTCCGCCTCGGAAGGTTCTGGAGTGTCCTTGGTCACGGTCTTCGACAGGTCCCGGCGCAGCGGGGTGGGGATGCCGAGGAAGGGTGCGACGTCCTTCATGTACGCGGCCATGGCCCGGGCCCGCACGGGATCGGCGGCCGCCGCGTACGCCCCCGTCAGCCGCTCCACCAGGGTGTCCGCGAGGGCGCTGCGGGGAACCCGCGGGGGTCGCCGGTCGTTCGACAGCATGAGGCCCAGATTACGGCGCACCGTTGTATACGTGGGCTAGTCTCCCGGGATGTCCCTCCTCCTCGCGCCGCGGACCCGGCTGGCGGTGCTCGTCGTGCTGCTCGTAACGGCCGGCGTGTGCGTGCTGCTGTACGAGCCCCAGCGCATCCTCTCGGAGGGCTGGCCCCCGGGGCTCCCGGTGGGCACGGCGGTCCTGCTGTTCGCAGCCGCGTACGGTGTGTGCACGGCCGCCTTCGTGCCGCGCCCCCTGCTCAACCTGGCCGCGGGAGCCGTCTTCGGCACCCAGTTCGGCCTCGTCGCGGCGGTCGGCGGCACGGTGCTCGGTGGCGCGATCTCCTTCGGCCTGGCCCGGATCCTGGGCCAGGAGGCTTTGCGACCGTTCCTGCGCGGGCGCTGGCTCCAGGCGGCCGACGGCCAGCTCAGCCGGCACGGTTTCCGCTCGATCCTCGCGGTCCGGATCTTCCCCGGACTGCCCTTCCAGGTGGCCAACTACTGCGCCGCGGTGTCGCGGTGCGGCTGGGGCCCCTTCCTCCTCGCCACGGCGATCGGTGTCGTCCCGAACACGGCCGCGTACGTGGTCGCGGGGGCCAGCGCCGACTCCCCCGGATCGCCCGCGTTCCTCGTCTCGTTCGGCTTCATCGTGGTCACCGTGGTGGGCGGCGCGGTCGTCGGATGGCGCAAGCGCCACCGCCTGGTACCCCCTCGGACACCGGCTCCGGTGCCCGAGCTGTCGCCCCAGCACCCCCCTGTGGTCACTGGCGCTTCGCACGGGCCATAGCATCGGACGGAACTGCCCGACGATCACAAGGACGAGCGCACCCCGACATGAGCTGGTTCGAATCCCTAATCCTCGGTCTCGTCCAGGGGCTTACGGAGTTCCTCCCGATCTCCTCCAGCGCCCACCTGCGGCTGACCGCGGCGTTCGCCGGCTGGCACGACCCAGGAGCGGCCTTCACCGCCATCACCCAGATCGGCACCGAAGCCGCCGTGCTGATCTACTTCCGCAAGGACATCGCGCGGATCGTCTCCACCTGGTTCCGCTCGCTCTACACGAAGGCCCTGCGCTCCGAACAGGACGCCAAGATGGGCTGGCTGGTGATCGTCGGCTCGCTCCCGATCGGCGTCCTCGGCCTCGTCTTCAAGGACGCGATCGTGGGCCCGGCGCGTGACCTGCGCCTGACGGCCACCACCTTGATCCTGATGGGCATCGTGCTCGGCGTCGCCGACCGCCTGGCCGCCCGCGACGAGGAGGGCGGCCGCCACCGCGCCATCCGCGAGCGCAAGACGCTCCAGCAGCTGGGCGTCAAGGACGGTCTGATCTTCGGTGTCTGCCAGGCGATGGCCCTGATCCCCGGCGTCTCCCGGTCCGGCGCGACGATCTCCGGCGGTCTGCTGCTCGGCTTCACCCGCGAGGCCGCGGCCCGTTACTCCTTCCTCCTCGCGATCCCGGCCGTGCTGGCCTCGGGGGCGTTCGAGATCAAGGACGTGGTGGAGAACCCGGGTCACATCTCCTGGGGTCCGACGATCTTCGCGACGGTGATCGCCTTCTTCGTGGGCTACGCCGTGATCGCCTGGTTCATGAAGTTCATCTCGACCAAGAGCTTCATGCCCTTCGTGATCTACCGGATCCTCCTGGGCATCGTGCTGTTCGTGCTGATCGGCACGGACGTGCTGAGCCCGCACGCGGGCGAGTCCGGGTCCTGATCCCGGGCCGCACATGTAGCACCATCCAGCATTTCCTAGCGCCTGACTGCATCACCACGCCGTGATCATCTCCCACTCGTCTCCCACCTGGGAGGCGGGACGCACTCCCACTGCGGCGCGCGCGTCCGCAAAGCGGGGGATGACGCGGAAGGGCCCGCACGGCAAGCCGTGCGGGCCCTTCCGTACAGAGGGTGGAGCGGGTCAGCTGAGGTTCGTGTCCGGCCCAGGCCGCGACCTTCACCGCGAGGAAACGCAGCCGCTCATCCACCGTGTCCCAGACATCGCCGGTGAGGTCGTCCAGTGAGGATGAGCAGGCCGAGGCGCGCCTCCATGTCCTCCCACGCGTGCGTGATCTCGACCGCCTCGCCGCGCGGACCGGTGCCCAGCGCGCCGTACCCGGCGGTGGCGATGGCACCTATGTCCCCGTTGATCGCGAGGGCCTGGAGGAGCCGGATGTCCCCGGCCGCCGTTATGTCATCCGGCGCGCGGCCCTGGAGCTGGTGCTCCACCACCGCCGCGCCGTCCCGGCTCACGGTGTCCAGGGCGGCCATGGCCGTCACGATGACGTCCGCGAGTTCCTACGCGAGGTCTCCCCAGTCGCGGAACGCACCCTCGCGCGGGTTGACGCCAAGCGTCCCGTGAAGGGCCTCCGCGACCTCCCCCAGCTCCTCGGAAATCTTGAGCATGCGCAGGAGCCAGGCGTCCTCCGCCAACGTCGGGGCCGCGTTCATGTCGAGCCACTTCCGCAGCCGCGTCACGTGCTCCCAGGTCTCAACCTTCATGCCGATCTTCTCGGGTTGGAACGCCGCCGACGCCGTGACGTCCGCGGCGTCCGGGTCGTTCACTCGCAGCGGCGCCGTGGTGTGGATTGCCAGGGAGACCGTCAGTGCGGACTGGTCTGTGAGCCGGTCCTCGCTGGTGCGCGGCTCATACACGTACCGGGCAGTCCTCTACGTGGCGTGCGAGGGGCCGGGAGACGCGGGCGTGGTCGCAGCGGTAGCCGTCCCCGGCGCGCCCCACCCGGGAATACTCCAGGGCGTCAGGGGCCAGGAGACGGAAGACGTCCCGGTAGCCGGCCGCGGCGGGCCCGGTGGGGAACGCGTACTCCCGCACCTGGAACGTGCGGTACTTCGGGACGTGCTCCGGCTCCAGAATGTTGAAGTCCCCGAGGACCAGGCGGTGGCCGCCTCCCCGGTGGGGAGCGCGGCGGCCAGGCCCTCCAGGAACGTGTGCTTCCTAGTGGCCTTCGCCTCCGTCTGCTCGCGGGACGGCACGTACACCCCGACGGCAAGCCGGAGCGGGCTCGTGGCGAGGCGGGACACGATGGTCACCGTGTAGCCGGCCCGCTCGAACTGCTTGGCCTGGAACTCACACCCCACGCTCCGCGCCGTCTCCGTGAGGACGAGTTCGCCGCCCTTCTTCGTCAGGGCGGGCCGCGAGTTGATCGACTCAACACGGCGATCCGACGACTCATGGAGGAACCCGACACACCCCGGCGCGCGGCGGAGTACCAACGGCTCCTGGTTAAGTGGGAGAAGGCCACCCGCGCCGACCTGGTCAAGGCGGCGTAGCGCACGAGCACCCCGCCGACTGGGCGGGTCCTACTGAAGTCGGACTGGTGATGTCGGCACCGAGTTGATCACGTTGGCGTGCTCGCCAGACCCCGCGAGTCGCACCAGTCCTCGTAGCCAAAGGACTCAGGGGTACGAACCGGGGCTCGGGTGCGTGCCGCCCAGCTGCCGATCCAGGCTCCTCCGGTCGGCGTCGCCCCGTCGGTCAGCGCGCGCAGGCTTACGAGTAGCCGCACGATCACGACGCGACCTTGATCGCGTAGGAGCCCCGTGACTCGAGTGCTGGTATTCGGCGATTGTGGCCTGACAGGATCGGCTCGTGATCAAAACCTCGGTGACTATGCGCGAGCTCGTTGTCAGTGACTTCCACGCTGTGCATGCCTTCGCCGGCCTGCCGGAGGCTTGCCGCTACCAGGCGTGGGGGCCGAACACCGAGGAACAGACGCGGGACTTCGTCCAAGGCGCGGTGGATGCCCGGCTGCAGTCCCCGCAGGCAAGATTCGTGTATGCGGCCTGCCTCGACGGTGAAGTCGTCGGTATCGGCGAGCTGAAGGTCCGTAGCCTGGCCCACCGTCAGGGCGAGATCTCCTATCTCGTACATCCTCGGGTGTGGGGTCGAGGCGTGGGCACAGCCATCGGCGGGGAACTTCTCGGCAGAGGGTTTGGGCTGAGGGCACTGCACCGGATCTATGCGACCTGCGATCCTCGCAACGTCGCATCGGCCCGGGTGCTGGGCAAGCTCGGCATGACCCACGAGGGTCGACACCGGCACACCGCGCTGATCCGGGACGGCTGGCGTGACTCCGAAGTCTTCGGCATCCTCGACCAGGAATGGGCGCACCGGCCCGGGCCTGAATGATCGGGGCGTCGGTGGTCAGGCTCCGGCAGCCGCCCTGGTGTCCGAGGCGAAAGCCGCGCGGGATCATCTGGGGTGTGAAGTCGAGTTGGGCCCGCGCGGCCTGTTCTGATTCAGCCCTGTGCGGGATCTCGAAGGAACACCTGGGTGCACTGATCACCGAGTTGGCCGGGCCGTGGACCGCAGCCCGAGAGTCTGAGCTGACCAAGCGGCGTGGCCATGGCCGATCGCTGTGGCTCGGGGCGATCCGCCCAGGCCGGACGCACGATGTCACTGCAGTACGCACCGAGGGCCGCGAGGAGCAGTTGCGTCCGCACCCGAACGTGAAAGCCGAAGTCGATTCCGGCTATGCCGGCCTGGCCCGCGACGACCCCGGCCAGGTCAGCGCCCCGCCGAAGAAGCCAGCGACGGACGCCGGGCCGTCCGAGCGCAACTTCCACGGCCATGCGCGCCGCCGCCAACCCCAACGGCGGCTCGTGGTCGAGCATGCCAACACAGAGGTCGAGCAGTGGCGGTCGCTACAACGCTGGACCGGCGAGCGCGACGACCTGCCCGAGGTCATCGCCGCAATCGGCGCCCTGGTCTCCGACCGCAGCGCCAAGCGCCCAACCCGCAGCAGGCCGAGCGCGGAACCCGATCGTGTCCGCGCAACGGCCTGCTGATCCACCCCCGAGTCGAACCGCCAGGTCAGCACATCCCAAGCCCGATCGTGCGGCGACTCGTTACTTCAGGCGACCAAGCCCAGCAACAACCCCGGCTCATCGGGCAGTTTCTGCGTGCGCCCTCAGGTCAGCGCAGGCCATCCGTGTCGTCGAACTCTTCGCCGATTGGGAGTGGCTGACGGTCGTCGTCCTGGGTATCGCCGTAGACGACCGAGGAGACCGCACTGTCGTATGCCTCGTCGAGGCCGTTCCCGCTTGTTCCGAGGATGTTTTCCCAGTCAATTCCCATACCTACGATCCTATCTGCACCGCCCGACAGTCTCGGCGATGCGGGACACTGCGGCCGTGCGGCTGCACGGCCTGGAGCTACATCTGATAGAGGGATCCATGGGCCCGTGGCCAGCCGAAGGCCAACCAGGACCATGTGCTTCTCGACGCCGCTGTCACGCCGTCCGAGCCGGCACCATCGACCTGCGCGCCGTGCACGGTTCACCGGTGGGGCGCACTGGTGGCGGCCTCTACTACATGAAATGCCCATGGGCGTCGGCGGACGATCACGCGGCATTCGTACGGGCGCCGACTCGACGCGCACGTCTTCGACGCCGCCGGCCACGCGGGGCTGATCAGCAGCGGACCTTGGTCGTCCACTCCTTGCCGCGGGCGACGCCCCCCATTCGAAGGGACGCACGGATCCACACGACCGGCGTGAGCGGCGACGCGCTGCACGCGATGCCGCACCGGCACATGGGAGGGCCCGGGAGGGATCCGTCGGCGTACGACTTCCACAGCCTGCGGGCTGGTCATGTCACCCGGATAAGGCGGAACGGCGCGAGCACCGAGGAGATCGTGCAGGCCGGCCGGTGGCGGAAACCGAGACGGTGAACGTCTGCGACCGGAAGTTCAACCCGGCCGCCCGCAGCAGCGTCATGCGCCTAGGCCTGTCCCCTCTCCGGCCGGCTTGTTGCGGACAACACGCATCCGGACATCGAGAGAGGCCTGGGGCTCAGGGTCGAGCTCGTGGTCGCCGGCGGTTTCAGGGTTGACGCTCAGCGCGTGAGAGCGGAAGGCCTCCCGCTCGGCGGAGAGTTGCTGGATGGTCTGGGTGATCCGGTGGATCTTCTGCCGCAGCCTCTCCTGCTCCTGCTCGGCGATGGCGAGCTCGGCGAGCTGTTTCTGGATCTCAGCCTCGTTTTCCCGGGCGTAGTTGTCGCTGACCAGTGTGATCAGCGGAACCCCGAGAGCCTCGGCAGCGGTGACCGCCTCGTCGAGCCTGACCGCACGGGTCTGCTGCTCGATGCGCGTGATGGCGGTGGAGTCAACGTTCGTGCCAAGCAGTGCGGCCATACGGCGCGCTAGCTCTGCCTGGCTGATGCCGAGGCGTTCGCGCTCTTGGCGAAGCCGGCGGGCGAAAAGGTCACCGGGCAGTGGATTCATGGCGGTTTGACACTTCCTGGTCGAGATCGCGATCGACGGGGGTAGGTGGGGGCGGCCCACCTCGGAACCGAGCAAGCCAGCGTCGCAGCAGTGCTAGAGCGGCACATTACACATCTCGCACTGCGGATTCCACAGGCCTCCGCCGCACCTCCACGGCCACGCGCCACCTCTACGACCACGCGCCGCGACGCCGATTCGCCTCGTTTCCGAGCCCCTTTCGGCCGTCTATCGACAGGCCCTGGCGCACCCCTACGCTCCACCATTCGAATGGTGTAGATTGACCACTCAAGATGCACACGTATACGAGTCGACAAGAGGCGTCGATGGACGTCATCGATCGCCTCAGCTCCTATCACCACCTGCCACGGCAGGCAGTCTGCGCTTGTTGCGGTGCGACTCGATGTCACGCCACTGAATGAATCGAAAGGCGAGAGGAAAGAAGTATGCCGAACACCTACGGGGCAGCCGTCCTCACACAGGCATCCCTGCCGAGCGCCGCCTGGGACCTGACCAGCTTCCTGACGAACGCCAAGTCCCAGGTCCAGCTCTGGGGAGGCTCTGCACTCATGCTGCTCGGTGTTGTCGGCCTGGTCTGGGGCGGCGTGCTCTTGATCAAGAAGCTGATGGCCAACCCGCAGTCCGCTGGCCAACAGCAGGGCTGGGGCACGATCGCGCTCCTCATCCTCGTCGGCGGAGCTTTGAGCACCGGCGGGTGGACGCTGATCTCGACGATCGGCTCCGGCGGCCAGAAGACCATTACGGATCTCGGCGGCGCCACGGTGATCGTGCGGACCGTCGACCAGGTCAGCGGATTCCTGAGCGGCCCTACCAAGTAGGGGGCCGCCACAGACCGCGCACACGAACGGTGACAAAGGCATCGAGCGAACCGGGTCGGTTGAGGTGCAAGGCCTCTTCCGACCCGGTTCGCCATATCCGGGCTCGCAGCACGGTGCACGCGCGAAAGAGAGCAGAACATGGGGATCAAGGACAAGGCGCTGGCCTTCAGTAGGAAGTTCAAGCTTGACTCGCACCACGCGATCGAGCGTTTCGGGGTGTTCTTCAGCATCTTCGCGGTCACGGGCGCGATCTCGATCGGCGCATCAGGGGTCTCGGCATACCAGGCGGAGCGTGACTCGCTGTCGCAGACGGCGCTGTACACCCGCGACTTCAAAACGTCGAAGACGAATCTCGAAGGCACCGTAGACGGGGTCTACACCAACGAGAGCGGCAACAAGGCGCTCGTGATGATGCACTTCAGCCCGACCGCTCAGATCTCGTACAACGCCGCGGACTACAGAGCGTTCCTGCTCGGGTCGGACACCTCGCTCAACAGCGAGCCGGTCAGCACCAGCGGGATCAAGGGCTCCCTCTACGCCTTCGGCTCGACCGGCTACATCGGGGTCCTCCTGAACGCCGACCGGCCCTTCGACCGTCAGGTGTTGAATCTGACGGTCCGTGCGAATGCCGAACTCACCGCGCCCGGAGCGGAGCAGAAGCAGAGCAGCGGCAAGCTGGCCGGCGACGAGACCTTCTCCAAGTACGACCAGTGGCGGGTCTTCTTCAACCCCGGTGCGTCCGGGGTCCAGAAAATCGCGGCGCTCAACGCTCCGACCTTCGATCCCGCGCAGGCCTACTACGGGGTCGCACTCAAGGAGAAGGAGACCGAGGCCAGGAACGCCCTGGACCAGAAGCTCGTCGAGATGCGCGCGAATCTGACGCAGATTCGGTCTTACACGTCCGACCTGCAGACGACGAAGATCGACGGGTTGTTCCTGCGTCCGCCGACCGTTCCGGCCTCGATCGCCACCGACAAGATCACGGGCGTCTCCGCAGCCGAGGCGAAGGACGGTGTCCCGACGCTGGCACTGCAGACCAAGCACGTCGCCCCCGGCGGCTTCGACCTCAACTGGCGCACAGGCAACGTCTACGACGGCTACCTCGATGCCCTGACGCCAGCCGGACAGAGCTACGCCCAGTTCTTCACCAAGAAGCGTGACGAGGGCTCAGATCCGACGAGTCAGCAGGTCTCGGACATGCAGTGGATTCTCTCGGACGGCACCAGCCTCACCAAGGACTACCAGTCCTCTGACGTGACGATGCGCCCGCTCATGAACATCATGAACAACCTTTCACAGGCGTATCAGAACTACTCAAGGAACAAGTCCAAGTACCAGTCGGATCTCTCGCTCGACCTACTCCGACTGGACGTGAGTCTGCGGGACGTGCAGTCCAACAGCACCATTCGCGACGACAAGGACTTCCTCACGACGCTCCACTGAGCGCGGCGAGGAAGTGTCGCACCCTGCTACCTGGATTGAGCCGGAAAGGAAAACAGCATGGCCGCCGACCAACCGAATCGGAGCTCCAAGAAGGGGACGACGAAGGACCAGCCGGACGCGTCGGTGAGTCAGCGGATGCCCCGGCAGGGTCGCGGGACCAAGAGCCTCGGCCATAAGGAGGGCATCGAGAAGCCTCCTTCGGGTAAGGCCACCGTGCCCAAGCAGCTCCCGGGGCGGGAAGCTGATTCTTCCGGTCCTTCTGGCCCATCGGACACGGCGAACACTGCGCCGAAGATGTCGGAGGCTGGGTCGAAGATACCGGACAGTGCAGGCACCGCAGGCAAGACAGCTGGGGCTGCGCAGGCCGGGGCGACGACTACCGGGGCCGCGAAGGCCGGGGCCGCGAATCCCGGAGCGACGAAAGCCGGGGCGACGAAAGCCGGGGCCGCAAAGGCCGGAGCGACGAAAGCCGGGGCGACGAAAGCCGGGGCCGCAAAGGCCGGAGCGACGAAAGCCGGGGCGACGAAAGCCGGGGCCGCAAAGGCCGGAGCGACGAATCCCGGAGCGACGAATACCGAGGCCGCGAATCCCGGGGCGACGACTACCGGAGCGACGAATACCGGGACCGCGAATCCCGGAGCGACGACTACCGGAGCGACGACTACCGGGGCCGCAAACGCCGGGGCCGCGAAGGCCGGAGCGACGAATACCGAGGCCGCGAATTCCGGGGCCGCGAAGGCCGGGGCGACGTTCAAGCAGGGTATGAACGGCGTCGCCGGCAACCTGGCCGGAGGCGCGACCCAGAAGGCGATCGAAGGAGACGGCAGCAGCGCGACCCGTCGCAACGCCGGGCGTTACGCGGGAGCCGCTGTCTCCGGTGCCGTGGCCGGCGCACAGGCTGGCGGGCTTCCGGGAGCCGCCGTTGGCGCAGCGAAGAACGTCGCTGTCGAGGGGGCCCAGGACGCGGTCAAGGGCGTGTCCAAGGCCACCGGCGGCAGCCCGGACGCCAAGCCGGCCGACCAGCGCGAGCTGGGTGTCGGCGGCACGGGCTACGAGCGCGGTGCGACGAAGGACGGCGAGGGCCTGGGCTCGAAGGCGGCCAAGGGCGCCGCCGTCGGCGGTGGTGCGGCTGCTGCTCCGCCAGCCATGGGCGTGATCATGGCCATGGCCTTACTGAACTGGCTCAAGTCCATGTTCTTCGCAGCCATGGCGATGGCCCTCAACGCCGGGAAGCTGCTGTGGATGCTCATTGTCAACATCGTCAAGGCGGTTGGTCATGCGATCGCTGCGCCGTTCGTGGCGATCGGCAGCTTCATAGCCAAGGGGGCCGGCGCGGTCCTGGGCATCGCCGTCACCGCGACGATGGCCCCTGTGGCGGCAGCGATGTCGGGTGTGGTCGCGGTGACTGCCACCGTGGCCCTGCTGGGCGCGGTCTTGACCGGTGTCCTCAACTCGACGGCGTTGACCGAGGGCGGCATCAACGCGAGCAGGGCGGCGTGCGTCGTCAACGCGGGTAGCGTCGGCAACGGTTCCGGTGCCACCGTCCCGGCGGACGTGGAGAAGAACGCCAAGGAGATCTACTCGGTACTCAGTAGTTGGGGGATGCCGAAGGCGAACATCGCGGGCATCCTCGGAAACTGGTCGCAGGAGTCTGGGATCGACCCGACGAGTGTGCAGAACTTTCCGACGGGGACGTATGCCATGACCGCCGCGAAGGCCAGCGCCGCGCAGAACACGGACAACGGTATCGGTCTTGGGCAGTGGACGTTCGGCCGCAACACGCTGCTGCGCCAGTACGCGCAGGGCAAGGGCGTCGACTGGTTCACGATCAAGGCCCAGTTGGCCTTCATGGTCGATGGTGACAACCCGGGCGACGTTGCGGTCTTCAAGGACATGCTCAGGAAGTCGCAGGGCTCGCCGCGTGCGGCAGCGCTGCACTTTCACGAGAACTGGGAGCGCTCCGCTGACGGCGCGGCCGGGGTCGCTGCACGAGGCGACAAGGCCGAGATGTGGTTCGGCAAGATGAGCGGCTGGTCGGTCGACAGCTCGATCGTGGGTGGCGTCGAGGACATCGTCGGCGGGATCATCGAGAACATAGCGAACGGGATCAACACGATCCTGGGAAACTGCACCTCCACGGACGGCGGTTCCGTCTCGCCGAAGGACGGCGGGATGACGCAGGAGGAGGCCCAGGCCCTCGTCGACCTCTTCAACAAGGAGGGCGACAAGTTCCTCGACGACCGGTACGGTCCGGGCGGCGGCCCTGGTTCCTGCGGCGACAACCACGCAATGAACTGCGTGAGCTTCTCCACCTACTTCGTGAACAAGTACACGACGTTCCAGGCCTACCCGTCCGGTGATGGCAAGGAGACGGCCTACACGATCGCGAGGGAGACCGGCAAGACGTTGCAGTCGACCCCTGTCCCCTACTCGGTCGGGTCCGGGCCGGGATCCACTCCCGTCGGCCACACCCTCGTGGTGCTCGGCGTCCAGGGGGACAAGGTCATCCTCGGTGAGGCTGGCTACTGCGCCTACATGGGCCGGGTCCGCGTCGACAGCGCGGCGCGGTTGGCTGCCCAGGGCTGGAAGTTCGTGGATATGTCGGATGCGATGCTCACCTCCGACAAGATCAAAAAGGCCTGATGCGCAGCATCTGACCTGGGAGGTAGAAGCCGGTGCTCGGCGATCCGGGCACCGGCTTCTTCGTGTCCGAGTCAGGTCCGCGCGCCAGTTCCACCTTCGACGCCCTTTCTGAATGGATTCAGACTCGGCCATGAATGGCTTTCGGTATAGGCTTGGTTCGTTTATGAGAGCAATGCGGAGTGAGGAGCGTTGCGTGACGACAACCCCTGACGAGTCCGAGAGCGCCGGAGCGGAGCAGGAGAGCGAGTCGATGCCCGAGGAGAAGCCCGCGGTATCGAAGACGTACACGAAGGTCACCGGAGTAGAGCTCGAAGAGCGCTTCGCGGGCTGGATGACGCGCCAGCGCGAGAAGGGCCAGGCCCGCGCCCCAGCGGACAACGCGCGCCTGCTCCGCCGCGGCGTCACCGCGGTGATGAGTGCCGGGATCCTCGCCCTGGTCGTCGCTGCGGGCGTGACCGGCGAGAGCTTCAAGGCGACCACAGCGGACTACGAGGCCCGGATCGTCCGACTCAAGGAACAGTTGGCCGATGCCCAGTCCACGCCCGTGAAGGCGGACGCCGGCGCGCAGTTGTCAAAGCTCGCCGAGGCGGCAGCCGCCGACGCGAAGAAGGTCGCGGCGGGTGAGCAGACCTTCGCCACGTTGTACCACCAGGCCAGCGTCCAGCCCAGCCCGAACAACGGGGCTCCGAACCAGGCCGCGCTGGAAATCGTCGAGCACCGACGGGACCTGGCGCCGCTGTTCGGCAAGGACTCCTTCCTCGTCAGCGACAAGGAGGCGTACAGCACCTCGTCGCTGACGCCGTTCGATGCGACCACCGAGATCGATCCGCGCCACGCCTGGTACATCCGCTACGACGGCGAGAAGGCAGCTGACCCGAGCACGTACGCATGGAAGGTCGAGACGGTGACGCCCGATCTGAGCGTGAAGGGCGGCTCCGGCGCGACGAACCAGGCAAGGGTCGTCTGGCTGTGCCGGGATACGACGAGCGGCGAGGTGCTCGCCTGGGCGAGCGCGCGTTACGTGCGCAATGGCACGGCGGGGGCCTTCGACCACTTGGCCCTCGTGGTAACCGCCGCTGGGGCCCAGTACGAGAACCCGGCGGTCAAGATGCCGGCCGGGTCCGGAGTACCCGAACTCAGCGGCACGGGGACAGAGCTCAGTGGCACGGGGACACAGGAGGAGAGCGGGAAGCGATGACGGAGCAGACGGCAGCACCCACGCGGCGGGGATTCTTCCGGCGCAACCTCACGGTCCTGGGGACGGCAGCGGTCCTCGCGGTCGTCGCGACGGTTGGCGGAGCGACCTGGAGCAGCCAGCACGCGACCCTGGTTGAGCAGGAAGCCCAGATCAACGATGTCGAGGGACACCTGATGGCAGTCCAGAAGAGTCGCGCTGAGCAGGTGAACGCGGACGTTATGGCGGCCCTGGGTGTCAGCCAGAGCCGGCTGAGCACCGACGGTGAGCGCATCAGGTCGCTGCTCTCGATGGTCTTCACGTGGGACTCGGGGCAGAGCTACGAGGCTGCGCGCGAGAGCCTGAAGAGTCGGTTCGGCCTCACCGAGAACGAGATGTTCCTGAAGTCGTTCATGCCCCCGTCGAGGTTCAACGAGGATTCCCAAGGGCGGCGTTACTACTACATCGACACGGTTGGCCTGAACTCGGCCCTCGGCGCGGATCCGGACATAGAGGTCATCGACGCCAAGGCGGGCGTCTACACCTACGCCGCCCTTGCCGACGTCGAGGTCACCTCCGACGCGACGTCCCAGAACAAGGCGAGCAAAGCCAGTGTCACGGCGTACCGGCGCGCGCTGCTCTTCGTCACGGTCGACGCCCAGGGCAAGGTCTCGAACCTCTCCGGCGTGCCAGCGAGCGGCGAGACTCGCCATTCCAAATGACTCACACTCCCTTTCGACTCGCCTCACTGATAGAGTCATGCTGATATTCGAGTGGAACGGTGAGTTGAGGGCTAATGGCGTCGACACAGACCGACGAGTCGAGCGGGTCCGCGGTACGCAAGACGCGCTTCGTCGCGACGTCCGGGTCCTCGCAGGAGGGTGCGGACACTCCTGAGCGCATGGAGCCCGCGGGCAGCCTGCGCAAGCCCACCCTTGCGGCCGGCCTGAGCATGGGTGTGGCCGCACTGCTGTGCTTCGTACTCTCCGCAGGAACCTCCGACGGCCAGAGCGCGGTGCGCGGTACGGCTGTACCGAAGATGTCCTCTCTGCAGGAGCAGATCAGGATCACCAAGGCGAAAACTGCGGCGCTACCGAAGGCCGACGACGCGGACCGTGGTCTGACCACGGCCCTGACGGCGGCCGGTCAGGTCGCGAAGCTGCAGAACGACTACCGCTACCTGGCGCCCAACGTGGCGGCAGACGGCGGCAAGCTCGACGCGGCGACGTCTCAGTCGACGCTACGCAATCTCATCCCCTACTTCGCCCCTTCGGTACACCAGAAGGACCTGGGCCCGTGGTACCTGCTCGCCAGCGACAAGGACGTACCAGCCGGCGTCGGGATCCCCATGAGCTTCAACTCCGGCTTTGAGTGGGCCGTCCAGGTGCCTTACCTGGTCAACGACGACGGCACCATCGCGGTGACCTGGCTGGCGATGGAGACCAGGACCGGTGCGGGCGAGAAGCCGGCGGTGCTGGCCTGGGCCCGCGCCGACTACGACCTGGTCCGCAACGCGTTCGTGAACATCCAGACCGGTACAACGGCCACGGGCGAGGCTCTGGAGCAGGAGGTGGAGGCACCGTGAAGGAGGAGATCAAGGACAAGTTGCGCCTGCACGCCGGGAAGATCCTGCTCGGCGGCACCGGGGCGCTGCTCGCGCTCTCGGTGGTCGCACTCGGAGCCAGCCTGCTCGGCGACGGTCCGGCCGGGTCGGACATCCAGGACAACGCGGTTGTTCAGAAGCTCGAAGGCAACCTCAGCAACGCCCAGACCGAGCTCGCAGCACGGCACACGGCGCTGTTGGCCCAGCTGCCGGGCGTGGACATCGAGCGGGTGAACCGTGACAGGACGACGGGTCGGTCCCTTCTGCTCAGTCTCACGGACAGCTCGGCGTCGAGCCGGACCGTCAAGGAGCAGCAGGCGCTACTCGACACGCGCTACGGCTTCCTCGACCACGAGTCCCGGGTACTGACCGAGTTCGTGCCGGAGTGGATGACTGCGACCGGAGCCACGAAGGGCGCCGGGACGACGTACGCGCTTGCTGATCTGGACGTTCATGTGAGTCGGGTGCAGGGCCTGAACTACTCCTACACGGGGGTGGCCCGTCTCGATCCGGTCCGCGTCGGACCGGATCAGAGCAGCGCTGCCAAGAGCGAGTTCGTGGTCCTCACTTACTCCACCTCTCAGGACGGCACGGCGACGTCGCTGGACGCCTATCGGGCCTCCAGCAAGACCCGCGACGCCCTCGTCGGCACCAGCGAGGAACAGCCCTCCCCGAAACGGTGAGCGAAGCACCCACCGTTTCGGCACGCACCCCAGAAGACCCCTACGAGACGTAAGGACACGAACATGTCGACTCAGGCCCTGGAGAAGACCGAGACGACTGTCCCGACGAGCACGGCCGCGGCGGCGAGGAAGACCACGGCGAAGCCTGAGCAGGAGCACGAGGATTCGAAGCTGCGCACCGGATGGCGGCGCCTGGCTCCGAAGAATCAGGCCGGTAGGTTCTCCGTCGTGGTGTGGGCGGGGTTCTTCCGGGCCGTCGTCCTTCTCGCCGACTACCTGCTGGCATTCATCACGGCCGTGGTCGTCCTCCCGCTGCTGGGCGCATGGCTGCACCAGCGGTCGGGCGCATCCCAGGGTGCGCTCAGCGCGGATGGAACCATCGCCATGTGGCTGATGCCGCTCCTCTTCCTGGTCGCCCTGCTCGCCGCCGGCGAGTTCGTCGTGATGCGCGGCATGTGGCGCTGGGCAACTCGGATGATCGCGAAGATCCGGGACGCCCGGGGCGAGGCGACCGGGGCCGACGTCGCACCGAAGTCCACGACCAGGACCGCCAACCAGAGCAAGACCAACCGCAAGAGGAGCAAGTGATGCGTACCGCAGGACTGACGATGAACGACGTATGGGCCCACCGTGTCCTGCGTGAACGAGGAGTGGAGACGCACCGGCTGGAGGGGGTGGTCGTCGAGCTCGGCGTCATGGTCGAATCGCTCGACCTCAAGCATCGGGGCAAGGAGGAGAACTATCGTCCGTATCTGCACATGAGGGGCGAGCTGCGCTCGGTCACCCCGGCCGAGGCCCTGCCGTTCGGCATCTCCCAGGTGACCTACTCCCCCGGCCAGGGCGAGAAGGTGGACGCCTTCTACGAGTTCGACGACCAGCAGCTGGTGGCGCTGGCCAGCAAGGGATACTTCACGAGTGGCTTCACCGTGCCCGAGCAGGTCACTGGGATCGAGTGGGAGCTGCCGGCCACGGCGGACATGCTTGTCCTCGCTCCGTCGGAGGTGCAGACCGAAGGCGATGTGCCCGTGGTCTTCACCCAGGTCCACGGCATCGGGGGCTTGGAGATCGATCTCGAGTCCAGCGGCTATGACCTCGCCGGCTACTTCGCCGACCACTCCAAGAACGGCGTCCCGCGGGCCGAGGCCGTAGTCGATGCACGTGGGCTGAAGTCGCGCTCGGACGCGATCAACCCGCTGTTCACCGAGGACGAGCTGGGCCTGGACACCGAGGTCAAGAATGTCGTCGGAGCGCCCGTGCCTGAGGCAGCGCCGGTCGCTGACGGCATGAACGCACGCTTGCGGCAGATCGAGGCGGAAATCGCCGCCGAACGGGAGCAGTACAAGACCGAGCGTGCGAGCACCGAGGGCACCACGGAGAACCTCTACCGGGAGCGCGTGGCTACACCACTGCACAGGGCTGAAGAGCAGAAGGTGCCGGCCGCTTCCTCGGTCCCGACCCGTGAGGCGCAGCGCGGCCTGAACCTGGATCTCGATCTGGAGGCGGAGGAGCAGGAGACACGGCGACGTGAGGTCAAGCCCGTCCCGAGCCTGGACGAGCGCAAGCTCCAGGTGGCCCAGCGTGCGGCCGATCTGGACTTCGGCGTTGACGACGAGCAGGGCTTGGGCTCCTGAGAACGGATCAGGCACGGCGTGCGCGGCCCCGGGTGCTGGCGGACAGCAGCCGGGGCCGTAGTGCATCGGTAGCGAGACGGGAAGGAGAGCGACGATGGGCCTGAAGCAGGACATCGTGATCGTGAATGAGTTCAGTGTGCCGCTGCCCGGCGGCACGGGATCGCGCGGCGCGACGCCGGGCGACTACGTCACCCGGTACATGGCCCGCGCGCAGGCGACGGAGTCTCTGGCTCCGATCCAGCGCCTGCGCACCGACGACTTCATCCTGCGCTACACGGCGCGGGAGTCCGCCGTCGGGCGCGTCGGCATCTCGCGGGGTGCGACGAAGCACGAGATGCGCCAGGCCCAAGGCGACGGCGGCGTGGCTTTCGGCTACGGCTCGGTCTCGCTCTCGGACGAACAGCTCAAGGCGGCCAGCAAGGACATCCAGCACTACTTCGACGCGGGGCACACCGTGTTGAAGACCGTGCTGTCCTTCGACGAGGAGTACCTGCGGAAGCAAAAGATCATCGACGATGACTTCCGCTGCGAAGCCCGCGGTGACTACCGCGGCCACATCGATCAGATGAAGCTGCGCATGGCGATCATGTACGGCCTGGAGCGGATGAGCTCGGGCACCAGCGGCTTCGACGACCTGCGGTACGTGGGGGTCATCCAGGTCGACACCGAGCATGTGCACTGCCACCTGGCCATGGTCGACGGCGGCCGGGGCCAGGTGACGAAGGACGGCACACAGCGCGGCAAGCTGCTGGACCGGCACAAGTCCCGGCTCCGCCGCGGCGTCGATGCCTGGCTCGAGGAGAAGCAGGCGGTGGCTCACCTCTCCAGCGCCGTCGGCTACGAGCGGCGCAACGTCACCACCTTCATCAAGCGGTGGGCGCACGAGCGAATCCGTGCCGAGTCCCTGCCGCAGTTTCTGCTCGCCTGCCTGCCCGGGGACCGAACGCTTTGGCGCGCCGGCTCGAACGACGCTCGCATGCGCAAGGCGAACCAGCTGGTGACCGAGCTCGTGAAGGAGCAGCTCGAACGTGCTGGGTCCCCGATGCCGGAGGCCATGGAGCGCATCGTCGACTACGCGAACGAGCGCCGTGCGAAGGAGCATCTGAGCACGGAGGAATGGCAGAAGCTGGTCGAGCAGGGACGTACGCAGATCACGGAGCGCGCCGTCAACGGCATCTACCAGATGCTGCGAGCCATGCAGGAGTCGGAACTGCGAGTGCGCACGCCGATGCTCGAAGTCATGGGGATGGACTATCAGCAGATGGCGGCGCTGGCTGCAGATCGTCAGCTGGACCACGAGAACACGGAAGCCGATCTGGTCTCCTTCGGCTTCCGGCTGCGCAGCTACGCCTCACGTCTGCAGCATCACCGGGAGAAGGTCGGGGTCTATCGCGATCTCGCTCACCAGTGGGAACGGGCCGAGAAGGCCGGTGCCGCCGCCGAGGATTCGCGCCCGCTCTACGCCTTCTATCGCTTCGAGGAGGACTACCACTGGAGGCTGATGAGCAAGTACCGGCACTTCCTACCCTTTGCCGGGGATGCAGGCGCATGGCGCGAGCAGCAACAGGACGTGGCGGCCTACGGACAGCGGTTGCTCTCGCTCATGACCCTGCGCGCGGATGCCTCTCTGCAGCGGATGAAAGACTCCGAGGAGGCCGAGAACCTGGGCCGGACCATCTACGATCAGCCCGGCGGCAGGCTCCTGACCGAGGGCGAGCGCGGCCGGGCGGTGCTGGACGCGCGCATTCGGACGATGAAGCAGTCCTATGACCAGAAGCTGGACGGCCTCCGGGCCGATCTCGCTTCCTCCGGCCTGGTGCTGCGCGTGGGGTCGAGCGCCGCGGATCGGCCGAGTACGGAGACCGACGCGGTCAGCACGGACTTCGAGGTCGTCGTCGGTGCCGCGTATGACTTCGACGAGGTCAAGGGCTTGGATCTACACCACCTGGGCTACGACTTCGTCGCCGACGTCAAGATCGGGCCGCGCGCACACCAGGCCTTCGTCGAGACGGCCAGGGATCGCCGACGGCTGCTGCTGGCGGCGATGGACTACCTGGACCAGTCCGGTCAGGCAGAGGCAATTCCCGATCTGCCGGTGAACGATGTCGCGGCGATGACACGGGTCTCCCGGGAGCTGACGCCTCAGCAGACGGGCGCCGGATCCGGCTCGCTCGTGTTGCGTTCCCGAATCGCGGAGCTGCGCGCCGGGCGCGAGCAGGCCGAGCGGATGCGGCGATCCAAGGCTTCCTCGTTGGACGCCGGCCTCGTCGTGCGGGTCCAGGCCCGAGTCGATCAGGCTGTGACCACACCAGACGCCGAGATGGCATTCGACTCGCATCAGCCGTCCATCTAATCCGTTTCTAAGCGCAACTCGGCAGGCTAGTTAGCGGCCTTGTCGAATGACCTATAAGGGTACTAGCGTGAAGAATGTTCGGCGGGGACTCAACGCCTTGTTCGGGCGATGTGACTGATCGCGGCCGACTTGCCAGATGACAGTCGGAACAAGTGGAGGGAAGAGATCATGGCACTTCTCAAGGGCAGGGGCGCGATGACCGGAGTCAACCTCATCGCGATAGTCCGCAAGAAGGGCTTCTCCAGGGATGGCAAGTCCCAGTACGCCGACGTCCAGCTTGACGCTCGAGATCCGCGCGGCCCGAATCAGACGAACCTGCATCTGAAGTCCGATCGGGTTCGGGGTGAGGACGGCAAGGTCCGCTACAACAACGGCGCCCCGTACTCCATCAGTCAGATGGAGGAGATCACCAAGGCCGCGGGGTCGAACACCGAGCCGATCCTGGACGAGGACGGCAACGAGGTCGGCACCGTCTACGGCTTCAAGGGCAATGTGATGCCCTCGACGCGCGGCACCGGCCTGGTGGTCAACACCAAGTCCGTCGAGGCCTCCGAGTTCGAGGTCGACAGCAAAACGCTGGACAACCAACTCACCTCCATGCGCGCAGCCCGCAGGGCCGAGGCCGCGGCCAAGGAGTCACAGACTCAGGCTTCGGCCCCCGAGACCGAGTGGGAGCAGGCAGCCGAGGTCGAGGTCGAGGTCGACCAGCCGACGGCCGGCTGAGACCAAGGTCGAGGCCGAGTTAAGCCTTACGCGAAAGGCCCCTGGAATGACATCCAGGGGCCTTTCGACTGCACGGGACACGAGCGGGATAGGGCAACAGGCCATGACGGCTTCGCTGGACCGCTACAACGGGGCGCCTACCCGCCGGCCAGCTCACACCACCGAAACCGTCAGCGCTGCGCGCGCGAGCGCATGCATCTGGACGCACAAGTCGATCGCCTTGACCCACTGGAGTGCACGACCTACGGCTACGAGATGTCGAGCACTGATCGCGCGGCCGCCGGGTTCCGATCCACGACCCAGCCAGTGAGCGCGCCCTTCCCACTCACCATCAAACGCCCTATCAAGTACGACTCATGATAGGTTTCGACTGATATTGCAGTTGAATCAGCAGTCCTGTCGAGAGGTCTTGTGTGGCATGTTTCAAGAGGTGCAGCTCAACGAGCGCTACCGGCTCCTGTCCAAGCTCTCGGAGCCACTGAAGAAGGCCGCGCGCGACATCGTCGGCCGCGAGCATGAGACGACACAGCTGCTGGCCTCGATGAGCCGTCCCGAGCTGTGCAACGCGCTCCTGTTGGCCGAGGCCGGCACGGGCAAGACGGCCCTGGTCCAGGCCACGATGCTGGTGGACAAGGACCGCCTCTACCTGGAGGTGGACCCGGCGCGCATGATCTCCGAGGCGGGCACCGCCGAGAACATGGCCGCGATCCTCAAGGGCTTCTTCGACGAGGCCGAGGACTTCGTCAGAAACGAGAGGCACGAACTGGTCCTCTTCATCGACGAGTTCCATCAGGTCGTTCAGCTCTCCGACGCCGCCGTCGAGGCGATCAAGCCGGTCCTCGCCGCATCGGGAACCCGCGGCATCAGGATCATCGCGGCGACGACCTACGAGGAGTTCCACAAGCACATCTCGCCGAACCAGCCGCTCGTCGAGCGACTGCAACGCATCAACCTGAACCCGCCCGACCAGTCGACGACCATCAAGATCCTGCAGGGCATGGCCGAACGATACGGGGTGGCTGACGAGTTCTACGACGACCACATCTTCCGGCAGATCTACGAGTACACCCAGCGCTACATGCCGGCCAGCGCTCAACCGCGCAAGTCGATCCTCGTGCTCGACTCCATGGTCGGCTGGTCTCGCCTGACGCACCGGCCGATGGACCGGGACCTGCTCTCGGACGTGCTCATGGAGACCCTGAACGTCAACGTGGCCTTCAAGGTCGACGGCGCGAAGATCAAGAAGCAGCTGGACGAGAAGGTGTTCAGCCAGGACTGGGCGACCAGCGCGGTGGCACGTCGCCTACAGCTGGCGGTGGCGGACCTCAACGACAAGGGAAAGCCGATGGCGAGCCTGCTGTTCACGGGCTCCACCGGTGTCGGCAAGACCGAACTCACCAAGCAGCTGGCGAAGCTGCTGTTCGGCGATGACCAGCGGCACCTGATCCGTTTCGACATGACGGAGTACGCCGAGGACTCGTCATTCGCGGCCTTCCGCTCCGAACTCACCAAGCGGGTGTGGGACCTCTCCCACGCGGTGCTGCTTTTCGACGAGGTCGAGAAGGCCTCGGCGATGGTCACGCGCGTGCTCCTACAGGTGCTCGACGACGGCCGGCTCAACGACGACAACAACCGCGAAGTGAGCTTCCTCAACACGTACATCGTTCTGACGACGAACGCCGGCACGGAGATCTACAAGAGCATCTCGCAGTACGCCGCCGACGACACCGGCTCGGGCAAACAGCTGATGGAGTACGAGAAGCTGATCCGCCGCTCCATCTCCTCGACGACGGGCGACAACCGGTTCCCGCCCGAGCTGCTGGGCCGCATCGACGCGATCGTACCCTTCCAGCCGCTGTCGCTGCCGACGCAGCAGAAGATCGTACGGAAGAAGCTGCGGCAGATGGTGCAGGAGGTGTTCATCAAGCACAACGTGCGGGTCGACGTCGATGCGAGGGTCCTGCAGTACCTCATCGAGGACAAGGGTGACACCGACTCCGATGCCGGCGGCGCGCGTGCGGCCGTGGCGAGGCTGACCGACGAGGTCACCACCGCGGTGGCGACCTTCCTCAACGAGCACCCCTCAGAGCGACGGATCCGCATCGACGTCGTCGGCGACTTGGTCAGCGACGACAAGAACCTGCTGAGTTCCGATGCCCACATCGAGGTCAGTGCGGTGCGATGAGTCGGCCAAGGCCGGGGGGACCTAGTCGACTAACGAGTCGATAGCCCTTAGGCATCCTGTAGTTGCTTACTCCGACAAGGCGACGATAGGATGCTCATAAACCAGGCGGACTGTGTTCTTTGGGCGAAGGGATCGGCATCAATGGGCATTCTGGGAGCGGCGGCGGTCCGCCAGAAGAAGGAACGGAAGAAGAAGCCCGACGAGCTTCTGGCCTCCGTGGTGAGAGAGACGGCGATCCCGGCAGCGGTCGAGTTGCTGCGGTCGAACACTCCGTTCGTCTTTCCCAGCGGCACGGCTTGGGTGATGCTCGTGCTTGCGGCCGACGAGATCGGCGGCTTGAGCAAACGGCACGGCCGGGACGAGGCGAAGGGCTCGATCATCGAGCTCATCAGCTCCGACCAGATCCGCACGGTGGCCACGGCGGAGATGATCGAAGAGGAGGTCTTCGGCATCATCCCCACCGACGAGACCCTCGCGCGCATGGAGGAGTACTCGCTGCTCACCGGTGCCACCTACGCCTGGGCCGTCGTGTGGCAGAAGCCCGGCGGCGATCTGCTCGTCGATCTGGTGAACGATGCGACCTTCGCGGAGGCGCGCTTTGTCGCTGCCGGTACCACGAGCCTCGAAGAAGCCGTGGGTAAGAAGGCGTGGGAAGAGCACAGCGGCCTGGTCGCCGAGGCTGGGACCGCTGGCCCCGCCCCGGCGGTCCTCTGGGAGGACGAGGGGGATGCGATCTTCGACGAGATCCCCGGTGGCGAGGGGGCTGACGAGGGCCTGGACGACGAGCCGCGTTTCAGCGACGTCGTCGACGATGAAGGGGTGGACACGCCCGTGTTCGACGGGGACGACGTGGGCACCGCTTCGGTCGAGTCATGGCCGGACCATGACGGCGACGAGGTGACCGGCTACGAGGGCTTCGACGAGACCGACGCCGGCTACGGCGTCGAAGGCGACTACCAGGAGGCCGGCGACGCTGTGCTGCTGGCCGATCAGGCCCAGGTGCGCGATGTCATCGCCCGCCGGTTCCTCTCCGAGGAGCTGGACCTGGACGTCCGGCTCGATGAGTTCAACGCGACCTTCGCCATCGGCGCACCGGTCGTACAGATCGCCGTGCCGGAGGGAGCGACCGAGTGGCTCGGGGACCAGGTCGCCCAGCTCAACCGGCAGGCCAACGCAGACTTGATGCAGCTCCGTTCCGCGCACGAGGTCGAGCTGCGTGCGCTCTACGTCAACCTCATGTCGGCCCACACCGAGCAGGTCATCCGTGCGGTGGCCACCGACCGCGAGGGCTCCCGGTACAAGCTGTTGAAGGACGCGGCTGAGGCTGAGCACCAGCAGCGGCAGACAGAGAGGGAGGAAAAGATCCGAGCCCGCCGGGCGGAGATCGCCAAGGACTACGAGGCGCAGGCCGCCAAGGCGGCCCAGCAGGCGGCGCTCTCGGCGGAGCTGCAGTACAAGGAGCGCAACCGCTCGCGGATGGAGCGCGAGCAGATTGACTCCGTCACCGAGATCGAGCGGTACATCGAGGATACCCACGCGCACAACCAGCAGGAAATCCTGCGGGTCCGGCGGTCGGACGCAACGCTGAAGATGCAGACCGGGCAGACGCGGGTATTCGAGGTGCTGGCCGAACGGCAGTCGGAGTACCTGGCGGCCGAGGAAGAGCGCCTGAACCGGTGGAAGTCCGAGATCCAGCGAATCGTCGACGACAACCGCAAGGCCGACATCGCCCAGTACGAGGCGCTGGCCGAGCACCAGCGGACCACGGACGAGGTCGGCATCGTGCGCCGGGAACAGCGGGACCTCCTGGAGTTGGTGCGCTCTGAGCACGCCGACCGGATCCGCCGGATGGAGGACGAGCTCGAACGCAACCGCAAGGACGCCATCATCCAGATGACGACTCGGGACGCCGACTGGCAGCACAACCTCGACCTGGAGAAGGAGAAGACCAACTCCCAGGTGACGCGGGTCACCGACCTGCTCAAGCAGCTGTCGACGGTCGAGGATTCAGTGGCCAAGCGGTACGAAGCACGCCTGACGGAGATGCAGGCCGACAAGGAGTCCTACGCCAACGAGCTGGCGCGGGCTTCCGAGATGCAGAGCCGCTCGAACAAGATCCTCGTCGTCATGATCGTCACGCTCTCGCTCCTGATGGGCGTGGCCGGCTTCATCGTCGGGGTGGTCTTGATCCGTTGAGCGATCCGGTCATGACCGACGGGGTGATCTGACGGCGCATGGGGCGCGTTCCCCATGCGCCGTCGTCGTCTGCGCAGACGGGCGTGCTGGACAGCGGGACAGCGAAATGAGCGAGGCTCGGGAGTAAGGAATCACGATGGCCACGAACAGGCGTAAGGCGGCACGGCCGAAGGCGAACAGCTGGGAGAAGATCTCGGCGCGGACGCCCGGCGAGACGCTGACGAACCGAGACGTCTACGACAACCAGCAACTGGACCGCAGCAAGTTCCTGACCCTGAGGTCGAGCAGACCGGGCATCGTCGCCGCGGTGATCACCGGAGTGCTGGTGACGGTCGTTGCCTGGGTCTTCTACTCGCTCATCGCCACGGCGGTGCTCTCGGTGGGCGTGGCTGCGGGCTCGGGTGTGTCCGGCAGCGGCAGCGGCAAGCCGAGTGCGTATTACGTTCAGGACACCGCGACGGGTGCGGGCGGCTCGGTCGTGAAGTGTTACCGGCCCCTGACCAAGGACGGCAACCCGGACGTGAAGGCGAAGTGCTACCCCAGCGCTGACGCTGTTCCGGTCCCCGTCTGGTACACCGCGGCGAAGGACGACGAGCTCAGCGCCGACAGGCCGGCTGAGCCCGAGAAGAGCGCGACGACGGTCGGAGAGCAGCTGGGGAACGTCTCGGGGTTCAAGCTCTTCATCACGCTCGGCTCGGGTCTGATGGTCGCCCTCGTCATCGGCACGTGGTTCTCGCGGAGGGTCGCCGCGGCGAACCTGATGAACACCACGAGCGACATCAACCAGTACCAGAACGACCAGCACATCGCTCTGCCGGAAGAGATCCAGCAGAACTACGACTGGTTCCCCGACGCCGGCGCTCACTCGAGCGTGCAGGTCAGCTCGATGCTCAGCCACATGATGCTCAGGCAGAAGGGTCTGGGCACCGTCGAGGTCGCCCAGCGCGCCAAGAAGGACGTCATCGATGAGGAGGGGAACCTCGCCTATTACGCCGGCGAGGTCATGGACGACGACGAAGGCAGTCCGCTGACGCAGACCCTGCCGATCATCGACGAAGGCTTCGGCGACGAGCTGTTCGAGGCTTCCGGCCTCCCCGATGACAAGACCCTGCGGCAGAAGTACGACACGACTCGCATCCCGTACAACCCTGACGGCAAGAACCGGGACAAACTCGGCTTCGGATCGGACATGTACAAGACCGTCGCCGCCCTGATCAAGGAGGACTGGACGTTCCCGGCGTACGAGGTCCAGCGCCCCGCCGGGGCGTACGTAGTCGATACCGCGCCGGTGAACACCATGGTTCTGGCCATTACCCGAGCCGGTAAGGGCCAGACGTACATCGAGCCGGTCATCGACATGTGGTCGCGAGAGAAGAAGCCCTCGAACATGGTCATCAACGACCCCAAGGGCGAGCTGTTGGTGAAGAACTACGTGCCCCTGGTCACACGCGGGTTCGAACCGGTGCAGTTCAACCTGATCAACTCCATGAAGACCGACATCTACAACCCCCTGGGGCTGGCGGCCGACGCAGCGCGTGAAGGCAACTTCACCAAGTGCGCACTGTACGTGGAGAACATCGCCGGGATCTTCTTTCCGATCGACGGCGGCGAGGACCCGGTCTGGCCCAACGCCGCCAACAACGCCTTCAAGCGCGCGGCCTACGGACTCATCGACTTCTACCTGGAGGAGGAACGGGAGCTGCGCAGCGCCGCAGCCGTGCTCGACATGGACCCGGCGCTGCTCGAGCAGAAGCTCGATGACCTCTGGGGCAAGGTCACGCTCTACAACTGCTACCAGCTCTTCGTGCAGATGAGCTCGAAGAAGATCAAGAACCCTGAGGCCGAACTGGAGAAGCGGGTCAAGGCCGGCGAGTTCGAGAACAACGGGGACGCCCTGGCCGAGGAGCAGGAGAGGGCTGCGGCCCAGGCCTTCATATGGGAAGGCAAGGCCGATCAGGACATGCTCAGCCTGTACTTCAACGCGAGCGAGGAGCTGCCCCGCAACAACATGCGCACGATGGTGGGCAACGCCCACAACGCGCTGCGCTCGATGGCCGGGGCGGAGAAGATGCTCGCCTCGGTGTACGGCATCGCTATCACCGCCATGTCGTTCTTCACCGACCCCACGATCTCGACGCTGACCTCGGGCAAGCCGTCGCAGAACACCGACCTGGCCGGCCTGAGCTTCCCGCGTCGCCTCGGCGTGCGCTTCGCGCCGAACTACGTCAAGCGCGACCACCTCGTCGGCCAGCAGGCCGTGTGGTCGGCCTACGCGGACCCCATGTTCACCAAGAGCCTCGGCGAGGACTTCGAGCACGAGGAGATCGTCGGCCGCGAAGGTTGGGCCCGGTACAACTTCAAGGGCAAGTTCCCTGACGACGAAGCCTGGCTCAAGCTGGAGCTGGTCAACCCGCAGACGAAGATGCTGGTGCGCACCTTCTACTTCAGCTTCACGAAGACCCACCAGGTCTCGCTCAACGGCCGGCACTACGTGGTCGAGCCGGTGACGGGCAAGAAGATCGTGAAGAACGGCGTGATGCGTGAGCTGAAGCCGGTGCGTGAGGGTGGCACTCGGGACGGGAAGATCCTGTCCTTCCAGGTCGGGGACACGCTCTACCCGGACACGCGACTCGACTTCTCCGGCGGCGGCAACCCGGAGAAGGTCTCGTATCAGGCACGGGCGATCACGCAGAAGCTGTCTCGCTACTCGGAGTCCCCGAAGGCGCTGTTCCTAGTGACTCCGCCTCACCTGATGAAGTACGCGAAACTGATCCTGATCTTGGTCAAGCAGCTGTTCGACGTGAGCGCCGACCAGTCGTACATGACGAAGTCGAACCAGAAGCCGCTCTACCGCACGCGGTTCATGCTCGACGAGCTCGGCAACCTGCAGTCGGAGGGCAAGGGCATCGACGGCTTCGCGACGATGCTCTCCATCGGCCTGGGCCAGGAGCAGCAGTTCACGCTCATCCTGCAGACCCTGCAGCAACTGCGCGACGTCTACGGCGAGAGCGTCGACAAGATCGTGCAGGGCAACACCTCGAACATCGTCTTCCTGAAGTCCACGGACGACTCGATGATCGAGACGCTGGAGAAGATGAGCGGCAAGACTCACCGGTCGTACAGGGACAGCAAGCAGATCAGCCAGGATCTCGACAAGGTCATCGGCGGCAAGACCGAGGGCCGGGTCTCCTACACGATGAGCACCAAGGAAGAGCCGCTGATCAGCTACAACGACATGGCCTTCCTCTCGCCGCGCAACTCGATCGTCTTCCGGGCCGGCGATGCGCCGATCTGGAACCGCAACCAGACGATCCTGCCGATGTCGTTCCGGCTACTGGGGAACACGATCAAGCACCCGGGGCACACGTACTCGCTGCAGACGATCCCCACGCTGTCCAGTGCCATGGACTTCGACGTGCGGATGAATCAGCCGGACTTCGTGAAGATGCTGGAGAAGCGCATGCGGCAGGCGGTCAAGGCCGCGGACGCGAAGGCGCTGTACAAGGAGATCTACGGCTACCAGGAGGTCGACATCGAGCGCCTGGACCCGGATGTCTACGCCGACGAGGTCATGGAGGTCATCGCGACGATGACCACGGTCGACAAGTGCCAGGACCCCAACGCTCCGGTGGTCGTCGACCCCGACGAGTACGAGGGGATGAGCATGTTCGACGAGGACCAGTTCATTGAGAACGTCGAGGTCGGGGTCGCAGTCGCCGAGGGTCAGGCGCTCAGCGTCGAGCGGCGGCGTCTGCTCTACGCGGAGGGGACGATCAGCAAGGAGATGCTGGTCAATCCCGACGGCTCGGCAAAGGTCAAGAGCCTGGACATCGAGATCGGTGAGGCTTACAAGTCCGCGCAGACCGAGTTGGAACAGGATCGCGAGCACTTCTCGGTCGGCGGCGACGGCGAACTGCGCAGCGCCGACGGGTCTCAGACCTACATCAGCCAGATCCGCTCGGACGCATACGTCAATGCCGCCCGCCGGATCAACGGCCACGTGAACGACAAGGACTCGCGGGTGTTCGCGGAGGAGGACGTCACCGAGGAGGACCTGAAGTCGCTGGCGACGGTGAGGGTCTACTCGGCCTTCTACCAGTACCTGGCCTCGCTGCCGAGCTGGGAGGTGCTGGCCGACGGCCGGTTCGACAGGGCGATGGCCATCGAGATGAACTCGAAGTAGCTGACGGCCGCTTGGGGTCGGACAAGGATCACAACCAGTGCCGAGGCCATCTCTCACCTAAGAGAGACAGCCTCGGCACTCACCTTTTGAATAGCCTCCAACTCTCTTTCGATAGGCAATGTAGGCTCTATGCAACCCGAAGCGTCCACAGGAGGCTGATTGACCATGAAGAAGGCACGCGGACTGCGCAGGTACTTCTACGAGTACGTCTACTACAAGGCAGTCGAGCAGGCCCGGGCGCAGACCGGACAGGTCGTTCCGATCTCCCAGGCCAAGGCGATCCGCGCCCGAGTCGACGAGATCCTCGGCCAGCGGGGCACCGCACTGGCCGACCCGCGGCTGGCCATCGCGGACTGCCTCTCTGCCATCGACCAGGCGTTCGCGGAGAAGGTGTCCGGCTACGAGCCGCAGTTCGGTGATCATTCCCCGCAGAACGAGCGCTATCAGCAGTCGCAGCGGGAGTTCACCCGCGTCACCGGTGTCGGTGCCCAGGTCGACCCGAAGTCGGCCGGGCTGCCGATCAGCCCCTATGACCCCGACTGGTCCGAACGCGCGACCGTGAAGCGCGCCGGGACCGCGCTGGTGTACCTGCCGGACGAGACGATCGAACGCGTGGCCGGCGGCGAGGTGGAGACCCTGGCCGATCCGCGGCGCGGAAACATGGTGCTCTGGCGCATCGGCGACGACGGCAGGCCGTTCGAGGCGGGCCGCGCGATGACGAACGACGACGCCGCTGGACTCACCGCGCTGATGGACAAGATGAGCCAGCAGGAGTACGACCAAGTGCGCGAGTGGGTCATCGACGGCGGCCGGGACCCGCAGACGAACCGCGTCGACCGCACCCGCTTCATGTCCCCGCGCGCCGTGGCGCGCTCGGCCGCTCTGCTCGAAGAGCTGAAGGCCCAGGGCGTGTCCTACGAGGTGATGCGCGACCGCGAGCCAGGTCAGATCAAGGCGAAGATCGCTGGGACCGGCATGGAGATCCGCCTCACCGACACGCGTCAGGAGGAGTACGCCGGAGCTCGGGTGTACGACAACGGCACCGTGCTGCGCTACTCGACGAACTACCGGGTTCCCGGCGGCATGGCGGTCTACTCCCCCTCGCCGACGGAGGCTGTCCAACTACTGCGCTTCGCCCAGGGACATCGCGTCGAGCGTAAGGATCTGCCGGGGCACGCCGCCGGCGAGACCGGCGCGACACACCAGGAGCGCGGCCGTGACCGCATGGTGGATGTGCCCGACAGCTACCACGGCGTTGACCGTGACTCGATGTTCGTGGTCGGCGACTACGTGGCCCCCGGCGAGTCCCGCCCTCGGCCCGGCTCGAAGGTGATGCTGCGCCGGGACGCGAAGAACCGCTCACTGCCGACCTTCTTCCTCGACACCGAGCCGGCCGAGGCTTATGCGAAGACCGCCGTCGAGAGCGCTCGGGAGAACCTGCGGGCAGCCCTTGGCGTCGAGGATCTCATTGCTCGTGCCGAGACGGAGCTGGAGCGAACCGGCGGAGCGCTGGATGCGATCGAACCGCCGGAGTACTCGGCTGACTCTGAGGTCGCTGCGATCCAGCGCTCGTACTGGGACGTGCTCACAGGCGCGCGCAGCGAACTGCTGCGCCCGGGTGCGACCGAGGAGATGTACCAGGAAAGGCTGGAGGGGATCGGCGAGCTGCAGGCCGAGGAGGCGCCCGGGATGGGCAACCTCGTCTACGGCGGCACCGCCGTCGAGAAGGTCCGACAGCACGCTGAGGACGTTTCCTTCGAACTCATCGGGACCTGGGAGGCGCTGCCCCATGACGTCGACGGCGAGTGGGTCGATCAGCGCTTCAACCCGGAGCGGGTGGCGCGGTACATGACCAGCCCCACCGGGCAGTGGTCGAACCTCGACAACCTCGCCTCAGCGCTTCGTCGTTGCGAGATCTCCCCTGACGAGATAATGGGCTCGACCTTCCAGACGACCCGGTTCAAGGATCGGCTCGTCCGCTTCAACGCCGAGCGTTCCGTGCCGATCGCCGATCACGAATCTGCGTTCATACGGCGTATCGGGGCCACCGTGCGCGAGAGCATTGAGCGCAACGCGGCGCGGGTCTCCGAGATCCTGGTCGACGAGCACGGCGTCATTCGCTGGACTGGCGAGAAGCTTCGCCGTGACGGCAAGGGAACTCCGATCTCGGGTGAGATCGGCCAGGTCTTCGATGTCGGCGAGTACGGCGAGATCACCACCGCCTTCGCCAGCGGGCAGAACGCCCTCATCGTGCCCGGCTACGAGGCCACGATCACGGCCCAGGCCCCGGGCGAGGCTCCGACCTCGGTCGAGGAGCGCACGCGCCTGCGCGGCTACGAGCAGCTCATGCACGAGCGCATCCAGTACCAGATCGCCGGTGACCTCATCGCCGGGCGGAGCGAGACCGGCGAGCCCTCCTCGCTCAACACGGTCTACTCACAGCTGTACGGCACCAAGCACCCGATCGACTTCATCGAGCGCGCCACCACGTACCAGCGGGACGAGTCCACCGGCGAGGTCAAGGCGCACCTGGAGGAGTGGACGGCAGCGATCCTGCAGACCGAGGCTCGCCGTGTGCGCTACTCCAACGAGATCAAGGCCGGCTCGACGGTCTACGCCGAGTACAGGGCCCAGCGCGACCGAACCGACCCGGCTGATGACAACCGCTTCGACGCCTGGCGGCTCACCGGCGGGCGGAACATGACGGTGCTCACCGGCAAGGACCGGAACAACGTGGCCGCGCCCAGGGGCTACTTCGACCCGGTGATGACCGGAGGCGCGACCAACCAGGGCATCGTGCGGTACCTGACCGCTCAGGCCCGGGTCGACACCGATGGTCGGATCGTGCCGGGCGACGAGAGCGTGGCCGGACAGCGTGCGCCGCTCATGGCCCTCCCCGAGCTCGAGACGCTGCGGTACGACCCGTTCGACCGTCAGCAGATGACGGCCTCGACGATCATGCAGTCCTCTGAGGTCACCGCGCCGGCGAAGACGGCGCTGATGACCTTCGGCGGCTGGACGGCTGATGACCCGATCGTGGTGTCGAAGGAGTTCGCCGGGCGCCACCGCATCCGCGGGGCCGGCGGTCAGGAGCGCGATCTCGTCGTGGGCGACAAGATCTCGGATCTGCACGGCAACAAGGGCGTGATCTCGCTGATCGTCGACCGGGACATGCCTCTGCACGACGCGCGGCAGCAGGCCGTCGTCGAAGAGGTCGACTGGTTCCGGGCCAACCCGGGTCTGGACGTGGTGATGAGTCCGTTCAGCCTCATCTCCCGGCGCAACGCGGGCTCGGCGCGCGAGCTGATGAGCGGGAACGTCTCCGATCTGCGCTCGCCCAACGGAGAACTGCGGCCGAGTGCCGTGGGCGAGATGCGCTTCGTGGTCACCCATATGGCCGTCGACGAGAAGACGAAGATCTACGACGACGAGCAGGTGCGTGCTGGCAAGGGCCGCAAGGCCTCCGCTCAGCTGGCCTGGGCGCTGCAGTCCCAGGACTGCCCGGCGATCATGCGCGAGTTCTACGGCCACAACAGCGGGGCCGAGTCGAGCCTGCGCGAGTACCTGCTGGTGACCGGCATGGACATGGACGCTGACGGCACGCTGCGCGTGATCGGCCGGGCTGAGGCCCTCGACGAGCGTACTGAGCGTCGGTTCATCCCGATGCCCGACTTGCTGCGCACGCAGCCGCGCAAGGCGGGCCAGCTCCCGAGACTGAACATCATGGCGATGCGCAAGTCCTTCGGCGACCTCATCGGCGACCGCGGCGGCGACATGGAGATCCCGTTCCCGCTCACGTATCCGACTGGTGAGCAGACCGAGACGGTGAGCGCGAGCTCGTGGAAGCTGCCGGTGATGTCCTCGCATCTGCGCAGTGGTCAGCAGTTCGAGGACGGGTCCTCCGTCACGCACGACTACACCCGCAGCTATCACGACGTCTTCGTGGAAGCCTGCCGCTACCGCTACATGGCCGAGCAGCTGGACGGCCAGGGTCTGTCCGCCGAGAAGCGCGCCGAGGTGCGTCGCGCCATGAGCGAATCGGTCTCGCACGCTCAGCGCGCCTTCGAAGCGATCACGACCGACGTCCAGAACCGAGTGCTGACAGGCAAGAGCAACATCTTCAAGACCGGGCTGATGGCCTCACGGCTCACCGACTCGGCGACGATGGTGTGGACCGCGGACCCACGGCTGAACGTCGACCAGGTTGCGCTCAGCTCGGTCAAGGCTGAGCAGCTGGGGCTCGCCGAGGGCGACCACGCGCTGGTGTGGCGTGACCCGGTGCTCCGTGACGCCGGCGTGCGCTACCTGCGGGTCGCGATCGACGACCGACTCACCGGCGCCGCGATCAACCCGGTGATGGACGCTTGCTTCGACGGCGACTTCGACGGTGACGCCGTCGCCGTGGTGAAGCTGCACAGCGAGGCAGCCAAGGCTGAGGCCCTGGCGAAGCTCTCGGTGCCGGCCAACCTGTTGGACACCGGAGTGGTCAAGGGCGACGGTTCACACCCGCTGGCCATGCAGGTGTCGCTGGACACCCGGGTCGCGCTGTCCAAGGACGCTGGACTGGCCGCTGAGTTGGAGGGTTCGCGGAGCCAGGCGCACCGGCTCCGGCTGCGGGCACTCACGGGTTCGGATTCGCCGGAGGACATCAAGCTCGCCCAGCAGGTCGTGACGCAGGAGCTGAGCGGGCTGTACCGCCAGGCGCAGCGTGGCGAGTTCGGTACGGCACTGACGTTCTCGGATCGCGAGGCGCACCTGCAGAGCGTGCGCGAGGTCTGTGTCGAGACCGGCGCCAAGGGGAACGAGCAGAAGCTCGCCGACTACGCCCGGAACCTGGGCGATGCGCAGGGCGTGCCCGGCATCACGCAGACCGACCAGGAAGCCTCGATGTTCGCCACGGCGATCAAGTCACACGGCACCGGTCTGGGCGGCTCGTTCAGCCAGCGCGCCGTGCGCGCGCTGCGCGGCGAGGACCTCAAGGCCGTCCTGGAGGTCACCTACCCGGTGACCCAGTCGATCCTGCAGGCCAAGCACGACGCCGCCGAGGCCCGGCACAAGTACGCGATGCTCCAGGGACCCGGCCGCGATCTCTGGAGGGGCCGCAGCATCGAACAGGTCGGCCCGGGCCAGTGGCACACGCCGTTCGTCGACGGTGAGCCCGTCCAGGCTACGGCCGAGGCGTGGGAGAAGCAGTTCATCGAGTTCTACGAGTCCAAGGAGGGCTTCGGAGTCACGGTCAACCCGGAGTACGTGGCCCGCGTGGCCAGTGCGCTGAAGGACCCGGCGACCGGGCTCATCCGCAACTTGGAAGAAGACGTGTCGCTGCGGGGCACCGTGATGGACCGGATGGCCTACGGCGGCGCGTTCACCGATCTGGTCGAGGCGGCCGAGAACCGCGAGAGCGTCTACGACGGCGAGAAGAACGAGCAGTTCGCGTCCTCGGGGACTCTGAGGGCTCGGGTGCAGGCGTCCTGGCTGCTCGATCAGCTGGGCTCCGCCAAGACCCACAGCCCGGACAACGCCGTGATCGCTGTCGATGACTCGGTGGTCAAGCCCGACGTGATGTCTCGAGACGCACAGGCGTCCCGCACCCGCGGCTCGAATCGCCGCTCCGCGCATGCCGTTGGCGTGGGCCCGGCGCGCCGGGTCTACACGCCGCGCATCGAGATCGATCAGCCGGAGGTCGACGGCGGCGACTACGGGATGGGGTACTGAGATGGCACAGCACAAGGAACTGGGAACAGGACCCGCGGGCCGCCGGCGCGCGCTCAAGGTGCTTCCGGTTGGCGACGATCGGCTTCGGACCGGTGAGCCGCGAGGCAACACCTATGCCCGCTGGGACTCTCGCTCGGACGAGCCGATCGACGCCGAGGTGATCGACGATCCGGGGCCGCAGGACGCAGACGGTGCGCGCGCCTGGCGTGAGCGGCTCCGGGACCGTGCCCGCGAGTTCTTCGGTGAGAAGACCCGGAAGCGGATGGCCGACCGTGAGCGCGTGCACGGGATCGACGTCGACCGAGCCGAGGACGAGAGCGAAGGCCTGGATCAGCGCGAGCAGCTACTCAAACTCAGGGCGGAGACGCGGCTGGCCGGCGAGAAGTACATGGCCTCGCTACGGGACTCGAAGCTGTTGGTGCCCGGCTTCGACGACGAGGAGCGGACCCAGGATCTCGACGTCATGCACCACGTCTACATGCAGATGATGATGCAGTCGTGTCTCAAGCCGCTCTCGCGCGGAGTGAATGCCAACTCGATCATCCAGGCGGTCGGCATGGTGGTGACGATGCGGATGCTCGCCCCGGATTTCAAGAAGGAGATGGACAGCTACCTCCAACCCCTCAAGGACAAGATCCAGGAGCGCATCGACACGAGGGCCCGTGGCATGGTGGCCTTTGCCGAGAGCGGCATCACGCACCGGCAGAGGATCTTCAAGGACCTGCCGAGCGACGCCCGGCGCGAGCGCCTGATCGGCAGCACGGATCCGCGTGACCACCTGACGAAGAAGTGGCGCAAGCGCTTCGACGCCATGCAGCATCGTGAGCGCGGCCACCGGGAGATGTTCACTCCGGACTCGGCAGCCATGACCGAGGTCGCGCTCATGGAGAACGCCTTCTGGAAGATGCGTGAGCCGGGCGCGGACGTCGGCCTGATCCGCGATAGCTACCGGGCGATGCGCAAGCGGCTGCACGAGCAGATGGGTGCAGACGGGCTGGAGCGCCAGGAGGTCGTCCAGCGCGCGCGAATGATCATCGGCGAGCGGATGGAGTACGAGCCCGAGCTGCGCACGATGTTCAACGGCGTGGCCCACGGCCGGATCGTCAAGGCCCCTGCACACGAGCAGCAGATCGCGGGCTCCGACCGGGTCCACACAGTTTGGAGCGGGGAGTTCGACGACCAGCTGGGCCAGCGTCTGCCCGAGGACGGGATGTTCACACTGCGCCAGCCCATGGACGCGGACGCCCACCAGGTTCAGCTCGCCGAGACGATGAAGACCTCGCTTCTCAACGCGCTGGGCCGTGGTGACCAGGAGGCCTACGGGGGCAACATGCTCGGCTACCTGGTCGGCTTCGCGGCGCGGAAGCAGGGTCTTGACACCAGCGGGCTGCCCGGCATGCTCCAGCACCGCCTGGACCAGTCCGAGGTGATGATCGCGAGCATGGACATCGACGGTCTGCCACCCGAGGAGCAGCAGCGGGTCTACTCCAACGCCTACGTCGACGCGATGGAGGCAGTGAACGAGAAGTACCCGGATCTTGAAGCTCAGCTGAAGCGGGGCCTCGGAGAGAACTGGCAGCAAGCACTGCAGACGGCGGTCGACGACCCCGGGGCCTTCTTCGAGGAGCAGCGACTCAAGGCGCGGTCGCGCCCTACGGGTCCGTCGGCCGAGCAGGAGGCCGGCGCGCAGGACAACGGCCCGAACGCCGGGGCCGACTCCGAGGACTACCAGCCCACCTGAGCGCGATCCGGGAACGCGAACAAGGAGCAGGAGGAGGGGCATGGACCAGGAACAGAACGAGGGACAGCAGGTCAGGTACGGATCGCGCTTCGCGCGGATGTTCGGCTACGTCACACCGGAGGATCGGAGCCGATGGGAGCAGCAGCGGGCGCAGAACAAGCCGAACGTCAGCGCGATCAAGCGGGGCATGATGTCGGCACTGAGTTCGATGATGGAGTTCGGACAGCGCAGCATCGGCGCGACGCTCGATGCGGCCGACCGCGTGGCGACGCAGCAGCGGTTCGGGGATTCTCACGACAAGGTCGTGAGCCGGCGCCGCGATCCGAACGCGCGGACCATCATCGAGTCGGTCGACTATGAGCCCGAGGACGACCGGGAGGGGATCGAGCCAGATCTGGAATTCTAGTCAACTGAGCAACGATAAGCATGGCGACTACACTTGATACACCCAACTCCCCTTCTCTACTCATGACTATCTCCGATAGACTGGTTTCTCAGTGGAACCGTGTAATGAGCGGCGATAGGACAGGGTGTAGCCATGGAAACGACGAAGACACCGCGTGTCAGTAAGCGTGAGTTCATCTCGCGGGTCGCGACTCGCAGCAAGTTGCCCGTCCGGGTGGTGAACAAGGTATACGAGTCGTTGCTTGGTGAACTCACTGGCGCGGTCAGCTGCGGAGAGGCGGTCGTACTCACGAGCTTCGGCCGCTTCTACCGGCAGGACCACAAGGGTCACAAGGTGCGCTTCGGCAAGAGCAACGTCGATGACTACGTGGTTCTCAAGTTCTCCGCATCGAGCAGCTTCAACCGCCGACTGGGGGGCAATGGGGACGACGCCTCACGCGATACCTACGGGGCGATCGGGGATGCCGACAAGTTCGAGAACGTCATTGAAGGTCGTGAGCTGCGGCCCGCGTCGTAGACGGCGAGGAGCCGACAGAAAGGAAAATCCCCGTGATGCCTGCAGGCATCACGGGGATTCTCTTTATGGATGAGACGAGTTCATGAGCACGCCGGCCACGGACAGGTACAGGTCACTAGAACTGGAGGTCGGGCTCGTTCGTAGATGGCGTGTCGAAGCTGCCGGTCAAGCGCCGTCCGGGTCGCGAGGGACTCGCAATCGGCTCGCGCTGCGCGGCCAGCTCGGCGAGAGTGAAGCCCACAGGACGGCCCAGACGCTGGCCGGCCATGTAGTAGGCCTGCCCGTTCGCGCGTTCACCCAGGGCGATGGCCTCGCGGGTGACGGGCTCGCCCGGGCGCTGGGGCGCGAGCTCCCGCCAAACGATCCGGTGCGAGGGCTTCGCATTCGGATCCGCGCCGACGTATGTGGTCTCGCAATCGGAGAGGTCGGGATAGCTGGGCAAGTACGCCAGCGGGTGCGTGCCCGGCGCGCCTTGCTGGATCCGGCTCAGCTGGTTGAGAGCCACGCGCAGGAGCCGGCCCTGTGGTCCTTGAGGTCGCGCCATCGCAGCGTCGTGGAGAGTCTGGAGGTCCTGCTTGAGACCGGCGGTCGGCAGGAAGCGGATGGCAGGCCGACGCTCACTCATGGGTCTTCTTCTGCTGGGCAGCACGACGGTCATCCGCCCACTGCTGACCGAGCGGGCCGAGGCTCTCGGCCAGCTCTTCGATGGTCATGCCCGCCTCGCCGGAGGCGTCGGACTCCTGGATGCGATGGGAGAGCTCGGCCTGGAAATCAGCCTCAGCGCGGACATGGGCCGCGTGGTCGTACTTCATGAGGCGCACGAACGCGGCAAAGGGGATGATCGCGGCCTCGGGCTTGTTGCCGTCTCCGAAGATCAGCGGCGTGATCTGGCCGCGGCGATAGAGGTTCAGAATCGTGGCGAGTTCCTCGTGCCCGAGCTGGCCTGTCGGGACGACATTGACAGAGAACTTCGGGAGCTCGGCACCGGAAGTGCTGTTGTCGTGAGCGTTGTCGTTGCGAGTCATGCCCTCAGTATAGTCAGTCGAGATCAACTTCTTGTCGACTCACATACGAGGGTCATCGCCGAGTCGATACGGGTGTCGAATGATGGCCCACTCCATCTCCGAGAGGCGGGCCAAGCAAGAGAAGGAGGAGCCCGTGCTCCAGTCCCGCACGGTGCGGGGCTGGAGCACGGGCCCCTGATTGATGGACAGTCACGACTTCAGAAGTTCCCCTCGTCGACCTGCATGCAGACAATGCCGAGCGAGCGCCACAGGGCCACCACTCGGTCACGGTCATCCAGGGCGGTTGGCGAGCTGGTTGCACGGCAGCGTGAAGGCCTGCGTGCCCATGAAGTAGGCCAGGGCCTCGACGAAGCTGGACTTGCCAATACCGGGTTCGCCCATGGGAGCGGGCGTCGCACCAGCCTCAATGGAGTCCTGCTGCACATCGCCACCCGATCGCGCTCCGCGCGATCAGCGCTGTCCCCCACCTGTACTCGGCTCCTCCGCAGTACCCGTCACCTGCCTCACCCGCTGACGGAGACAGCAGATGAACCAGGAGCAGAAGCAGAAGCAGCAGGAACAGGCATGGAGCGTCAGTTGGTCGACGAGGAGCGGGCCTCGCGGTCAGCCACGAGCGCAGCCGCCCGGTCGAGGAGGAAGGGCCGGCCGTTTCGCCGCTCGCCGTGTTTGGGGCGCGCAGGAATGACGTCGAGCCCAGCCTTGTAGAGCACCCACGAGGTGCCGCCTGTCGAGTACTCGACGCCGAGGGCACTGCAGGCCCGCAGTTGCGTCCGCATCCGGCCGTAGAGCGAGGCGAGAACCGAGAACTCCCAGCGGGACATGTCGTGGTTGAAGTCGCCGGGATCCCGGAGCTGATGACGTGCACCGGACAGGGTCTGCTCGATGATGGCCTGCGAGTACGGGATGCCGTGCATGCCCTCGGTGGTGTCGACAGCGGACGCTGAAGCGCCGGAGCTCTCGCTGGCCTTCACGGCCAGCTGCGCGTAGAGGTCCTCGATGGACGCGAAGGCCGCCGCGGAGCACCGACGGTCGCCGGGGCAGTCTGAACCAGGGCTTGAGCGGCCACGGCCACAGGTGCGGACGCGGGCTGCGGGGCCGGAAAGGACAGGCCTGTGGCCGCACGTCGTGCGCAGCCCTCACCAACGGCGAGCCGCGCTCTCGCTCGATGCCTGCGCCCGGGAACTCGTGTTCATCGGCGGCCCGTTACTCGTCCTGGCCCCGCACACCCTGACCGGCACCACCGTCGTGCTCATCGCCACAGCGGCGATCGTGCTCGCCGGGTGCGCGCTGTTCCTCACCGCACCGCCGGCCGCCCCGCACGTGGAAGCCGTCCTGCACCCGCACGCACTGGCTCGGCCCGATCCGTACCCCTGGTCTGCGCGCCCTGGCGGCAGCCCTGTTCGGGGCGGGCATCACCCTGGGAGCACTCAACGTCGTCGCCCTCGCCGCCGCCGAACGTCACCACGCCGAGTACCTCTCGACGATGACGCCCGCGGCGCTCGCCGTCGGCAGCCTGATCGGCGGCCTCCTCTACGGACGCCGCACCTGGCCCGGCACGCCGACGCGTCAACTCCGCACGCTCGGTTGCGGCTTTGCGGTCGGCTCCCTGCCGATGCTTGCCGACCCCGACCCCGACCCTGCCCTGGCCATCACGGCCGCCGTACTGCCCGGCCTCTTCCTCGCGCCGCTGCTGGTGACGGCCTTCCACACGCTGGACTTCCTCGGCCCCGCCTACTCTCGCTGAGGCGTCGGCCTGGCTCATCGCCTCTCTGGGCCTGGGACAGGCCGGTGGGATCACACTCGCGGGGCTCGTGCCAGCGGCCACTGCTCCCGCGGCAGCCGCAGGTGTTGCCGCCGGCGGGGCCGCAGCCGGGTCCGTCGTGCTGCCGCCACTTCACCCCTGCTGCCGACCGCCCTCCGGTGGCGGCTACTCAGCCGAGCCGCCGACCAGACCATGAGAGAAGTAAGTCAGCCTCCCCCGCATAAGGGTTGGGGCAGACTACGGCGAGCACGGATCCCGGGTGCACCCGAACGTGCGCTAGATCCAGTCGACTTGATAGGATCGTTACGTGTAGGGATATCGTACGATCTCTCATCAAGTGGGCTAGATGGTCAACATCTTTGGTTGACCTGGCCGTACTGTTCAGTTCCGCAACGGGGGGTAAGGCCAGTACATGCGGTGGAAAGCTCGCCGCGTCGGCAAGGGGTATGCGGTCAGCCGCCGTGCCGTACGCAGAGTGGCCGGGAACATCGTTGAGGAAACCAAGCGCCGGGCGCAGCCGTTTGACAACATCTTCCCCCCGCGCAGTGTCCGCGGATCACGACCAGTCCACCGCATTGCCACCCGGGCGTTCACGGGCGCCGTCATCGCGATGGCCTTCGTGTCCACCGTTGCGTTCGAGGTTGTCGCTGAAGTTCCGTACTTCATGGAACCGCACGCCGGCGTCTCGGGTCTGCATATAGGCATGGGCCTGTTCTGTCTCTGCACCGCTGCCGTCGCGGTCTGCGCAGCGGCGCGGCGCGGTCAAGCAGACACCCCGGCGGGCGGTGAAGCCCGGCAGGGTGGTGATGGCCGTGGCGATGGTGCTGGACGTCGTCTACGACGTGCTGCACATGGTCACCACACGTCGTCACGCCGGGCAGCGAGGCGGGGGTTCACTGCACACGCGGAAAGTCTGACGACTACTGGCTCAGCCTGCCCAACGCATGCCTGAGCGCGGGGCGGGTGGCGACCCGAAAGCAAGCGGGGCAGGGGCGATGGGGGGACGGGGCGATGAGGTGGGCTGCTCGACGGAAGACCGCCCGGAGCGGGGAGAGTGGCGGGTTGCGTGCAGAACCAGGCGGTAGAACGCCGACGCACCTCGCGAGAGCGGTCATGCGGTGGCGCGGGGACCCTTCGCGACGCGCCCTCTTGAAGGAATGCGAGAAGCTGCTTGCCGATCTGCCTGTGCCCACTCCCTTCAGTGTCGAGGCGCTGATTCGGAACATGGAGCATGCACTGAAGCGTCAGATTCGGCTGGTGCCTTTTGACGACCCGGATGGAGGGCTGGGCACAGCCTGCGGCCTTCGAGTCAGGACGCCGGAGTTCACGGTCGTGCTCTACCGGCGCCGATCCAGCCGGAACCAGACCGAGCACATCATCCTTCATGAGCTGGCGCACGAGTGGCTGGACCACGGGAGCACCCTGACCGATGAAGAGGTCGAGCGATACGTCCCTGAGCACATCCGGGAGGAAGTCCTTCGTCGATTCCCCTCGGCCCTGGTCCAAGGCCGCGTGAACTACGACAGCCCGGAGGAGCAGCAGGCCGAGTTGTCGGCGTCCCTGATCAAGCGGTTGGCCCGCCGTCAGCCGTTGGCCGGCGACGACATGGTCAGCCTCTTGGAGTCCTCGCTCTCCCACCCGGTTGCTCCGCCGCGGCGTGGCTCCAAGAACGAATAACGGACGGCATGCTCGACTTCTTCAGATACCTGACCGCGGCAGTGATGACCCTCATAGCCGTCTGGCGATTCCCCGCCGTCCGGTACGGTGACGCCCACCGCCGAGCCCTCTGGGGCGGCTACGCCGGATTCTCCGTGGCCTTGTGGCTCTACACACCAGCAGCGCTGCACGCCGTGGACCGCATCCCCGTGATCGACCTGAACGCTCTCCTCAGACACTTCGCCAGCACCGCCGCCATCATCGCGTCCTTGACGTACGTTGCGACCAGCTACGGCAAGAGCTCCGAGGCCGTGGCGCCCCGACACGTCACGGTGTCGCGCTGGATCGCCCGTGCCTCCTACCCGGTGGGCGCAATCGGCGTGACCCTGCTCACCATTCTCTTCTTCACCGTTGTGGACCGCCACCGGCAAAGTGAAGACTTTCTCAGCGATCATGCAGGGGAATTGGGCGCCGCTGTATATATGAGCGTCTTCTACTTCTTCCCGCTCGTCACAACCGCCGTCTGCGGCTACCAGTGGTCGCGGGGGGCGCGAGAAGCCGAGACGACCAGTATGCGAATCGGTCTCAGGCTCATGGGAATCTCGATGTGGATGGGGCTCCTCCATACGGTGGCCCGAATCGTCATCGTGTGGACGGCGGTATTTTTCCCGCTGAGCCATTCCACAGTGGAGATACTCATTGATCTCACGGCGATGTGGATGAACCTGCTCTTCCTGATCGTGGCTGTCGGCGCGAGCATCCCCACCACCAGCGTCGTCGCTGCTCGCTGGAAGACATGGAAGACCCTCTACCGCCTTCACCCGCTCTGGTTCGACCTGGTGAAGGCTTTCCCCGGAACGAGTCTCTATCCGCCCGGGTCGCGCCTGGCCGAGCTGATCCACATGCGGGTCCCCAGCGATGTCCGCCTGGACCGATGGACCCAGGACGTCGCTGATGCCTGCGAGAAGCTCCGGTACTACGCCCCGGAGACGCTCCTGTGGGCTGCTGAGGAGACAACCGCGTCGCACCCCGACCCCGAGCCGAGCGCCGAGGCGTACTGGATCGCCGCGGCGCTCCGTGCCGCTGCCTCCACAAGAGCCAGCCAGTACGCGACAGCCCCGCTCCAGGAGAAACCTTTCGTCGACACGAACAGCGAGGCAGCCTGGCTCGTGCGAGTGAGCAAGGCTTACGCGGTCATCACCCCGGGCGACGCTCAAGAGCTTCTGCAGCAGTCCGCGGAGCTGAGTCTTGAACCGGACGCGTAAAACGTTGCAGCCCGAAAATACTGTTCGAGTTTCAGGTACTGCTCCTTGCGGCTGAAGAAGTCGACTCAATTGGGAGGTCGCGTGAAATAGGAAATAGCCCCCAGGTGCTATTGCCGCCTTTCAGATTCGGGCGGGACCGCCAGTCCCGCAAAGGGGTGGCTGGTACCGTGGGCCAGACAGTGGGTGGCATCGTTTTCCGCCCTATAAATACCGCCGACCCTGGAAAGCGAAGCGCAGGCGCTGTCGCCGCCACGCGTATCCCGGGGCCGGAACGCTGTCCAGTACGGGCGGCGCCCAGATTCTCAGCACTGGAGTTCCTGCATGTCTCAGCACACCGGCCTCGTCCTCGACTTCGGAGGCGTGCTCACCACACCGCTCCTGCCCGTGGTGCTCGCCTTCGAGCAGCGCGAAGGGCTTCCCCAGGGTGCATGTATCTCGGCCCTGTACCAGGACGAAGAGGGCGTCCGGATCACCAGCGACCTCGAGCGTGGAGCGGTCAGCCAGACCGAGTGGAACGAGATTGCCGGCAAGAAGCTGGGCGTCTCTCCCGACAACTTGATGGGCAGGATCTTCGGAGGCCTGCGTCCGGAGCCGCTGCTGATCAACGCCGCCGCCGCGGCGCGGCGAGCGGGGATCAAGGTGGGCATCCTGTCCAACTCGGTGGGCCTCGCGCCCTGGGACCTCTACGACGGCTACGACCTCGACAAGCTGTACGACGTCGTGGTGATCTCCGAGCACCACCAGCTGCGCAAGCCCGACCCCGAGCTCTTCGAGATCGCGCTCAAGCTCATGGAGATGCCTGCCGAGCAGTGCGTCTTCGTGGACGACACCCAGGCGTACGTCCAGGCGGCGGAGCAGCTCGGCTTCGCGGGGGTGCACAACAAGGACCCCAAGCAGACGGTGGCCGACCTGTCGAACCTGCTGGGCGTGGACCTCACCGCCGCGCCGTAGCCGGCCCCCGGGCAGGCGCCTGGTCCAGCCGTCCCCGGCCGTTTGCCACCTCACTGCGAGGTGGCAAACGACCGGGGATCTGCGTTTTGCCGGTGCGGCTCGGGACCCTGGTCGTACGCGTCAGAACTGTGGGACCACATCTGGTACGCGGAAGGTTCCGTTCCATCCCCGGACGAAGCCCGGCCGTCGGCTACCTCGACATGCCGCATGGGGCGTGCCCCAAGCTGCAGCTCAGCCGCGAAGGGCGTCAGGCTGAGGGCGGGAAGCGGCCGGCTCTGCCATGGCCAGGGGCGGACAGCTCGGCGGCGCTGTAAAGGCGTGGCGCCGGCGTCACTGCTCGCTCTGCTTGCCCGGAAGCTTGTTCTTCAGCTCTCCGACGACTTCGTTGATCTTGGCCATCAGGCCGGCCGACAGCCCCGCATGGTTGCCACGGGCGGCGAGGCCGAGGATCTGGCCTTGGTGAATCGACCCGAGGAAGCGGATGGCTTCGAGGAATTCACCGGCCGCAGGGCTCAACTCGGCGTCGTCCTGGAAGAGGGCGATGTCGACCTGGAGAGCATGAGCCAGGCCGGCACGTACTGCGTCCGAGGGAGTCGTTGCGGCGCCCGAACGAAGCGCGGCGATACCATCGGCAGTCATGTGCGTCGTGCCGCTGTGCTCGTTGACGGCCTGCGCGATCTGCTCGTTGGACGGAGGCGTCCGGCCTGCGTACCCGTGCTCCAGAAGATAGTTGATCTTCTCGCCGACCGTGCGAGGTGCAGACGGACGGGCTTCCCTCAGCGGCCGCACCCTGCGGAGCCCGAACGAGACATCCTGCGCGGCCAGTAGCTCTTCCGTCGTCACCCCGTAGGCGCGCGAGAGAGGTCCCACGTAGGCATCCTGGAGCCGACGCCTGCCGGACTCCGCGTTGCTCAGCGGCACGCGACTGGCGTTGATGGCCTCGGAGGCCTGCGCCACGCTGAGGCCGGCGTCGCAGCGAAGCAACTGCAGGTCCACGGCGCCGTCGTAGGGGAAGAGGACGTCAAGGTCCTGACCAAGTGCCGACGCGATCCCCGGGAGTTTCTCCCCCTTGGGGAACTCCTCGCCGCTTTCCCATCGCGCCACGGTCGGGCCGCGGACACCTACTTTCGCGCCCAACTCCTTCTGGCTGAGCTCCTTACCCCGTCTGACAGCCCGCACTCGGCTGCCGTCGAATTGACGTGGCACATGAACTCCTGCGACTTGACGGTCTGGACCTCGGGTGGCGACAAGAGAACCCTAACGGCAACTGGCTTGATCGATCCATGCATCTACCGTACGTTTCTGTATCGCACCTGATGGTGGGGCTCTGCTCGCGCGTCGATCCTATGCCCTGGTTAGTCCATCGCTGAACTACTCGCCCTGTTCAAGGCGGGTCCACCGGACCCGGTCATGCAACGGTCCAGGAACCTGGAAGGATCCCACCGATGATCCAGCCCCACCCAGAGGTGTTCGACTCTGGCGAGTTCAAAGGTTTCAACGAAGCCCGGCGAATCATGTGGTGCTATGAGGCTCGTGCCCGCGTGTGCGAGCGGTTCGAGGAGACGAGCTTCATCGACGATACCAACGTTGCAGCGGTCCACGTCGACAACACCACCAGGGCGGACCGCGTGTTCCTCGTGGCATTCGACGAGGCCGGCCAGCAGGTCGGCGTTGACACGCTCTACATCGACGGACCGAATCAACACCTCGACATCGCTTCCGAGTTCGACCACGACTTCACTGGGATGGACGTCGTGCCGGACTCGCAGCTCGACCAGGCCATCTCTCGCGAGAACGGCTGGGTCGTCAACCTGAAGGTACTGCGCGAGTACGAGCCCTTGGTCGATCGCCGGGCCACGCAGCGTGCGGTGTTCTTGATGCATCTGCAGGACATGATGAAGACCGGCGATGTCCGCGGATTCCTGTTTGGCCGAGGTGAGTCCGATGAGACCGATGCGGCGTGAGGGACCACGATCTTGTACATCGGACGACCCCGCTGACCAGGCTGTCGGCGGGGTCGCCTGATCTCTGACGCTGTTGCGGCGCCGCGTTCTCGCAACGAGGGGGGATCAGCACAGCTGATCCGGGTGTCGAACCCGGGCCGACTGCAGGCGTGCCGTGGACCGGCTCGCGCCGGTCCCGGGTGACGCCTGGCGGTGAGCCCCACGAGGTCGGGCAGTTCGTCTTCGACGCAGTCGCCTTCTAGGGGCGGAACCCGTGAGCGAACCGCTGAGCAGAACGGCATCCCGTCCATGGACGACGAGATCGAGAAGCTGCGCCGGCTGCGCACGCGACTGATGGACCTGCAGGCCGCCGGTCAGCAGAGTTCTCCGCCTGAGGACACGACGCCCTGACGGCCTCGTGGCGTCAGGGCGTCGATTCAAGCTCGGTACGTGACGGTGTTGCCCTGTCGCGTCGTCACACCGGCGGGATGAGCAGCGAGGCCCCCGCGTAGATGAGATCCTGATTCTGGACCTTGCTTATCTCGATCAGAATGCCGATCGGAACCCCCGTCGTCCCCGAGATCGCGGCGAGCGTATCGCCCGGCTCGATGGTGTACGGCTTCGTCTTCGGCGCGGGCTCGGCCGGTGCTCCCGATCCGTTGGGCTCGTCCTCGCCCTCGTCGCCGCGACCGGGCGTCGGAGCCGGACTCGCCCCGCTCTCGTCCTGCTTCGCCGTGCCGCCCTCGCTCGGCTGCTGGGCGCTGCCGCCTCCGGCGTCCTTCTCGTTGGGGTTCCCCGGTACCTCGGCCGGGGCGTGATTGCCCTGCAGTGCCTGGGTGAAGCCGCCGTCGGAAGTCGCGAGCTGCGTCAGGCCCCAGCCGGCGAAGAGCGCTGCTCCGCCCGCCATGACGCTGGCCGCGATGAGCGGCCCTTTGCCGAAGCCCATCGGGCCGGCGTGACTCCCGGCAGTTGCCCTCGTCCGTGCCGTCGGCTTCGACGCCGTCCCCGCTGGCTCCTGAATCGTAGCCGCCATCCCTGCCTCAACTCCTCTATGAATAGCATGCAGAGTCATCCTGTCCGACATTGACATTCTACTCATAGTCGAATCCAAGTCGATACGATAAGGGATTGAATGGCGGTCGGAATCCTGTCCGATGGGTCGCCAATGGATCCCAGAACCATCGACCGCCAGGCCGAACGAAGGAAGCGCACCACCATGGCCAACGACGATCATTCACGCCGAGGTCCAGTTCGCCGATCCGAACAACCCCACCCTCGAGGGGCAGTTCGTTTCCGAGCGCCGCTACGGCTCCCCGAAGCGGCCCGAAACCGGACCCATCTACTCCATCGACTCGAAGGGCACCACCCTGCCGGTCATCGCGGTCCCTTCTTTGAACGGCGACGGCACCTACGACCAGGACGAGTCCGGCCGGGAGCTCGTGCATGGCCTCGACGTCACGCTCGTCCTTCAATAACCGCGGTCCGGCCCTCAAGCAGGTGATCGTTCACGAGTAGCCGCGCTACTACAATGCCGGCGACATCGATCAGGCTGAGCTGGCTGCGCGTGGCATCGTGCTCAACGGCACGCCGCGCTCCGTTCAGGCCGCCCCTGCCCCTCCCGCCGCTGTCCCGGTGGCGACCGAGGTGAAGGACGCGCAGCGCGGCCTCCAGCGGCGGGGTGCACACGCCGGCGACCGCGGCGATGGCCGCGGCGAGGTCGGGGTGCTGGACCGGTTAGTGGAAGGCGAGACCGGTAAAGGCGGCGGCGGAGGTCAGGGCGGTCAGACCGATGGCGGGGTAGTGGCCGCGCCGGTCCAGCAGGCGTCCCCACAGGGGGTGGCCGATTGCAGCCGCGAGACCATGCACGGCGGCGAGGGCTCCGGCCGGGCTCAGTGTTCCGCCGTCGGCCCGGGCCGCGATCAGGATCGCCAGCGGGGCCATTGCGACCGGCAGGTGGCCGATCACGGCGCCTGCAAGGAGGCGGGTGACGTACGGAGTGGCGGGCACGTCGCGGGGCTCACACTCGTCTGGAGCTCCGGCAGCATCGAGGGCGCCGTCAACCGCATCAAGAAGATCAAGCGGCAGCTCTACGGCCAAGCCGGATTCGAACTACTCCGCAAGATGTTCCTCCTCCAGTGACGCCCAGGATGGCTCCCCAGGATCTGCGTCTTGCGACAGGGCTGTCACAGCTTCAAAGATCGCTTGATCTTGCCCCAGAGCGAGAGGCGACAGTGTCTGAGTCGATCACATGAGCGGGCGGTCTGTGCTCGCTGACAAGACGAGGACGAAGAGGGGGAGCTCGCGTGACCGCGACCTGCGTCATTCTCGACATCGGCGGCGTGCTGGAGATCACGCCGGAAACGGGATGGGCACAACGGTGGGAAGCTCGGCTGAAGCTACCGATGGGCACTGTCCACGAGCGAATGCACGACGTGTGGCGGGCTGGGAGCGTTGGGAGCATCAGCGAGCGAGAGGTGCACGAGCAGGTGGCCGCCCGTTTGGGTCTCGACGCCCCCCAGGTTGAAGCCTTCATGGCTGATCTCTGGGAGGAGTATCTGGGTACTCCGAACGAGGAGCTCATCGACTATGTGCAAGGGCTGCGCGGAGTCTGCCGGCTGGGCATCCTGAGCAACAGCTTCGTGGGCGCCCGGGAGCGGGAGACGACGCTGTACCACTTCGACGAACTGGTTGAGCAGATCGTCTACTCGCACGAGATCGGCATCGAGAAGCCTGACCTGCGGGCCTTCGAGGCCGCCTACGCCAGTTTGGACGTGCGGCCGGAAACCTGCCTGTTCATCGACGATGTCGCAGTCAACGTTGCGGCCGCCCAGGCGGCGGGCATGCAGGCGCATCTGTTCGAGGACAACGCCCGGACCATCACGCGCATCGCGGCTCATCTGAAGGCCCGGCCCTTGGCCCCGGAGTGGGTTCCGCTCGGATGACGTCGGCCTGGCCGGTCTTCAGCCTGGTCGGCGCTGGGCCCACGGAGACGGGCACCGGCGAAGGTCTTCGTCCAACCAAATCTGGCTGGCGACTCCCGAATGCGTCCCCTATGTAAACGGTCAAAAAGACGTGGTCCTCGTGGTACATCGACGGGAAGCGAGGGCCGACCAGACAAAACGTCGTACCACGTCGGCGCTTCCACGGGGTACACCTGACGCAGGAAAGAGCCTCGCGGTACAAGTGTTTGCCCAGGTCAGGCGCGGCTTTCAGGTGCGTACCACGTCTTGTGGTACCGCCGGCAGCTCGACGCGCCCCCTGGCGACCAAGGTGAAGCGGACTTCCGCACCGAGCCGCCGTGCGGCTCACAGGCGGCGAGGCCGAGCCCCATCGGGAGTGGAGCCGCAGGAACATCCTCAATGCCCTGAGGCTCTCGCCTCTCCGGCCTCTTTGCGTGCTCTGACGAGCGCGGGGCTCAGATGACGCGATTCAGGGGCGACTGCGCTTCAGCCTCGCTCCTATCCCGCACGGGGGTCTCGGGACTGCGGCTACGGGATCGCTCGTCTGCTTCGACGACGTAGAGGATCTCGCAGGAGAGACGACGAGAACGTGCGTGTGACCGCGATCGAAGGTGGGCTTCTCACCGGTGTCGAGGTCCGGACGGATCTTCGCACGACTGATGTCGAGCGTCTCGGGATGGACGAGCTTTCCTCGCGAGTCGTACGTGCAGGTGCCGACGACAGCCATGATGAGATCCTCTCCCCTCCTGATGAGCATCACTGAATAGTTACCTTCAGCCACACGCCCGGTGGCCGGATCGCCCCAGTCATCACGAACATGCCCTCCGTACGCGGGACCGGTGGCTGGCAGGCCGTCAGGTCCAGTGCGGAGGGCACCATCGTTTTCCAGAAGAGGCCGAGTACCTCGCTCACTGCATCGCGGACTCGCCTCCCGGGGCCTGGACTGCGCCTGGCGCGGTCAAGCCGGCGACCCGCCGGTAGAGCCCGAAGGCACAACCAGCGAAAGCCAGGTACAGGAGCACTGCGGAGACGGGGTTCGCCAGAGCGAAGAGCGCTTGTGCTGGGACAAGGGCGGCAGCGAGGTTGAAGCCCAGGTGCAGGAGCACGCAGGGCCACAGAACGCGCGTGTGTTCGTAGATCAGGGCCAGGAGCACCGCCAATGGCAGGGTCGAGGCGAACTGTACGGCGTTGCCGTGCAGCAGGCCGAACACCACGGCGGTGACCAGCGTGGAAGCGAGGATGCTCACCCGCTTGCGCAGCAATGGGTAGACCAGCCCTCGGAACAGTGCCTCCTCTCCCGCAGGAGCCGCGACCATGGCGAGCAGCAGGGTCGCCAGCACTCCAGCCGCGTGCCTCGTCTGGTTCGACGCGTCGAAGCCTGTGGACCCGGTCGCGGCGTAGATCCACAAGGCCAGCGACTGCCCGGCGAGGAATGCCAGAACCGCGCAGCCGACGGCGGTCCACCCGAAGCGCGGAATTTCCGTCCTCGGCCGCGGGGCCGGCGCATGCGCGAGCCACTGGGGCCGCTGGATCCTCACCGAGCCGACCAGGACGACAACAAGCATGCCCAGGACGGAGGTCGCGACGATCGGCTCGCCGATGAGGCGGACTGCGACGGTGCCCAGACCGAGGTAGGCAGCGACGACGGCGAACGGCACGAGGGCGCACCACCCGATGCCGAGCAGACGCGAAGTGGTCGGTGGCGTCGTCATGGTCTTCTCCTCTACGGGGCTCAAGCAGCCGTGGTGATCTGTTCGTTGATGACGGCCTGGACGCGGGTGTAGCCGCGGAAGGTGTTCAGCTGCAACGTCGCCGTGAAGCGCAGCGTCCCGAGCTGGGTACGGCTGGCGCGCTGCACGAAGCTCTGGATCACGTCGAACTTCTCCTCAGCGACGTTCCACCACAGGCAGGCCAGGCAGGACAGGCCGGACCGGGTGACCAGGCGCAGGTAGTGCGATTCGGATCCGATCCGGTCCGCGCGCAGGCCCAGGGGCTCGATCGCGATCTCGACGACCGGCGTGGTGAAGCCGTACCCGAAGTGCTTGAGGCCCTCGGTCCGGCGCACCAGCTCGAACAGCGGCTGCAGATCTTCAAGGCGGGCGTCACAGTCGGCGTCCGGGCCGAGCACGAGATCGCCTTTGGGCCATCGGTGCTGACGGCGAGCAGGGCAACCTGCGTGGTCTCCTGCAGCACGGCGGCCTGGCCGTCTCTTCCGGATCTTGCCGGACCCGCGACGCCCGGCACCGCACCTGATCCCCCAGGCTCCGTCCGGGGAGACCCCCAGGTTGTCGGGGCGCCCGAGTGCGTCCAGTACACGCTGCACCCCTCCGCCTTGCCATGTACGGCACCGGACGCCGCGGGCCCGGCCGACAAGATCCGAAAGAGACGACCTAGGTCGCCCAGCTTCTCGGCCTTCGCGACGCGAACGCCGCAGGCCTGCTGGTGTCCGATGGCGCTGAGACCGTCGTGCTGCTCCAGGCTGGTGATGATGTCGAACCACCTCGGCGCGCGGCCGGAACCGCTGACGAAATCGTCGGGGCCGGCAGGCCGGTTGACGACGACGACCGGGTGGCCGTTGATCCCCATCATCCGGTTGGCCAGCAGCCCGTACGTGCCCGGGGGGCGTCCAAGAGGTACACCCACGGGGCCAGAGGCTGGTCCCCGGCGATCTCGCCGGCCTGGGCGAAGGCCTTGAGCACGATCGCGAAGCCCTCGAAGGCCCGGAGGAAGACCGGGTGATGCGGCTCGGTGCGCAGCAGCTGCATCAGCATCGACTGCTCGATGTCGATGTCGATGTCGATGGCATCGGGGTCGGCGTCGAACCCACCCCTGGGATTGGGGATGGTCTTCGGCGCGGCGACGCGCAGCAGGCGGGCAATCGAGATCGCATCGCGCACCAGCTGGCGGTTCTCGTACGGCACGGGCATGACGTCGGCGACAGTGCCGAGGCCGGCGAACAGACGCAGCAGGCGGATCTCCCAGAGCTTCTCGGGCCGGTGCACGCGGGTGTACGCCTCGATCACCCGGTAGAGGTCGTGGGCACCGCAGATCCCGGTGTGGGCGTAGGTCTCGTCGATCCGGCACGGGTCGACAGTGATGTCCGCGGTCGAGCCCGGCGCGAGCTCCTCGTGGTGGTCGGTCACCAACGTCGTCCAGCCCAGGGCACGCGCGGCGGCGATACCGCGGTGGGAGTTCGCTCCGCCGTCGCAGGTGAGCAGAACCCGGGTATCAGGCCGCTTCGCATGGATCTCGGCGACGCCCTCGGGCGCGAGCTCGCGGCCGCGGCGGTAGTCGGGCAGGTGCAGCTCGACGTCGAAGCCAAGCTCGGACAGGCCTGCGTGGCCGAGGACGCCAGAGGAGATGCCGTCCATGTAGAAGTCGGGGGCGATGCTGATCTTCTTGCCCGCGCTCCGGGAGTCATGAAGGGCTTCGACCATCTCGGCCAGGTCCAGGAGTTCGTCGTGCTCGGTGGACTCGATCTCCTTCAGGTGCTGATCCGACCATCCTCTGCGTTGGCACAGCAGCATGAAGAGGTCGATGTCCTCGTCGGCGAGCGAGTGGTCGTCGACGGCATGAAGCGTGGACATCGTGGAGGCCCTCTCGATCGGGGTCGCTGGTCGGTGGAGAACGGGGCATGAGACGCCTTTCAACGTTACTGCGATTCTAGCAGTAACAGTCACTTCTTCTGCCAATTCACCAGCATCTTTGAGCCTCATTCGGGCCCCAAATGGCACACTTATGTCGAATGATTGCGACAGGCTTTCCAAAGTCCTTGCGCATCAGCTACTCTCGCCAGTATGGCTATTCGAAGCATTGTCGAGTCAGATCTCAGTGGTAAGCCGGATGCGGCTACCGTGACCTTCGGCCTGGGAGACACCTGGTACGAAGTCGATCTCACAGCTGAGGAGAAGAAGAGCCTTGAGGCTGCGCTGAAGTCGTACATGGAGGTCAGCCGGAAAGCCGGGAAGCCTGCACCCAAGAAGCGAGTCGTACCTGAGACGACTGCCGAGGAGCGAGACAAGATCCGCGAGTGGGCCAAGGAGAAGGGCCACGAGTTCGCGGATCGGGGGCGCATCCCGAAGAAGGTCATGAAGGCCTACGACGAGGCTCACGGCATCGATCGGAGCAACTAGCGCCGAGCCTGATGTTCGCCTCCTGGCCGACTCCTCTCGTTCACCCCCGAAGGGCCCTGCAGCACACTGCAGGGCCCTTCGCGCGTCTTCAGACCGGATGGATCACGTTGGTCGTCTTGATCCCCGCAGCTCGCGCTCGAGCCCTGCAGTGGATGGCGCCGTGCGAGAAGTGCCCCGATGCATCCGGCATGAGGAGCTGCTCCTGGCTTCGCTTCGGGCATCCGGGCTGCCGGCAGAGGTTGAGGAAGGCCGTGCACAGCACCTGAGCCCCGGCCTCGCGGAAGACCTGGGCGGCGCCGACCATCTCCTGGTTCCGCTGGAAGCCGGCTGCTCCCCTGTGGGCCGACCAATCGGCGGGAAGGGCGGTGATCTCGGAGCCTGCTTCCCGCCACATCAGTTCAGCCATGGCGTCGGCCCCCTTGGGACAGTGCCCCGAAAGAAGCACCGGCCGGGTGGCGTTCTCGGGCCCCCAGCCGCGCCAGGCGTCGCCGAACGTCGCACGCATGCTCTTCGCGTCGTTCCAGCTGCGGGAACCGGTGACGAGGACGACGCTCGAGGACGACTCTGGAATCATTTCAGCAATCATTCGAGTCTCCTCTCCTTATGACTCGGTGGTCTCCACAGCTGGAATCGAGAGCCGTGGTCATGACGTTGGGCAGGCGCGGCGGCCTGCATGCCGCTGCCCCATTCCGGCCGGCCGGTACTGGACCCGATCACGGCCAGGCCCTTCTCCCGATGGAGCTCGACCCGGATCTGATCGTCACTACACACCGGCATGAGGTGGGCGATGTACATCCCGTCACCGCTGCGGGGGATGTTCACGGTGACGACCGCGCTGTTCTCGTCGTCGGTGAAGTCGACGTTATCGACGTCCCCGACTTCGCCGGAGCGCATCCTCGGCGACGGCTTCGCTGTCCGACTGCTACAACTTCGGCACGCAGCAGGCTCCTTTATCGCAGGACGAGTTCAGGCTGGGACTGCGTCGTTGTCGTGCCTCTGCGTGGACTCGGGTGGGGTAGCGACCATCGAGTGCGGACCCCGGTGGGGTCCGTGCGATCTCGATGTTCAGCCCAGCTCCCGTGCCAGCCCTGCTGGCTGACGACCCGGAAGATCCCGCTTGAGTGATCCACCCCTGGCCGGATCGCACTGCGAGCCACCGCGCGGAGCGTCACTTCTCGCCTGAGCCAGGCGCTGCCCGCCCGCCTATCCGCTGCTGCACCCTTCACCCCTGTCCGCTCGCTGGTCCGCACGTCTGTGGACAACTGCGGCGGGGCAGCGTTGGGGTTCGCCTCTCGAGCGCAGGGCTGGGCATGGCCAGAGGGAGCGCCGGCGACCGAGGGACCGGCGAGCTCAGCGCCCGGTGGAAACCCGTCGGGCTATGCCTGACACGTCATCGGAGCGCAGTAAAGAGGCCGAGCGGAGCGAGGGTCCGCAGGGCACGCGTTATCAGTTTCCCTTATGCCCTTCACTTCCTTGTCGCCGTCCCCGCTGTTCCACGACTGGAGCATGAGCGGAAGCCTGGAACATCAGGGGAAACGGTCCGTACCCTCTCGACTCGTACCCCTCCCCCCTTTCGTGCGGCGGGAGTACGGGTCTGGCTGTTTCGCCTGGTCATCACACCTTCTGGCCGTACCGCTGTTTCGTCGTTCCGGATACGGCCGTACCCCCGTGCCGATCCGTCCTCGTGAGGCACGAACGAGGTGGGGTACGGGTCTGCTCCCGACGGCGCACAGCTCCGGTTCGCCACCGTGCTGCCGCAGGCGGCACAGCCCTCGCCTAGCAGCGGATCCGTCCTCGCGCGACGCCGTCGCTTCGGCTGTGGATAACGCTCTGCTTCATCGCTCGCCGCTGACGGCGTAGCCGGCCTCGCACCATCGTGTTGCTGGTTGCACCGACCTGGATTCGCCGTGCTCTGGCCGTTGCTCCGGTAGTGCCGCGGCGGCGTGCCAGCACGTGACGCACCGCGCCGGAGGCGGGCGTTCGGCACTACCTCGTCGACACACGATCCGGCCCGGGGCCGTGTTTCGTTTCGCGCTTGCGCGGCGAGCCCGGGGCGGTCTCTCGTGGATGCATCAGAAGAAGAGAGCCCCGGCTGCGGCGACCATCCGCCCATCGGGCACAGCGAGCAGCTCGAGGGGTATCGGAGCGTTGTCGTCTTCCTCCAGGGGGCGCCTCCGCAGCAATGCCTCCGAGCCCCTTCCACCCCACGGCCCGTGCTGCGCAAGCACGTCGCTCCTCGCATGCTCGCTGGGTGTGGGGCCTACTCCCCCCGTCGACCCTTCTCACTCTGCGCGACCGTGTCGGCTCGATGACGCCGCCGTGCCGACCGCCGCGCCAGCGCTGTGTCGGTGTCTCGCTGACAGCTGTGCTGGCCACGCTCCGCCAGCGGTCCCTGACTGTCTCAACGTACCCGCCGGATGGCTTTGACAAGGGGGCGGTCAGGCCTCGCGGCCCCGTGAAACAGCACTCCCCTCGCGTCTCTGCGGTGACCCATCGGAACACGCAGGGGCCGCGACTGGGACACGTATAAGACACCGACTGATGCTGCTGGGTCTTTCAGAGTCCCGCGCGTGTCCGCACAGTGTCTCGTGCGCGCTCCAACAGTGCCGCCCCGGTGTCGTATGCAGTGCCCTCGGAGGACGCGTCTGCGTCGGGGAGCCGGGTGGTGTCTCTGAGGAGGCACGGTCGGGACACCAGTGGGAGCTTACGCGTACCTCCGTTCGGCTTCCCCGAGACCACGCCCTGACGTCAGGTGTCTCGCAGGTGTCCCGTGGGAGCCCTTGTTGCGTTGCATGTGGGACTCATAGGCGCATGGCGCCGTCGGCTTGCGCCCAGTCGTCTGCGGCAGGGGCACTGCAGCGTCTCGCAGGCGTCCCCGCCAGAGACGACCGGGGACATTAATGGCGTCCGACTCGTGTATCGAATGAGACTTGCATGGGCCTCAATAGGGACACTAGAGTGAGCCCATAGCGATTCGAATCCGAAGGAAAGCATGAAGGGTGGCGAGTCCATGTGACAGAGCGAGAGACATCCGGCGAACGACTGGATGGAGTGCAGGAGCGAGCGGAAGGGCGAGGTGAGTGCAATGGCGAATCAGCCGAGTGAACCTCGCAAGATCCGCTGGACCGTGCCCGCTGCCGACACCTCGGTGATCGAGTGGCTCGATCAGCAGGAGAACATCTCGCAGTCGCTGCGACTGCTCATTCGGGAGTCCATTCAGCGCGACGGATACGTCGACGTCTACTACAAGCCCGTCGAGCAGCTGCCGCGTCGCGGCCGGCCGCCGCTGGAGAGCACCGAGCAGCGCGAGGACGACGAGGCGGTCACCGAGCGCCGTCCGGCCGCCATTCCTCGCCGGCCACAGCCCGTGGTCGCCGACCAGGCCGACGCCGTCGTCGAGAAGACAGCACCAGCGCCGGTAGTCCGACCCGAGCCGGTTCCGACACCTGTTGAGACGGTCGAGGATCCTGCGGTAAGTGCCCCCGGCCCAACCCCGGAGCCGCCGAAGCTGGCCTCCATTGACGAAATCATGGCGAGTACTCGGCGCTGAGTGACGCGGTGAATTTCATTTTCCAGGCAGACAACACAGACACCGAGGGACCGGATTCATGAGCGCCAACAGCAACGACATCATCACCCTCACCGGCGGCATCGACGTCGGCAACGGCTACGTCAAGGGCGTCATCCAGAATACGAAGCGGGAGATCTTCGACGAGATCGATCTGCCCAGCGCAGTCGTCTCGACTTCCCGCACCTCGCCGAAGGTGCCGCTCCCCGACGCGGATGCGGCCTCCGTGATGGCCGGCGACTTCTACAACCAGCTCGACTGCTCGCTCACCACAACCCTGGTAGCGGCGTCGGACCGCCGAATCTTCGGCCGGGCAGCGCTGAGCGTGCGCGGCTCGAAGTTCACCGAGTTCGAGGTACTGGGCAAGCACTCCAAGGCTGATCAGGAGCTGAGCAAGGTCCTGGTCCTGGGTGCCTTCGCCGCGAAGGCCCTGCGCGACTACGTCCGCGAGAACGGCGCGCTGCCCGATCACGAGCTGCGCGTGCACGTGCGCGCCGGCCTGGCGCTGCCGATCTCCGAGTTCGTCGCGCGCCGCCACGCCTACGCCGCCGAGTTCATCGGTCTGCTGGGCAGCTCCGACCCCGCGGTGCACCTGGTGACGATCAAGAACTTCAGCACCCCGGTCTCGGTGCGCCTGCAGTTCGTCGACATTCAGGTGATGGCCGAGGGTGCCTCCGCTCAGTTCGCCATCACCGACAAGGGCGAGCCGCTGGCCCAGGCTCTTCTCGATGATCTGCGCACTCGCGACGCCTCCGTCGTGGAAGGGGTCACGGCCTCCGATCTGGTGGCGGTGCAGAACACCATCGGCGTCGACATCGGTGAGGGCACCGTGAACTTCCCGGTCTTCACCGGTGGGCGGTTCAACCCCGAGGCGGCAGCCACGCTCGACGAGGGCTACGGCACCGCGCTGATGAACGCCATGGAGCGCATGAGTGAGTCGGACGCCACGCTGCAGTTCTCCTCACGCAAGCAGCTGGCGGACTTCCTCCACGCGAAGCCGTCTGTGCTGGTGAAGAATCGTCACCAGCGCGCCGCCGGCTTCGTCGAGGACGAGGCCAGCTACCTGGTCGACGAGATCGTCTCCTCCTTCGGCGACGTCCTCTCCCAGGCCGGTGCGACGACCGAGGTCGTCTACGTCTACGGCGGCGGCTCGGGTCCTATCAAGCACCTGCTGCACCCTGCGCTTCTGAAGGCCGCTGGCGATGTGCCCGTGCTCTACCTCGACTCGAGCTACTCGCGACACCTGAACCGCGAGGGCCTGTACATCGCGGCACGGCACGTCGAGCAGCAGGCCGTCGCCGCGAAGCCCGCGGGCAAGCACAGTTAAGGAGGTGGCCTGATCCTCAGGCTGATGCCAGAGATCGCGCTTTCGACTGCGGCGACACCCTGCTCGGCGAGGGCGTCGTCGACGTACTTGATGGAGAGCAGGGTGTGCTCGGTGCGCTCGGGCATGGCGATCTCCCCCGGAAGATGTGATGGACTCGGCAGTGAGACTCCCGGCGCTGCTCTGCAGCGGAGCGCCTGGCTCACGGCTGTACTCCTGGCATGGACGTGATCTTCCGAAGGCCAGACCGGATCAGCTCCGCTGATCATGCAGAAGGGGAGAGCCCCCAGTCGGCTACGGCTGGGTACTGCCGTCCGGCACGAGGATCGTGATCCGGTCCTGACACAGTTGCTGGCCACCGTTCGAGAAGAGACCACTCAGGCTTCATGTGACCGTGCCTTCCTGGTCGGGCCCGATCTTCGGCCACCCCCCTGGCGTGCGGGTCCCCGGTGTAGCTCGGGTTCGACGCATCAAAGGGCTTGACCGTGCAGCGCAGCCGCTCGAGGCGTGGCGTCCGGTCTGCCTCGTGTGGAACGGTGATCCGGACCTCGATGTCGTTGGTGAAGGTCAGGTGGCGCCCGAAGGGGTTGCCGTGATGGCGACGCGCACCGTGTGTGGCCACTGGTGCCCGTCGGGCAGCATCGACCACCACTCCTTCCACTGTGCCTCGCTGCTCGCGCTGCCGGTGTACGGCGCCCGGGCCGCGCCGCGCGCGTATGTCGAACCCAAACCGCATCAGGTGCCACCCGGCGGCGATCTGCAGTCCTTCCGTGTTCGCGCAGCGTGGCGCCCCCACCGGCGAGCGGATACGCCATCCGGATTTCCGCGACGGTCGGTCGGGCGCGGCGGCGGCCTTCTCCCGCTCGTGGGCAACCGCGCCGACCGCCAGCGCGAGCGCGCCCTTACGGGTGGTGCTGTGGTGCCGACCTGCCGCCGCTCGCCGCCGACTTCGCGCACCATCCAAACCGGTTCCGCGTACCCGGTGACCTGGTACACCGCACAGGTGCATTGCGGAAACCGGCGTGCGGTCAGTGCCTCGCCTCGAACCGGGAGGGACCGGCCAAAGGCCCCGGATCCGCAGGCGCCGTGGCGTTAGAACGGAGGGCGGAAGAGGCCGCGGTCTTCGCACGAGCCGCACGGCGGTTCCGGGGTGTGCAGAGTCTCGCCGGACACGTATGACAACGGGGCCAGGACGGTGGCGAGGTCGACCTTCCGGCCTCGGACGATCTCGGCGGCTGGGACATCGATGCGGAAGCCGCTGGCCGGGTAGTCCGGGTGGTCGGAGAACACCACGGCACACATCCAAGCGCCGGAGTGGCGCTTGCGCGGCAGCGGCTCCTCCTCGACACCCTCAGACAGAGCCTCCTCCTGGAACTCGATCGGCACCACGACGACGCGGTAGGCCTGGTGAGTGCGCGGCTGCTGCCAGGGCAGTTCGACGAGCAGGTCCTTGGGCCACTCGTCGATGGTCACGGGCAGAGTTGACAGGTAGTGGTTCAGCGAGCCTTCGGGGGCCTGGGCCAGCCGGGTCCGCTCCTGCTCTTCGGTCTCGATGCAGCCGATGCGGCTGAGGAAACTCATGATGGTCCGTGCTCCTTGGTCAGTGCTTGTGCTGGGGGTTGGGCCGCCCGCATGGCTTCGAAAGAAGACGAGTTCGTCGAGTTCGCAGCGCCCGCCGTAGATGTGTGCGGCCTCCAGGGCGGCGACGCCGATGCCGATGAGGAGGGAGCTGGCGGCGGGCGAGCCCGTCATGGGTTCGCCCGAGATCGCAGTTGAAGGAGAGAAGCAGCCGCTCAGCGTGTTTCGCTGTATCCGCACTCGGAGCACGTGTGCGTGGCCTTCTTGCCAGCGCGGATGTCGTAGGCGCTCGACTCCATATCGCTGGCGCAGTTCGGGCAGTTCATGGCTCGACTCCTGGCGGGACAAGGACGTTCTTCAACGTCAGATCCGGATCAGCTCTGCTGATCCCTTGTGCTCACTGCCTTCACGGGGCGAGTAGGGCGAGCCACGAAAAAACACAGCACCCCGGCGCCGCACCTGCCCGAAGGCAGAGCGCGCACCGGGGTGCTGGGGAAGTTGGAGCTGCAGAGATCTCCAGGGACACGCCGCAGGGATCATCTGCAGCGCTCAGGAATCGAACCCCTTCCGTGGTCGGTCTGCACGGTGTGCCCACTGGCGTACGCCGAGGATCAGCCGGCGCACTGCGGACTTGATCCGCTCCGTGCAGAAGTCTGTGGTGGGTTTGTCAGGCCAACCGCCATACGGCTGACCGACTTCCTTCGAAGGTGACGGGCTGCTCCGCCTGGACGTGAGATCCGAACACACCAGCTCGCCCCCGTGCCCTTGCACAGCTCGTGATCGGCCAGACGGTCTTCCGCGCTGTCACACGGCATTCGCGGCCAGAAAGCCGAATCTCCAGCGCCGCTTCACGCCCATTCGGACATGACCTCCTGGATCAGGGGCAGCACCGATGGAGGCTGGAGGTTGAGGGCGGCCAGGGCCTCCGGCGTGGTGAGGGGGGTCTCGACGAGTTCGTAGGTGCCGCGATCGACACGCGTGAACTCGCTGCCGGTACGGTCGTCGAAGGCCCAGGTGCGGACCTCGGCGAGATAGACGTGCTGGATCTCTTCGCGTTCGGTGTCGGCGAGAGTGCCCAGCAGCCGGACGATATGAGCCTTCCCGGCAATCTCCTCGTGGATCTCACGGTGGAGAGCCGCTTCCGGGGTGGGGTCGCCGTCCTCGATGCCGCCGCCGACGAGGACGTGGTAGACGTCGCGGCCGGGGACGGTGCGGCGGATGATGAGCATGGTGTGGGCCGGGGTGATCAGGACGGCACGCACGCGTTCTTTCACTGTGTCTCCTCAGGCGTTGCTGTCGAGGAGATCAGTTCATCATCCAGCCGCCATCGACGTGGAGAATCTGACCGGTGATGAACCCGGCCGAAGGACTTGCCACGAAGGCGACAGCGGCGGCCACGTCATCCGGCCGCCCGCGGCGGGGAACGCACTGGCGGGCGATCTGGTGCTCGGGGGACACCCGGGCGGAGGGCGGGAGGGATTCTTCAGCAGGAACCTGGATCGCTCCGGGCAGGACCGAGTTGACGGTGATCCCGCACTCGCCGACCGCGACGCCAGTCGAGCACTCGGCCCCCTGTTCTTGCCCCGGGAGGGACCCGCCCGGAAACCTTCCGGTTAAAGACTCCCTCAGCCCCAACCCAAGATGAACCCGCCCACAGAAAACCCGCAGATAAGAATCGGCACTAATAGCGCAGGTAGCTTAGGTTTATGCGGGTCAGCCCTTCGACTTCACCTCTTCGTACTGGACGCAATGGGTAACCACGGACGTACCGGGAACCGACTTACCGTTCACTATGGTCAGCGTGCTCACAATCTGCGTGTCGTAGTCGAGACACTTACGGTCGTCACACCCGCTGAGGCTCAGCAGGAAGAGCGGCATCAGGAATGCCACGACGACAAGCCGCCACCGAATACTCATCAAACTCTCCTTAACGCCAACGGGCCACATACCGAAATTGGTATGTGACCCGTGACAGAGTCGCTATTTAGCTTTCCTCGCGCAGAAGGTAACGGGCGAGTCTCAGAATGTCCTCAGGCTCAGCGTCCACCTGTAGCCGGGATGACTGAACCAGGCTTACGGCCGTCCGATACACATCCGCACGCATGGCAACCTCTTCGGCTTCGCGGATTTCTCGGCTGGTCGGCTCAGGCAGCGCCATGAGCGAGACCCTGAAGAAGGTTGGCAGCGTCAGCATGCGTCAGAACCACAGTGGCCACCGTGCGGCCCTCAGCGTTCCATCTGTACTTGGCGGAGCACTCAGAGGAGTACGCCGACACCTGACTCCTGAAGGTGTAACTGTGGCCAGCATGGACATTCTGGAAAGAGACCGTCATCCTTCGATCCGGACCAATCTGCTCGCACGTCGCACGCGATGTGAGAGCATAGGTCAGTGAATAACGCATTCTCTGGTGTAGAGATTTTCGATGTCCGTCGCATCCGCTTCGCCGAAAAGGCGTGGCACCCAATTTCTGAGCCAGACCGCCTGACTATGGAACGTGCTTGGTCTGAAGCGGTTCAGGAAAATCCGAACCTTTTCGACGGGCCCACAGTAGCTTGCATGAATGTAGAGTGGAAGGAACCAGGGAGTTTGGTTCTCTCCTGGGCAAGGGCGGCATACAGATACCGTATGCTGCGTCAGATTTCCGACGCTCCCTCCGTTTCATCCGTTTTCGTGTGCGCTGCTCAGCCGACGGAGGACGGGCGTCTTTTGGTGGCCCGCATGTCTTCTTCAACGTCCACCCCCGGCCGATGGCAACTGCCGGGGGGCTCCATGGAGCCCCCTCTTAGGGGTGAGTCTCTCGATGTGGCTCTGCTTCGCCGACATGCGGCCCGAGAGCTTATGGAGGAGCTCGGCATCGACACATTGCCTGAATCCCTGTCTTTGTGGGTTGTCACGCGTGGCGCGCGGGGTAGTGTCGGTTTTGTGTTTCGCGCTCCTGCTCTACCTGCCGAATTCCTGCATCAACGATTTGCGGCTTTGGTGTCCTCGGAGCGAGAACAGGGTCGGGCTTCTGAACTCGACAGGATCGCGCTGATCGACTCCGAGGCCGAGTTGTCCTGTCTTACTGGGGAACATGTGGACTACCTGCAGCCGATCGTCCGCCGGAATTTTGAGTTTTCTGCTTCTTCTGGTTCCGCTTAGTTCCTGTCGAGGGTCTGGGCTGGGTTCGCCCTCCCAGGGGAGGCCCGTCGGTTTTCTCTCTGTGCATGGTGCGGCGTGTGCTGCCTGGTCCGATGACCAGGCAGCACTTGCAGTCATTCCTCGGTGAACTCCAGGCCGGTTTCAGGCACGTACTGGGCGGGACGTGTCGTGAGGGGAGGCCAGATCCGTGAGACTGCGTGTGCTTGTGCGTCTCCCTCCGGCCCCCAGCCGAGCAGCAGGTTCGCCTGTCGAGCAGGAATGAGTACTCGTTGGTACTTCTCCCCGGTGTCGCGGTCTGGGGCTGCGGAATCGAGGCCCCGCAGGAGTGCTCCCAGGCGCAACTGAGCGTAAGGCGGACGGCCGTGCTCTCGCACTTGCTGATAGCCCAGCGGGTAGGGGGTGCTCAGCCTTGCTTGCACTTCTTCCTCTGCCTCGCGGGCCAGGGTTTCGAAGGGGCTCTCTCCGGCTTCGGGGCGCCCTCCGGGCAGGCTCGGAACGCCGTGCCGGTCGAGCATCACTAGAACACGGCCGTGTGGATCGACGAGCCATCCCCAGGTCTGTTGCACTGGTATCTCTTCGGGCGGTGTGAGGCGGGGATGCCAGGTGAAGCGGGATCGGGTTCGTTCTGCTTTGGTTGCGGGTTGGAGAACGTTGCGGCCGTCGACAAGCCTCAGGGGCTCCTGGCGGGTCGGCGACATGGTGTTGAGGATCGTTGCCCGGCAGACGGCTTTCAGCCGTGACGCGGCAGAGGGCGTCATGGCAGCGGTTGCCTGACCCACTGGGGTCAGGCAGTGTCCGGCTGCGGGTGGAGCACTGCTGGGAGACAGGCGTGCGGACATGACATGGACGGTCTGCGGTCCGTTGTAACCCTCGGCTTCGTCGATGGCCAGGAGCGTTGTCTCTGCGAGGGAGAGGTTCAGGCCAGCTGCCAGACGTCGTGCTGCGCTGTAGGGGTTCTCGCGGGTCCGAATTCTGGTATGGGGTAGGTCCCCGGGGCGGGGGCCGCCCTGCGTGAGCAGGACGGCCCCTTCGCGCGTAGTGACCAGCAGGGCGGTGACGCGTGCCGGTCGGCGGCGGGTGGACATCTATTCTCCTTCTTCCTGTGCGGGACTGCCGAGGGCGTTGATGGCCTGCCGGTGCAGCGTGGCGAATTCGGCTGCATTGGCGTCGTAGCCGGCGGTGGCGATGACGAGGCCCTTCGCACCACCTCCCGGGATTGGCAGGTCCATGTCATTCTTGATGGCGTGTGCGACGGTTCCCGAGCGGCGAAGCAACTCGGTAAGCCGGACATCAGCGTCCGGGTCCTCCCCTCCCGGGGTCGCGTTGTCGCCGACAGGCAGGACCCATACCGCGTCTGCCCCGGACAGCGATTCCGGCCAGGCGGTCAGGTCACGCTTGTTGCGGCGCCCCCAAGGGGCCACCGCGATGACGAGGGTCCGGTCGGGGTGGGCCTGGCGGAGTGCCTGGATGAGGGCACGGACCTGGTCCGGCTGACGTGCGTTGTCGTCCACGACGACCAGTCGCTCGTCCGAGTGCACGACGCTCATGCGCCGTCCCGGCAGACGGAAGTCAGCCAGTCCGGCGGCAATGTCGCTCGTCTGGAGCCCGAGGTGCAGCGCGGAGACGATGCCGCAGGCTGCGCCGGGAATCAGATGCGGTCCGGGAGCGGGGACGGTCCATGTTCCGGCATCGCGCCCGCCATGGGTGAGCCGGAAGGTGGAGTCCTTGGTGTCCTGCCGCAGAACGTGAACCTGCCACGGACCGCCGGCTCCGATCACCTCGATCTGCCCGGCAGTTCCGGCAGCGGTGAGGTGGGGGGACATCAGGCCTGCCACCTCGGAGGGCATGACGATCAGGCCGGGAGGAGTGGGTCCTTCGGTGAGAAACTTGGTCATGCTCCGCTCGAACCCGGCCGTTCCGGCGCCGAGATCGTCCTCGTGGTTCTGCACCATGTTCAGGGCGATCACGATCTCAGGGGTCAGAGCGCTGTAGGCACTGCGGTACTCGCAGGCTTCGACCACGGCCCATTCGCCGGTCGCGAGTTCTCCGCCGCACAGCAGCCCCGGGACATCGGCTCCGATGTAGGCGGAGGGAGCGACACTGGACAGGATGCGGTGAGCCATGGCTGCGGCGGTGGACTTGCCCAGCGATCCGGCGACGGCCAGGATGCGCTTGCGGTGCTCGGAGAACAGGTGCTGGACGAATTCCAGGCGCGCCATCTGGTGGATGGGGGCGGCCGTGTCCACGGGTACGGCCGCGCTGGAGACGAGCAGGTCGACGTGATGGGGTACGTGATTGGCACCGAGAGCCACGGGTACGCCGTGGGCGGTGAAGATGTCGGTGCGGTGGTTGGGCACCAGGTCGTCGCCGGTCACTCGCATGCCGGCGGCCAGGGCCAGGGAGGCGGCGGGGGCGATTCCCTTACCGCCAAGACCGCTGAAGTGCGCGGCCGTCGGGAGTTTGGTGCTGGGGAGGGTGTTCGTCATCGGTTGTCGCCGTCCTTTTCGGTGGTGTCGAGTGCGCAGATGGCGGCCAGGCGCCCGAGGCGGTGCAGCTGCTCGTAGCGGTCCTTGTCTTCGGGGGTGTCGACCTCGAGCCAGCCTCCGTGGACAGGCACGGTGTGGGCTGTTCCGCCGGCGTTCAGCCAGGCGCGGAGAAGGGTGGTGGTGTCCCAGCGCTCGGCTGCGGGCTCAGCCCCGAGGGCGTCGCGGTAGAAGGAGATGAGCTGTCGGGCCCCGTCCGGGTCCAGGCGCAGGAGTCCCATGAACTGCGCGTGCACCTCGTGCAGGCCGCGAGGGGCGCCGCCGATGTCCAGGAGCCTTCCGTTGGCGTCGAGGATGAGGCGCTCGGCGTCGGCGAGGGGGTCCGCCATGCGCTCGCTCCACACCTCGAGCCAGGCGGTGTTAACCGGCAGGGTCAGCGGAGCGGACGGGGCGCTCAGCAGAGTGGTCAGGACGCGAGGCTCTACAACGATGTCGCTGTAGGAGATGACAGCGCCGTCCTCCAGCAGGCCCGCGTCTGCGGCCACCAGGAGGCTGGCGGCCATGTTGGTGTGGGCCCACCGGGGGCTGTGCAGGGTCCGGCAGCCGGGAGCAGCCTTGTTGATGAGGTCCGACTGGTAGCCGGTGACGATGGTGATGTCACTCAGCCCCGCGGTACGGAGGGCGTTGAGAAGCCGGGTCAGCATGGGGATACCGGCCAGCGGCACGAGGGATTTGGGGCGCTGGTCGGTGAGCGGACCGAGACGTGAACCGCGGCCAGCCGCGAGGATGATGGTGCGCATTTGCGAGTGCTCCTTTGTCTGGGATCAGTGGGACGGATTCGTGGAGTGGTTGAGGATGAAGGTGAGGGCATCAGCGGCGGGACCTGCGGGAAACTCTCGCTCGGGGTGCCACATCAGTCCCCACCAGGGCAGGTCACGGTGGGCGAACGCCTCGACGGTGTCGTCCTCCGCCAGGGCGAGGGGGCGCAGTTGTTCGGGCAGACCATCGGCTGGGATGGCCCAGCGGTGGTGGGAGGCGACAGTGAACTGCTCGGGCCACTGCCAGGGGGCGTCACCTGTGCTTCGGACGTGGTGGCGGGTACCGGAGTGGCCGTGCTGTCCGTCCACGAGCCGGGCACCGAAGCGGTGGGCGATGGATTGAGCACCACGGCAGATGCCGATGACTGGTGTCCGCAGTTCCTCCGCCTGCTCAAGAAGCCACGTTTCGACGCGGTCTCGTTCAGGAGCCACGTCGTTCGGGTCCGGGACGGACGGCAGATCGTTGCCGCCGGTGAGGATCACAGCCGCCAGGGGCAGGCCCCGCAGTGTGCGCTGAGCGATGGGGAGATTGTTCGGTACGGCCAGGAGGCGTCGGTTGCTGACCGCTTCCAGGGCGTACCACTGGCGGTCCAGGTAGTCACCTTCTTCGGATCGGTGCGGGTAGGAGACGTGGCGCTGTGTGATCGCGATCCATCCAGGTCCCTTCACCGGATCACTTCCAGTCGGCGTGCGTCGCAGTCGACGACCAGGCGGTCGGCGACGGCGCAGGCGGCATGGGACTGGGGGCCGGCTCCGATGGCTGCCGGGATGCCGAGTTCTGCGCACCGGATGGCCATGTGGCTGTTGGCCCCGCCGTATGCGGTCACCAGTGCTCCCGGCCGGTGAGCGAAGATCCAGTCGTAGCCGGGGTCGGCGGATTCGATGACGATGATGCTGCCGGACTCCGGCGGGCTGGCCGGTGCGGGAGCAGCGTGCACACGTCCGTCCACGCGTCCGGTGCCGATGAAGTTGGTGCGCCCCGATCCCCGGCGGAAGCAGTGCAGGTCGCCGGTGTCGGTGATGACCTCGGGCAGTTCCACCTGCGCCTCCGCGGCCCCAATGGCCCGACGGCGAAGTACGGTCGCAGGCCAGGTGTCCGAGGGTGTGGTCAGGAGGTCGGCGATGGTGAGGTGGGTGATGTCGTCGCGGCTCAGGCCAGCGGTTCCACCCAGCGTCGCGATGGTTTCCAGTGAGGCGCTGACCCATGCCGCGTAGACGGCCTTGCCGTGTTCGCGGGCGGTTATGGCTTTGCGGAAGAAGTCCTCCGCACCGTCCGCATCGATCCCCAGGGGCTCCAGTACGCCGGCGACCTGGTGGCTGAGCTCTGGGGACCACGGAGCGCCGCAAAGAGGTTCGACGTGGTAGGGCTGGTCCAGCAGGGGGCGGAGGTAGCCTTCCGGGTCCTGCCCATAACTGGGGACCGTGAGGTCGTAGGTGCCGGGCCGGATCCATCGGTTCCGGTCGACGAACGTCTCCCAGCTCAGGCGACCTGCGGCAACCTCGGTGGCGTCGCGCTGCATGCGCGTGGTGACGGTCCCGAGACCACGCATCCAGTCGTCGTAGCGGTCGGCCTGCCCCGCCTCGCGCAGCGAGCGCAGCAGGTCGACGGCTACGAAGCCGGCGCGGGCGAGATGAGCGAAGACCTGGCCCGCGCGGCGCGTCCGTTCGAGGGTGGCCTCGAGGCGACTGGGGTGGGTGTCCTTCTCCGTCGGCAGGCCCAGCTGGGCGAGATCGTTCATGTCGCCCGTCAGCCGGACGATGCCGGTCCGCGTGATGCGCAGGAGATGGTCGTGCAGGTTGTCGAGGGTCGTCTGGCCGACTCCCGACTGTGTGAGGTAGGAGGTGCGCTGGCTCAGGTCGGGAGTCCAGCAGGTGGCCGCGATCTCGAATTCGATCTTGTCGTGCGAGTCCGGGTCCTGGCTCAGTCGCGCGATCTGTGCCTGGAGCACCTCGCGCGCCTGCTTCTCGCCGAGGTCGGCCGGCAGGAAGGAGGCCAACGACGCGCGCACGTCGATGTAGGGGTGTCCGGCCAGGGTGTGCATGAGCGGGACACCACGCAGATCGCGGTACCCGTACTCCTTTCGCTGACGTGCCCATGACAAATCAGTGATGAAGTGGCGGTAGAGCGAGATGGAGAGCGGGCGAGGTCGCCGGCCCAGCATCTCGGCAGGGTTCCAGTCCGCCATACAGGACAGGGCGGGCCGGTCTCCGAGCAGACGGTTGTCCGAGATGCTCATGTCCTCGACTGTCCGCCGGGCTGCCGACAGGATGGCGGTAATCTGGGCGTCGTCAGTCGTCCGGCCCCGCCCCGCGGCAAGCGGCCTGACCTGCAGCAGGTGCACGCCGTCTTCGGTGATCGCCAGTTCGGTGTCGAGGCGGTTCGTCCCTGCCGCGTCCTCCGTCTGGGCCGCTGCCCCCAAAACGCGGGCGGCGAAGTCCGGCAGGCCGTGAGCGGACGGGTTCTCCAGAACACGCTCCAGGCTGTCCCGGTGGACGTACCAGGTGTCGACGTGGTCTCCGGTGCCGCTGGTGACCATGTCAGTGCGCCCTGAGGTGCTGTCGAGCGCCGCCACGTAGTAGGACGCTCCGGACAGTGTGCGGGTGGTCACCACTGCGGCGGCGAGCACCGGCTGCAGAAAGCGCTGGACGAGCACCTTGTTGGCGGCGTCGGGGGCCGGGTAGGAGGCGAACACCTTGGTGATCGCCTGGGCCAGAAGCGTGTCACCGCCACCGGTCACAGGCACACTGTCGTATTCGCCGGCGGCCGAGCGCTCCCAGGAGTCTTCGGCAACGGCGCAGCTCCGGACGATCACGGGCGAGGTGCCGTAGACGCGGCGGATATCGCGGAGTGCGGCTGCCCGGTTGTCTTGCCACGCCGTCCAGGTGAGCGTGTGGCCACGGTCGACATGCACTTCCGGCAAGACGGGAGCAAGCCTGCGCAGCGACACGTCCTTCCCTCCGAGCAGGAGCCGTGCCCGCTGGTCGCCGTCGGTCAGGGGCACCAGTCCGTGCTCACGTCCGTGGAACGGAACGTGATGCTCCTCGATGAGGTGTCGGACAGTCTCGATCATGGTTGCCTGGGCGCGCGGCGGGCAGTTGACGATGCAGGCGGCGTGGGCGCGCAGAGCAAGATGTCCGAAGCTGTAGGCGGCTCCCTCGTCGGCCTCCTCGCCCGTCCACACCCTGATTCCCTGGTCGTCAAGGAGGGCACGGCTGCACTCGGCGGTGGGCAGCGCCCTCAGCTGGCACCACAGCACGGAGGCGAAGGCGGTACGGTCCGGCAGCGACCGGAGATCGGTGTCCGTGTCCTGGAGTTCGACGACCCTGACACGGGTGCCAACAAGTTCGGTCAGGACCGAGGCGAGACGGTCGTTGTCGGACCACGGTCCCGCCGTCCTCGCCGGTCGGGGAAGTATCACGGCCACCTGCTTGGCCGGCGGGAAGCCGGTAGTGGCGTCCTTCGCAGAAGAGTCGTGGTCGTGCAGGGCGCCGGCGGGCGCCGCAGCCGGACCGATCCGGCGGGCCAGCAGGTCGATCTGCGTGGTCTTACCCGTGTTATCGGCCCCATTGAAAGCGACCGACAACTTCGTGGATTCGTGATTCATCAGGTTTCTCCTCCTACAGTGCGGGCAGCACAAAGCGCTGCCCACCACATGGGTGTTCAGGGAAAAGGGGTCAAGTGCGGGATCCGGCCTGAACACGGCCAACCCCGATGGGTTCAACACACAACACAGCGCCCGGATCGATGACATCGTCCGCGCACAGCTGGGTGATTGGGCTGAGACATTCAGCTATCTCTCATGCCACCACCCGGATCGGCTCCGCCGATCACATGATTTCCTCTCTCAACGCCTCATCCGAACCAGCCGCGCTGATCGAACACTTCGTCATTCCCAGTCCCGGATCGGCTTCGCCGATCTCCTCCCACAGCACGGGCAGCACAAAGCGCCGCCCACCACATGGGTGTTCAGGGGAAAGAGGTCAAGTGCGGGATCCGGCCTGAACACGGCCAACCCCGATGGGTTCAACACACAACACAGCGCCCGGATCGATGACATCGTCCGCGCACAGCTGGGTGATTGGGCTGAGACATTCAGCTATCTCTCATGCCACCACCCGGATCGGCTCCGCCGATCACATGATTTCCTCTCTCAACGCCTCATCCGAACCAGCCGCGCCGATCGAACACTTCGTCATTCCCAGTCCCGGATCGGCTTCGCCGATCTCCTCCCACAGCACGGGCAGCACAAAGCGCCGCCCACCACATGGGTGTTCAGGGAAAAGAGGTCAAGTGCGGGATCCGGCCTGAACACGGCCAACCCCGATGGGTCCAACACACAACACAGCACCCGGATCGATAACAACGTCCGCGCACAGCTGGGTGATTGGGCTGAGACATTCAGCTATCTCTCATGCCACCACCCGGATCGGCTCCGCCGATCACATGATTTCCTCTCTCAACGCTTCATCCGAACCAGCCGCGCTGATCGAACACTTCGTCATTCCGAGTCCCGGATCGGCTTCGCCGATCAAACTCGCGTTCTTCGCTGATGTACCGGCCACTCCCGACCAGACCCCGGCATGATGTCCCCCAGCTCGGCATCCACTTGGTCTGCTTCGGGGCGTGTCTTCAAAGGGTTCTGAAGGGGGATCACGTCGGCATGGTGCGTCGTCATGAGCTGACGGATGTGGAGTGGGAGGCGCTGGCCGGGCTGTTGCCGCGGCCCTCCTCGGGACGGCCGAGGTTGGACGACCGGCGGGTGCTGAACGGGATCGTGTGGAAGCCGCGGACGGGGGCGGCGTGGCGTGACGTGCCGGCACGGTAGGGGCCCTGGAGGACCCTGTACACGCGTTTCCGCAGGTGGGCGCTGGACGGGACGTTCACGCGAATGCTGGCCGCGGCCGGCCTCTCGGCTTCGTCCTCACCGGCGGCAACGCCGCCGACTGCACCCGCTTCGAGGAGGTCATGGACACCATCAAGGTCCGCCGGGCCGAGCCCGGGCGACCCCGAACCCGCCCGGACCACGTCCTGGGCGACAAGGGCTACAGCTCCCGCAAGATACGTGCCTAACTGCATAAACGCGGGATCGGCCACACCACCCCGAACGCCGTGACCATCCGAGATCCGTGATCTCGACCCCGCGGAGCGTTGCGGTGATGAACCAGAACACCAGGGCCATTGCGAAGACGAGGAATGACGAACGGCACGACACCGAGCCGGCGGATCAGGGTGAAAGACTGCCGCGGCACCGGGCGGAGCGGAAGGTGTACCGATCGCCCCGAACCCGGGCGGTCACCCAGTCGAGCTGGCCGGGCTCGATCGGGACCGGGTGCTGTCGCCTGTCGCCGGGTCGGCGACTGTGGCGATCACGGGCGCTGTGCCCTCCGCGGGTCGGTCGGGTATCCGTCGGCCCGCTCGGCGAGCGCCTGGGCGAAGTCGGCGGCGGCCGTGGTGGTCTCGGTGCTCAGGCGTCGGCTTTGGTTCGCTGGGCGATCTCTTCTTCGAGTAGGTACGCCTCGCCCCACGGGTTCTGCTCCTCGACGGGGCGGCCGTTCCTGATGTCGCGCAGCCGTTCGCGGCGGCGGTCCTGGACGTAGCCGCGGCAGTGCAGGGCATCGTGACGGGAGGTGGGCCAGTTCGAGGCGGTCGCGCACCACCCGCAGTGCGGCGTGCGGGTCAGGCTGCGCCGGATGGCGAGGGTGAGCAGAGTGGCGGCGCAGCCGAGCAGCGCGCCGATCGCGAGCATCATGTCGGGTCTCCGTCCTTCGTGGTGGTGTTGGCGGCGAGGAAGGCGCCGGCGGCGGCATCTTCGCTCGTGTCGTATGTGAGGTCCTCGGGCGCCTCCTGGACCTTGCGGTTCGCGGTGGTGGCAATTCACCACCGGGATGGGTGCACAGCCTCCGAGCTGACCGGTTGGGGCCAGCGCTTGCTGCGCCCTGGCGGGTCGCACCCCAGGCAGCGCCAAGGTCTGGGTAGTTCGCGCCGTGCATTCCGGCGATGGCCGCAAAGTTGGCGGCGAGGCGCTCGGCCTCGACCATGACCTGCCGCAGGGCCCACGAAGCGATCGCGCCCGTGCGCGAGGGGGATGGCGATGCCTCTGCAGATCCGCTTCCGGATCGACTGCGTCGATCCAGGTCAGTCACCACCCAGCCCCTGCTCGCAATAGAGCTCGCTGATTCGGGCCACGGCTCCAGCTGGAGGTTCGTAGACCTGCGGCAGCTTGCTGATCGTGATGTCGAGGTCTCTGACATCCGGCAACAGCGCGGGCCGCGGCATCGCTGCTCCTTCGGCAGTGAGTGTGCGCCGGAGCAGTCGTCGTACCCTTCCCCTGACTGCACGGACACGTCCCCCACAGAGTGTGGGGCTCCTCCGAGCACGAGGGCCAGCGCCGGGGGGCCGGTGGCAGGTCGGTTGCGGCGGCGTCCTTGGTCTGGCTCACTTGCCCATCCCGAAGGCCAAGCGGCAGCCGGGGCAGTTGATCGAGTCGGGGACCCGGCCGGGGGTGAGGTGCGACATGTGGCCCTGCTCCCGCAACTTCACCCCGCCGGTCGCCTCGAGTCGATGGTCGGGAACGGGATCTCGACCGGCTCCCTGTGCCAGAAGTGCGTGGTCAGGGTGCCCTTGATCGGTGATCCGGAACCGCTCACCCTCCGGCGGCTCTCGCCCTCGTACAGCCATCCATCCGTCGACCCCCAGCCGCGCACCTTGCACTGGTACTCGGCCTCGGCCTCCTCAGGCGTCTTGTACGTGGTGATCGTCGCCTTATACCGCTCCCGCTCGCTGCGCAGGTGGTTGCATGAGTCCGACCAGCCCGGGGTGCGCACGTAGTACGACCTCGGTCTCGGCGTAAATCCCGGCTCCGTCTTCTCGCAGCACGGCTCAAGAACGCAGACGGCGAAGACGTCCACCATGAATCTCCTTCCCACTCCAGCCGCAAGCCAGCTCTGTGGCTCGCGACCAACTGCCCATCCGGAAGCGGATGGTGGCGGCCGACGGAACATCGGACTTCGGATCTGCCGGATCCGTGCGCCAGGCCTCGTAGGCCGCCAGCGTCGTGGATCCCGTTACCAGCAGACACCGGCGGATCGCGGCGATGAGTTGTTCCTGGGTCCACTTCGTCGTCGCGTCCTGCAGTTGTTCCGGCTGTGCGACCGTGTCGAGTCCCGCGAGTTCTATCGCGCGGTTCCAGCTGCCGAAGCGCCGTTCGTAGAGCGGAGAAGAGGGGTCTGCGTCCCCGCGGCGCTGCTCGAACTCGCGACGTCCGAGGAGCCTCTTCCCCTGCGCCAGGCGGATGAGCACGCGGAGAAGCTGCTGGTCGCTATAGACGACCGGGCCTGGCTTCATGGGCGCGGGTACGTGCGCAGCACGCATAGTCATGTCCGGCGCTCTCCTTCCGGAAGCGGACGCGCGTCAGAGTGTGGCCCCCTGCATGAGCTGCTGGTCGCGGGCGATGGACACGGGCACTCCGCTGAAGGTTCGAGGGAGCCGACCGCAGCAGGTCGAGTCGTCCATATCGACTGCGAGGCACGGCAGTTCCCCCGGCCAGGCTGCGCCCTGCTCGTCGACGTAGGCCGGGTCCTCGCCCTCGAAGAGGGTCGGTACCAGGTCTTGTGCTCATCACCCACGTGCAGCGTGAGCGTCAGCAGATCGACGTCGGCGGTGGTCCGAGCAGAAGCAAGAGCAGTCATGGCGAGCAGTCCTTCGCGGGAGGAGATGAGAAGCCCACGAACAGCCGCCCGACAGGGGGCCACCCGTAGCCGACACGCGCACGGCGCCATCGCAGAGCCCTCCGGATCAGCTCTGTTGACCCCCAAGCGCCAAACAGGCCCGCAGGCACTCCGCACGCCCTAGTCCCGCTCTGCACGGCCTCTACATCCTCTATCTCGCGACATTCTGACTCATCACAGACCATCATTCAATGACCACTCGAATGAGATACCCTCATAGATCAGTGGATCCAATCAGACTGGTCGGCAACAGGGGATGCGAGGCGAGAAGAGATGAGGACCTGGAGGACGGGGAAGGCTGGACTCTCCACTGCGGCGCTGACTGCGGGCGTCGTGCTCGTTGGGTGCTCCAGCGGCAACGGCGGAACGGCCAAGGAGGCACAGCCATCGCCTGCATCAAGCCCGACCGCAAGCGCAGCCAAGGTCGCTGACAAAGCTCTCAGCAAGGCACTGGACAAGCTCGCCTTCCAAGGCGCCGGAAGCTCCAGAGAGGACGGCGGAGCCTGCCTGGCTAGCGCAGTGCGGAAGGCGGGAATGTCGGAGGAGGCGCTGGCCTACATCGTCGAGGCCGACAGCGACGACATAGGCGCAGTCATCGGCGGACTGAACAAGGTGAGCGAGGACGACGCCGCGCTCCTGGCCTCGCGGTCACTGCGCAAGGACTTCGACGGATGCATCAGCGAGGCCGCACTTCCGGACAGCGGCAGCCCCAAGGCTCAGAGCTACGCGCCGCCGGAGGCAGCCGCGAAGCCAGTGGTGGGCAAGCCGAACCTGAAGCCGGCTTACCCAGTCCGCGCGGATCAGCCAGTCAGCTCGTCCATCGAGCTCACGAAGGGCCTGGTCTCGATGTTCTCCTCCTACGCCCGTGACGAGAGCCAGAAGAAGACCTACGCGGCGGCCGGCCAGTGCCTGTCGACCTTGGTGTACAAGGCAGGCTTCAGCCAGGAGGCGCTGCACTTCTTCGCCGGCGGTGCGCCGCTCGGCACCGGGTCAATCGTCGAACACCTGCCGAACGACAAGGACAAGGCGATCTGGCAGTCCCCGAGGTTCACCCAGGAACTTGTCGACTGCACGACGAACACGACGCCGACTCCCCTGCCCGCCTCCTGAGCGGGCACTCATCATGGCGAGGGGGGCGACTGGGCACGTCTTCGACTCTACCGATGCTCGACAGGACATAGAGAGTGGCAGATGCCTTATCCACTAGCGTCGATAAGGCGACTTCACGGATTGGCAAGGCAAGGCATGGAGAAGCCGCAGATGACTGCCGCACACGAGTTGGAAAAGACGACGCAACCTGTGCGCGGCCCGAAGAAGAAGCTGCCGGGCGGGACACAGAGCAACAGCGGTGGCCGCCAGGGCATGTTCGTCCGGCTGAGCTCGGACGACAAGCAGCGCGCGGAGTACTGGGCCGACAAGCGCGGGTTCTCCTCGGTGAGCGAGTACGTGGCCGAGGCGGTGGTCGAGAAGATCCGGCGCGAGAACCTCGACTATGACCTGCCGACCCTGGAGATCGCGCGGCTCAATGAGCTCGTCGATCAGGTCGCGGCGCTGGCGACGAACTCGGCGAACCTCGAACGCGTCGTCACCACGGGCTTCGACTCGCTGATCGGGCTCACCCGCGGCGACAACTACCTGCTCGACGAGGAGGACGGTGAGCTCGTATGAGCCGGGACTTCGCAGAGATGCTGGAGGCGGCCACGCCCACCGACGAGGTGATGGATGTGGACACGTCCTTCCTCGACGCCTACCGGCGTGGTGGGAGCGAGGAGTTGAAGCGCGTCCAGGCTCAGGCCGCACCGCCTGAGCCTGAGGCGGCAACACCCGAGCCGGAGGCGCAGTTCGATGAGACCGGCGACATCGACTCTCAACTCGAGGTTGAAGGTCCGCAGGCTGGTCTCGATGGGGAAGCCGAAACGGATCGTCCGAACCTGGAGCCGGACCGCGAGCCCGACGTTGGCGACTCCGAGCGGGCCGGTCGATCCAATCAGCGCGGTGGCGCTGGCGGCGGACAGAACACCGCTGACGGGGTGCTCCCGGGCGGTGTGCCGGCGGGTCCTGCCGCCGATGCCGTTTCCGCTCCCGGGGCACATCCGGACGTGGAGGGCGCCGCTACAGCCGAAATCGCTGCTCATGACGGCGTCGCCGCACCGGACGAACCCGAGCGGGTGGGGCCCGGATCGCCGCAGTTCACCGGTGATCAGGGCGCCGTGCAGAGCGCGCCCCCGAAGGGGGGCTCGGTCAGTACAGCCGAGACCGCCGCGCTCCCCCAGTCGGGCTTCCGGCTCGCCGGCGTGCAGAGCCAGCCGCACATCAAGGCACTGCCCGACAGCGTCATGAACGCGCTGCGGGAGCAGCTGCGAGCAGCCGCAGTCCGTGAGCTGGGCGTGAGCGACAGCGCCGCTCGGGGGTTCAGCCGGCGGCTGAGCCAGGGCACGCTGGTGATGGCGTTCCTGTTGGCACAGCTCGACCTGCACCTTGATGCCGATCCTGCCACCGAGCGCGCCGTGGAGCTGTTCCGCTCCCGCGACCCGCTGCTGGGCGGCGTGTTGACACGGTTGATGAGCATCGAGGCTGTCGAACGCGAGCGGGACGGGTTGTTGCGCAAGCTGCGCGACGAGCTGGGCGAGGTGCGCCAGACCAGCGCGGTGATCGAGCAGGCGCTCGCATACTCCATCGCCGACCGCACGGAGAACTTCCTGCGGGGCTCGCACAACCTTCATGACGCGCCGATCACGCACAAGGAGGCGATCCATCTCCGGGACATGGCCCGTGAGGCGACCCAGAAGCAGTCGAGGCTCGAACGCGAGCGGGAAGGGCGGCCGTTCCGATGACCGCGACGAGCAAGGAGAAGCTCCTTCCCGTCCGTCAGCGCTGCGAAGATCTGCTGATCAAGCTCAGGGGCCAAGCCACTCGCAAGCAGGTCGCCGAGTTGCCCGGCGTGCTGCCCATCCGAACGGCATGCCGACGCCGCCTTTCCGTGCGCGACCATCGCACCATTCAAGCTTCCCTTAAACACCTTTCAAGCCTCATTCAATCCCTTTTGAAGTAAGCTCACACTCGTTTCCAAGTCAGTGACGAGAAGGAGTCGGCATGGTCGCGATCGTTGTCGCAGAGAAGCCCAGTGCGGCGAGGAACATGGCCAGTGCCCTCGGTGGGACGAAGGGCAGCTACAAGGGCACTGCCTACGAGGTGGTGAGCCTGCGAGGTCATCTCTATGAGTTCGCCCAGCCGCACGCGATGGTGGACTCCTCGCTTGCGGACGCCTATCAGAAGTGGGACCTGGGCAGTCTGCCGTGGAACCCGCAGCATCTTTCGTGGAAGCGCAAGCCGCAGAAGAACGTCGCGGACGTCATCGAGACGCTGCGCAGCGCGCTCGGCCGCGGCGACGAAATCGTCATCGCCACGGACCTGGACCCGTCCGGCGAGGGCGATCTGCTTTTCTGGGAGGCGATCGACGAACTCGGCTTCCATGGCAAGCGGTTCAGCCGTATGGAGTTCACCGATGAGTCGAAAGCCTCGATCCAGAATGCCTTCGAGCAGCGCCGCCCGGTGAAGTCCATGCAGGACGAGGGTGACTACCGCAAGGCGATGTACCGCTCACAGTGGGACTTCCTCTCGATGCAGTTCACCCGGATCGCCACGGCGATGGGCCACCAGTCCGGCCAGGACCTCGTGCTGCGCCAGGGCCGGCTGAAGTCGGCGATGGTCTCTCTCGTCGGCGACCAGCAGAAGGCCTACGACGCGTACGTCAGGAAGCCGTTCTTCCAGAATCGCTTCCGCGACGAGAACGCCGTCATGTACACGAACCCAGACGAGCCGCGGTCCGACCAGAAGGGGCAGGTGCCGCAGCAGTACGGCCCTTCCGCTGTCGTCCTGGACAGCAAGGCGTACAAGAAGACTGCGCCGCCGAAGCTGCTCGACCTTGCCACCTTGTCTTCGATGCTCGTGGGCCAGGGCGTGAAGGCGAACCTGACGCTCTCGACCTACCAGAAGATGTATGAGGACCAGGTTGTCTCGTACCCGCGCACGGAAGACAAGACGATCACGCCTGAGCAGTTCAAGGACCTCGCGCCGCTGGTCGACAAGATCGCCGCCGTGGTCGGCGTTGACGCTGGGCTTCTGACTCACCGGCACCCTCGTTCCACGCACGTGAAGCCCCAGGGCGCGCACGGCGCGAACCGTCCGGGTCCGAAGGTGCCCTCGTCGCTGGACGAAGTCGAGCGCAAGTACGGCAAGGCCGGGCGGCTCATCTACGAGATGCTCGCGAAGAACTACCTGGCCGTGCTCGCCGAGGACTACCTCTATGAGCAGCAGAAGGGCCACGTGGAGAAGTACCCGGACTTCGTCGGCATCGCCAACGTGCCCAAGAGCCCAGGCTGGAAGGCCGTGTTCGATCCGGATACTGGCGACGACGCGGACGAGGGCGACGGGAACGAGTCCCGCAAGGGCCTGGGCCGGAACGCTGAGCCGTTCGTCTTCGAGGGCGCGAACGAGCGCCCCGAGCACCCGACGATGAAGTGGCTCATGAAGCAGCTGGAGAAGCGCGACGTGGGTACGGGTGCGACCCGCACCTCGACGTACTCGGAGGTCACCAACGACGAGGCGAAGTACCCGCTGCTGACCGAGAAGGGACAAAAGCTCAGGCTGGCGCAGGCCGGCGAAATGAGCTGGAGGCTCCTGCCGGGCACGCGCATCGGCGATCTCGGGCTCACCGAGAAGGTCTACGCCGACATGCGCGACATCGCCGCCGGGATCGCTACCGCCGAGGAGCGCCTGGCCGTCGTCGCCGACTGGGTGCGCGAGGACATCGCCACGATGACGAAGAACGCCTCGTCCATGCGCGCCGAGCTGGGCCTGAAGGAGCAGGTCGGCGCCGCCCGCGCCGAGGGCGTGTGGCAGGCCGCGCCAGGTGGCCCGACGAAGGTCGCCTTCAAGAAGGTCTGGTCGGGCCACGAGTTCAGCGATGACGAGGTGGCAAAGCTGCTCGCGGGCGAAACGATCTCGTTCGAGGCGAGGCCGAAGGAGAACAAGCCCTTCCCGGCCACCGGTGCGCTCGGCGTCGGCACCTTCAAGGGTCGCAAGTTCGTCGGGTTCCAGCTGGAGGTGCCGGACATGCCGACGAAGTGGTCTGGCCGGACGTTCACGCCGGCGGAGGTCGCGGCGCTCCTGGCGGGCCAGGTGCTGGAGATCGACGACTTCGTCAGCGCGCGGACTGGCGGGACCTTCGGTTGCAAGGTCACCTGGGACGCGAAGGCCAGGAAGATCACCCCTGATTTCGGCTCCGCCGACGAGCCACCTCGGTCCTGGTGCCAGGTGACCTTCACCGATGCGCAGCGCAAGGACCTGGCGGCCGGTAAGACCATCCAGGGCACGGGCTTCGTCTCTGCCAAGGGCAAGACCTTCGACGCCCGCATCTCCTGGAAGAAAGAGGGCGGCAAGAAGAAGATCGTCCCGTCGTTCGGTTGATGTCGGCCGGGCACTGACGAGTAGCAGCGGGTCCCGGACCTCGGGGCCCGCTGCCGCCATTTCACGACAGGAACGAGGATGCGATGGGAACGATGCGCGAAATCGTGTAGCTGGACGACTTCAGGATGCTGGCGCGGCACCCGCAGCGGGATCCGTCCGGGCTCTGGAGGGTTTGAACGAGCAGCTCGCCCTGCTGAGCGAGCGCCTGCACCACCAGGCGCTGGCTGTCCCGGGGCCGGTCCAGCGGCTCGTCACGGCCACGGCCGGCACCCCGACGCTCTGGTGTATGCGCGCGTGGTGCGTCAAGTGCACCACGCGCGAGTGCTCTCGGTGCTCGATCCGGCCAAGGAGACGCTGTGCGGCGCCGGGCACACACCCCCTCGGCACTCGGAGCGGGCAGTGCTCGACGGGATGCCGGTTCGTCAGGAAGGCCTCGACCAGAGCGGCTCCGCCGATGCGTTGGCCGTGCTCGGCCTAGGCGACGACGTTCCGCGCTTCGAGGCGGAAGCGATGGACTGAGCGCCATCGCTTCCGTGGTGCGACTGATCTGTCAGCCGCTCAAACGGCACTCGATGACCCGGATCCGCTAGTCAGACTCGCCCCATGTCGCCACCCGCGCCCCTTTCACGCTCGTTTCGAATGGCCTATCTGAGATAGGATGTGATTCGCGCGCCTCATGTATGAAGACTTCTCGACAGGTCGAGCAATGACCATTGCGGTCGCAAGGGGGATGGGAGATTCATGGCGAAGCTGTCCTACAAGGTGCCAAGTTCGCTGAACAGGAGCTTTCTGGATCACGAGATCACGCTCAGCAAGGGCGGCTGGGCGGCGAAGCCCTCCCCGATCAAGCAGCTGCTCTTCTTCGCTGGCGGCATCCTCGCCCTGCTGTGGTTCAGCACGTCGACGTTCGTCGCGAGCTCGGGCCCAGTCGCCATCGCGTTCTTCGTCCTCTGGGGACTGGCGGCGATCGCCTACTTCGGCGGGCTGATGAAGACGAAGGAGCTGCGCATCATGCGGGTGCCAGCCTTCCTCGCGTATCTGCCCCGCACGGCCCGCCACGTCCTCACCCGTCGCAGCTCGAACCCCACGGACTTCTACTCGATCGTCGGCATCGACGGGATCGACGAGGACGGGCTGATCCGTTTCTCCGACGGCGGCGAAGGCCGGGTCTACCTGGTCGTCGGCTCAGCGAGCTATCTGCTCTTCGACGAGGACCGGGTCGGGATCCTCGACCGGGTCGACTCCTTCTGGCGCAAGGTTGAGACGGCCTGCGAGCACAGCTTCATCACGACGAAGGAGCCGCAGCGGATCTACCACCAGGTGGCGAACCTGGAGCAGCGCAACCAGGCCCTTGAGATCCGTGACCCCGATCTGATCGAGCTGCAGAACGAGCAGTACGACATCCTCACGCAGCACGTGGGCGGGAAGTTCCCCTCGATCCACCAGTACCTGCTGCTCAAGGGTAGGAACACCGACGCACTGCGCAAGGGGCACCAAGTCCTCCAGGCCGAGGTCGGCGGCTCCACCCTCATGATCAAGGAAATCACGATGCTCGACCGCGAGGAGGCCGAGCCGATGCTGCGGGTCTTCTACCAGGGCATCGACGACGAACTGCTCGATCTCAAGGCGTCGCTGAACTGACAGCGCCAGGCCGACCCACACGACGAGGAACGAACGAAGGACACCATGGCGCTGATGACGAAAGTCCGGGCACAGCTCGGCATCCCGGGAAAGAAGCCTGACGAGACGAATGAGAGCGCGGAGCTCCTGGTCGGTGATCTGCCCGCGGACGACGCTGCTCAGGCTGAGGGCGTGCGGAACACCGCGGCAGCTCACGGCGTGGCCGACGAAGCCGCCGAGCCGAAGAAGAACTGGTGGCAGCGTCGCCGGGAGGTGAAGCACCTCCAGGGCACATTCGACGCCTATCCGCATCTGCTCGCGCTGAAGCCGAAGGAGAAGTACCTCTTCCGCTCCGACTACTTCGAGGTCGACGGCTCGGTCGCCTGCATCCTGGCGTACTTCCATGACGACGCCGCGCACGACAACTTCGCCGCCTTCTGGGGCATCGATCGGATCCCGGACGGCCTGGACGAGCGGGTCACCGCGGTCGTGCTTGAGCAGGTCAAGCGGATGGACGACAAGTGGATCGACTCCTATACGAAACAGTCCGAGAAGCTGGAACGGCTCGATGCCAACGAGCAGGAGGAGACGGGTACGACCTCTTCCAAGCGCAAGGCCGCGAAGATCTCCGGTGACCTCGGGGTCACGATCGGAGAGCTCCAAGACGGCGCGAGCTACCTCTCGGTGCACAACCGGCTCTTCCTCAAGGCCCCGGACCTGACGACCCTGGACGACACGATCGACCGGGTCACGCGCCTGTACATCGACCGCTTCGGCACGCTGAAGGCTGCGCCCTACGCCGGCGAGCAGCGCCAGGAGCTCTCGGGCCTGTGGAAGAACAACGAGAAGAAGAAGGGCAAGGGCTTCCACTTCACCTCGACCGAGCTGGCCGGCTCGTACTCGCTGGTGACCAACGGCCTCAACGACAAGGGCGGCGAGTACGTCGGCTACATGGTCGGCGACGTCAACAACAGCGCCGTGCTCATGGACGTCAACGCCTACGACCACCACGTGATCGTCGCCGACGCCACCCTCAGCGAGTACCTCGACCGCCAGCGGGTGGCCAACATGTGGTGTTCGAAGATCTCGCAGGCGACGCTGCTGAACAACCGCCAGGTCGTCCACCTCGTCCTTGACGGGGCGAACCTCGACAAACTCGGCCCGAGCTTCGAGCGGCTCACCTCGCGCGTGGACCTGAACCAGGGCGACGTGAACATGTTCGAAATGTTCGGCGAGGAGGAGGACGAGTTGACGGTCTTCTCCGCGCAGATGGAAAAGCTCAAGCTGATGTTCGAGCAGCTCTACGAGAGCACCGATGGTGCCGTCGGCTCGATCATCCGCAGTGCCCTCGAAGACACGGCCACGGACTTCTACATCGAGCAGGGCATGTGGCGGCACAACGCCAAGGAGCAGCGCAACCGCCTGCGCGTGGTGAACATCCCGCACACCCAGGTGCCGCGTCTTCAGATGTTCGTCTCCTACCTGGCGACCGCCCACAAGGCGCTGTTGAACTCCAGCAAGACCGACCCGGACCAGCTGCGCGCCTACAACGTGCTCAGAGGCATCGCCAACGCGATGCTGAGCACCAATGGCGACCTGTTCAACAACCACACGGCTTCGGCCGTGGACGGGGTCCGGGATTCGCGGCGCGTGGTCTACGACTTCTCGCGGCTCATGCGCCGCGGCAAGGGCGTGGCGATGGCGCAGCTGGTGAACATCGTCGGCTTCGCCGTCGGCAAGCTGGGGCTCGGCGACACGGTGATCATCCACGGCACCGAGCACATCGACGACCGGGTGAAGAAATACCTCAAGGACCAGTTCGACCACATGCACGAGCGCGGCGGCCGGGTGGTCTACAGCTACAACGACGTCGACAAGATGCTGGCCGACAGCGACTTCAACAAGTTCGACGCTGCGGACTACACGCTCTTCGGCCCGATGCGCGACAAAACAGTGGCGGAGTACCAGAAGCAGTTGCACCAGCGGATCCCGCCGGATCTCGCCCAGCTCATCACGACCAAGGACGAGAACCTCACGTACCTGCGCCGGGGCGTCTCCAACGTGGTCTTTCACCTGGATTTGGCACTGGGGATCAACCCCTACCGCGAGGCCCAACGCAGGCAGGTCCGACGGGAGGCGGCCAGGGCCGAAGAGGCGGCGCGGATGGACTCGATCATGCACGACAAGCCGGCACCGGGCGCGAACCTCACCAGCATCCGGAAGCACAGCGAGGGCGACGGCGGTGAGGCTGACGCGGGCCAGGCTGACGCGATCAAGCGCAACGACGGCAAGAGCCTGCGGCAGCCCGAGAACAACGCGAGGCGACCAGCGGCAAGGCCCAGGCCCAAGAAGCTGGAAAAGACATGAGCGAGGTCAGCACTGATACGAGGACGAGGAGTAGAGGAGAGACCATGAACGGGACGATCACGGCAGTGGCGAGGCTGCGTGCCTGGGCCGGCCACAGCGTGGGGGCAGCCCGCCCGGGCAGGCTCGCGCACGGGCTCGCCCTCATGCTCCTGGCGGCGCTGCTCGTGCCGGTCTTCATGATGGCGACGTCTTCGCCGGCGTCTGCGGACGACAAGAAGGAGCGCGACAACTACAGCCTCTACCAGCTGGCCTCGAACGCGAGCTCGTACTTCAGCGAGAAGAACTCGCCGCAGAACGACAAGGGCATGCACGAGAACTGGAAGCCGGTCACGTCCAGCCCGGCCTCGGGCGGTTCCATTCTCGGCTACGCCGACCCGGAGTTCAGCCTGGGCAACATCGTGGGCTGGTTCTTCGCCGAGGTGTCGGGGTCCTCGCAGACCGTCACCTACGAGACCCTGGCCGCGAAAGACGGCAAGGGCAACGCCAAGTACTCGGGCATGCTCGACTACGCGCACTTCGGGGCGGCCAACAACGACCTCGGCCTGGACACGATGTCCTCGGGCATCGGCGGCCAGATCGTGAGCGTGATCGGGGGGTCGATCATCTGGGTCCTCTACGCCCTAGCGCTGGCGGTCGGCACGCTGTTCTACGTCATCATCCAGTTCCTGAAGCTCATCAACCCCTTCGTGTGGTTCTACAACGCGGTGGCGGCGGTGAATCCGACCCTTGCCGAGGGTATGACCGGAGGCGATACCGGAGGCGGCGCGCTCTCGGGTCTGCAGCACTGGATCAGCGGCTGGTACAAATTGCTCGTCGAGATCTCGTGGCAGGCGCTCGTGCCGATCTTCATCGGCTTCCTGCTCATCGGCCTGGTCATGTTCAAGAAGATGGACCGGGGCTCGGCGATCAAGAAGCTCATCGTGCGCGTCGTCTTCATCGGCGTCGGCCTGCCGCTCGTCGGGTCGATGTACTCCAGCGTGCTCGGAAAGTTCGACGACTCCGTTCTTGGTCAACACGCCGGCCCGACGCGCGTCGTGCTGAGCACCTACGTCGACTTCGAGGCGTGGATGATGAACGACCGCCTGGGGATCCCGGACCAGGCCACTGTTTCCTGGGACGAGGACCAGGCCAGCCCGGACGCGATGATGGCCGTGCGCACGAGTGCGCTGGCGATCAACAAGCAGTCCCACGGGGCGACGTTCAACGACATCAACATCGGGACGAAGGCCAAGGACGCCGAGTCGGCTTGGAAGGACGGCACCGTCTCCGTCACCGGAAGTGCCTCGGACGACTTCAAAGCGGTGTTCTCGACCTTCGGGATCATCGGCAAGTACATCGCGAGCAACGAGATCGCGGCCTCCGACTTCGAGTCGGGGATCAAGACCTCGATCACGCAACTGGACGAGAGCGCGGATACCAAGAAGCTCTGGTTCGTCGTCAAGGAGAGCTATGGCGACGTGAAGAAGTTCGGTGAGGAAGACGGGCCGAAGCCCGTCGATCACCCCGTGATCTCGGCCGACGGCACGGGCTTGACCTCCTCTCGTCCCGGTAAGGACTCGACGGTCTTCACGACGACGGGGACGAAGGGTGGCTGTGGCTTTACGGTGGGCAAGACGCCCTCCTCATGCAACCTGTCTCCCCTGGCGGCGTACAACTACCTCAACACCGGGTTCAACCCCGGCTCACTGGCCATGTACTCGTCGAACAACGCCACCAGCGGGTTCACCCGCGAGAACCACATGGCCGTCAGCCAGGTGGGCACGGGGCCGGCGAAGTTCATGTACTGGAGCAACTCGGCCACGGTCCTGGGCTCCATCGTCCTGCTCGGCTTCTGGTACGCCATCGGCATGCTGGCCGGGGCGATCAAGCGGACCTTCAGCCTGGTGGCCGCCGTACCGTTCGCGACGCTGGGCGCCATGCAGGCGATCGCCAAAGTGATCGTCTACTCCACGGCGATGATCCTGGAAGTCCTCGTCACGCTGTTCATCTACCAGTTCGTCTCGGAGTTCCTGATCTCGGTCCCGGACATCATGGCTGGCCCCGTGTCGAGCTTCATGAGCCCGGGCGGCCTGTGGGGCAACGCTGCGCTCGGCGGGATCATCGTGGTGGTCCTGACCCTGATCTCCTCGCTGGTGATCATGGGCATCACCTTCGCCCTGCTACGGGTGCGCAAGACCGTGCTGCAGGCGCTGGACGAGGTGGTCACCAAGCTCGTGGACAAGTTCCTCGAGACGAACAACACGCCGAAGCCGGACAAGGGCGGGCTGATGCCCGCTCTGGCCTCGGGTGCGGGGGCTGGCGCGGGCATGGCCATGGGCAACAAGCTCGCCGACGGGTTCAACAGCAAGACCAGCGGTCCGGCGTCCCCGAACACGGGCAAGCCCACAGGCAAGCCCACGGGCAAGACGGCGCCGACGAACGCCGGCGGCACGAACGGTGACGCCATGGAGTTGACGTCCGGTAAGCAGCAGCTGACCCTCGAGGGTGGCGGGCAGGACGGACCGGATGGCCCGGACAGTCCGGCGCTGGATGGTGGTCCTGGTGGTGGCTACGGCGGTGGCAGTGACGGCGTCAAGGCTCTGCCGGGCGGCACCGGTCCCGCCGGTGCTCTGGGCGCGGACGGTCGCGACGCACACGCCGACAACGGTGGTCCGCTGCAGCTGCCGCGTGGCGGAGCGGGCAGCCCGCGCTCGGACAAGCAGACGGCGCAGAGTCTGAGCAACCAGGGTGGCCTGTCGAATCTCGGGTACGGCGACAAGGTCATCCGCGGTGAGGTACTTTCCTCGTCGACGGAGCCGTCGAGTTCTCGTGGTGATGCTCAGGGCCAGAGCGGCGCCGGCGGCACGGGTTCTGTCCCGACCAGCGGAGGTCGTGAGGCTGTCGCCGGTCAGACGGAACCGACGCAGTTCGGCACGGGTTCTGTCCCGACCAGCGGAAACGGTAAGGCTGCCGCCGGTCAGACGGGACCGACGCAGTTCGGCACGGGTTCTGTCCCGACCAGCGGAGGTCGTGAGGCTGTCGCCGGTCAGACGGAACCGACGCAGTTCGGCACGGGTTCTGTCCCGACCAGCGGAGGTCGTGAGGCTGTCGCCGGTCAGACGGAACCCACGCAGTTCGGCGCGGGTTCCCAGGGTGCGCACAGCCAACAGGGCAGCAACCAGCAGGCTGTACCGCAGCGCTTCAGCGGCGACGCCGTGCCTGCCCCGGATCCTGCTCCGACGCAGCCGGGTGCGCCGAGCACGCGTCCGAAGGGCGCCGCTCCGGGCGCCACCCCTGCCCCGGCTCGGGCCGGGACCCCCGGCCGGCCGCCGGCACGGCAGAAGCAAGCCGAGGCGCAGGCGAACCGTGACCGGCCGCGGTCCGTCATCAACGCCCGCCGCGACGGCGCCCCGGCTCCGAAGCAGCCAGGGGCCAGTACCTCGGCTCCGAAGCAGCAAGGGGCCAGTGCCCCGGCTGTGGGTCAGCCAAGGGCCGGCGCTCCGGCTGTGGGTCAGACTCCGGCTGGGACGCAGGCACCGCGTCAGCCGCGTTCGACCCAGGCGTCGCCGCCGCACCAGACGCCCGCCCCGTCGGCTCCTGCTCCGCGGCCGCCAGCTCCTGCTCCGCGGCCGTCAGCTCCTGCGCCGGATCCTGCGCCGCCGCAGGCTCCGGTTCCGCCTCGGGGTGCCGATCCGACCCCGAACGTGGAGACCCCGAAGCCGCGGCAGCGGCAGCGGCAGCGGGGCGAGGGGGACTGATCGTCCGATCGAGGGCGAGCGTGGAGGCCTGACGCACCCGGTGAGAACGATCATCCTCACCGGGTGCGTCGCCCTTTGAGCAGCGTGAGGAGAAGGAGGGGGCATGAGGCTCGGATCGAGGCTTCGCGGCGAGTTCCCGCGTGGCTGGTGGAGCTCGGCGCGATGGTGGGTCACCGGGATCCGTGAGCTGGCACTGAGTACTGCGGCGGCTGTGGCTACCGTGGTGTTCGTCGGCGAGATGGTGCGCGCCGTGCGGCATCGCGACGAGCCGAGGATCCTGGCGCGTCTGGTCGGCTCGTTCGAGGGGTACGTGTCGGGCCTTCTGGTCAACGGCGCAGGCTTTGCCGTTTTGGTCACCATGGAGATCGAGGATGATCTGCCTGTGGTGCTGATGGTGCTGCTGTCTGGGTGGTGTCTGTCCAACATCGGCGTCAGCGCCGTGGTGTTCGTCGTGGTGGCCCAGTCGAGGATTCGGAGGCCAGCGGCATGGGCCGAGCTCGATTTCGTCGAGCGGCATGCCCCGAAGTACGGCCAGCCGCCGGAGACGATCGAGGAATACCGGGCGCTGCACCTTCAGGAGTAGACGTCAGAGGCTTGAACAGCCGGGGAAGGACAGAACCCCGTGGGCGCGATGCCCACGGGGTTCTGTGCTGCTTGGCCGGCCGAGCGGGACGTCGACGCTACTTCTTGCACTTGGTCTTGTAGCCGTCCAGCAGAGCCTTGCCAGCATCGGAGTTGTCACGCACGTACGCGCTACCGCTGATGCTGATCGAGGTTTCGCTGGTTGAGATGGACTCGCTGCCGGTCCGCTTGTTGCGGGTGTCGTCTCCGGCGACCGTCCAGATGATCTGGGACTGATCCTTGTTGAACTCGCCGGTGCTGGTCACGTCCGGCTCCTTGTAGACACCATCGCAGTTGTACTCATGATGCGAGACACTGTTGCCCTTGACGACCAGCTGGCCGAGTTTGGACGTGCCGTTGACGTCCTTGATGTAGTAGGTACCGTCGAGCTTGCTGGCGCCGTCGCTGCTTCCGCCGCAGGCGGTGAGTATGAGTGAGCTCGCGGCCAGGGCCGCGATGGACACGGTCATCTTGGCCCGCGTCCTACGTGCAGTGCTGGTGATCCTCATGGCGTTTCCCCTTCGTTCGTCATTCAAGTCGGCTTGAGACACAAGGCCAGTCAAAATAACCTATGGATAGGTGACTTTGGCGGATCGCGACCGTCTGTCAGGTGCCTTATAGGAGGTTGTCGAGCCGATGCTCAGTCAGTGCTGGCGCGAACTCGGCCTGATTGAGCGCGTGTCCGCCGTCCCGGATGCGCCACTGCAGACGCTGCACGGGCGGGGCGTCTGCTTCTTGGACTGCCAAGGTCGCCGAGTTCACCCAGCTCTGCGTACGCTCCCTGCAGCTGTTCCTCGTGGTGTGCCGATCGGCGGCGGGCTGCTGGCCGACACAAACTTCGGCTACTCCTACTGGCGGCCGATCTCGCGCGGGCGACCAGCCTCCGAGGAGCTCGCGAGGATTCGCCCGGACCAGCCCCGCTGGTCATCTGCCGTCGCCCCCTTCCAGAGGTCCCTGAGACCGCGTACGCCGAGAAGCGGCTGTACCTGCTTCGCCACGGCGGCAAGGAGTGGCTCGACGAAGATCGACACAGTCGCATCGCCGTGGAGACCCGCATGGGCCACGAGGTCGCCGGCCACCTGTTCGCGTGAATCGCAGGCCGCTCGGGAACGTTCCCGGGCGGCCTGCGCGTCGTTGTTCCCGAAGAGAACGGAAGGCGAACAGCAGGGGGTGTGCCATGGGTCGAGTGGTGCTGGAGCGGTTTCCCGCCGGAAGTCCGCGGGGAAGCTGGCCCGCCGAGGAGTACGCGGCGCAGCGGATGCGCGAGGGCGTGCCGGCGGAGGTGGTCATGGACCTGGACAGCGACGCGTTCCTCGTCGTGGTCCGGCAGCGGGAGTCCCGTTCCGGTCACTGACCGCCCTCGGGAGGGGGCCGGTGGGCGCACGGCCCTTGGCCTCGCGCCCGCGCAGCCCCACACTGACCCGATGACTCAGCGTGTGGATCTCGCGACGGTGATGGACCGGCTGGCGATCGACGAAGTGGTCACGGGCTACGCGGTGGCCGTCGACGACGGTGACTGGGACGCGTACCGGGCCCTGTTCACCGCCTCCGGAAGGGTCGACTACAGCTCGGCCGGCGGGATCGCGGGCCCGGTGGCGGAGGTCGCGGACTGGCTGGCGGAGACGATGACGCTCTTCCCCGTCCGCCAGCACCTGATCGTGAACCGGCTGATCCGGCTGGAGGACCTGGGCGGCTCCCCGGGGGACAGCGCCGAGGTCCGGGCGGACTTCCTCAATCCGATGCGGCTGGCGGAGCCGGACTCCGACGCCGCGGTCACCTCGCCCAACTTCGTCGCCGCCGGGCGCTACGGCTTCGAGCTGGCCCGCACCCGTGACGGCTGGCGGCTCACGCGCGTCACCGTGCACGAGAAATGGCGGCACATGACCGCCTGAACCGCGCCGGCGCCGCTCGACTCGGCCGGGACGCCGGGCACTGCCACACTGGAAACGGAGGCACGCCATGATCACGATGCGCACGCGGTGGTGGTCCCCTCGATGGCGTGCGCCCGGCGCCGTGGCCGCCGGGGCGCTGCCCGCCCTCGCCTTCCCGGCCCCCGCGCTCTGGTGGTTCGCCTACGCCGCCCTCGTGCCCTGGATGCTGCTGCTGCGGTCGGCCCCCACCGGGCGGCGCGCTGCGCTGGAGGGCTGGCTCGGCGGCGCGGGGTTCATCCTGGCCGTCCACCACTGGCTGCTGCCCAGCCTGCACGTGTTCCTGGTCCCGGTGGCCGCGCTGCTCGGGCTGCTCTGGATCCCCTGGGCGCTCCTGGTGCGGGAGCTCCTCGGCGGGACCCCGGCGGCGGGCCGGGCCTGCTGTGCGCTCGTCCTCGTACCGGCGGGGTGGTTGCTGTCGGAGCTGGTCCGGTCCTGGCAGGGGCTCGGCGGGCCGTGGGGGCTGCTGGGCGCGAGTCAGTGGCAGGTGGCGCCCGCGCTGCGACTGGCCTCGGTGGGCGGGGTGTGGCTGGTCAGCCTGCTGGTGGTGGCGGTGAACTGCGCGCTGGTGCTGCTGATCGCGGTGCCGGGGGCGCGGATTCCCGCGGTGGCCGGGATGACCGGGTGCGCGGTGCTGACGGGAGCGGTGTGGGTGTGGGCGGCGCGGCCCGAGGAGTCGGGCCGGCTGCGCGTGGCCGTCGTACAGCCCGGCCCGGTGGCGGACGCCCCGGACAGCGCGGAGCGGCGGTTCGACGTCGGTGAGCGGCTGACGCGGCCGCTGGCGGGGCAGCGGGTCGATCTGGTGGTGTGGGGCGAGAGCAGCGTCGGCGCGGACCTGACGGCCCGCCCGGACCTGGCCCGGCGGCTGGCCGCGCTGTCGGCACAGGTAGGGGCTCCGCTGCTGGTGAACGTGGACGCGCGGCGGGCGGGCCACCCCGGCATCTACAAGAGCGCGGTCCTCGTGGGCCCCCAGGGCCCCACCGGCGACCGGTACGACAAGATGCGGCTCGTCCCGTTCGGGGAGTACGTACCGGCCCGTGCGCTGTTCGGCTGGGCGACCTCGGTCGGCAAGGCGGCGGGCGAGGACCGGGTGCGCGGCGACGCCCCGGTGGTCATGGACCTGCCCGGGCGGCCGGACGGGCCCGGCAGCGTCCGGATCGGCCCGCTGGTGTGCTTCGAGTCGGCCTTCCCCGACATGAGCCGGCACCTCACCCTGGACGGGGCCTCCCTGCTCGTCGCCCAGTCGGCGACCTCCTCGTTCCAGGAGAGCTGGGCACCGGCCCAGCACGCCTCGCTGGCCGCGCTGCGGGCGGCCGAGAACGGCCGCCCGATGGTCCACGCCACCCTCACGGGCATCAGCGTCGTGAACGGCCCCTCCGGCGCGCGGGTCGGCGCCGCCCTGCCCACCTCCGCGAGCACGGCGGCCGTGTACGAGGTCCCGCTCGCCCGCGGCACGACCCTCTACGTCCGCTTCGGGGACTGGCCGGTGGCCGCCGCCCTGGCCGCCCTGGCGGTGTACTGCGCGGTGGCGGGCAGCCGTTCGCTCAGGAGGCCTGCTCCAGAGCCGAGCTCACCACCCGCTCGCACAGCTCGTGGGTTCGCAGGGCGTCGCGGGCGCTGAGCGTGGTGCCCGCCGCGACCGCCTCCAGGAAGTGGTCGACGACCTGCTCGATGCCGCGCTGGCGGGCGACGGGGACCCAGTCCCCGCGGCGCCGCACGGTCGGCTGGCCCTTGTGGTCGATGACCTCGGCGAGGTTGACGACCTGCCGCTTGGTGTCGCGGCCGGACACCTCCAGGATCTCTTCGGTGGAGCCGGACAGCCTGTTCATGATGCCGAGGGCGGTGAAGCCGGCGCCGGACAGCTGGAGCACCACCTGGTGCATCAGCCCCTCCCGCACCACCGCCCGGACGTCGAAGTGGTCGGCCTCGCCGGGCAGCAGGAACCGCAGGGTGTCGACGACGTGGATGAAGTCGTCCAGCACCAGCGTGCGCGGGTCCTCGGGCAGCCCGACGCGGTTCTTCTGCATGATGATCAGCTCGCGGGCGTGGTCGGCGCACTGCGCGTAGGCGGGCGCGAATCGGCGGTTGAAGCCGACGGCGAGGGAGACCCCGAGCCGCTCGGCCCGTTCCACGAGCTGTCGCGAGTGCGCGAGTTCGTAGGCGAGCGGCTTGTCCACGTACGTGGGCACGCCGGCTTCCAGCAGCCGCGCGACGATCTCGGGGTGGGCCACGGTGGCGGCGTGCACGAAGGCCGCGTCGAGTCCCTCGGCGAGCAGCGCGTCGAGATCGGTGTGCCGGCGCGCGGCCGGGACGTGGTGGGTGTCGCCGATCCGCTCCAGGGTGTCGGGGTTACGCGTCTGCAGGTGCAGCTCGATGCCCGGGCGGGTGGTGAGGACGGGCAGGTACGCCTTCTGCGCGATGTCGCCGAGTCCGATGCAGCCGACCTTCACCGGGGGCCTCCAGGTTGGTTCCTCGTGGGATTCCCGCAGCTTAATCCCTGGTGACGGGGGGCCGGTTCGCCGAGGATGAGCTCCATGACCACCAGTTCAGGATCAGATCGCAACGAACCCGCCACCACCGCCGACGAGCGGGACATGCTGGACGGATGGCTCGACTACCACCGTGCCACCCTCGTCTGGAAGTGCGAGGGGCTCCAGGACGAACAGCTGCGCCGCACCCCGCTCGCGCCCTCCGCGCTGAGCCTCCTGGGCCTCGTACGGCACCTGGCGGAGGTGGAGCGGTACTGGTTCCGGAAGATCATGCTGGGTGAGGACCTCCCCGAGCTGTACTCCACGAGCGAGAACCCGGACGGCGACTTCCACTTCACCGAGGCGGCCAACTGGGCCGAGACCGAGCGGGTGTGGCGGACGGAGGTCGAGCTGGCGCGCCAGGCCGCCGCGGGCCGTTCGCTGGACGCGGTCTCACGGGCCGAGAGCCACCACCGCGGCGAGGTGTTCAGCCTGCGCTGGGTCTACACCCACATGATCGAGGAGTACGCGCGCCACAACGGCCACGCGGACCTGCTGCGCGAGCAGATAGACGGCGCCACCGGCGACTAGGCCGTCTTCCGGGGCAGTCCCGGGGCAGCCGTGGGGCAGCCGTGGGGGCCCTGTCCGGCGGGTGTGTCCGTCACCCGTGCGGGGTGAATATCGGCTCCGGGTTTTCGCAACGGGGTCCTCGCACAGCAGAGTTGCGCGAGTGCATCCAACCCGAACCACGACAACGCTGCTGCTCGGAGTCGCCTGCGCCGTCTCGGCGGTCTCCGGCTGTGTGCATGTGAGCCCCGGTCCCCTGCAACCCGCGGCGGCCCCTGCCGCCGGGGCACCGCCCCGCCATCAGCCCCGCAGCGGGCCCGGGACCGCCCCGGTGACCGTCCGGGCGCCCGCCCTGGAGGCGCTGGAGGCCTTGGAGACGGCCCCGGAGCGGCCCGCTGCCCCGGCGGGCCCCGCGCCCGCCCAGCGGTCCGCACAGCGCCCCGTACCGGGCGGCTCCGGCGGGCCCGTACAGGAGGCTCCACCGGTCCCGGACATCCCGGAGCCCCCGCGGGCCGCCGAGCCCGTCTCCGGGCACCCGGGCGGCCGTCCCCGGCATCCCCGGCCCGACGCCGAGGCAAAGCGCGAACTGATCCGGAAGCTGCCGGTGCGGCCGGCCGACGTGTGCGCGCTGGGCCGCAGGCACGGCCAGTGGCATTCCGACAGCCCGGAGGCCCGTATCTGCTCGGGCGTCCACGGGGACTGACCGCCCGCGGACCTACGGCCCGCGGCCTACGGGGACTGCTCGGGGAACGGCCGGGGGCCGGGTCCGGATCCGGGCCCGGCTTCCGGTTCCGCGGCCAGGCGCCGCTCCAGCCGGGCGATGGCGGCCCGTACGCCGTTGCCGTACCCGTCGTCGGACAGCGCTCCGGTGGCCGCGCGGGCCCGGGCCAGGTGGACCCGGGCCGCCTCGGGCCGCTGCAGTTTCACGTAGTCGGCGGCCAGGTTCAGGTGCAGGGACGGGTAGAACACGCGCAACTCCGGATGCGGCTCCCGGCGCGCGGGCCGCCCGTCCCGGGGCGGCCTGGTCCCGGGCCGATCGCCCGGCTGATCGCCCGGAAGCTCGTCCGGCAGGTCGGCTGCGGCGGTCAGGGCCCGCAGGTCCCAGGCCAGCTCGTCGGCCGGATCGTCCTGGGCGTCGGCCATGTAGTGGGCCAGGGTGCACCGGTGGAGGGAGTCCCCCTCCTCGCCGATCTCGGACCAGATCTCCCCGAGCCGGTTGCGGGCCTCCTCGCGGTCCCCGGCGTGCAGCAGGATGACCGCCTGGCCGATCCTGGTCATGACGGCATCCTGCGACGCCTCCTGCTGCTCCGCCACGGCGGCCTCCGGCTCGCTCTGCCAGACCTGCTCCGGTCTGATCATCTCGAAGCTAGCCGGAGGTACCGGCAATGGCGCCGAGGCGCGGGGGGACGTCAGCCGAGGTCCGGGATCCGCCAGTCGATCGGCTCATGCCCCTGGGCGGCGATGGCCTCGTTGATCTGCGTGAAGGGCCGGGACCCGAAGAACTTCTTGGCGGACAGCGGGGAGGGGTGGGCGCCCTTGACGACCACGTGCCGCTCCTCGTCGATCAGCGGGAGCTTCTTCTGGGCGTAGGCGCCCCACAGGACGAAGACGGCCGGGTCGGGCCGCTCGGACACCGCGCGGATCACGGCGTCGGTGAACTTCTCCCAGCCCTTGCCCTTGTGCGAATTGGGCTCGGCCTCCCGGACCGTGAGCACCGCGTTGAGCAGCAGGACGCCCTGCTCGGCCCACGGCATCAGGTACCCGTTGTCCGGGATCGGCAGGTCGAGCTCCTCCTTCATCTCCTTGTAGATGTTGCGCAGCGAGGGCGGGGTCTTGACCCCAGGCTGCACGGAGAAGCACAGGCCGTGGCCCTGGCCGGCGCCGTGGTACGGGTCCTGGCCGAGGACGAGGACCTTCACCCGGTCGAAGGGAGTGGCCTCCAGGGCCGCGAAGACATGCTCGCGGGGCGGGTAGACCGGCCCGTTCGCCCGTTCCTTCTCGACGAACTCGGTGAGCTCTTTGAAGTAGGGCTGGTCCAGCTCTCCGCCGAGGACGGGGAGCCAGGACTCGGGCAGCATCTGGGTCACGGCGACAACCTCCGGTACAAGTTCGTGCAACTGCTCGTGCAACTGCTCCAGAACCTACCGGGGCCCACTGACAACGCGTCGGCCGCCCGGGGCGGCCGACGCATTGCTGCCGGTGCTACCAGCTGGTCTTGCGGTAGAACTCCCACATCTGCATGACGGTCTGCGGGTCCAGCGCCCGCTCGGCGCCCGCGATGTCCTCGCGCGCCGCGACGTACAGCTTGCCCTGCCACAGGGGCAGCAGCCGGACGTCCTCGGCGAAGATCTTCTGGGCCTGCTCGAACTCCTGGACGCCGGCCGACCGGTCACCCTCGCGGCGGGACTTGGGCAGCAGGTCGTTCACGATCTCGGCGGGCTCGTACGGGGTGCCGACCGCGTTCTCCTTGCCGACGAACGGCGCGATGAAGTTGTCCGGGTCCGGGAAGTCGGGGAACCAGCCGCGGCCGAAGATCGGGTACTCACCGCTCTTGTAGCCGGTCTGGAAGGTCTTCCAGGGCTGGCTGCGCAGGGTGATCCGGAACAGCTGGCTCTCGTCCAGCTGCCGCTTGAGCTCGGTGAACTCGTCGGCGGTCGAGGAACCGTAGCGGTCGGTGGTGTACCAGAAGGTCAGATCGACCGGCGTGGTGATCCCGGCGTCCCTGAGGATCTTCCTGGCCTTGGCGACGTCCGCGCCGCCGTACTTGTCGTAGAAGGGCGTCTTGTGGCCGACGACCCCCTTCGGAACCATCGAGTACAGCGGCTCTGCGGTGCCTTGGTAGACCTTGGAGACGAGCGCACCGCGGTCGACGATCTGGGCGATGGCCTGGCGGACCGGGAGCTTGGCGACCTGGGGGTCCTTGGGGTTGAAGACCAGGTAGCGGATCTCGGCGCCGACGTTCTCGACGACCTGGACGCCCAGGGCGTGCGACGCGGGGTTCTGGAGGTCGGTGATCTCCGGGGCCGACAGGCCTCGGTAGGTGGCGTCGATCTCCTTCGCCTTCAGCGCCGCGATCATCTTCGGCGAGTCCGCGAAGTAGCGGATGGTCACCGCCTTGTTCTTGCGGTTGGCGAAGCCGGTGTAACTCGTGTTGCCGGTGAGCACCGCCTCGGCGCCGTCCTTGTACGAGTCGAGCACGTACGGACCGGAGCCGGTGATCTTGTCGCCCTCGCGGACCTTGTCGGCCGGGTAGTCCTTGGGCGCGACGAGCGAGGCGGCGGGCGAACCGAGGACGTACGGGAAGGTGGCGTCCGAGGTGTTCAGGTGGAAGACGACCGTCAGCGGGTCCGGCGTCTCGATCTTGTCGAGGGTGCCGAAGAGACCCTTGGGGCCGACGTTGGAGCCGATGGTCTTGATCCGGTCGAGGGAGTACTTGACCGCGTTGGCGTCGAGCGGCTCGCCGTTGGAGAACTTCAGGCCCTTGCGCAGGGTGCACCGGTAGGCCTGGCTCGCCGCGTCCGTGAACTCGCAGCTCTGGGCCGCGTCGGGCTGGGGCTTGCTGGAGCCCGTCGGGAACGCCAGCAGGGTCTGGTAGACGTTCCGGTACAGCTCCCAGGAGCCGTCCCACGCGGCCGCGGGATCGAGGGTGCTCGGGGTGCTCGTGGTACCGACGACGATCCTCTTCATCTCGTCGCCGTCGTCCTCCGACAGCAGGCCGCATCCGGCGAGCAGGGATATGGACGCAAGGGCCGCAGTGATCTGCAGGCATCTGGTCCGGTTGAACACGTGCACGCTCCTCGATCAGCCAGGGGTGCGGCAGACCCTACCGCAGTGCCCCACGAATCCAATGGGTTGGTTTCGTGAGGCACTTGACCGGTTCCGTGCATATTCGATACACATTTACCTCCCTTTCTGAGGTAAATGCGTCCGGTTATCGGTCAGTGAACCCCGGCATTGAGGAACATCCCACCATCGACGACGAGAGTTTGCCCGGTGATCCATTCCGCTTGTGCAGATGTGAGGAACGCCGCTGCCCCGCCGATGTCCTCCGGGAGCCCGAGGCGGCCGAGCGGGTAGGCCGCTGCGGCCTCCTGCTCCCGGCCCTCGTAGAGCGCCTGGGCGAACTTCGTCTTGACCACCGCGGGGGCGATCGCGTTGACCCGGACCCCGGGCGCCATCTCGTGCGCGAGCTGGAGCGTGAGGTTGATCATGGCGGCCTTGCTCATCCCGTACGAACCGATGAAGGGCGAGGCGGAGACCCCGGCGATGGACGCGATGTTCACGATCGCGCCGCCGTTGTCCTTCTGCCAGGCGCGCCAGGTCCGCTGGGCGAAGCCGAGCGCCGAGATCACGTTGGTCTCGAAGACCTTCCGCGCGACCCCGAGGTCCAGGTCCGCGATCGGCCCGAAGACGGGGTTGGTGCCCGCGTTGTTCACCAGGAAGTCGACGCGGCCGAAGGCCTCCATCGTGCGCTCGACGGCGACGGCCTGGTGGGCCTCGTCGTGGGCCTTGCCCGCGACGCCGATCACCCGGTCCGCACCGAGCCGCTCGACGGCCTCCTTGAGGGACTCCTCGTTGCGGCCGGTGATGCAGAGCCGGTCGCCGCGGGCGACCAGCGCCTCGGCGATGCCGTAGCCGATGCCCCGGCTCGCCCCGGTGATCAGCGCGACCTTGCCGCTGTCGATACCGCTGTACGTCATGTCTGCGCCCTGTCTCTCGTGGAACCGTCAGCTGAGCGGACCGCCGGCCACGTACATGACCTGGCCGGAGACGAAGCCCGCGGCCTCGCCCGTGAAGAAGGCGATCGCGTTGGCGATGTCGTCCGGCGTGCCGACGCGCTGGACGGGGATCTGGGTGGCGGCCGCGGCCTTGAAGTCCTCGAAGCCCATGCCGACGCGGGCGGCGGTCTGGGCGGTCATCTCGGTCGCGATGAAGCCGGGGGCCACGGCGTTGGCGGTGACGCCGAACTTGCCGAGCTCGATGGCCAGGGTCTTGGTGAAGCCCTGCAGGCCGGCCTTGGCGGCGGAGTAGTTGACCTGGCCGCGGTTGCCAAGCGCCGAGCTGCTGGAGAGGTTCACGATGCGGCCGAACTTGGCCTCCACCATGTACTTCTGACAGGCCTTGGACATCAGGAAGGCACCGCGCAGGTGCACGTTCATGACCGTGTCCCAGTCGGTCTCGGTCATCTTGAACAGCAGGTTGTCGCGCAGCACACCCGCGTTGTTGACCAGGATGGTCGGGGCGCCGAGCTCGCTCGCGACGCGCGCGACGGCCGCCTCCACCTGCGCACCGTCGGAAACGTCGCAGCCGACCGCGAGGGCCTTGCCGCCGGCCGCCGTGATGGCCTCCACGGTGTCCTTGCAGGCCGCCTCGTCGAGGTCGAGTACGGCAACGGCCCGGCCCTCGGCGGCCAGGCGCACGGCGGTGGCCCCGCCGATGCCCCGGGCCGCCCCGGTCACGATCGCGACGCGCTGCTCGGTGGTGGACATGCTGGATCTCCTCGCCCTTGAGAGACGGTCGCCCAGAGGTGAGCAACCGCTTAGTAGCTTCAGCTGAGGAGACGCTAGGAGCCCTGGCACCCGGTGTCAACGCCACCCGGCCCGGCCCCGTCGGCGGTCGGGGCCCGGCGCTTCGGGGCAGGGCCCCGGAGCGCCGCCCCGACCGTCAGCGGACCAGCAGGTCCAGCAGCCGCTCCACCTCCGCCGCCGGATCGGCCGTCAGGCCGGTGTGCACCGGCCCCGGCTGCACCACGGTGCTGCGCGGGGCGATGAGCCAGCGGAACCGCCGCCCGGCGTCGTCGCCCGCCGCCTGCCCCGCCTCGGCCCCGCCGCCGCACACGCCCTCGACCCCGCGCAGGGCCGCCCGTACCCCGGCCACATCGGCCCCGGGGTCCAGCGCGAGGAGCTTCGCCTCGTCGAGGTGGGTGCGCGCGGCGACGTACGTGTGCGCCCGGCAGTAGACGATCACGCCGGCGTTGAAGCACTCGCCCCGTTCCATCCGGGGCACCACGCGCACCAGCGCGTACTCGAACACGTCCCGCTTGGTCACTCGCTGTCGCTCTTCTTCTTGTGGGTCTTGTGGGGCCATTCCGGCAGGTGGTCGGTGAGCCAGCCGGGAGGCCCGGCAGGCGTCTTCACCTCGGCCTCCAGCGAGATCCTCTCGTGGATCGTGGCCGCGCGCGGCAGCAACGCCTCCACATAGGCGCGGCGCAGCGCGTCGGTGGAGTCGAAGCCCGGCTCGTCGACCAGCCACTCGTCGGGGACGTCGGCCGCGACCTCCGTGAGCAGTTCCTCGGTCACCAGCGGCGCGAGCGCGGCGGCCGCGGCGGCGATGTCCGGGCCCACGGGGGCCAGTACGTGGTCGGAGGCGTCGTAGGGCTTGGCGGCCGCGGCCTCGGCGGTGGGCCAGTTGTGGTGCCAGATCATGGTGGCGCCGTGGTCGATGAGCCAGAGGTCCCCGTGCCAGACCAGCATGTTCGGGTTGCGCCAGGAGCGGTCGACGTTGTTGATGAGGGCGTCGAACCAGACCACGCGCCCCGCCTCGACCGGGTCGACCCGGTACGCGAGCGGGTCGAAGCCGATCGACCCGGGCAGGTAGTCCATGCCGAGGTTGAGGCCGCCGCTGGCCTTGAGCAGCTCCTGGACCTCCTGGTCGGGCTCGCCGAGCCCGATCACGGGGTCGAGCTGCATCTGCACCAGCAGCGGGACCCTCAGCCCCAGCCGCTGGGCCAGGCGCCCGCAGATGACCTCGGCGACCAGGGTCTTGCGACCCTGACCGGCTCCGGTGAACTTCATGACGTAGGTCCCGAGATCATCGGCCTCGACGATCCCCGGGAGCGAGCCGCCTTCACGCAAGGGGGTGACGTAGCGGGTCGCTGTCACTTCTGTAAGCATTTCGCCAGGCTATACGGCCCGACCCGCTGGAAATCCACGGACCGGGGGGCGCCGAAGAGCCTGCGGAATCGCGCCCGATCAGCCCCGGCGGGAATCCGGGGAATTTCGGCTGGCCTGCTGGTTTCCCTGCGACCGGAGTAACCGAGGGTGACGGCTGGAAAGGAGTGCCCGAGCCACTGCTCGACCGTCGCAACGGACTCCCCAGCACGCCGCGCCACGGTCAGCCGGCCGCTCGGACCGCCTCCGTCGGGACGGGGAGCTGGCGCCCGTCGGTGAACAGCAGTGCGGTCCCGCCGGTCTTCCTCAACCGGTGGGCTCCGGTCGTGATCTGCGTCAGCCAGGAGCCGTACGACCGCCGGTCCACGTTGTCGCCCGTGAGGTCAGCGAGGGTGTTCTTGGCGGTGGAGGTGTCCTTCCGCTTCGCCGAGCGGTCGGTGCGTTCCTTCGTGGTCAGACCGTACCCGTATCGCGCATCAATCCCCGCGGGCCGGAATTGGGCACGCAGAAGCCAGGGGCCGCCGATCGGGAAGGGCGAGGAGGGTTCCCAAACTGTAGGAGCGAATTCGCCGACGTCCAAGAAGCGCCGTGGCGAGGGGTCGGATTCCGCACCTCACGCCGAATCCTTGGTCGAACGTCGATTCGGGGCCAACTGCTTGTGAGTTGTCCGGCGCACACGGGGCGTGGCTGAGGGCGGGCCCGCCTTCGCGCGGGTCCGCCCTCCGGCCCGTACGGCACGAACCCGTACGGCCGTCAGCGGGCGCGGGCGCCCCGGGGGGCGAACACGCGCCACATCCACACCTGGCCGAACGCGACGGCGGCCAGCACCGGCAGGACCCCCACTGCCAGTAGCCCGAGGGAGGCGGAGTCCGCGATCGCCTCGGACAGGGTGAGCGCGCCCTCCCCGGAGCGGGTGGCCAGCACCGTCGTACCGTTGACCACGCCGATCGCGGCGGGCAGGGCAACCAGCGGGGCGGTGCCCAGCAGCAGCGCCGCACCGGGGCGGCCCGCCGTACGGAGCCGTTCCGATGCGTACGTGCCGACCGCGGCGGCCACGCCGACCAGGATCACCGCCACCGGGGCGCCGGTCACTCCGGCCGCGGCCACCGCGGCAAGGAGGGCGAGTCCCACCAGGGGCCAGTGGAGCCGGCCGGCGAGCCCCGCCAGCCGTATCTGGTCGGGATCGGCCTCGGGCAGCCGACGAGCGGCGAAGAGCACTCCCTGGCGGAGGCTGCCGACGACGACCACGGCCGCGCAGGCGAGTGAGAAGGGGTCCACCAGATCGGAAAGCACGGCCACAGCACGCCCGTTGCCGTCCGTCGACAGCCCCCGGATCAGGGCCGCCAGCAGCGTCCCCCATACGAGGGCCAGCACCAGGCTCGCAACGGGCAGGACGACGTCCCAGAGGCGCCGCCAGCCGCCGGACGGGAGCGCCGTGCGGAACCACAGTGCGGCGTCGCGCAGTACCCAGGCACCCAGCACCATCACCACGGGGACCCGCAGGGCGGTCAGCAACTCACCCTCCAGCAGCGGCAGCGCGCCGAGCAGCAGGCCGACGAAGGCGACCAGCCACACCTCGTTGGCGAGGAACAGGGGGACGACGGCACGGCGGGCCCGCTCGCGGTCCCGCTCCGTCCGCGCGAACCAGAACAGCATGCCCATGCCAAAGTCGACGCTCTCCAGAGCCAGGTATCCGGCGAGGAGCAGGCCCGTCAGGGCGTACCAGAAGACATCCACAGCGGCGTCCCGTCACATGTGTAGGTCGGTCAGTAGGAGAAGTGGGCATCGGCGCTGCCGGGGTCACGGCCGGCCGCTGCACCGTTTCGCCCAGCGGGGTCGGCGGGGGCCGTCGGGTCATCCGGCTCGGGCATCAGGTCGGCCCCGCCGATGAACGCCCCGTCGGGGCCCAGCCGCGCGTAGTGGGTGAGCAGTGCCCAGTCGACGACGGCGAGGAGCGCGAGCACGGTCGTCAGGACGAGGACCGTGGTCAGCATGGCACCGAAGGAGACGTCCGAGACGGCCTCCTCCACGGTGAGCTCGCCGGTCACCGCCCACGGCTGGCGGCCCACCTCGCGGGTGAGCCATCCGCAGATCAGGGCGATGAATCCGAAGGGCAGCAACATCACGGCGAACCGCATCCGGAAACGCCTCCGGGACGGCGGCACGTCCGTCCGGCGGGCGGCGGTCGCCGGAATCCACGCGACGAGCACCAGGATCACCCCGATGACGATCATGAGCAGGGTGGGGATGCCCACCCAGTCCGGTGGCAGCCAGTCGCCTGGCCCGTGCCGTGCCACCTCGGCGGCGTTCACCTCTTCCGGCGAGGGGCCCTCGCCGGTCACCACGGCGTACTTGGCGGGCTGGTAGCCCGCCAGCGCCTCCAGGTGGACGAGGCCCGCCACGACGGTGACGAGCGCGCCGGCACCCGCGAGGAGGCCGCCCTGCGCCAGTGTGGGCCGGAAGAAGTCGACCTCGTGATCACGGCGCAGGTGGGAGGCGCTGACAGCGGCGATGAACAGCCCGGCGAGCAGCGCCACGGCGCCTGCGATGTGCGCCAGCGCGTACCAGGTCGCCTCGTTGGTGAGGATCGCGCCCCAGTCCGTGACGCGGGTGACGCCGCCGCTCGTCTCGTGGCCGACGGGCTTCTGCATGAAGCCGTTGACCACCATGATCCAGAACGTGGAGGCGTACGCGGTGAGCGCGACCAGCCAGATCAGCACCAGGTGGGCGCGTGCGGGCAGGCGCCCGAAGCCGAAGGCCCACATGCCGAGGAAGGTGGACTCCAGGAAGAACGCGGCGATGGTCTCGATGGCCACCGGGGTACCGATGACGTTGCCCATCGCGTCGGAGAGGCCGGACCAGTTCAGCCCGAACTGGAACTCCTGCACGATGCCGCTGATGATGCCCAGCGCATAGTTGATGACGTACAGGCCGCCCCAGAAGCGCACCCGCCGCATGCCCGTGGCTCGCGCCTGGCGGTCGCGGGCCCGGGTGGCGCGGGTCTGCGTCACGGCCACTACGGTGACGAGGCCCAGGGTCAGGGCGACGAAGAGGAAGTGCAGCCCGGCCGTGACGGCGAACTGAAGGCGCGCGAGTTCAGCTGTGTTCACGGCAGCGTCCCTCGCTCAGGTGGACGGCCTGCCGGACGGTCGGGGCGGACCCCGCGCCGGTCGGGAGGGGGCGCTCGGCGAGCGTCGTGCGGGCGTCCGACCGGCTGAGCGGCTCCCGCCCCGCTCCCCGTTCGAGTCGCCTGGTCCGTAAGTTCACCCAGGGCCGGGTGACCCGTATTCGTGCGACGGATTGGGGGGAGCCCGCCTCCTCGACCTCGGCCGCGAGGCGCTCCGACTGACATAACTCCATGGAATCACCACACCGTTCTCCAGCTCAGTTCACCGCGCGAATCGGCTCATTGAGCGCCGGCAATCTCTCGTAGGGTCAAATTGACTTGCAGGACAACAAGTTGGCGAGCGGGAAGCAGAAGACGGCGTCAAGACCGCTCGCCGGCAGCGGAGTTCATCAGGTCGGCCACCTTCCAGCGACGGTCGGCCGGAACGAGGCCGAGGAGCAGGACCTCCCACATCTCGTCGACGCGCTGGTCCAGGTCGCTGCGGCCGGTGAGCACCGAGGAGACCATCTGGATCCCGGCCAGCCCGGAGATCACGAGATATGCCACGGCGTCCGGTGAGATCGTCGGCACGATGTCACCGTCCTCGATGGCCTTGCGGACCATGTTCTCGCACGCGTCGATCCACATCCGGTACGCGACGGGCAGTTCGCCGGTGTAGGTGAGCTCCATCAGCAGCCGGGTCCCGGCCCGGACGATGACGTCCTTGTCGATCATCCGCGCGGTCGTCTTGGAGATCGCCACGATCTGTTCCAGCGCGCACCCGTCGCTTCGGGTGATCTCCTCCACGACGGCGCTCATCCGGCTGTTGTGCTCGTTGAGGACCGCTCTGGCGAGAGCTTCCTTGGCCGGGAAGTGGAAGTGCAGCGCACCTCTGGTCGTCCCGGCCCGCTCGATGATCCGACCGAGGCTCGCGCCGGCGAACCCCGCCGTGTCGAACACGGCCGCGGCGCTCTCGATGATGTGCTGCCGGGTCGCGAACGCCCGTTCCTGCTGAACTTCTCTCATCCGTTGGACCCTCCCAACGGGGCAAATGCTGTTGACATCGCTCAAACCTATCCGGACCGCTGTCATCGGCCCACGACATGGGTACGTCACACGTACTGCCGGCCCGTGCCGACGGGCACGCGTGCCCGAACCGTACCTCGCCCCGTTCGCATGCCTTCCGCGGCCGCCGCCCGCCGGCCGCGCCATGCGCCGGGCACGGCTACTTGACGGCGACCAGACGCTCCACGTGCCCGCCCTTGAGACGGTCCGTCTCCTTGATGTCGAAGCCCGTCGAGCGGACGTTCTCGATCGGACGGCGGCGCAGATGCTCACCCGCCGACGGCACGCTGAACCGTTCGATGACCCCCTGGATGCCTCGGAGCAGCCAGTTGGGACTCACCACGTGGTCGATGCAGACGAAACGGCCGCCGGGGCGCAACACCCGGTGGATCTCCCGCATCGCCCGGTCCACGTCGGGAATGGCGCACATGCTCAGCGTGCAGACGACCGTGTCGAACGTAGCTTCCCCGAAGGGGAGTTGATGCGCGTCACCCTTGCGCAGCTCGACCTCGCGCCCCAATTCGTCGGCGCGCGCTCGCGCGGCTTCCAGCATCCTGTCGCTGATGTCGATGCCGGTCAGCCTGATGCCGGACGGGTAGAAGGGCAGGTTGAGACCGGTCCCGATCGCGACCTCCAGGACCTCTCCGTCCGCCCGGCTGCACACCCATTCCCGCTGGCCCTCGTAGAGCAGCCGGTCCCAGAACTTCATGTCCTTGTCATAGCCGGCCGCCATCTTGTCCCAGTACGCACGCCACTTCTCCTGCTTGCTCACAATCGGCTCCGCCCTCTCTCGGTATCTGCGTTCTCACTTGCCGGTGACGTAGCGGGGCCGGGCGAGCCGTCCGGCCACCACGCCGGAGAGCTTCCGCGCCGACATCGCGTAGAGCATCCTGCTCGCCATGAAGCGGTACAGGTGTCGTGCGCGGACGCCACGCATGCCCGCTTCCAGTCGGCGCACCACCTCGCGGGCGTCTTCCTCGGTCGTCATGGTCCGGTGCAGGAAGCGCAGCATGAACACGAAGATTCCGCTGCGTTCGAAGACCAGCTGCGCCGCCGCCATTTCGAGCAGTACGCCGAACTTGGACCTGCCGAAGGGGAAGTACGTGTCGTTGAGCCGGAGCCGCAGCATCGCTCCCCGGCCCTCGACCTTCCCGAAGAGCGGCGATTCCTCGGCGAGGCGCCGGATCCCGGCCTCGAGGATGCGCTGGGCCGCAACCGCCCGCTCGCGCGCGGCCGGGTCGCTCATGTGCCGCAGGGCGTGGTGCGCGATGTGCGCGCCCAATCCGTTGCGGAAGTACCTGCTGCGCATGGAGACCTGGCCGGCGTCCGTCGCCATGGCCCGGTCGAAGACCTCCTGCGTGCACAGCACCGACGAGACCGGGAAGAGCATGTCCGTCATGGCCTTGCCGATCGCCACCAGGTCGACGTGGCGCAGCATCTGCTGATGGGCGAGGTAGTCGTTCCCCGTGCGCCATCCGCCGGACAGCACCTCGTCGACACCGATCAGGTAGCCGCCCGTCCCGCGCAGCTGCTCGACCGTACGCAGGATGCGCTCCGGCAGGAGCTGGCACATGCCGCCGCGGATGGCCTCGAACCACACCAGCGCGACCTCTCCGGAGGAGAGCACCTCCCGCAGCCTGTGGACCGCGTCGTCACCGAACGGGTCGATGTAGACCAGGTCGTGGTAGTAGGGACGGAAGGCGTCCTCGTCGGATTCGGTGACCTGCGGGCCCTCTTTGCTCAGGTTGATGGCGAACAAGGACTTGCCGGCGAAGTTGCCGGTGAAGGTGACCACCTTGGTACGCGTCGGGTTGGCCAGCATCGCGAGGGCGGCGGCCTGGTCGACCGCGGTCGCCCCGCTGACCGCGGGGAAGGCCTTGTCGAAACCGGTCAACCCGGTGAGGAACTCTTCGAGGTCCGCGTAGTAGTCGTGCTCCGGGTCGTGGACCGCCAGCACCTCGGCGGGGACGTCCGGCGGGTTGTGCCCGCGGAAGTTGCTGCCGAAGCCGCCGCAGCAGTCCAGGATCTCGCGTCCGTCGTCGAGGTGCAGCCGGGCGCCGCTCGCGCGCTCGACCTCCAGGTGCATGCCGACGATCATTTCCATCTTGGCCATGGAGGGGTTGACGTACCGCGCCCAGTACGCGCGCATCGTGTCCCGGTCGGCGTCGATCTCCGCCAGTGTCCTGCGCTGTTCGGGGCTGATCAGTCCGTGCTCGTCGAGTGTCGCCAGCACGACCTCGGCGCAGAAGGTGTTGCCGCCGAAGGTGGAGGTCTGGGCGTAGCAGTCGACGTCGTTGTTCCAGATCTCGTACGCCTGCTCGGTCATGGTGAAGCAGCCGAACGGCACCTGGTTTCCGCCGAGGCTCTCCCCGTAGACGATCACGTCGGCGCCCAGCGGTCCGGTGAAGAGGCTGACGTCACCGAGTTCGAGTTCGCTGTCGCAGAGCACCACCATGCCGCCCTGGGAGCGGACGGTCCTGAGCAGCGGTTCCAGTTCGGCCGTCGAGGTGTCGGCCGATCCGTCGCGTACGACCACGACAGCCGACCAGGAGTGCTCCGGTAGCGCCTCCGTCGCCTGCACGGCACTGGTCACCACCACGACGTGCGGTGTCATCGCCCTCTCGACCCCCTTGGAGGTGGGGTCGACGAAGGGTGCGAAGACGCCCTTCGCGTCGATCATCAGGATCCAGCCGCCGTCGTGCCGCTTGTTGCGCACGGAGGTCTGCCGGGCCAGCTTCATCGCGCCGGAGAGCGCCTCGACCGTCGAGTTGATGAGGAAGCTTCGATAGAGGGGTGCGCCACCGCGCGCGGTGAGCGACGAGCCGATGAGGTAGGCCAGCTTGGTGCTCGCCTCGTTCATGTAGTTGCTGGACGTCAGGAAGGTGCACTTCTGATCGGCGATGCGGCGCTCTATTCGGTCCAGCAGGCCGGCGGTCGCAGGTCTGAACACCGAGCCCTCGGTCGACTGTCGCTCCACGGATGCTCCTCGGATTCAGCTGATCACAACGGGAAGGTGGGGTGGGGAACGTGCGGGGGGGGGGAGGGGACACGGGCGGCGCCGGCGCCTGCGCCGCCCGTGTCCGGTCGGGGAGCCGCGGGTCAGCGGACCGCCGCGGACTTCGCCAGGTGCCAGCCCTGCGCACGGCGGCGTTCCCGCCAGAAGTGCGCGTACCGGCCGTCGCGTGCGACGAGGTCGTCGTGGACGCCCTCCTCCACGACCCGGCCGTCGCCGAGCACGATGATGTGGTCCGCCTCGCGCAAGGTGTGCAGCCGGTGGGCGATGACCAGTACGGTGCGGTCCCGCGCGAGTGCCGCCATCGCCTCTTGCAGGGCGTGCTCGTTCTCGGCGTCCAGGGCCGCGGTCGCCTCGTCGAACAGCACGATCGGGGTGTCCTTGAGCAGTGCGCGCGCCATCGAGATGCGCTGGCGCTCACCACCGGAGAGCCGGCTCCCGCCCTCTCCGACGGGTGCTTCCCAGCCGCCCGGCAGCCGGTCGGCGATCTGGTTGACGCGCGCCGTGCGGGCCGCGGCGTAGACCTCCTCGTCGGTCGCGTCGGGCCTGCCGAGGCGTACGTTCTCCAGGATCGTTCCGTCGAAGAGGTAGACGTCCTGGAACACGGCCGAGATGAGGGACGTGAGGTCCTCGGTCCGCATCTCGCGCACGTCCACGCCGCCGACGCGCACCGCCCCGGCGTCCGGGTCGAAGAACCGCGCGATCAGCCTGATCACGGTCGTCTTGCCGGCGCCGGACGGACCCACCAACGCGGTCATCCGGCCCTGCGGCACCCGCATCGACAGTCCGTCCAGGACCATGGAGCCGTTGTAGCCGAAGCGCACGTCGTCGAGTTCGATGTCGGCGCCGTCCGCCCGGCGCGACGTCTGCGGTTCGGGCAGCGTCTCCGTGTCGATCAGTTCATTGATCTCGGTCAGCGCGTTCTCGGCCACCCGGATCGCGCCGCCCAGTTCGGAGGTGAGCATGATCGGCTCGACGAACCGGGCGGACAGCACGAGCAGCGCGATGAACTCGGGCGCCTCCAGGGATCCGCCGAGCGCCAGGCGGGTTCCGAGCGCCAGCAGCACGATGAACGACGCCTGTGCGATGAAGGCGAGCCAGACCAGACCGGGCATGCTCGCGCGCAGCATGCGTCGACCGGCCGCGTGCTGCGCGACCAGCGAGTCGTCGAGCGCGGCGTGCCCCTGCGCCGTACGGCCGAAGGCCCGGAGCACCGGCTGGGCGCGGGCGAATTCCACGATCCGTACGGCGGCGTCGGCGTGGATGCGGTCCGCCTCCTTGTCGGCCGCCGCCATTCCGCGGCCCGCCACCCGGTACACCAGCGCCACGGCGAGCGCGGCGACGGTCATCGACAGGGCCAGTCGCCAGTCGAACAGGAACATCGCCAGCACCACGACGGCGGGCGTGACGAAGGTGTCGACCAACTGGTGCAGCAGGTGGGCGGGCACGCCCATGATGTCGACCACGCGCTGCGAGGCCAGCCGCCCGAGTCCGCCGACGCGGTCGGGGGTGAACCACGCCAGCGGGAGCTGGGCGACCTTGTCCCCGATCCGGTGGTGCAGGTCGCGGCTCATGGCCGCCCCCGTGCCGTAACCGGCCAGTGTCGCCGGGTAGCTCACCGCCGCGTAGCCGAGCCACAGCACCGCGAGGGTGATCACCCACGGCCAGGCCCGTTCCGGCTCGTCGCCGAGCAGTTCGCGCAGGGCGGGGACGAGCATGACGAACGCGACGCCTTGGAGTACGGCGGCGACGGTGAACCAGGCCAGCAGCCTGCGCAGTGCGCGGTCGTGCTTCGGGCCCAGTGCGGTGAACAGTCGACGGATCATCGCCCTTCCTCCTTCGCGATGCCGGCGCCGGCGTAGGCGTCGTGGCCGTCGGTCTGCTCGGCGCCGGCCTGCTCCTGCAGGTTCCACATCCGCCGGTACCGCCCGCCGGCGGCGAGCAGCTCCTCGTGCGTGCCCTGCTCGACCATCCGGCCCTGTTCGAGGACCACGATGCGGTCGACGCCGACGACCGAGGCCAGCCGGTGCGCGACGACGAGCACGGTGCGCCCCACGGCCAGCTCCGACAGCGCGTCCTGGATCTGCGCCTCCGATTCCGGATCGGCATGGGCGGTCGCCTCGTCGAGCACCACGATCGGGGTGTCCGCGAGGATCGCCCGGGCGATGGAGATCCGCTGTGCCTCGCCGCCGGAGAAGCGGACGTCCTTGCCCACCATCGAGTCGTAGCCACCCGGTAGTTCCTCGATGCGCTGATCGATGGCGGCCGCGCGAGCCGCGCGGCGCACCGTTTCGTCGTCCGCGTCGGGACGGGCGAGCCGGATGTTGTCCCGCACGGTGGCGTCGAGCAGCTGTACGTCCTGCAGGACGAACGACACCAGCCGGTACAGCTGGTCCGGGTCGATGTCGCACAGGTCCACGCCGCCGATGGTGACGGTGCCCGCGGTCGGGTCGAAGAACCGGGGCAGCAGCTTCGCGAGGGTCGTCTTGCCCGAACCCGAGCTCCCCACGAGGGCGGTCACGCTGCCGGGTTCGAGGGCCAGGTCGATGCCGCTGAGGACCGGCCGGTCCGTGTCGTAGGCGAACTCGACACCGGACAGCTCCACGCGGACGCCGCCATCGGTCTCCGGCCGCTGTGGCGCGTCGGGGACCGCGAGTTCCGGCGCGGCGAGCAGCGCGCCCACGCGCTTGGCGGCCGCCCCGGCCATCTCCATGTCGTGACCGTGGAAGTCGAGCGCCTGCAGGGGCGCGGCCACGCTCAGGCCCAGGATGGCGAACGGCAGCAGGTCGAGCGGGTCGAGCGAACCGGACGAGACGAGTGCCGTGCCGCCGATCAGCACGGTGAGCAGGATCGTGACCGGTCCGAGGATCAGTGCCGACGCCGCGGTGGCCCGGTAGCCCTTGGAGATCCAGGCGATGAAGAACGTCGTGAAGTCGTCGGCTGCCTGCGCGTACTGACGGTGCGCCCGCCGGGCCTGGCCGAACATCTTGACGACGGCAATGCCCTCGACGAACTCGATGACCCTGGAGACGATGCGCTCCTGGGCCTGCTCGTAGGCGGCGGTCTGGGCGTCCAGGCTCACCATCATCTTGATGAACAGCCCGATTCCGATCACCAGCGGGATCATCAGGATCGATGCCATCCGCCAGTCCACCACGAAGAGGTAGACCAGGGTCGCGAGCGGGGTGACCACGCTCGCAGTGAGGTTCAGCAAGGAGTGGGCCACCAGGTGGTGCATGGTGTCCACGTCGTGCTGGACCGCCTTCCCGATTCCGCCCGCTCCGCGATCGGTGAACCATCCCAGGGGCACCCGGCCGAGCCGGTCGACCAACCTGCGTCGCACCGAGAGCTGGAAATCCAGGTCCGCGGCATGGGCGATCGCTCCCGCCGCGGTGTTCAGCACCAGCCACAGCATCAGAGCGCCGCCCGCGACTGCGGCGACCGTCCATGCCGCGCCCTTGTCGACCGGGCCGTCCACCAGGAGCACCCTCGCCAGTTCCGCCACCGCGGCGAACGGCACCACGGCGACCACCGCAGCGACGGCCTGCAGCCCGATCGCCGCGCCCAGCCTCGACTTGACGGGGCGCAATAACTCTCCGAGACCCACTGCTTCCAACGGTTGCGCCTGCTCCGATTTCATCGCGTCCCTGTCACCTTCCGTCGGCTTCGACCCCTCCGCTCCGGCCGTCCGCCAGAACAGTCGGAGCGCGCGCGGACATGGCCCTGCTGTCTGGCACACGTCCGCGTCCACCAACCTACCAAGAAACAGGCTGTTTAACCCGTTTACTTTTTCCCAAGTCCCGTCCCCCGCCTACCGGGTGATCGACAGGCCGCCGTCGAAGGGGATCACCGTGCCGGTCAGGAACGCCGAGCTCCGCGAACCCAGGAACTGGATGATGCCCGCGAGGTCGTCCAGCCCGCCGGGCCTGCGCATGGGTGAGCTCAGACCGATCTCGGCGGCCAGCGACTCCTGCAACATGTCCGACTCGAAGGGACCCAGCGCGATGGCGTTGACCGCGATGCGCGGAGCGAGCCGGCCGGCCAGGTGCCTGGTCATGTGGTGCATGGCGGCCTTGCTCGCCGCGTAGGAGTAGATCTCGGCCGACGGCACGTGCAGCCCGTCGACGGAGCCGATGTTGACGACACGGGCCGGGTCGCCCGCGACCGCGGCCGACTCCAGCAGGGGCCGGAGGAACTTGACGAGATGGAACACGGCCTTCAGGTTGACTTGGAGCGCCGAGTCCCAGGCCGCGTCGTCGAAGTCGTCCAGCGGCGCCGTGTGCAGGACGGCCGCGTTGTTCACCAACAGGTGCAGCTGGTCGACGTGTTCGCCGAGCCGGTCGGCGAGCGCGCGGCAGTCGTCCTCCGTCGCGAGAGCGCCGGCGAGCGGAACGCAGTCGCCCAACAGCGAGAGCCGGGCGGCCGTCTTCTCGGCGGCCGCCATGTCACGGGAGGTCAGGTAGACCGTCGCGCCCGCTTCGACCAGGGCCTGGGCGATCAGCGCGCCGACGCCCTTCGCCGCCCCGGTGACCAGGGCGGACTTCCCTCGGACCGAGAACAGCCCGGACGGATCCTCGTACGTCATGATGATGTGCGTCCTTCCTTGGCCGCCAGCTCCGCGGCACGCTTGCGCAGCTCCTTCTTGTCGATCTTTCCGACGGAGGTGAGCGGCATGGCGTCGATGAATGCGAACCGGTCCGGGATCTTGTAGGCCGCCAGACCGCGGTCGCGGAGGTGCCGTTTGATCACGGGGCCCTTCAGGCCGTTCTCGTACGCGACGACGAAGGCGCAGATCCGTTCGCCCAGCGCGTCGTCGGGCTCGGCGACGACGGCCACGTCATGCACCCCCGGGTGGCTCGCCACGAGCTCCTCGATCTCGTCGGCCGCGACCTTGTCGCCGCCGCGGTTGACGAGGTCCTTGGCCCGGTCGACCACGACGAGGTGGCCGGACGGCAGACGGCGCACGATGTCGCCCGTACGGTAGAAGCCGTCGGCGGTGAAGGCACGCGCGTTGTGCTCGTCCGCGCGGAAGTAGCCGCGGATCGTGTACGGCCCCCGGGTGAGCAGGTGTCCCGGCTCGCCTTCCGGTACGGGGCGGTCCTCGTCGTCCACCACCGCGATCTCGTCGGCCGCCGACATGGGGACGCCCTGCGTCGTCTCCACGAGCTCGTCCGGGTCGTCCAGCCGCGTGTAGCAGATCAGGCCTTCCGCCATGCCGAACACCTGCTGGAGCCGGCACCCGAGGACCGGCCGGATCCTTGCCGCGGCGGACGGTCCGAGCCGGGCGCCGCCGACCTGGAGGACCCGCAGGCTGGACAGGTCGTACCGGGTGTCCTCGGCGGCGTCGAGCCACAGCAGCGCGATCGGCGGGACCACCGCGGTGACGGTCACCCCGTACCGCTCGATGAGGGGGAAGACATCGCCGTCGCTCGGGCCCGGCGCCAGGACCACGGTCGCCCCGCTGTCCAGCGCGCCCAGGACGCCCGGCGCGCAGAGCGGGAAGTTGTGCGCGGCGGGCAGTGCGCACAGATAGACGTCGGTCTCGTCGAGCGGGCAGGCCATGACGCTCGCGCGCGCGTTGTACAGGTAGTCGTCGTGGGTACGCGGGATCAGCTTCGGGACCGCGGTCGTACCGCCCGACAGCTGCAGCACCGCGGGGGACCCCGGATCGGGTTCCGGCAGGGGCACCGGATCGGCGAACAGACCGGACAGCGCGCGGTGGCGCCCCGGATCGCCGTCGACGACGATCGTGCGCAGCGTCGGACACTCCACCCGGACCCGCTCGGCCATCACCCGGTAGTCGAACCCCGACCGCTGGTCCGCGATGACCATCGCCACGGCCCCGCTCTGCCGGCACAGCTGCGTGATCTCGTGCTCGCGGTGTGCCGGCTGGGCCAGGACCGGCACCGCGCCGATCCTGAACAGAGCGAAACACACGAGCACGAACGCGGCGGTGTTGGGGAGTTGGACGAGCACGCGCTCGCCCGAGGCGGCCACCCCCTCCTCGTACAGGCCCGCCGCAAGGCGGTCGACCTCGGCGTCCAGCTCGGCGTAGGTCCAGCTGTTCGGGCCGTCGACCAGCGCCGTACGGGCGCCGTGGCGGGCCGCGGAGTCGCGCAGCACGCGGCCGAGGGAGATGCCGCTCCACAGCCCCTCGGCGCGGTACCGCGCGGCCAGGTCCTCGGGCCACGGCGTGAACTCGCGCTGCCGCGGGGCTTCACTCACCAGTGCGTTCATCGTCGATCCTCTTCAGGGGGTGGAGGGCCAGCTGGGCGGGTCGACGCGCAGCGCCGTCACCAGCCACCGCACGAACTCGAGGTCCTGCTCGACCAGGTAGAAGTGACCGCCGGGCATCTGCCGCAGCTCGAAGTCCCCCGTCGTGCATTCGCTCCAGCCACGGGCCTCGTCCGCGTCCACCTCGTGGTCGTCGAGGTTGATCACCGCCGCGATGGGGGTGCGGATCCGGCCGGGCGAAGCCGGGCGGTACCTCTCGATGAGCCGGTAGTCGGCCCGGATGGTGGGCAGCACCAGCTGGCGGATGGCCGGGTCCTCGAAGCGGGCGGCCGAGGCTGCGTTCAGGCCGACCACGTCCGCGATCAGTCCCTCGTCGTCCATCCGGTGCACCGCGTTGGGCCGTTGCCGGTGGGGGGCGGGATGCGCGGACAGGATCAGCCGGGTGGGGTTCTTGCCGCGCCGCTCCAGCCGCCGGGTGACCTCGTAGGCGACCGCGGCGCCCATGCTGTGCCCGAAGACGGCCGTGGGACGGTCGACGGCCGGCGTCAGTGCCGTGGCGAACTGGTCCGCCAGCAGTTCGAGGGTGTCCGGCAGGGCCTCGCCGAGGCGGTCCTCCCGGTCCGGGTACCGGGCGATGACGAGTTCGACCCAGTCCGGGAAGTGCCGCAGCCACCGCTGGTAGAAGCTTGCGCCGCCTCCGGCGTGCGGGAAGCACACCAGCCGCAGCCGCGCCGCCGGTCGCGGACGGTAGACGCGGTAGCAGTCCTCGTAGCGAACCGCCGCGCCCTGCCGTGTCGTCAGATCCGTGCTGTTCATATCGCTCCCTCGTCCTGCGGAACCAGTTGTTCGAGCGGCACGTCGTGGACGCTCAGTTGGACGACGCCCGGATCTCCGGCCAGAGCCTCGCCGGCGCGCGACGCGTCCAGCACGTCGGCGGCGAAGTGGACGCCCGCCGGGACGTGGCCGCGTACCACTTCGTCCACGGCCACCGCCGCCGCGGCCGCGACGAGTTCCGCGGCTCCGCCGGCCCGCAGCACCAGCGAGCGGGTCATCGCCCCGCCGTTTCCGCGCCCGTCGAGCTGGCAGAGCAGGACGACCCGCGGGGTACGGCCCAGCAGGTCGAACTCCGCCGCGCGGCAGAGCCGTTCCGCCGCCGCCGCGAGGCCGTCCCCGGTGAGTCCGGGCAGCCCGCCGAGCACGGCCGAGGTCTGCCCGTCGAACAGCACGCTGTACCAGTCGCCGTCTCGGAGGCCGAGCCGCAGCGCGGTCCGGCGTGCCTCCGGCGACAGGTAGGGGTGGACCGTCACCGGTTCGGTGAATCCGGGCAGGGCGCGGTCGGCCGCGCGCCGTAGCGCCCCCGAGCGCGGTGCCCCGGAACGCCAGGCCGCGAACGACTCGTCACCGCCCGCGGCGATGCCCGCGGCGAAGTCGTAGGCGCCGGCCCGGCCGATCCGGTCCCGCACGGCGTGGTACACGGTGAGGCGGTCCACCTGCGTGAACCCGTGACCCGCGAGGTAGCGCGGGAGCAGGCCGGTCAGACCGGGGATCATTCCCGCGGAGAGCAGCACGCTGCCGGTGCCCACCACGGACGAGCGGGTCATCCGCGCGTACACGGGGTCGTCGCCACCGACGTCGACGTACCGCGCGCCGGCCCGGATCGCCGCCACCGCGACGCGGTCCATGAGCAAACGGGACGGGCCGGCGCAGTTGACCACCACATCGGAAGCGGCGCAGAAGTCGCGCAGCGACACCGGGTCGTGGGCATCGGCCTCGACGGCACGTCCTTCACCCCGCAGCACTCCTGCGACCACGGCCTCGGCCGCCGCCACGTCGCGGCCTCCGATGAGCACCTCGCCGGCGCCGCGTTCCCGGAGTCTCGCCGCGACCTCCCGGCCGACGGCACCGGCTCCGCCGAGCAGCCCGATCCTGGGCGCCCGGCTCACCGGTCCCGCCCTTCCAGCAGGGCGGCCAGGGCCGCCATCGGCGACCGCGGCTGCTGCTGTACCGTCCGGAGATCGACGCAGCCGGCATCGGTCAGCTCCGCAGCCAGTGCCTTGCCCAGCGGATGCGGCACGGCGCCGGTGTCGATCAGCCGGACCGGTCCCGAGTACGGCAGCGGAGCGTGCCCGTGCAGCGCCCGCACCGTCTTGCGGAACAGTTCGAGCCGTGTGCCGATGGGGGTCCGCGTACGCAGCCCGGCCGCGAGGCCCATCGCCTCCAGCCGCTCGGACGGCCGGCGCGACCGCAGCGGGTGGTCGTCCGGCACCGGTTCGCCCGGGGTGTGACCGAACTCCGCCGTTCCGAGACCGAGTTCGACAGCGAGCAGGCTTTCGAGCCACACCTCGTCCGTCACCTGCTCGTCGACCCGGTAGCCGTCGACCAGCACCACCTCGTCGACCTCGGTCCCCAGGTCGCGCAGGGTCCGGGCGACCTCCAGCGCGAGGACCGCCGCGGCACCGGCTCCGACCACCGTGACGGCGGCGGGGCTCTCCGCGCGCACCAGCCGCGCGTATCCGGTGGCCCTGCGCCGGATCAGCACCTCGTCAGAGGTCCGCGCATAGCCGTCGGAGTGACCCGCGGACAGCCCGTAGACCTTGCGCCCGGGATCGAGCAGGCCGGACAGCTCGCCGTACCGGTCGAGCTCGCCGGTGGCGTCGTGCACCAGCAGCACGGCGGGCTCGGTTTCGCCGGTGCCCATCCGTCGGAGCGGGGAAACGGTCCTGTCGGCCCCCGTCTCCGGCGGTGCCTCGACCTGGGATTCGAGGAACTCGGCCATCGCGGCCACGGTCGGCGCGGGCAACAGCTGGCGCACCAGGGTGTCGAAGAACATGCCCGCCGCCTGCGGCACGCGCGCCCGCAGCTGCGCGACGAGCTGCGTCGACAGCAGCGAGTTGCCGCCGAGCACGTAGAAGTCGTCGTCGCGCCCCACACGCTCGACCTGGAGGATCTCGGCCCACAGTTCGGCGAGGACGGTCTCCAGCCCTTCGCGGGGCGCTTCGCTTCCGGCGGCCGGCGCACTACCGGGGATCTCGGCCAGTTCGGCGGTCAGCGCACGCCGGTCGATCTTGCCGTTCTCGGTGACCGGCAGGCCGGGCAGTGTGCGGATCACCGCCGGGCACATGTACTCCGGCAGCAGCTCGCGAAGGTGCTCCTCGATCCGCGGTTCACCGGTGGCCGGGGCCGTGGTGTCGTACTCGACGAACGCGACGAGTCGGCGCCGCAGCGCCTCGTCGCCGTCCACGAGGACCACCGCGGCACGCACCGCCGGATGGCCGAGCAGAGCCGCTTCCACTTCGGCGAGCTCCACCCGGTGTCCCCGGATCTTGACCTGGTGGTCCTCGCGGCCGAGGAACTCGATCGCTCCGGTGGGCAGATAGCGGCCGAGGTCACCGGTCCGGTACAGCCTGCGGCCGGTCGCCGGGTGGGTGAGGAAGCGTTCGGCGGTGCGCCCCGGATCGTTGAGATAGCCCAGGGCCAGCCCGTCCCCGCCGATGTACAGCTCGCCCGCCACCCAGTCGGGGCAGTCCCTGAGCCCTTGGTCGAGGACGTGGAACGTCTGATTGCGCAGCGGGTAGCCGTACGGGATGCTCGGCGCGTCGGGGTCGACGTCACCGATCGGGTAGTGGATCGACCAGATCGACGCCTCGGTGGCGCCGCCCAGTGAGATCAAGCGCAGGCCCGGGATCCGGGCCCGGATCTCGTCGGGGAGGTTCACCGGGATCCAGTCGCCGGACAGCAGGGCCAGGCGCAGCGTGCCGGTTCCGGGACCGGGTTGCGCGTCCAGGTAGTGCCCGAGCATCTGCAGTTGTGCGGGAACCGAGTTCCACACGGTCACTTCGTGGCGTTCGACCAGCTCGGCCCAGTGCCCGGGATCGCCGCGGCGGTCCGGTGCGGGCAGCACCAGTACCCCACCGATGCCGAGCGGTCCGAAGATGTCGTACACCGACAGGTCGAAGCTCAGGTTCGCCAGCCCGAGCACACGGTCGGCGGGCGCGATCCCGAAGCGCTCGTTCATGTCCGCGACCGTGTTCGCCGCGGCCTGGTGGGTGATCACCACGCCCTTGGGCACGCCCGTCGAACCCGACGTGTAGATGACGTAGGCCACGTCGCCGGGCCCGACCCGGCGCTCGGTGGTGTCCGGGAGACCGGCGTCGGCGGGCAAGGTGTCGAGCGCGATGCCCCGCACCTGTTCCGGCACGGTGTCGTCGGCGCGGGCACCGACGAGGAACCGTGCCCGGGAGTCCCGGAGGATGACGTCGCGCCGCGCGATGGGCTGCCCCATGTCGATCGGCAGGTACGCACCGCCGGCCGCGAGGATGCCGAGCACCGCCGCGATCTGGTCGAGTCCCTTGTCCAGGGCGACGGCCACGATGTCGCCCGGCGCGGCGCCCGCCGTGCGCAACGCCGCCTCGACGGCGGTCGCGCGGCCGCAGAGGGCGCGGTAGGTGTGCGCGCCCTCTGCGTCGATGACGGCCGTCCTGTCCGGGTGCTGCCGCGCGGTGGCGAACACCGGCTCGTGCAGCAGGACCGAGGGCAGCTCGCCGGCCGTCGCGTTCACTTCGGCTCGCCGTGCGGCCTGTGCCGCGGGCAGCGGGACGGGCTCGGTGTCGGCCCAGGCCGCCGGCCCGGTGGCCAACCGCTCGAGCAACCCCGTGAAGGCTTCGAACATCGCCTCCACCAGGCCGGCCGGGAAGACCTCGTCGCGGACGTTCCAGTTCAGCAGCAGCGCGCCGTTGCGCTCCATGACCTGGCAATCGATCCAGACCTGGGGCGTCTGGGTGATGCTGAAGCCGACCTCGCCGGCGGCCTGCTGTTCGTGCTCGGAACCGCCGATCGCGCTGGTGAACACGACCGGCATGACGGCCTCGTCCCGGCTGCGCCGCCGGACCAGCTCACGGATGGTCTCGATGCCCGAGTAGAGCCGGTGGTCCATGTCGTCGAACAGCTGCTGCCCGAGACGCCGTGCGCGCACCGCGAACGACTCGCCGTCCCCGGGCCGGACGGCCAACAGGGTGACTGCGGTGAAGTCGCCGAAGAGCTCCTCCACCTGAGGGTGCAGCGGCAGACGGTTGTGCAGGGTCAGGTTCAAGGTGCACTCGGGACGTCTGCTGAACCGTCCGACGACGTCCGCGAACGCGGCCATGACGGCGCCCGACGCGGTCAGCCCGGCGGCACCGGCGCGCTCCCTGAACGCGGCCCAGTTCGCGGCGTCCAGGCTGCCGACGTGCCGGTGGAAGGTCGGCGCGGCGTCGAGCCCGGTCGTGGTGGGCAGTTCCGGTGCGGGCGGAAGGTCGTCGATGCGCTCCAGCCAGTAGTCGCGGTCCCGCTGGTAGCGCGGGGATTCGAGCAGCGCCCGCTCGGCGAGCACGTAGTCCCGGTACGTGATGTCGCACGGCGGCAACGCGTACTGGGGGTCAGCCTGCAGCCGGTCCAGCTGGCGCAAGAGGCGCTGGATGCTCGTCCAGTCCGCCATCAGGAAGTCGAGTGACAGGTGCAGGATCGCCCGGTCGGGCGTCTGGGTGACGCGCACCTCGAACAGCGGCCATTCACCGGTCGAATGCATCTTGTGGCCGAGTTCGTGGCGCTCCTCGCGCAGCCGCGCCTCGACTGCGTCGACGCTCTCGCCGCGCAGGTCTGCGACGGGGATCCGGTAGTACGGCACCGTGGGCAGCACCTGCTGGTAGCCCTCCTGGTGGACCACCAGCCGCAGCATGTCGTGGTGCTCGATCAGGCGGTTCCAGCCCTGCTCCACCCGGGCGGAGTCCAGGGAGGGGTGCTCGACCTCCATGTAGAGGTGGCAGGCGACACCGCCGTACGCGTATCCCTGCTGGCGACCGACCAGGTACGCCGCCTGCACGTCGGTCAGCGGGAACGGCTCGTAGCGGTTCTCGGGATCCGGGACGATGGTGGGCAATCGGTCGCCGCGCAGCTGGTCGAGCAGTTCCTCCTTCGCGGCACGCATCCGCTCGATGCGGTCGGGCGTCAGAGCACCCTTCGGCGCCCGGTAGCGCAACTGGCCGGCGTCCTCCCACAGTTGCACCCCCGCGGCGGACAACTCGGCGATCAGGTCTTGAGTACTCACAGGACACCGTCCTCCATCGAACCGTCGGCCGCTCCGACCGTCTCCAGGCTCGCGTCGATCGACGCGGCGACTGCTGCCACGGTCGGGTCCTGGAACATCTGCCGGAGCATCAGTTCCACGCCGAACCGGGCACGAATGGCCTCGGCGAAGCCCGTGGCGGTGAGGCTGTCACCGCCGAGGGCGAAGAAGTTGTGCGCCCTGCCGATCTCGGGCACGTGCAACAGCTCCGACCACATCTGCGCCACCGTCTCCTCCATCGGGGTCCGCGGCGCCTCACCCCCGTCGCCCTGATCGGGCTGTTCGGCGAACAGCGCCCCGAGGCGCGTGCGGTCGATCTTGCCGTTGGCGCTGAGCGGCAGCGCCGGGAGCATCAACAGCCGTTCGGGCACCATGTGCGCCGGCAGTTGCTCCCGGACGAGCGCCAGGACCTCGGGTTCCCTGACGACCGGCAGGTCCGCGGCGGTGCGCGCCACCAGCAGCATGAGCGAGGTGTCGTCCCGCTCGGTGATGGTGACGTCGCGGAGCCCGCCCTCGTGGAGGACGTCCGCCCAATCCGACTTGTCGAGCAGCGGCCCGGTGGAGCCCGCCCGTCCTGCGGCGCGAACGCGTTCTCCCGGGCCGGGCGAGAACCCGTGCTCGATGAGACCGGCGGTCAACAGACCGATGGGCGCCAGCTCCGCGTGTTCCAGGCCGATCAGGATGCCGCCGGGAACGAGCAGCTGGCGTGCCTCGGCCGCGCCCGCGACCGGGTCGGCGTACCGGTGCAGCGAGTTGTTCGCCAGTACGAGGTCGAAGGCGTGCCGCGCCTCGGACGGCAGGACGCCGTCGCGCACCGCGCGGAAGGCCGTGTGGTGCGGCAGGTCCGCGAGACGTTCCGCGGCCGACTCCAGCAGCCGCGGTGCCGCGTCGAACAGGGTCAGCTCGATGGCTCCGGTTGCGACCGTCTCCAGCAGTCGCCGGGCGGCGGCGCCCGAGCGGGCACCCAGTTCGGCGACCCGTACGGGGCGGCCGAGTTCGGCCGCGAGGGCGCCGATGGCGTCCGCCGCACCGCGCAGCGCGCTCTCGGTGTCCGGCCGGTGGGTGACCGTCGCCTCCGGTGACATCACCGGGTCCTCGACCAGGACCAGTGGATCGCGTTCGCCGCGCAGGATGCCGGTGAGCGTCCCGGTCATGTCGGCGAGGCGGTCGGCGATGGTGCGCGCGGCGCCGGTGGCCCGTTCCAGGTTGGCCTGCCACGTCCGCGGATCGAGGGCGGTCTGCCAGCGCTCACCGGCTGCGTACGCGTCGCGCTCGCCCGTCAGTACCTCCCGCATGACGAGCCAGTCCAGCCAGAGCCGCAGTGCGCCCCGCATGTCGTCGGCGGTGCCGAGGGTGCGGGCCACCTCGCCGAGGGCCGCCGGGCTGTGGCTGATTCCCGCGCTGATCACGCCCGCCATCCAGGACTCGATCAGGGCCGCCTCCACTTCCGCGGAATCGGCGGCGGTTCCCGTGGTGATCTCCACCGTGGGTGTCGCGGCGGTCAGGACGTCGGGCGTGCCGGTTGCCCCGGTGGCGTCGGGCACGACGGCGGCGACGAGTTTCTGCTGGTTGCCGGTGCCGGTGGTCATGACGACGGCGCGGCCGATGTGCGGATGGGCCTCAAGCACCGACTCGATCTCACCCAGCTCGATCCGGAAGCCGCGGACCTTGACCTGGTGGTCGGCGCGGCCGAGGAACTCCAGGGTGCCGTCGGACCAGAACCGGCCGAGGTCGCCGGTGCGGTACCAGCGTTCTCCGTCCCGCTGGACGAACTTCTCCGCGGTCTTGGCCGGATCGCCGCGGTATCCCTCGGCGACGCCCGCACCGCCGATCCACAGCTCGCCGGGGACCCAGTCGGGGCAGTCCCGGCCGGCCTGGTCGACGACGCGGTAGCGCTGGTTCCGCAAGGCGAATCCGTAGGGGATCGATCGCCAGTCCTCGGGGACGCGATCGACCTCGATCGCGTTGGACCAGATCGCTGCTTCCGTGGCACCGCCCATGGCGATGAACCGGCCGTCGGGACGGCGTTCCTTGAAGCGGCCGGGCAGGTCGAGCCCGACCCAGTCGCCGGAGACCAGGACCAGCCTCAGCCGGTCGTCGAGCGCGCGTGCCTCGGCGACGGAGACGTACATGTCGAAGAGGGCCGGGACGCTGTTCCAGATCGTCACCTCATGGCGACGGCACAGCTCGACCCAGCGCTGGGCCTCACGCCGGTCGCCTTCCTCGATGAGTACCAGCGCGCCGCCCACGGCCAGGAGTCCGAACATGTCGTAGACCGACAGGTCGAAATCGGCGGCGGACACGGCCAGTACCCGGTCGTCGGCTCCGACGTCGAAGCGCTCGTTGATGTCCTCGACGGTGTTGACCGCCGCCCGGTGCGAAACCTCGACGCCCTTGGGCCGGCCCGTCGAACCCGACGTGAAGATCACATATGCCGTGTCCGACGCCCGGCGGGCCACCGGCGCCGACAGGCCGTTCGACGTGGAGCTCAACTCCCCCAGTTCCAGGACCTGCACACCGGACGGCCAGGAGCCGCCGGCCCCGTCGACGACCGCGAACCGCGCGTCGGCGGCCTCGAGCATCAGCGACCGGCGGGCCGCCGGCTGGTCCACGCCGACCGGCACGTACACGCCGCCCGCGGCCAGCACACCCAAGATCGCGGCGACCTGGCCCGGTCCCTTCGGTACCGTCACCGCGACCGCGTCACCGGGCTCGACACCGTGCGCCGTCAGGCCGCCTGCGATCCGCAGCGCCCGTTCGGCGAGCTCGCCGTACGACAGTTCGCCGTCCTCGCCCCACACCAGAGCGGCCCGGCCGGGCTCCGTGGACGCACGCTCGAAGAACCCCTGGTGCAGCAGACGGCCGCTCTCCGGAGCCCCGGTCTCACCCACCCGCGCACGCACGGATCGCTGTCCGGCCGGCAGCCCCACCGGAGCGGCCTGCGACCAGTCGCCCTCGACCAACCACTCCAGCACTCCGCAATACGCCTCGAACATCCCCTCCACCACGGCCTCGGGGAACAGCCCTTCCACGAAGTCCCAGTTCAGATAGACACCGTCGGGGTGTTCACGGACCTGGTGGTCGAGCCACACCTGCGGGGTCTGGGAGATGCCCCAGCAGACCTCCGCGTGCTTGTCGGGACCCAGGTCGGGCAGCCCCTCGACGATGCCCAGCGCGCTGGTGAAGACCAGCGGCATGCTCACCTCCGCCGTACCGGCCCGACGGGCCATTTCCCGTAGCACCCAGGTGGCCGGGACGGCCTGGTGGTCGAGGTCCTGCCACATCTGCTCCTGCAGCGCGCGGGCCCTGTCAAGCAGTCCGGAGCCGGGCTCGGGGCGGTAGGAGACCAGAAGCAGCGAGGTGAAGTCGCCGAGGATGTTGTTGATGTCGGGGTGGACCTCGCGGCGCTGGAAGGTGGTCAGCACGAACGTCATGTCGGGGCGGGTGCTCCAGGCACCGAGGACCTCCGCGTAGCAGGTCAACAGCAGCGCTGACGGGGTCAGCCCGTACTGCCGGGCCCGCTCGGTGATGCGTGCCCACCGTTCGGATTCCAGCCACTTGTCGTTGCGCGCGAACCGGGGCCGCTCGATGTGCATCGGGTCGGTGGCCAGCGGCAGCTGCGGGGCGGGCGGCAGGTCGTCCAGACGGGACAGCCAGTACTCCCGGGCCGCGTCGACCTCGGCCTCGGGGAATTGCGCGTTCAGCTGGTAGTCGCGGAACGACACCCCGACCGGACGCAGCGTCGCCTGCGGGTCTTGGTAGAGCTGTTCCAGCTCCGTCATGAGGATCAGCACGCTCAGCGCGTCGAGGATCAGGTTGTCCAGACCCACGCCCAAGCGGGTCCGCTGCCCGTACCGCACCGCGCGCACGTCGAACAGGGGCCAGACGGTGGGGTCGAAGACGCGGTGCGACATGGTGCTGCGCAGCTGGTCGAGCTCCTCGTCACCATCGGTCGCCGCGTCCTGGACGGCAATGGTGAACCGGGGCACGGACGGCTGGATCCGCTGCATGCCCTGGTCGTCGAAGACGGCTCGGAGGATCTCGTGCCGTTCGATGAGGGTGTTCCAGGCGCGCTCCAGCCGGTCGAGGTCGACGTCGGTGCCGTCGAACTCGGTGTAGAAGTGGCATCCGACGCCGCCCAGGGTGAATTCCGGGCGGCGGCCGAACCAGTACGCGCGCTGGACGTCGGTGGCCGGGAAGGGCTCGTACCTGGCCGCCTCGTCGGCGTCGAACCGCACGACGGCCGCGCCGGATTCCTCGGACCGGAGAAGTGCGGCGAAGTCGGCGAGCACGGGGTGGGTGAACAGCAGTCGCAGTTCCGCGCCGGCGATGCCCTCGGACATCAGGCCGGCGATCATCCGGGTTCCGATGAGGCTGTCACCGCCACAGTGGAAGAAGTCGTCCGTACGGTGCACCTGTTCCAGGGACAGCAGCTCGGTCCAGAGCCGGGCGACCGTTTCCTCCATCGGTCCACGGGGAGGTTCCGCGGCGACCGCGGCGACCCCCTGCTCGGCCAGTGCGGCGAGTTCGGCAACGACCCTCGCGCGGTCCACCTTGCCGTTCGCGGTCAACGGGAGGTCCGCGGTGACGACCAGCCGCTCCGGCACCATGTGACCGGGCAACCTGTCACCGGTCCATTCGCGCACCGCCTCGACGTCCACCGCCTCGCCCTCGGGGTGGGTGACGACGGCAGCGACGATCTTCTGCTGCGTACCCGTACCGACAGCGGCGACGACGGCACGGCCGATGTGCGGATGGGCCTCCAGCACCGCCTCGATCTCACCGAGCTCGATCCGGAAGCCCCGGACCTTCACCTGGTGATCGGCCCGTCCCAGGAACTCCAGCGTGCCGTCCGACCAGAACCGCCCCAGGTCACCCGTCCGGTACCACCGCTCACCGTCCCGGACCAGGAACTTCTCCGCCGTCTTCGCCGCATCACCGCGATACCCCTCGGCGACACCCACCCCACCGATCCACAACTCACCGGGCACCCAGTCCGGGCAGTCCCGACCCACCGGGTCCACCACCCGGTACCGCTGATTGCGCAGCGCGAACCCGTACGGAATCGAACGCCACTCCTGCGGCACCCGCTCGACCTCGAGCGCGTTCGACCAGATGGCCGCCTCCGTCGCACCGCCCATCGCGACGAACCGGCCCTCGGGACATCGCGCCCGGAAACGACCCGGCAGATCCAGACCGACCCAGTCACCCGAGACCAGGACCAACCGCAACCGGTCGTCCAGCCCCCGCGCCTCCGCCACCGACACGTACATGTCGAACAACGCCGGCACGCTGTTCCACACCGTCACCCCGTGACGACGGCACGACTCCACCCAGCGCTGCGCCTCACGCCGATCGCCCTCCTCGATCAGCACCAGCGCACCGCCCACCGCCAGCAACCCGAACATGTCGTACACCGACAGATCGAAGTCAGCCGCCGACACCGCCAGAACCCGGTCCTCGGCACCCACGTCGAAACGCTCGTTGATGTCCTCGACCGTGTTCACCGCCGCGCGGTGCGACACCTCCACGCCCTTGGGCCGGCCCGTCGAACCCGACGTGAAGATCACATACGCCGCCTCCGACACCTGGCGGGTCACCGGCGCCGACAGTCCGGCAGACCGCACCAACTCCCCGTACTCCCACACCCTCACGCCCGACGGCCACTCCCCCGCCGCCCCGTCCACCACCGCGTGACGAACGCCCGCGGCCTCGAGCATCAACGCGCGACGCACCGCGGGCTGGTCCACGCCCACCGGCACGTACACACCACCGGCCGCCAACACGCCCAAGATCGCGGCGACCTGCTCCGGGCCCTTCCCCACCGTCACCGCGACGGCATCACCCGGTAACACCCCACCGGCGACCAAACCACCGGCCACCCGCAACGCCCGACCGGCAAGCTCCCCGTACGACAGCTCGCCGTCCTCACCCCACACCAGAGCAGCCCGACCGGGCTCCGCACCAGCCCGCTCGAAGAACCCCTCGTGCAGCAGGCGACCGCTCTCCGGTGCACCCGTCTCCCCCACCCGAGCACGCACCGCCCGCTGCCCCACCGGCAGACCCACCGGAGCCGGACCGGACCAGTCACCCTCGACCAGCCAGTCCAACACCCCGCAGTACGCCTCGAACATTCCCTCCACCACGCCCTCGGGGAACAGCCCGTCCACGAAATCCCAGTTCAGATAGACACCGCTCGCCATGTCCATGAGCTGGTGGTCGAGCCACACCTGCGGGGTCTGCGTGATCGAGTACCCGAGTTCACCGAAGGACTGGCGGAAGCGCCCGCTGAGCAGCTCTCCGCCGCCGGCGTTGCTGGCGAACACGACCGGGGCGGTCTGTACCTCCAGGTCCGTGTGGCGCGAGATGTCGCGGAGAACCTCGACGGCGGAGTAGGCGCTGTGGGAGATGTCGGTCTGGAACCGCTGCTGCACCGCGCGGACGCGGTCGAGGAAGGAACCACCGGTCAGATCGACGTCGAGCAGCACCAGATTGGTGAAGTCGGCGATCATGCCGGCGACATCGTCGTGCAGGGCGACCCGGTCGAACAGCGGCAGGTTCAGCAGCAACCGCGACTGACCGCTCCACCGCCCGAGGATCTCGGCGTACGCCGTGGCCAGCACCATGGCAGGGGTGACCTGGTTGCGCCGGGCCAGTTGCACCAGGCGCTCGAAGTCCTCGGGCTCCAGCCGGTGCTCCAGGCGCCGGAAGACCGGCCGCTCGATCAGTGCCGGGTCCTGGGCGAGCGGCAGCCGCGGCGCGGAGGGCAGGTCGGGCAGGCGCGACAGCCAGTACGCGCGGTCGCGGACGTACGCCGCGCTGCGGGAGCGCCCCAGGTCCGCGCGGTACTGCGGGAAGCTGTAGGTCAGGGGCTTCAGTGCCGCGGCGCCGCCGGTGTAACACGCGGCGAGGTCGTCGAGGAAGACGTTGAAGCTGAGGACGTCGGCAACCAGCAGGTCCAGCTCGATGTGCAGGCGCGTTCGTCCGCCGGGCAGCAGCGACAGCCGGACGTCGAACACTTCGCCCCGCTCCACGGCCAGCCTGCGGTGCGACAGTCGGGCGCGGATCCGCGTCAGCTCGCGCTCCGTCGCGGCCTCGTCGAGGTCGCGCAGGTCGTGCCGGAGCAGCCCGGTCCATGCCGCCCTCGGCATGATCTGTTGGGTACCGTCGTCAAGGAAGCGTGCCCTCAGCATCGGATGGCGTTCCGTCAGCGCGGACACCGCCCGCTCCAGACCGTCCGCGTCCACGCCGGCCCCGTCGACCTCGAGATAGATGTGGCAGCCCACGCCGCCGAGCACCTGGCCGTCGGTGCGCCCCACCCAGTAGGCGTGCTGGACCGGGCTCAGCTCGAACGGTGCGTCGATGTCGACGTCCACCGCTGTGTCGTGGGCGGGACCGATGGCGGTGCACTCGCTCAGGAGGTCCCACCACTCCGCGATCGTGGGATGGGCGAACAGTTCGCCGACGGTTATGTCGAGCCCTTCGCGGTTCCACAGACTGACCACGCGCATGACGCCGATCGAATCGATTCCGTATTCGATCAGGTTCTCATGCTCATCGAGGTCTTCGGGGTTCTCCTCCAGCAGGTCAGCAACGAGCGAAATCAACTCGTCCTTGCTTGCCGGAATTCGCTGATTCGCGCCGCTGAAACCGGAAGGACTCGCGTCTGCCATGGCGTTCTCCAGTATGTGGGAAATCGGGTACCAATAACTGCCACGAAAACATTGCGGGCCGCCGGACGGCCCCGGAGCGGGGGGCGGTCCGGCGGACCGGTCCTACCGGAAGAGGCGCCTGATGTGCTCGGGCGCCTCCGCCCTGCCCCACGCCACGACCTGCTCCATGACGTCGGGCGTGGCGTCGAAGAAGCGGTTGTCGGGGTTGCTCAGGTCGAGGGGCGTCGGGATGACTTCCGTGTCCCGTACTCGGGCGAGGATCTGCTCGGCGGCGTCCGCGGGCGTCACCTCACCGTCCTCGACGCGCTGGCAGAGCTCCCTCGTGAAGGTGAGCAGGCGGGCGAGGCCCTGGCCGACAGGTGCGGGCAGCCCCGGCGGATCGGACTTCTCCAGATCCCTCAGGGGCCCGTCGTCCTTGGTCTCCAGGAGCAGGCGGTGGGCACGCTCCAGGGCCAGCGACGGCAGGAAGCTGATCGACTTCCACACCTGGCAGACCGCGTTCCACAGGGCGTAGTCGCGGAATCCGACGAAGGAGCTGTAGACCAGGTCGTCGTGGACGTCGAACAGGCCCTGCTGAAGCGCGTCGATGTAGGTGAACCGCTCGGTCGACCAGTCGCCGTCGCGGGACGCCTCGATCAGCCGCCACGCCAGGGCGTTGACGACCTCGAAGGTGTTGTTCAGGCCTCGCGAGTAGAGCGCGTCGATGAACCCCGCCGCGTGTGCGGTCAGGCAGTACCGCTCACCGACCGTCCGCGTCGCGGAGTACTGCAACCGTCCGGTGCTGACCCACGGGCGCACCGCCCGGGCGCCGTCGAACTGTTCGGCGATCTGCGGGTACCGCGCCAGGAAGGCGTCGAACTCCTCCTGCGGGGAGCGGTGGTCCTTCGGGAAGGCCCTCTCGTCCAGCGTCAGACCGACGCTGCACAGCGTGCTGACGGCGCCCTCGTGGTTGTCGAAGGGGATCACCCACAGCCAGCCGCCGTCGAAGACGTGGTGCAGGGTGCCGGCGTGCCACGGGCTGGGCTGGTCGTGCCCCTTCGCTCCCTCGCAGTCGTCGAACGGCTTCACGCCCACCATGTGGGTGAACAGGCTGCGGGAGTGGTGGCGCGCCCGCGTGGGCTCCTCGCGCAGGCCGAACGCGTCGGCCACCGGCGAGCGGAACCCGCTGCCGTCCACCAGGTACTCGGCGTGGAAATCCTCCCCGCGGTCCGATCGCAGCACGACTCCGTCGGGTCCGGTCTCGATGTCCTGGATACGGGTGCCCAGGCTCGCGTCGGCCCCGTAGGAGACGGCGACGTTGAACAGGTAGGCGTCGGTGTCCTGACGGAAGAGGTGGCTCTCGGTGCTGTGCCAGCTGGGGATCTTCAACTGGTTCACCTGGTCGGGGTCCTGGGGCTTGCCCTCCTGGTGGTACACGAAACCGAAGTTCTGCTTGCGGCCGCTCAGGGGGGAGATCTTCGTCTGGATGCCGCGGAAGCTGGCGAGCGAACCGATCTCGGGCACCTGGTAGCGGTCAGCGATGACCTTGATCATGGTCGAGGTGTACGGGATGGTCGATTCGCCCACCGCGAAGCGCGGGTGCGTGCCCGCGTCGATGACCAGCACCTTGACACCGTGCCTCGCCAGCACCGCGGCAAGCGTCCCACCCGCCATGCCCGCACCGAGGATGGCGACGTCGTAGCGCGTCGCGTCCCGCTGTCCGTTGTCCGTCGTGTTCACAGTTCGCCTTTCGGAGCAGTACGTGGCCGGTGTCCTGGTAGGGGCTTCGGAGAGTTCCCGCCCGAACGCGTCCCGCGGCACGGGGAGCCGGGCACGGCCGTGCGGCAGGTGGACGTTGCGGGGTTCGTGCGGACCGACGGCGAACGCCGATCGGATGCCGGGGCATCGGTGCGCGCCCGTCAGTGGCCCTTCACCCGCGGGCGGGTCGGCAGGGGGTCGACACGACGGGCATCAGAGCGCTTCCTGGAGCGCGCGCAGCGCTCCGCGGAAGAAGACCAGCGGTTGCTCGAACCGCGTCGGCAGTCCCATGTCCACCACCTCACTGACGAAGATGGTGTGGTCCCCGACCTCGGTCGCGCTGACCACGCGGCAGGAGAGGAACCCCAGCGCGTCGTCGAGGACGGGTGTCCCCGTCGCGGAGGGGTGGTGCGCCACGTCCCGCAGCGACGCCGTCGCCTTGGCGGCGAACTTCCGCGCGAGCACTTCCTGCTGCGCCGAGAGGAAGTTGACCACGTACGCGCCGGTCCCCTCGACGATCGGACGCAGCCGGGAGTCGTTGTGCAGGCAGATCAACACCAGTGCCGGGTCGAGGGAGACCGACGTGAAGGAGTTGACCGTGGTCCCGGCCGCCTGCGCACCGCTTCCACTGGTGATCACCGTGACGCCGGTCACGAAGTGACCGCAGACACGGCGGAGCATCGCCGTGTCGACGGGTCCGGGCTGGTTCAGCTTCTGAGTGTCCGCCTGCATCAGTCACATGGCCTCTCGGGGTAGGGAGGGCGTCCGACGCCTTCCTCGACGGGATGTGCGCACCATCTGGTCCTGCGAGGCGGAATTCCCCGGCTGAAGCCGCCCCCTTGTCGTATGGTCTTCGCGCAGGTCGACCAGCCGCCCGATCCTTCTCGGCCGGCTTCTCTCACCCTTTCCAGAATCGGAAGGGAGAATTCGACGACATGCACTCGGTGAGATTCGTTCTGCCGCCCTGTGGCCGTCCCGCCACAGGATGGCTCGCACCGAACATTGCCATGCCGCCTCAGGGCTGTCATCAATTCGATGACCACTCGGAGCCAACTGGTGAGGGAGGCAGAAAGCGCCGTGAAGAACGCACGGGCGGGTGAGGAATTCACATGCGTCCGGCTCATCGGAAGTCAGCACTCGACGTGCCGGCCGGAAAGGGTGCCGAGGCCCTCGCCGTGAGGGCCTCGGACGGTGGAGCCCCCTCCCCCTGTGCCCGGCGACGCGTCAGCTTCGCCGTCCGCGCCACGCGGAGACCACGTCGAGTGCCTGCCGGCGATTGAGTCGTGGGTCGCACAGCGTCGTGTACGTCCCGTCCGGGCGCCCCAGCTCCGCCAGCCCGGACGCCTCCGACACGCACTCGGCAATGGGATGCGGCGTAGCCTCCAGATGCAGTCCTCCCGCGACTCCCTTCGCCGCGACGACGGCGTCCTGGAAGCGGACGACCTCACGTACGATCTCGTCGACGCGGCGGGTCTTCAGCCCTCCCGGTCCGGTCACGGTGTTCCCGTGCATCGGGTCCGACAACCAGCTGACCGGGTGTCCCGCGGCCCGTACGGCGGACACCAGTGCCGGCAGCCGTTCGGCCACGGACCCGGCGCCCATCCGCGCGATCAGCGTCAGTCTGCCGGGTATCCGGTCCGGGTCCAGCGCGGCGCACAGGCGCACCAGGTCGTCCGCGGTGCAGGACGGACCGACCTTGCAGGAGACGGGGTTGTCCACGGACGCCAGCAGCCGCACGTGCGCTCCGTCGGGCTGCCGGGTGCGCTCGCCGATCCACGGCCAGTGCGTCGAGGTGAGCAGCAGCCCGCCGTCGATGCCGCGGCGCACCAGGGGGAGTTCGTAGTCCAGGACGAGCGCCTCGTGGCTGGTCCAGGTACGTGCTTCCGGCGCCCCTGCGACCCCGCCGCCGCGGAGCCGCAGTGCGGCCATGGCCATGGCCGCGGCGTCGTAGCACGTCACCATGCGCGACGGCTCCGGGCGGCGGGCGAGCACGTCGGGCTCGGGAGCGTTGACCAGGTGGCCGCGGTAGACGGGCAGTCGCCCGTCTACGCGTTCCATGGGCCGGGAGCGGGGCTTGGCGAACTGGCCGGCGATGCGGCCGACGCGCAGGACGGGCGCGCGGGAGCGCGCGTGCATCGCCTCGGCGAGCTCGTCGAGCAGGTCCGCCTTGCGCAAGACCGGTCCGGCGGCGCACTCCGCCGGGTCTTCCGCGCAGTCTCCGGCCTGCACCACCAGATAGCGGCCTCGTGCGACTTCGGCCAACAGGGCGCGCAGCGTGTCCACTTCCTGCCGGGTGACCAGCGCCGGCCTGGTCGCGAGGGTGTCACGCACCGGAGCGAGGTGGGGGCTTGCAGTCCAGTCGGGCTGCTGTTCGGCGGGCAGTGCGCGCCAGCGTCGTATCTCGTCCGGGGAAAGGGGGGCGCCCTCGTCCCCGGCCAGCAGCAGGGCGCCGCCGTCCGGGGCATGCGTCTTCCTCGGACGGGAGGACGTCGCCGTCATGCGTGCGCCTCTCCCGCCATCGCCGCGGCGGCAGCGCCCACGGGCTCGCCGGCCGGTACCAGGAAGCGCCCGATGCTGCCCATCTTCTCGCAGGTCTCCTCCAGTTCCCGCTCGGGACGGGAGTTCCCCACGATGCCCGCGCCCGCACGCAGCCAGGTGCGTCCGTCCTGCCGGTAGACGCTGCGCAGCACCAGGGCGGCGTCCATGGCCCCGTTCTGGTCCAAGGTCAGGACGGCCCCGCTGTAGAGCCCCCGCACGTCGGACTCGTTGCGGCGGATGCTGTCGTACGCGGCCTGCTTGGGCACCCCCGATGCGGTGACGGCGGGAAAGACCGCGCTGAAGGCGTCCCAGGCGCCCCGGCCGGCGTCGAGCTGTCCGCTCACCCGGGAGGCCAGGTGCTGCACGGTGCCGCGCTCCTTCACGACCATGAACTCTTCCACGTCGACGCTGCCGGGGGCGCACACGTCGAGCAGTTCGTCGTACGCGACCTTCACGGATATCGCGTGCTCGTATATCTCCTTGGGGTCAGCGAGGAGCTCCTCGCGCAGGCGCTCGTTCTCGGCCGGGTCGCCGGTCAACGCCCGCGTTCCGGCGAGGGGTTGGCTGACGACGCGTCCGTCGGGGCCGACCTGGGCGACGATCTCCGGGCTGAAGCCGGTCGCCTCGATGCCGCCGAGGCGGAGGAGGAAGGAACGTGCGGGGTTGTTGCCGCGCCGGCCCGCCAGGTACGTCCCGACGAAGTCGACCTCGAAGTCGACCGGCACCACCCGGGAGAAGATCACCTTCTGGAGGTGCTGGTCGCGTATCGCCTCGACCGCGGCACCCACCGACCGGCGGTAGGCGTCCGCTCCGGCCCGCCGCACGTCCACCGGGGTCGGTTCGGTCCGCAGTTCGTCGCCCTCCTTCATCAGGGCGTCCAGCGCGGCCGTGAGCGTGGCCTGGTCCGCGGAGCGCAGATGGGCCTCGCCGTCCTCGATCCTGATTTCGGTGTGGGGTATGACGAGGTGGAGAAGGCGCTGGTCACCGATGTGCCGCGCGTCTCCGTCCTTGGCGTACGACAGCTCGAACGCCGCCCAGCCGTAGGCGCGCCAGTCCTTGATCCGTACGGCATCGAGAAGGTCCTGCACCTGTTTCAGCGGACAGCCGTCCCACGGCAGCAACACTTCTTCCTGTTGGCGCAGCCGTGCGCCGGTGCGGTCCAGGGTGATCTCGGCGAAGGAGCCGCCCGCGTAGGACCACGTACCGCTGTTCTCGTACACCACGTAGTCCGCGTGCAGGCCGGACGAGGCCAGGCGGGCGACGGCGGTCAGGGGGTCCGAGACCAGCCTCAGCCGCGTCTCGAAGTAGTGCCTGGGGAACTGGTTCATCGCGAACGTCCTTTTCCTCGACAGGTCAGAAGGCAAATGCGAAGCGGGAGTTCACCGCAGGCCGACTGGCGGAACCGCGGGCGGGAGGCACCGGATTCCGAGCAGCCGCGAGTGCGCCCGACTCCGGGACCGGCGGTTCCTCGGGGTGCCCGAGGCCGGCGACCGCTTCCGGCTCGGTCCGCGGCCGTGGACGGCGAGCGGGCCGGGCGGGACGCCCGGCCCGGAGCAGGGGAGCACGAAGGCTGCCCGGAGGTCGGGTGAATGCCGCTCGGTTGACGGGGTGTGGACCGGTGGCCCGGGAGGGAAACCGGTGACACGGGTCACGAAACCATCCGCGCCTGCTCGGCGCGGGCCGCGGTGGGGGACGGGCCACCGCGTACATCAGCGCGCGGAACGAAACAGCGCGGTTTGACTGACAATACACACCATCTCGCCGAGCAGGGTCAGTTCTGCCGGGATGGTGTTCGCGTCCGGGCCCGCGGATCTCCGCTTCCGGTCCCGTGGAACCGGAGGCGTCCCCGGCGCACGGCCGTGCCCCGCGTGCGGTACGGCACTCGGGGCACGGATCAGACGGTCAGGCCGGCGCCCGCCAGTGCGGCGGCCAACAGCTCGCGGCACATGAGGTGCTTGAGGAAGACGTGGCTCACGTCGGCGAAGAGCGTCACCTCGTCGCCGTGGCAGGAGTGGCCCATGATCGAGCAGTTGGCCACCACCTGCGCGTCGGCGCGCAGGTGGGGCCCGGTGGCTCCGCGCGGAACGGTCCAGTCGATGCGGTCGAAGGTGTCGGGCGCCTCGGAGTCGAACAGCTCGGCGGCCGTCCGGGCTCCCCGGGAAAGGACGTTGAGGGCGAACTCGCCGGCGGTGAGCGCCGCGTGGGCCGTGGGGCTTTCGCTGAGCAGGGTCACCATGACGGTGGGCGGTTCTTCGGCCACCGTCGCCAGGAAGGTGCACCTCGCGCCCCAGGGCCGGGCCTCGATGTCGAAGGCGGTGGCGATGGCCACGCCCGTGCGCATGCGTGCCGCCAGGTACTTCAGGCCGTCGGCGCCGGCCGGGCGCATCCGGTTTCCCGCTCGGGTACGCGCTGCTCGGATCATGCGAATCTCCACGCGCTGCTCGTCGGACGGGTACGTGGCACGGGCCACGGTGCCGCGATCCGGTCGGCCGTTCCCCTGCGGCGGGTGACTCGACACCGGAAACTCACGTCATTCATGGCAATCTCCTGAGCTGCAGCGGCGGATATCGTCTCGGCTCTTCGCTCGAACTGCCATCGTGCCGAGAATCTCTATCGGGGCTTAATGGAGCCATATCCTGAATGTATCTTACATATGCCTCGGAAGAGCGTTCTTATGGAATTCTCCGTACGACTGCTCTATTTCGCGCAGAACTTCGCAGGTCGGCCGCCCCGGGCTGCGGCAGGACGAACCCGCGCGGGGCGGCGCCGAGGCTCGGGCATCCGTCGTCGCCGGCCGGCGGCCCGGCCGGTGACGACGTGGGATGTGCGTGGGGGCCGCCGGCCGACCGCGGCGTTCAGTGCTGCCCGGCTCCGTCGGTGTCGGGGACGGTGCGGGGCAGCACCACGAGTGCGACGAGGACGCCGACCACCACGATCACGGCGCCGATGGTCATGCCGAGCGCGTAGCCGTCCGTGAGGGCTTCCAGCGTGCCGGAGTCCCCGGTGCGCGCGTTGGCGGCGGTACCCAGGGCCGCCAAGCCGAGTGCGGCGCCGATCTGGCGTGCGCTGTTGAGCAGAGCGGAGGCGGCGCCCGCCTCGTGGGCCGGGACGCCGCCGGTGGCGAGGGAGGCGATGGGGCCGAGACAGAGCCCGATGCCGATGCTGGCGAGGATCGACGGGCCCAGGACGTCGGCGACGAACGAACCGTCGGCGGTGAACAGGCTGAACCAGGCGAATCCGATGCCCGTCAGCATGCCGCCGATGGCCAGCACCATCCGGGGGGCGAGACGGCCGCCCAGCTTGATGGCGAGAACCGACCCGGCGACGACGCCGAGCGCGAAGGGCAGGAACTGAACGCCGCTCAGGGCGGGGCCGCTCCCCAGCACGCCCTGGAGGTAGAGGGAGATGAAGTAGAAGGCCGACGACATGGCGCCGCCGAGCAGGAGGATGAAGAGGTTGGCGCCGACGACCGAGCGGTGGGTGAACAGACCCAGCCTGATCAGCGGGTCGCGCGAGGTGCTCTTCTCGACGTAGAGGAAGGCGGCCAGCAGGACGACGGCCGCGGCCAGCGTCATGAGGGTCGTCGACGAGGTCCACGGGTACTGGTCGGTGCGGACGACGCCGAAGACGAGCAGGCTCATGCCGGCGGTGGCGAGCAGGGCGCCCAGGACGTCCGGGCGGCCGCGGTCTCCGCTGGGCCCGTCGGCGACGATGCCGCGCCAGGTCAGGGCCAGTGCGATGACGACCATCGGTACGTTGATGAACATCACCCACTCCCAGCCGGCGTACTCGGTGAGCAGACCGCCGATGAGGACGCCGAAGGCCGCGCCCGCGGCGTTCACCGCGCTCCAAACACCGAACGCCTTCACGCGTTCCGGGCCGGACGGGAAGGTCCCGGTCAGCAGCGCCAGCGCGGCCGGGGCCAGCGCGGCGGCCCCGATGCCCTGCGCGGCGCGGGCGGCCACCAGATGCCCCGGTTCCGTCGCGAAACCACCGGCGAGGGAGGCGAGGCCGAACAGGGCGAGGCCGATCAGCACGAGCCGCTTACGGCCGAACAGGTCGGCGATCTTGCCGCCCAGGAGGAGCAGCCCGCCGAAGGTGAGGGCATAGGCGTGGATCACCCAGGTCAGGCCCACCTCGCTGAAGCCGAGGCTCTCCCTGATCTGCGGGAGTCCGACGTTCACGACCGAGAGGTCGAGAGACACCATGAACTGCACGACACTCACCGCGGCAAGTGTGAGCCCCGGCCGGCCACCCCCATCAGTGGCCGGCGTTTCCTTTAACGAATCCGTATTGGTCACAGCGCATCAGTCCTTGGTCATCACGCGTAATGGGGGGAGTTTTCGAACACATTCAGAAAATGACATCTGGGCAGTGTACTGTCGATCAAATAGCCTGAGAAGTGCACTAATCGAGCCAAGAACGACGATCGGCGCGATGTGCGCGGACCACCCAGTGGTGGTCGTGGGGCGGGCAGAGCCGCTCCGGTGGAGCCGGCAGCCACGCGCAGGCACCGGCGGTGAGCTGGCTCAAGGTGTACGGCTCGGCCCACCAGCCGTGACGGGCCAGGAGGCCACCGAAGTCGTCCGGTCCGGGCCGGAACGCGGACCCGCGGGACTCCATGAACGCGAGGAACCCCTCGTTGGACGCGTCCTCGAAGTAGGCGGTGTGCGGTGCGTCGACGAGCAGCACAGAACCGCTGCTCGAAAGCGTCCCGATACGGGTGAGGAGCCGGGTGAAGTGCTCGACTCCCAGGTACGGCACGAGTCCCTCGACGATCCACACCGCGGGTCTGTCGGGCGCGTACCCCGCCTCCTTCAGCCGCCGCGGCCACGTCTCGCCGCGGAGGTCCTCGTCCAACGCCACTCGAAGGCAGCTGAGCTGGTCCTCGAGCGGAGCCAGCAACGCCTCCTTCGCGGCCAGTTGACCCGGCAGGTCGATCTCGAAGAACCGGGTACGGGCAGGAAGGCCGAGGCGCCAGGCCCGCGTGTCGCTGCCCGCCGCCAGGCACACCACCTGCGTGATGCCGTCGGCGACGGCCTGCTCGAGCGCGATGTCGCCGAACCGGCCCCGCACGATCACGGAGCCGATCGTGCCGCCGGCGGCCAGCGCCTCCTCCGCCATCCGCCTCGACCTCGGCGTGCTCAGCAGCGCGGCGTGACGGTCCGACAAGTACGCGTCGGGGCGGTCGTTCTCCATGGCCCTGATGACGGCGGTGATGAAGCTGGTCTCCTTGACGGCTTCGGCACTGTCGCCGAGCCGGCCCGTGCCGGTCATCCCGCACTCCCGTGGTCCTGCAGCGCAGCGTGCTGCCGAAGTCGGTGGACGGAGAGCGTGGGCCGCGAGTTGACCCGGTCCCGGTCGAACCTCCCCGTCACCGCATAGCTGCGGGAGATCTCCGCGAGTTCCTCCTCGCCGAAGACGTCCCCGATCCTCTCGAATCCCCGCGGGGCTCTCTGATGCGCCAACGTGAGCACCCTCTCCGGCCCCATGGACCGATTGATCCGTTGTAGTTCGGTCATCTGGGGCAGGCGCTCGTCCTCGTACGCCCGCAGGGCGTCGCCCGCGTCGGAGTGCGAGGCGAGGTGCCACGCCAGCACCCGTGCGTCGACGATCGCCTGCGTGGCGCCGTTGGACCCGGCGGGGTACATCGCGTGGGCGGCGTCGCCCAGGAGCGTCACACGGCCGAACGTCCACCGCGGGACGGGGTCCCTGTCGATCATCGGGTACCGGTGTATCCGCTCGGTGTCCCGGATCACGCGGACCAGGTCCAGGTCCGGCGGGCGCCAACCGCCGAACTCCCGCAGGAGGAACTCCCGCATCCCCGAGACGCTTTCCCGGGGCGGGGGACACCCCGCGCCGACGGTGGGTTCCGGGACGGCGGCGACCCAGTTGATCAGGCTCCTGTCCCCCGCACCGCGGTCCATCGGGTACAGGACGAACCGTCTCCTGTCGTCGCCCAGGACGGTCATCGACGCTCCGGACAGGAACCCGCTGCCCCAGGTGGTCCCCCGGAGCAGGGTCATGCCGTTCGTCCGGGGAGGGCCCTCGGCGGGGTAGAAGGCCGCGCGCACCGCCGAGTGGATGCCGTCCGCCCCGACGAGCACGTCCGCCTCCACCGTCCGCCGCGCGCCGTCCTCGTGCACGAAGGCACCGCGCGCTCCGTCGAGGCCGACGAGCCGGGCGCCGGTGACTATCGCCCCGCCGCCCAGGCGTCGTCGTACCTCCGCCGCCAGAACCTCCACGAGCCGGGCGCGGGACATCGAGATCTGTGGCCATCCGTAGCCCGCCGACAGCCCTCGGTCCTCCCGCCACACCAGGTCACCCCGCGGGGTACACATCAGCAACTCACGGGCCTGGAGGCCATGTTGCCGTAGCTCGTCCAGGAGGCCGAGCTCAGCCAGCTCGCGCACGGCATTGGGCAGGATGTTCAGACCGAACCCCTGCGCACCGAGGCGGGGAGCGGCCTCGAAGACGGTGACGTCCTCGAACCCCGCGGCATGCAGACTCATCGCGGTCGCCAGTCCGCCGATGCCGGCCCCGACCAGGACGATCCTCATCGCTCGCTCCCCCTCCGCAGAGGCGACCGTGACGTCACGACGCGGCGGCCGGGCCGATGCCGGCGCGGGTCCGCCGGGTAAGGGTGAGGATCCCGTCGAGCAGTTCCGTGCTTCCCCCGCCGCTGCCCAGTTCGTAGAGCCGCACGTCCTCGTGATAGCCGCGCCGTGCCATCACCAGGTGCTTGCCGCGGAACGAGACCAACGCCCTGAGCGCCTCCCCCAGCGCCCGCGTACCGGCCTGCACGTGCAGCGACTCGTCCGGCGTGCGGGGTTCATCGAGGGCGGCGGCGAAGCGAGTGGCCAGGGATGGCTTCGCCCTCCATTCCGCGTACCGTTCCCGCCAGCCGGGAAGCGTGTGCGAGACGAGTTCGTCGCAGAACGACAGGTACTCCTCGCTGCCCCCGTCCGACGCCCACAGCAGCAGGTCGATCAGGAAGAGGGGCACATGGGCTGCGGCCGGGCCCATGTAGGTGCGTCCCCCCAGGCGGACTTCCTCGAAGTACGGTCGGAGCTCGAGGGCGAAGAACTCGTGGGAGACGTTCCCGAGCACCGTCCTCATCGCCGTGTCGATGACGGTGACGCACTCGACGAAGGACGCCCAGTCGCCGGCCCGCCCGGCACTGCGCGGATCCGCCTCGTCCAGTGAACGGCCGATGTCGATCGCCCGCGCCAGCTCCGGCACGCACGTGCGCACCGCGTCGATGAGGCCGCGCTCCATGGGGTGCCCGGTGTAGAGCCGCTCGCGCTCGCCCGTGGGATTCCAGCACGTGTAGTGGTAGACCGTGTCGCGCGGGATCATGTGCGCACGCCGCCCCAACAGTTCGAACGGTCCGGCGGCGTCCGCGACGGCGTCGAAGGCCACCACTCCGTGCCGCGTGAGGCTGCCGAGGTACATGCCCAGATCACGCATCGCGGCGAGGCATTCCGGCAGCGTGAAACCGGCGATGCGCTGCTCCGTCGGGAGGGCCTCGCAGAGGACACGCGCCAAGGCGTCGACGTCCGCCGCTTCGTTGATCTTGGGCAGGCGTCGCAGGTCGACGTCGAGGCTCAACGGATCGAGCAGCGCGACCTGCGCGTTGAATTCCCCGGAAGCGGCGTCTATGTGTGTTCCGGAATGCATACGAACCAACTCCCGGTGGGTGTCCCGTGGTCACGTGACGTCGGAGAGGGGTGTCTCGGGGCCCTGCGGGCGGCTCCCGTCAACCGCACTGCCGCCGACTGCGATCAGTGGGCCCGGCCGCACACCGGGCACGGCCTCCGCCGCCTGCTCGCAGTTCGACCGGCGGGAAGGGGTGGGCGCCCAGAATCAATGGGGTGCGCCACGGTGACCTCACCCCGCCGCGCGGGCAGGCCGCAGAGCGCCGTCACCGAAGGCTCTGCGGCCTGCCCGCCGCGCTGGCCGGCTCGATACGCCCGATGACTTCAGCCTCCGGCCCGCTCAGTGGCCGCTCGCACGGCCTCGATGACGACGTCACAGGCAAGATCGATGTTCTGCGGGCTGTGGGCGGCTGTCGCGTTCAGGCGCAAGCGGGACGTGCCGGGGGCTACCGCCGGAGGCAGCGCCGAGAGCACGAAAACGCCGTCCTCCTGGCAGAGCCTGGCTCCTTCCAGGGCGACGTAGTCATCCCCCACGATGACGGGAGTGATCGGTCCCAGTACGTCCGGAAGGTTGAAACCCGCGGCTTCCAGACGCCTTCTGAGGTGCTTCGTGTTCCGTTCCAGCAAGGAGCGGCGGTCAGCGCCCTCCTGCTGGATGACACGCAGTGCCGCAAGCCCGGCCGCTGCCGCCATCGGTGATGACGCACCGCTGAACAAGTACCCCCGCGCAGCGAGCCGAAGTGCTGCGATGAGTTCCTGCGAACCGGCGATGAAGCCGCCGGAAGCCGGGATGGCCTTGCTGAGCGTGCCCATGACCAGATCGACGGTGTGGGGCAATCCGAAATGGTCCTGCACGCCTCCGCCGTTGGGCCCGATCACGCCCAGGCTGTGGGCCTCGTCGACGAAGAGCAGCGCTCCATGGCGCCGGCACAGTTCGGACAGACCGGGAAGGTCGACGACGTCCCCGTCCATACTGAAGATGCCGTCCGAGATGACGATCTTGGTTGCGTCCTGCGGCACTTGGCGCAGCAACTCTTCCACATGACCCATGTCGTTGTGGCGGTACACGCGTACGGTCGCTCCGGCGCTCTTGGCCGCCATACATCCGTCGACGATGCTCGCGTGGTTGAGTTCGTCGGAGAGCACCCAGGTGCCGGGCTTGGCCAGGGCGGCGAGCACCGTGTAGTTCGTCATGAAACCCGAGCTGAGCACCATGGCGTCCTCCCTGCCCACCCAAGCAGCGAGTTCCTGCTCCAGCTGGCGGTGGAGGTCGAGGCTTCCCCCCAGAACCCGTGAGCCGAAGCACCCCGTCCCGAAGAAGTCCACTGCCTCTTTCGCTGCCGCATTGATCCGCTCGTCGCCGAGCAGGCCCAGATAGTCGTAGGTGGTCAGCACCATCTTCGAATAGCCGTCGTCGAAGGTGGCGTGCACACCGTCGTACTTGGCGATGGTCCCCTCGTACAGATGACGGATGTGGCCCAGCTTGGGCGCCCTTTCCTGCAGGTGACTGACTATTCGCGTCAAGCTGGACACGCTGCTCCGCCTGTTCTCGGTCGCCATGGATTCCTCCGGTTCGGTGACTTTCTCCATCAGTGCGTCTTCCTCCGCATGGACGTGGGGGGACGGGTTGTGCAGTTCATCGCCGTATCGCCACGGCGCACGACGGATCTGCCTCGGAGCCCGATCCGCCAGAACGTGAAATCACCGAGCCGGCGGATCCCCTGGGAATCGCGGCCTCCCGTCAGCTTCGCCGGGAACGGTCTGGATTTCAGTCTTCGGCCCGTTCCGTGGCCGCTCGCACGGCCTCGATGATGACGTCGCAGGCGAAATCGATGTTCTGCGGGCTGTGGGCGGCTGTCGGGTTCAGACGCAAGCCGGATGTGCCGGGAGCCACCGCCGGAGGCACCATGGAGAGCACGAAGACTCCTCGCTCATGACAGAGCCTCGCCGCTTCCAGGGCGGTGTGGTCCTCTCCGAGGACCAGGGGGGTGATCGGTCCCGGTACGTCCTCGGGGTGGAGACCCGCGGCTTCCAGACGCCTTCTGAGGTGCTTCGTGTTGCGCTGCAGCAAGGAGCGGCGGTCAGCGCCCTCCTGTTGGATGACGCGCAGTGCCGCAAGGCTGGCCGCTGCGGCCATCGGTGATGACGCGCCGCTGAACAGGTACCCCCGCGCAGCGAGCCGAAGTGCTGCGATGAGTTCCTGCGAACCGGCGATGAAGCCGCCGGAAGCCGGGATGGCCTTGCTGAGCGTGCCCATGACCAGATCGACGGTGTGGGGCAATCCGTAGTAGTCCTGGACGCCTCCGCCGTTGGGCCCGATCACGCCCAGGCTGTGGGCCTCGTCGACGAAGAGCAGCGCTCCATGGCGCCGGCACAGTTCGGACAGACCAGGAAGGTCGAGGAGGTCCCCCTCCATGCCGAAGATGCCGTCCGACACGACGATCTTGGGTGCGTCCCGCGGTGCTTGGCGCAGCAGCTCTTCCACGTGACCCATGTCGTTGTGGCGGTAGACGTGTACGGTCGCTCCGGCGTTCTTGGCCGCCTGACACCCGTCGTCGATGCTTATGTGGTTGAGTTCGTCGGCGAGCACCCAGGTGCCGGAACCGGCCATGGCGGCCAGCACCGTGTAGTTCGTCATGAAACCCGAGCTGAGCACCATGGCGTCCTCCCTGCCCACCCAGGCAGCGAGTTCCTGCTCCAGCTGGCGGTGGAGGTCGAGGCTTCCCCCCAGGACCCGTGAGCCGAAGCACCCCGTCCCGAAGAAGTCCACTGCCTCCTTCGCTGCGTCGTTGAGCCTTTCGTCGCCGAGCAGGCCCAGATAGTCGTAGGTGGTCAGCACCAGGCTCGACCGACCGTCTTCGAAGGTGGCGTGCACACCGTCGTACTTGGCGACGACCGCCTCGTACAGGTGGCGGACGTTCCCCAAGTCGGGGCAATGTTCCTGTAGGTGGCTGATGATTCGATCCATGCTGGGCACGCTGTTCTGCCTGTTCTCGGTCGTCATGGATTCCTCCGGTTCGGTGACTTTCTCCATCAGTGCGTCCTCCTGCGCATGGACGTGGGGGGACGTGTTGCGCGGTTCATCGCCGTATCGCCACGGCGAACGACAGATCTGCCTCGGAGCGGACCCACACCGGTACCGGCTCGCCGCGGTACGAGGCGAGCAGCCCGTCGCCGAACCGGCGGAGCCCGATCCGCCAGAACGTGAAATCTCCGAGTCTTCCCATGCTGCTCAGGGCCTTGAAGGCCGCTTCCTTCGCGGCGAACAGATCGCGCGCGGTGTACCCCCCGGGTGGCCCGAGCAGCGTGTGCCGCTCCCGCTCCGCCAGGACGAACCCGGCCGCGCGGGGCGTGATGACCCCGTTCTCGATGTCGACGCCGACCGCCTCGGCCCCGGGGACCACCACCGCGACCGCCCAGCACTCTGTGTGAGAGATCGATCCGGCGAATCCCTTGGGAAAGCACGGCCGCCCGTCAGCTTCGCGGGGAACGGTCCGGTCTGCCGACCCGGCGGACGTGAGGGCCGCAGCGGACGCGCGACGGCCCGCCGCGGACTGCTGAGCCGGTCCGTAGGGGGGTGCCACCGGGCGGAACACCGCCGTCACCTCCGGGCCGACCCCGTCGGGAAGTCCCGTCCCGGGACCCCCGGGGAGCCCTACGGCCGTCAGTTCCGCAGGGCCAGGACGTGACGCGCCAGTGAGTCGATCGAGCGCATCACCTCCGGCTCGACGTCGTCGTCCCACTCGAACCCGAACGCGTCCTCCATCGCCACCAGCAGGCTCACCAGCCCGGTGGACGGCAGTCCGGCCTCGCGCAGCGACACGGAGTCCGGGAGGCCGGCGAAGCGCTCGCTGCCGAAGAGGTCGACCAGCAGTCCGCGAACCCGCTGCCGGAGCTCGGACTCCGCATCAGACACGCGATTCCACTTCCTCTACGAACTCGGCGACGAGCGTCTCGAAGTGCTCGGGGGCGTCGAGGAACGGCATGTGCCCGGCGTTCGGAATGATCTCGCAGCGCCCGTCGGGGAACAGCGCAGCGACCTCGTGACCGCGCTGCGGGCTCAGCAGGATGTCGTCGTCCCCGAGGACGAGCATGGTGGGCGCGGTCACGCGGGACAGCAGCGTGGAACTGGGGTCGCCGGTCTGGACGAGGGCTACCCCGTTGGTGACCACCTCGGGGGTGCACATCGCCAGGAAGCTCTCCCGGAGCCCGAGGAATCCCGGTGTGCCGCCTTCCTCGTTCATCTGCCCGCTGACCACCTCGGGGTAGATCTGGTTGTACAGGCCGGCCATGCCGTGGCTCTGCAGCGTCTGGAGCCACGAGCGGTTCAACTGCCGGTGGCGCCGCATGTTCTTGACCCCGAAGACCGGACCCGCCAGCACCATGCCCTTGACCCGGTCCGGGTGTGCGAGCGCCAAGTCCCTGGCCAGCTGCGAGGAGGAGGACGTGCCGACCAGGTAGGTCGCGTCGATCTCCAGCGCGTCGAGCAGCCCGATCACGTCCGCCGCGTGCTCTTCCCAGGTCGGCTCCCGATCGAGCCGTGTGGACGCGCCGTGGTTGGCCTGGTCGAAGCTCACGACGCGGTGGTCCTTGACGAGCGTCTGGGTGTGTGGCCGCCAGAACGGGGCCGTGAAGAAGTAGTTGTTGAGCAGCGTCAGGGCCGGTCCCTCACCGCTGGACTCGTAGTAGAGCTCGACGCCCTCCCTGGTGCGTATGCGGGGGGTGTCCTCGCGGTACGACAGATCGTACGGATTCTCGAATTCACTCGGCTGCTGGGCTTCACTGTCCGACACGGATTTCCGTCCTTCTCTGGGTCTGTGTGGTCTGCGGACTCCGCAGCACGCTTGCGTACGCGGCGACGACGTCGGCCGCCGAGGCTTCGGCGGAGACCGCGGTGCAGGACTGCCCGCAGTACAACGCCATCTCGTCGATGCGCCCGCTGGTCGCTTCGGTCGGTACGGCCGCGCTGAAGCGCGGTACCAGGTACGGCTTCCCCTCGACCACCGTGCGCCCGATGAACTTCCTGGGTTGCGCGGGGTCGGCGGTCACGGCCGTCGCCAGCACCCGGTGCCGGCGGCCGGGCCATCCGATCTCGTAGACGTCGGTGATCACGGTGTCGCCGGCTTCGGCCGCGGTCACCGCCGACTTGAAGCGGCCGTGGGCGCGCGACTCGTGTGCGACGACGAAGGCCGTGCCGAGCAGGATGCCGTCGGCTCCTGCGGCAACGGCACGCTCGGCCTCGACCGGCCCGCCGATGCCGCCCGCGGCTACCAGGCAGGCGTCGGGCAGCCGGTCCCGCAGGGCGCAGACCAGGTCGTCCCGCCGCGACGTGCCCAGCAGGTGGCCACCGGCCTCGATGCCCTGGACCACCACCACGGCGCCGCGTTCGGCCGCGTGCACACCGTCCTCGACGGTCCCCACCTGCACCACCGTTTGCCGCCCCGCCGCGGCGACCCGTTCGAACACCGCGTCCTCGGGCATGCCGAACAGCGAGACGTACACGTGCCGCGGCGTCTCGGCGAGCACCTGCGCCACCTGGCGGTCGAGCTCCTCGGGCCCGACCACCTCCGGGATCAGGTTCACTCCGACGGGCCGATCGGTGCCGGCGACCAGCCGTTCCAGTACGGCCGACAGCGCGTCGCCGACCAGCTTGTACCCGCCCACGCAACCCGCCGCGCCGGCCCGGGACACCGCGCAGGCGAGTTCCGTTCCCGCGACACCGCCCATGCCCGATTGGAGCAGGCTCACCTGCGTACCGAGTACCGCCGCCACGGTGGAACGCATCAACGGACGCTTTCGAGCGCGGACACCGCCGCGGCGGTGGTGCCGAACCGGTCGGTCAGGGTGTGTACCCAACGTTCCATGCCGAAGGCGAGGCAGCTGGTGTGCGCCGTCTCGTCGCCGGCCCGGATCTCGCACCGCTCGCCGAAGAAGTTCCGGTGGTAGTTGACGGAGCCGATCGCCACGCCGTTGACGACGAACTCCTCCTTCACCGGGAACAGCCGCTGCATCTTCGCCTTGCCGCCGTTCTTGTCGAAGAACGGATCGGTGGCGACCTCCACCTCCACGTCCAGACCGAGTTCGGCGCACAGGGCCGTCACGGCGTCCTTGGCGCGGATCAGATGTCCCTTCGCCGCCTCCTCCGGCCCCACGCAGACGATCTCCCGCATGGTGAATCCGAGCAGGCGCTGGAGGCCCTGGTAGTGGTCCTCGTTGCGGAAACACGTACCGACCGTGGTCCGCAACGTGCCCTCGGCGGCCAGCGTGGAGCCGGCCAGGTCCAGGTAGATCGAGTAGCACGCCGCCGAGGGCAGCGCGAACGCCGTCGGCTCCATGACCTCGGTGGGCATCCGGTCGACCGGCCGGGAGCTCTGCGCCAGGTGGGTGCCGAGGCGCTGGGGATCGAGTCGAGTCGCGGTGAGGCCCAGATGCGGGAAGTTGTCGTAGTAGTCGAAGGTGTCCAGGTCCTGACAACGCATCAAGAACGGGAACCGGAACTCCGGCGCGCCCCAGGCATCGGCCCAGCGCAGGACCAGCGCGTCGAACGCCCGCAGCAGCCGCAACTGGCTCCCGTCGAGAACGCCCAGACCGTTGTCGATCGCTGCTGTGGTCATCGTGCCGCTTCCTTCATGAAGAATGTCGCCTCGATCGCGACGAGCGTGCGGAAATCGTCCAGGTCCACGTCTTCCGGATCGATCGGCTCGCCGGTCAGCTCCTCGAGCAGGAAGATGAACTCGACGAACGCCAGCGAGTTGATGGCCCGGCTGTCGATCAGGTCCAGATCGTCGGGCAGGTCCTCCAGCTTGGGGTTGCGGTTCAAGATGAACTCCCGGAGCGCCTGCATCGGTTCGGCCCTCACTTGATCAACTCCATGCCTACGCCCGCCTTCGACAGGAACTTCCTCGTCCGCTTCAGTACCTGGTCGTGCGCTTCCGCCCGGGCCGGGTGCTCCAGTGCACGGCGCCGCAGCGCGAGCGCGTCGGGAATGCCCGCGTCGCGGTAGGCGGCCGGGTTGTAGAGGGTCGCGATGCTGTACTGGAGGTAGTTCTCCAGGTACTCGGCGACCACCGGCACCTCGTCCGGGTCGCGCTTGACCACCTGGCCGAGCAGGTTGGTGAAGATCATCCGCCCGAACGCGACGTGCCGGCTCTCGTCCTGGTGGTGCACCCGGTTGATCTCACGGGCGATGTGCGGCAACGACTCGTCGGTCGCCATGTACGCGTTGTAGTAGTCGACGATCTCCTCGAAGATCAGGATGCGCGCGAACACGATGAGCTCGCGGGCCACCGGCGACAGGTGCTCCACGGAGTCGGCCTTCAGCGTCGGCTGCGCCGGATACAGCTTGCCGCCGTAGCGCAGGCAGAACTGCGCGAAGAACCACATGTGCTCGTTTTCCTCACCGATGAAGTGGTGCAGGAACTCCGAGGCGTCCGCGTAGGTTCGGTCGTGAATGCGCATCACCACCTCGCTGAGCAGCTCGCGGATTCCGTGGATGTTGAGGCTGAAGAAATTGATCGCCTCGTACCGGGTCAGCGCGATCTGCTGTTCACGCGTGAGCTCGTCCCACATGGGGGTGCCCGCCAGCGTGGTGAGGTTCTCGCTCATCCAGGGCATGTCCGGCTCGATCGCGTCAGGCCAGTCGAACATCGTGTACGGGTTGTAGTAACCAGCTTCGGCCATGTTCTCCAGCCGGTCCAGCTCAAGCACGATCGGTTCGATCTCAGGCACTGCCATTTACTCGCCCTCCCACACAGTGATGCAAATAGTTCAGCTTCAACGAGCCGATCGGATGTCCGCGCGCACGTGGGCCGGCACCGGAGAACCGCATGCGTGGTAGCCGAAGGAGGCGTTACCCGAAGCGGTGGACTGGATCACCTTGTTGTACGTCGACCCCAGGCACAGTTCCTGAAAGTCCTCGGTGTCCGAAGAAAGCCGCGCGGCCAACTGCGCCTTGGCGATGTCGACGCTCTTGAGGACTCCGTCCTCGTCCTCCACCTCCACGCACGCGTGCGGCAGGTCGAGGGCGCCGCCGAGCACGCCGCAGAACCAGCCCCGCTTCGCCTCGGCCCGGTATCCGGCCGCGCGGAACCGCTCGGCCAGCAGCAGGCTCGCGGCGATGCAACTGGTCGCGCCCAGTGAGTGCACGAGCTGGTGGTCCGCCTGCATGGCGACCGGAACCATCTGCCAGCGGTAGCCGGAATCGAGGTAGTCACGGGTCAGGGTGCGCAGCTCGGGGGAGACCAGCGGCGTGCGTGCGCCCGTCGTGGTGACGGTCGCCTCGTACGTGGCCGTCCCGGAGCCCGGCTCGGGGGCCGACCCGCCGACGATGCTTCCGCCGAAGCGGGCGACGTCGGGCGCCTCGAAGCGCCAGGGCGCCGGCCCCTCGCAGGCGGTGCACTCCAGGTGGACGCGGAACCCCCAGGACTTCGGACGCAGCAGACTTTCGACCGAACGGCCGGCGAATCGGAACAGCATTCGGAACGTCAATTCCGGCTGCGTGTCGGACCTCTGTGAGTACATCCCGAGGTTATACAGGTCGTTCATGTCGAAATAGCGCACTCCCGCACGCTCTTCGAACGGCAAGGACGCATCGACGAGCCTGTCGATGTCCGCCGAGTCGCAGCGCAGCAATTCGCGCGCCACGGACTCCGACTGGGTCTTGTTGGAGTACTCGGCGGGAACGAATTCTATGAGGTCCGCCACCTTTTCCCAAGGGAGGCCCAGGCTTTCGGTTCGGTCTGACACGGGCTACCCCTCCAGAAAGAAGAACACGCCGACGATTCGGGGCCCGCCGTGCGCGGTCGAAACCCCCGGCTCCTGCGTGAATCCCCGGAACGGGCACGACGCTACCATTCTGCAATTGCGCCGCAACAGGCCGATTTCACACGCTCCCCCATGCGTTTTGCACGTCTATTCCTCACGCGTCACGGCGACGACGCCCGAGGCCACGATCCGCAGCTCGCCGTTCTCGTAGCACCGCTTGCACTCCCTGCGCTGCACCTTTCCGCTGGAGGTCTTCGGCAGCCCCCCGCGCCGTACGACCACGATGTCGTCCGGTGTGATCCGGTGCCCGCTCCGTATTGCCTCGAACACCTGCGCGCGCACGGCCCCGGCGCCCGGGGAGTTGAGGAGCCTGCCGTCCACCTCCACCACCAGCACGAGCCGCTCGGCCCGTCCGTCGTCGCAGGAGAACGCGCTCACGCTGTTCGGGTGCAGGCCCGGCACGGCGCGCTCGGCGGTGAGCTCGAAGTCTTGCGGGTAGTGGTTGCGGCCCTTGCGGACGATGACGTCCTTCAGGCGTCCGGCGACGTACAGCTCGTCGTCGTACAGGAAGCCGAGATCGCCCGTGCGCAGGTGGGGCCGGCCGAGGGCGCCCGCACTCGCGAGACGTGCTCGGAACGTCTCCTCCGTCTCCTCGTCCCGCCCGAGGTAACCGGCGGCCGTGCAGGGGCCGTCGATCCAGATCTCCCCGACCAGGCCCTCGGGCAACGCGTGCCGCGTGACGGGATCCACGATCCGCACCCGGGTGCGGCCCGCCGTACTCCCGTTGCTGACCAGGGGAACGGAGCCGTCGGTACCTTCGCCGACGGGTCGCACGACGCCTTCGCCGAGGGCCTGACCGCAGACCCAGAGCGCGGTGGGTTCCTGGTCCGCGCGTGAGGCGGTGGTCTTGAGGGTGTTCTCCGCCAGACCGTAACCGGGACTCATGGCACGAGGGTTGAAGCCGTACGGCGCGAACGCGTCGATGAAGGACCGGATGGCGGCCCAGCGCACCGGCTCGGCTCCGTTGGCGGCCGTCCGCCAGCGCGACAGGTCGCCCACGGCGCCGGTCTTGCCGTCCGCGGCGGCGCGCACGCACAGTTCGTAGGCGAAACTGGGCGCCGCCGCGTGCGTTCCGCCGAACCGGGCGAGGGCTTCGAGCCAGCGCGCCGGGCGGCGGATGAACGCCTCGGGGGCCATCAGATAGGCGGGGATGCCCGCCCACAGGGGCATGACGACGCCGAAGAGCATGCCCATGTCGTGGAAGAGGGGCAGCCAGCTCACCACGGTGCCGTCGGGCTCGCACGGGAACGCCTCGTCGGTCTCGGCCGCGTTGGCGAGGAAGTTCGCGTGGGTGACGACGACTCCCTTGGGGCGCCCCGTGGAACCGGACGTGTACTGCAGCAGCGCGATGTCCTCGGGGCTCGGCCGCGGCGGCTCGGGTAGGTCCGCGCCGTACGCGAGGGTGTCGGTGGCCAGCAGGGTGAGCCCGGCCAGGGCCGGCTCGTCGCCGTAGCTCTCCTGGAGGTCGCGGGCCACCTCCGCGGTGGTCAGGACGATCGAGGTACCGGCGTCGTCGGCGATCCGGCGCATCCGCTCCACCTCGTCGAGGCGCCGGGGCACCTGGACGGGCGCACCGGCCACCCGCCCGTACATGCACCCCACGACGGACCGAACGAACTCCAGGCCCGTGGGGTACATGAGGACGGCGCTGCGGCCGGCGAGGCCGACGGCGGCGAAGGCGGCGGCCCGGAGAGCGGCGATCTCGTCGAGCTCGCGATAGGTGAGGGTCTCGTGGGGAACCTCACCGTCGAGCAGGTAGACGAAGGCGGTCTCGTCGGGCTGTTTCTCACTGCGCAACCGCAGCGCGTCGGGAACGGTACGCACGTCTGCATTCGCATGCGGTCCGATGCTGTTCACAGGCAGGACTCCTTGTCGGCCGGTCGTGCACGGAAGGAAGTTCGGCGGCGGTGCCCTGAGGTGCGGCGCTCGCCGGGGCGGCGACGGCCGGCCGGGCGTGTCGTGGTGCCCGCCGTTCGCATGCGGCGCGAGCGGCCCCACCCGGGTCGTGCGAGGAGATCAGCCCGAAATCGCCGCGGTCCGGACGCCGCCCGCGAAGGGTTCGGCGTCGTTCGTTGCGCTGACCCGGAGTTCGGGGGCCGAGTGCGGTCGTGCTGCTGCCGTCAGGGTCCTCTCCAATGCGTCCAGCACGGCGGTGGTCACCTTCGCGGCCGCAGGGACGACATCGGCCAGGAGCAGATAGCCGTGCACCAGGCCCCGGCCCTCGACGTGTTCCACCGGGACGCCCGCTGCGGCGAACCGGCCGGCCAGTTCGACCCCCTCGTCGTGCAACGGATCGCACTCCGCGGTGCCGATCACCGTCGGCGGCATCCCGTGCAGATCGGCGCGGAGCAGATCGATCGCCGGGTCGGTGCTCTGCCTCGGATCCTGCACGTACTGCTCGTAGTACCACCGCAGATCGTCGACGTCCGTCAGATAGCCCGAGCCGTAGGTGCGGATGGACGGTGACTTCATCTCCGGGTCGGCCGGCGGGTATACGAGGAGCTGCGCTCGGAAGTCGACGGCTGCGTGGTCCCGTTGGTGCAGGGCGACCCCCACGGCCAGCGCCGCCCCCGCGCTGTCGCCCGCGATCACGTGCTCACGACCGGGGAACTCGCCGGCCGCCCATTGCGCCGCCGTGATCCCGTCATGGAGCGGGCCGGGATAGGGGTGTTCCGGCGCACGCCGGTAGTCGACGGAGACCACGACGGCGCCGAGGGCGGCGGCGATGCGCCGACAGACCCCGTCGTGGGTGTCGACGTCTCCGACGGTCCAGCCGCCGCCGTGCAGGTACGTCACGAGGCGCTTCCGGTCGGAGACCGGCCGGTACGTCCGCACGCCGAAGCGGCCCTCGACGCCGTCGATCCGCTGATCGGTCACGGCGCCGACGGGTTCCGGTGCAGCACCGCGGCGGGAGTTCACCGCGCCTTCCGCGTACCTCCGGCGCAGTTGGTCGACCGTGAGGGTGCGCGCCGGAGCCTGGGGGTCGACCGCCTGCCATTGGATCAAGGCGCGGATGAAGCGGTCCATGGGCACGAGACTCTCCTCGGGGTCACACCAGCCAAGTGGTCAGTACGTTCAGAACCGCGGAGTCCGTACCCCTGGTTCGCCGAGTACGGCGCATCGGTCCGTCGTACGATCGCGGCGACCCGCGCCGAAGGCGGGTGCAGCTCCGTCGCGCACTACTGCCCGTCAGGTCCGTGCGGGAGGACGGACGATCGCCCGCACCAGGTGCGGGGGGGGCAGTGTCGGTGTTCCGCGACCCCGTTGCGACGATCCCCACGCGAACGGCGGAGCAACCGAGCGCCGGACCGGGCCGCCGACACCGGCACGCTACAACGCGCACCCCCGGCCCTCGCATAAGCAGTTCTCACGACTTGCGGTTAAAAATTCAGGCCCCGCACGGCGCGGGCCGGATCCGACATGGCGGCGAGGCCTGCCCGGGCGCGGCCGACCTCCCTGCATCGGCTCGGGGAACGCCGGCGTGGTGTCGGCGCCCCCGCACACGTGGCACAGTGGATGCCGCGTGTCATGCGGGGCACCTCCCCCGAGCCGTCGCCACCGGGCTGTTCAGTCCCGCTGCGATGAAACGGAGGCTCGAGTTCCGCACGTAACCCATGTGGCCTGAGTTAGCCGGGTGACAACCCGTCGGGCCGCTGCTAACGTGTTTGCCACTAACGGGTAAAGACGGGGGAAAAATGTTCACCAACACTGTGACCTTCTGCCCACTCACACGTACCGCATCTCTGAGTTGACATGCGACACGGGCGACTCCGACCGTAACCGGTAGCCCTCCCGGGGCCCACTCCTTCAACGACGCCGCCGAGTGTCGAGCCGCAAAAAAGGGCCGACCGTCCGGGTTGTTGAGTTCGAGTGGGCACGGCGACTGCCGAGTTCGGGCTCTCCACGCCCGAGGGAAGACGCTCGGAACCGGCCAAGCGCTCGGCCGAATCGGGACAAACCCCGTTCGGACCACCGAACCGAAGCCCCCACCACACACGCGGACCCCCGCATGTGGAACGGCGTGCCGCCCCAGAGCAAACCGAGCCCCTGCTCCCCGGCCGCAACAGCGGCATGAGCAACGGGTCTTCACTCGGCACCTCCGGAGGAGCCGACCTGACAGAGTGCGGCACACCGCGGCTTCGACCCTGCGCGCGCCGGCTGCATCGGAGCACGTTCAACCGGTGCGACTTCAAACTTCCAAGGCTTTCGAAAGGGCTGATCCGGGAGTAATCGACCAGCCTCGCCGGCTTTCACCTTTGATGCATTGCGCATGTCATACAGGCCCCGGCACGGGCGGCGTGGAGCACCAACATTTCGCACAGGAGTGCTATTCTCGACGCTGCTTACCTGCCACGAGTCGGGTCGCCGCGGGCCACTCGGCTGACGATCGAAAATTTACGTTGGGGGACGAGTGGGAATCGACGTATTCATGTCAGACGGCCTGCATCTATCACGCTTCGGGCTCACGGCACTACTGGAGCGGCACGAGGAAATCCGCCTCGTCGGATCTGCGGATAACAACCTCAGCGCACTGGAGTTCGCCGAATTACACAGCCCCGACGTAGTGCTCCTCAGCTTAGAAGGCGCTGACAACGACGCAATCGTCATCGCCGAAAAGATTGCGAGCATCCCGGGCTGTCGAAGCATGCTGCTCGTCACTGCGTCCACCCGGTCGATCGTCCGCCAGGCATTCGCCGCCGGCATCGGCGGAATCGTCGAGCGAAGCATGCGGCCACGCCAGTTCTTCGAAGCCATCCACCGTGTGCATCAGGGGGAGAGGGTCTTCGACGCGGAACTGATGGTCGCCGCGCTGATCAACGAGGACTGCCCGCTGACCGAACGGGAGTTCTCCGTATTGGAGAACATCTCTCGAGGCGACACGATCGACGAGGTCGCGGCGCAGTTGCACCTATCGCGAGGGACCGTACGCAACTACCTCTCGTCCGTGGTGGCAAAGCTGCACGCACGCAACCGAATTGACGCACTGCGGATAGCCCAGAAGTCGAACTGGATCTGATTTCCGCGCTCACCGCCGCGGACCACCCGTCCGCCGTACCGCTCTCCGAGGACGCCACGCCTCCTGAAGGCTCCCGGCACGCTCGCCGCGTCCTCCCCCGGTCGGCCCCGGCGGATTCCGTACGGCCGATCGACCCGCCGTCCCTTGTGAGCTGGCCACTGTGAACTCGTCCCCCGCGCACAGCACTTGAGCCTTCCTGCTCCGGCGCCGCGCGGGGGACGAGTCACTGGGCGGAAGTCCGGCCGGTGGGCTGGTTTCCCCTGCCCTCCCACGCCCGCCACCGTGACGCGCCTGTCGAGCCGTCTCCCGCTGGTCGGTCGATACACACATGCAGGTCAAGGCCGAGCTGTGAGGCACCGCGGCGTCGGCCCGGCCTCCTTGCCCATCCACGATAGGGCAGCCACGAAGGGCCTCACTCCATGGAAACATCAGAGTTCTTGACACGTCCGCTGCATGTGATCGCAGCGCTCGCCGTCGTCCTGCTCCTCGCACGTGCGGGACGGTCCTGCGCCCGGTGGCTGCGGCAGCCGGAAGTCGTCGGGGAGGTCACGGTCGGGCTGCTCATAGGCCCCGTCGTGCTCGCGTTCTCCGACCGCGAACTGCTCGACGCGCTGCTGCCACCCGGCGTGCTCGGCCTGCTCAAACTGGTCGGCCAGACCGGGCTCGTGCTCTACCTGGTCGGACTCGCCCACAACTTACGGCTGGGCTCCGACGGACCCTCGAAGCGCACCCTCTCCGCCCTCATCGCCGGCGCCTTCGCGCTGCCCCTCGTCACCGGGCTGGTGCTGGTGGGCGTCATCGAGGTCACCGACGACTCGGGGGCCCGTGGCGAAGCGTCATTTCCCGCCTTCCTGCTGATGGTCGCGGTGGCCATGTCCATCACCGCGGTCCCCGTCCTGTCCCGCATCCTCAGCGACCGGCGCATGAGCGATTCGTTCGAAGGGCGGTCCTCCTTGGCCGCCGCCGTGGCCATGGACGGACTCGGCTGGATCATGCTCACGCTCGCCATCGGCCTCGGCGCGGGCAATTTATCGGGACTGGGCGAATCCGGCATCGCGCTCCTCGTGGGCGGCGCCTGCGCGTTCCTGCTGCGCGTGGGTTTGCGGACCGGGCCGGCGCGCCGACTGTGCGTACGGATGCCGAAGACGTCAGCGGTCCTCCTCGGTGCAGCCGCGCTGGGTACGGCGCTGCTGACCGAGCACCTGGGCATGACCGCCATCGTCGGTGCCGCGATGGTCGGCCTGGCGATCACGGGTGATGCCATGGCTCTCTGGGCCGGCCCGGTGGCCGCCGTGTCGCGCGCCGGGCGGGCGCTGACGCCCGTCTTCTTCGTGGTCACCGGCGTCACCGTGCTCATCAAGGCGTTCACCGCCGCGTCCTGGACGCTGATCGCCGCCGCGCTCGTACTGGGGTGCGTGGGCAAGCTGCTCGGCGGCTACGCGGGAGCCCGACTGGGCGGCATGAGTCCCCGTTCGGCCTGCCGGGTCGGAGCCCTGATGAACACCCGGGGCCTGACGGAACTGATCGTGCTCGAGGCCGGCCACCGCGCGGGAATCCTGTCCGCGCAACTGGTGCTGGCCCTGATCGTGATGGCCCTGGCGACCACGGCGATGACGGGACCGCTGCTCAGCCTCGTCGACCGCGCGGAGCGGCGCCGCGGCACCGGGCGGGCCGGCCTGGCAACAGCCCGCTCCATGGCGACGAAGAGCAGTTCCTCCTGAGCGGCGTCGAACCGGCCTCGTCCACTCGCCGGGGGAAGAGAAACACCCCCGTAGACATGTGAAATTCACAGGCCGTGGTGTCACTCTAATATCGCGCGAATACCACGTCGGCAGATAACGTGATCGCCTGGAAGCCCGATGAGAAATCCTGAAGCGCGATTCCGGGCAGTGCACTGGCCAACGAGCCGCCGGCACCTGAAAATCCAGACGTGTTCCGCTCCAAGCGACGTCTTCGAGCGCGATGAGGATCGAGGAGAATCAATGGCTCGCACAAAAGCGTTCGCACTGAGCGCCGAGGAGCTTGAACAGTTCGCCCGCGACGGCTACATCGGCCCCTTCGATCTGTACACAGAAGATGAGATGGAAGGACACTTCAAGGCGGTCAGGCCGAAGCTGCTCCGTACCAAGACGTCGATCTACAGCGAGGGGCAGACGGAATCCGGCAACACGAACCTGGCGGCCAGTTACGACCGCCATCTCGATGTCGACTTCCTGGCCGAACACATCACGCGTCCGGAGATCGTGGACCGGGTGTCGAGCATCCTCGGACCCGACACGCTCTGCTGGCGTACCGAGCTCTTCCCCAAGTACCCCGGGGACGAGGGCACGGACTGGCACCAGGCGGACAACTTCTCCAGCGTCGACGGTGCGAAGCACCCGCACATCGTGTGGCCGGAGGACGCGGAGTTCGGAGGAACCATCACGGCCTGGACCGCCTTCACCGAGGCATCGGTCGACAACGGCTGCCTCCAGTTCATCCCGGGCACTCACACGTCGATGAACTACGACGAGTCCAAGATCATGGAATACAACCCGGACGTCATCAACAACGTGGAGAAGGACGGCGTCAAGCGAGGGCTCTTCGGCTACGACTACCGGCAGCTGCAGAAGGACCCGAACTGGACCCCCGACGAGTCCAAGGCCGTCTCCCAGGTCATGCGCCGCGGGCAGTTCATCCTCTTCTGGTCCACGCTCATGCACGCATCTCATCCGCACAGCGGAAAGACAGACCAGATGCGTCTCGGATTCGCCTCCCGTTACCTTCCGACCCAGGTCAAGGTCTACCCGTTCTCCGACGAGCTCCACGAATTCGGAGCGCGGGCCAGCCTTGAGAAGTTCGGCAATGTGCTGGTGTCCGGTGCGGACCGGTATCACCACAACCGTTTTGTCGACAGCACCGTCAATGGATTCCGCTTCCCCGTGCACTAGGAGAGACGACACATGAGCGAGACGGACAACCGCATGGCACCAGAAACACTGCAGGCGTGGGTCATCGACGAGTGCAAGCAGCTCGGCCTGCGGGTGACGGACGGCGCAGACGACTTCTTCGAAGCCGGAGGCACGTCGCTCACCGCGGTGAAGCTCATCGAGCGGGCGGAGCGGGAGTTCGGCGACGACTCGCTTCCCGCGGACGAGCTGTTCACCACGAGCCGGATCTCGGACATCGTGGCCAGCATCCAGCGGAACGGCAAGCACGCCGGCCCGGTGTCGGACTAGCAGGGTGGGCGTGGCGGCGGCGCACGACAAGTGGGTGATGACCCTCAAGGCGGTGGCCGAGCCGGCCAGCACGCTGTTCTGCTTTCCCTACGCGGGCGGGAGCCCCGAGACCTTCCGCGCCTGGTGCGACGGGATCGCGGACGACGTCGAGGTGTTGTGCGTCGTGCTGCCCGGCCGGGGACGTCGTCTCACGGAGCCGCGCTACGAGCGGTGGGATCCCCTGGTGGACGACGTCTTCGAGGCACTTTCGCCGTACCTGAACCGCCGCCACGCCTTCTTCGGTCACAGCTTCGGTGGACGGCTGGCTTACGAGCTGTCCCACCTGGCCTCGGCCGCGTACCCCGGAATGACGCGCCGGCTCTTCGTCTCCGGCTGCCGGAGCCCGGACGTGCCGCAGAGGCGCCCCTACATGCACCGGATGACGGAGAGGGATTTCCGGAATGCGGTGGCTGAGATGGGCGGCACGCCGGCGGAACTCTTCGTCCAGGAGAAGCTGTTGCGGCTGCTCCTTCCGACGGTGCGCAGCGAAATCCAGCTCGCCGAGACATGGGATCACCGCCACAGCTCGGGTGTGGACGTTCCCATCACCGCCATATACAGCATCGATGATGCGATTGACAGCTGGAGAACGATGCACGGCTGGCGGGCGTTCACCACGCAAGGTTGCGAGCTGGTCGAAGTTCCTGGCGGACATTTCTTCGTGGACAGCCACCCGGAGCACGTGACAAGAATCGTCAACACACGTCTGAGGAATGTGGATGAATAAGATCGCCGTTTCGGAAGAGGCTCTCTCTATTCATCGGAAGATCAACCGGACCGGTTCCGCGTATCCGGCAGAGAGCCTGAAGGAGCTCTTCGAGGCCGCTGCCGGCCGTCGTCCGGGGTCCGTCGCGGTCGTCCACGGGGAGCGGAGGTTCACGTACCGCGAGCTCAACGGCCTTGCGAACAGCCTGAGCGTGCGGCTCCGCACGGCCGGAGTGGAACCCGGTCACGTCGTGGGACTGTCCGTCAAGCGCTCACCGGAGATGATCGTCGCCATGCTGGCGATCATCAAATGCGGCGCCACGTACCTTCCGTTCGATCGCACCTGGCCGGATGAACGGCTGAGGAGAATCTTCGACCAGGCGAGTTGCTCGGCCCTGCTGACCGACGCGCCCGACGAGCTGACGGTGCGTTTCGCGGGGGCGCGGGTCGTACCCGTCGAACTGCGGACGCTGGACTCGGACGAGAAGGACCCGCCCTTGCGGGTCGATCCGGACTCCCTCGCCTACATCGTCTTCACGTCGGGCTCGACGGGATCCCCCAAAGGCGTTCCGATCCGGCATCGGGGCGTCGTCCGGCTGGTGTCCGACGCCACTTTCGCCCCCCTCGACGCGGACGCCGTCATCCCGCAGCTGGCCTCGGTGTACTTCGACGCGGCGGCCTTCGAGATCTGGGGAGCGCTGCTGAACGGCGGGACATGCGTGCTCTACCCGTCCGACCACGTCCGGCTCTCGGAGCTGAAGCGCGTCGTGGAGCAGAACGGCGTCACCGTGCTCTTCGTGACGACGGCTCTGTTCAATGTGATCGTGGATGAAGCCCCTGGCACGCTCAACAGCGTGCGGACGATCCTCACGGGCGGCGAAGCGCATTCCTTGGGGCACATCGAACGAGCACGGGACCACTACGGGGACGGCAAGGTCGTCAGCGTCTACGGGCCGACCGAGTGTTCCGTGTTCGCCACGTACTATCCGGTTCGCAGTTCGGTCCAGGGCCAATCCGCGCTGCCGATCGGATCGCCCATTCAGAATACGCTCCTGTACGTCGTCTCGGACGGCAGGCTGTGCGCGCCCGGCGAGGCCGGCGAAGTGTGCCTGGGCGGCCCCGGACTGTCTCCGGGCTATCTGGGAATGCCCGAGCTGACCACGGAGAAGTACGTCGAGTACGACATCGACGGCGAAAAGATCGTCCTCTATCACACGGGAGACCGCGGGTTCTGCCGAGAAGACGGCAACGTCGTCTTCCAGGGTCGCCTGGACGACCAGGTGAAGGTCAATGGCTTCCGGATCGAACTCGGCGAGATCACGCACTTCATGAACGAAGTGCCGTACGTCAAGCAGAGTTACGTCACCACGACCGAGAAGGAATCCGGCGAGAAGGTCGTGGTGGCCTTCGTGGTGCCGGCCGACGCGGATTGCACACCCCAGGCGTGCCACGACCACCTGGCCACCAAGGTTCCCCGCTACATGCTGCCCGGAGAGATTCATGTGCGTGACGGCCTGCCGCTGACGGGCTCGGGCAAGGTGGACCGGAAGGCGCTCCTGTCAGCCATCAACACCCCGAATGCAGACGAGAGAAGGGCACGGATCCAGTGACATCGACCGGCTTGAGCATCAAGGCAGCGACCCTCTGGCTTCCGCCGGGCAAGGAAGGTCCCGCTGACGGCGAGCTCACCCCAGCGGATATCGAGCGCATCGGTGTTTCGGAACTGCACGTCGCTCCGGACGACATCGCGCCGCCCCAGATGGCCGTGCTGGCCGCCAAGAGCACCCTGGAGAAGGGTGGGATCGAGCCGAACTCCATAGGCTGCCTGATCCATTCGTTCAGTTACCACCAGGGATTCGACATGTGGTCGCCGGCGCACTACGTCGCGTATCAGGCCGGGATCGTCGACGGGCTTCCCATCAATGTCCAGCAGCTCTGCAACGGTGGCGCCGTGGCCCTGCAGATCGCGGCCAAGTGGTTGGGCTCCACCCCTTCCACGAGCACGGTTCTCGTCACGAGCGGAGACCGGTTCTCCGGACCGGGGTTCGATCGGTGGTCGTCGGACGACGACGCGGCCTACTCGGACTCGGCGACGGCGGTCCTGCTCGGCCGGACGGGAGGGGGCGACGACTTCCTCCATCTCCGTGCGCTGGAGATGGTGACGGACTCCGAGTGGGAGGTCCAGCTCCGCGGGAGTGCCGAGTTCACCTCCGTTCCGCTGGGGCACGGCGCTCCGATCGATCTCCGTCCCGCCAACAAGGAGTTCAGGGAGTCCGGTGCGGCGGCGCGGATGGTCAAGCTCGGCGTTCCCAAACTCCACGATCTCATCCGGCGGGCTCTGCGCACGGCGGGCATCGAGCCCGGGGACCTCAGCAGCATCGCGCTGCCGCGTCTCACCCGGACGATGCGCGAGGGCATGTTCAAGCCCGCGATCAGTGAGCTGATAGGAGGCGATCCCCGCTACGTCGAGTACGGGACCGGCTGCCTCGGCGCCGGAGACTTCCTGGCGAACCTGGTGGACATCGAGGACAGCCTGAACCCCGGCGAGTACGGAATGCTCATCCAGGGCACCGGCGGATACACGTTCACGTGTGCCGTGGTCCAGGCGCCCGAGAAGTAACGCGGAACCGGGGAGGCACGGCCATGACGCCGAGCACATGGGACCACGGAACGTACGCCCTCTGGCACGGGACGGTGCCCACGTCCACGATCCTCGACCAGAGCGGGCCCCAGGACCTCTGGGTCAAGGGCGAGGGGTCCTGGCTGATCGACGCTTCGGGACACCGCGCCCTCGACGCCCGCGCCGGGGTGGGCAACATGGTGCTCGGCTACGGCCGGACCGACGTCGTGGAAGCGATGAGCCGGCAGGCGCGCGAGCTGCCCTACGTCTGCATGGTGCGGTGGGAACTGCCTGCTCCCGTGGTCGTCGAACTGGCGCGGGCACTCACCGACATCGCCCCTCCGGGCCTCGACCGGGTGCGGTTCTGCCACACGGGCGGCGCGGCGGTCGAGAGCGCGATCCTGATGGCCCGCTCCTACCACCGGAACAGCGGCCGGCCGGCCAAACGGCTCGTCGTAGGCCTCCGCGACAGCTACCACGGCAGTCCGATGGCAGCCATGGCGGCGAGCGGGCAGCGCATGATGCACTGGCTCTTCGGTCCGATGCCGGAAGGGTTCTGCCATGTTCCGGAGCCGACCGACAGCTCCGGCGCCGAGTTCGCCGGTCAGCTGGATGCGCTGGGGCCGGAGCGCATCGCGGCGGTGATCCTCGAGCCGGTGAAGGGCAGGAACGGACAGCCCCTCCCCGACGCGTACCTACGCGCCGCACGCGAGTACTGCACGAAGAACGACATCCTGCTGATCTTCGATGAGGCGTTCACGGGGTTCGGGCGGATGGGAGAGATGTTCGCGGCCGACATCTCCGGCGTCTCGCCGGACATCATGTGCCTAGCGAAGGGCATCACCGCCGGCTACTCGGCGCTGGGGGCCGTCCTGGCGACGGACCGGATCTACCAGGCGTTCGGCACCAGCAGTACGGTGTTCGCCCATGCGTCGACCACGGACGGCCACCCGGTCGCCTGCGCCGCGGCGCTCGCCACCATCCGTGCATACGCCTCGGAGGATCTGGTCGCCCGCGGCCGGGTGCTCGGCGAGCTCCTTCGCGATCGGCTGGACGGGCTGCTCACGGGGGTGCCGACGTTCGGGGGTGTGCGGGCCGTCGGCGCGTACGTGGCGATCGACCTCGTGGACGAGGCCGGCAATCCGCTCTCGATGCAGGCCCGGAGCCATCTGGAGTCGGCGTGCCGGCGCCGGGGTTTGCTGATCCACTACACGCCCGACACCGTCGTGCTGATGCCTCCTCTGACGATGTCCACGGAGGAGGCGGAGTTCGCCGCGCAGACGTTCGCGAGCGTGGTGTCCGCCCTACGACCGGCCGTCGTCTCCTAGCGTGGTCGTGGGAGCCCACTGACCGAGGAGCTCTTCGGCGGTGGTGACGGCCGCGACCAGCGCGAGGGAGTTGCGGATCACCTCTGCGGTGCAGGAGGCGGGCACCCCGGCGATGGCGTCCGCCGGGACCACCACCCGGTAACCGAGGTTGACGGCGTCGAAGACGGTGTTCGGGATGGCGATGTTGGAGGAGACCCCGGTGACGACGAGGGTGCGGATGCCGAGATTGCGCAGCAAGGGGTCGAGATCGGTACCGGCCATCGGGGAGAGCCCGTGCAGCCGGCGGACCACCAGGTCCTGGTCGGCGACGACGATGGGCGCGGCAACCTCCACCGCACGGCTCCCGGTCAGCTGGCGCACGGGCAGCCGCTCCGCGGCCCGGAACAGCCGGGCGTTGGTGTTCGCGCCGAGCCCGTCGGCACGTCGCTCGGCGACCGCGTGCAGCACCTGGACGCCGGCCCCGCGCGCGGCTTCGACGAGCGCGGCCACCCGTTCCAACATCCCCGAGTCCCGTGCCTCCTTCGCCAGCTCGGGCAGCGCGCTCTCCTCGCCGACGACACCGTTCTGGCACTCGACGGTGAGCAGCGCGGTGGTGGCGGGATCGAGATCCGGCATGGCTCCCCCTGGCGTGGCGACGGAAGACCCCTCATGATTCCTGACACATAGTCAGATGTGAAGGGGTGCAGGACGGATGGACGTGGACGGGGCACGAACCGGAACCTCGCAGCGGCGGGGCCGGCGCATCATGATGAGCGACGCGGAAGTGGACTCCTTCTTGCGCGAGCAGAAGACCTGCCGGGTTGCGACGGTCTCCCCCGACGGGCGCCCGCACGTGGGCGCCCTGTGGTTCGCGTGGGACGGCAGCTCGCTGTGGCTGTACTCGATCACGCGCAGCCGCCGCTGGTCCGACCTGAGCAGGGATCCGCGGATCTCGGTGGTCGTGGACTCCGGCGAGTCGTACGACGAGCTGCGCGGGGTGGAGCTGTCTGGCAGCGCCGTCTTCGTGGGCGAAGCCCCGCGGACGGGCGAGCCCTGCCCCGAGCTCGCGGAGGCCGAGCGGATCTTCCCGGTCAAGAACTTCGGCATCGAGGAGATGCCGCACGACGGGCGGCACGCCTGGATCCGACTGACGCCCGACTCGATCGTCTCCTGGGACTTCCGCAAGCTGTAGGGGGTGCCTCGGGCCGCGGAGCGGCGGACCTACCGGAGGCCGGCGGCCGCCTGTCGCAGCGCGTCGACCGCGGCCCGGATGGAGGGCCGGCGGTCGGCGTCCGCGCGCCAGACGGCGTACACGTGGCGGCGTACGCTGTCGCCGACCGGCAGCAGCCGCACGCCCGGCGGCACCGGGCCGCGGCCCAGCTTCGGTGCCACGCACACGCCGAGTCCGGCCTCCACGAAGGCCAGCTGGGTGTGGTGCTCCTCGGCGATGTGGGCGATGCGCGGCTCGATGCCCGTACCGCGCAGGCTGAAGACCAGCCACTCGTAGCAGAACTGCCCCTCGTTCCAGGAGATCCAGTCGTCGTCTCCGAATTCGGCGAGGGAGATCCCGGACTTCCCGGAGCTCGCGGTCCGGTCGGCCAGCCGATGGCCGGCCGGGACCGCGATGTCGACGGTGTCGTCCAGCAGGTGGGTCCGGGTCAGCTCGGCGGGCACCGGCATCCGCTTGTTGTGCCAGTCGATCGCCAGGGCCAGGTCGAGGTCCCCGCGCACGACGGCCGCCATGCTCTCCTCGGGCTCCTGCTCGCGCACCCGGACCCGTAGATCCGGATGCCCGGCCCGCAACGCGGCCAGGGCCTGGGGCAGCAGCCCGCGCATGGCGGTCGGGAAGGCACCGATCCGCAACTCGCCGACGGCGCAGCCCCGCTGGGCCTCGACGTCGGCCTGGGCGAGCTCCACCTGGGAGATGATCCGGGCGGCGTGATCGGCGAGCAGCCGGCCGGCGTCGGTGAGCCGGACCCCGCGCCCGTTCCTGGCCAGCAGCGGCTGTCCGACCTCGCGCTCCAGCTTGGCCAGCTGCTGGGACACCGCAGAGGTGGTGACGTGGAGGCCGTCGGCCGCGCCGCTGACCGAGCCGTGGCGGGCGAGGGCGTCCAGGGTACGCAGGCGCTCCAGGTTCAACATGTAAGCAATGCTACGGCGTCACCACGAGAAACTCTCGCTTGTCCTACGAAGTTGATACGAGCACAGTAAGTGGCATGAGCGCACCGACCACCCCCGGGCCGACCCTCCCGGCCGCCTCCCCGTCCGCGGTCTCCCCCAGCACGACCGCCGCCGCCTCCACCACCGGCCGGCGCCGGGGCGGCCTCCTGGACTGGCGGGTCCGGTTCGCGATCCTCTCGGTCGTCTGGGGCTTCAGCTTCCTCCTGATCAAGGTCGGCACGGAGGCCTACGCGCCCTTCCAGGTGGCGCTGGGCCGGGTCCTGTTCGGCGCGCTCGCCCTCCTCACCGTGCTCCTGGTCCGCCGCGAGCCGCTCCCCCGGGGACTGCGCACCTGGGGCCACCTCACGGTGGCGGCGCTGCTGCTCAACACCGCCCCGTTCTCGCTCTTCGCGTACGCGGAGCTGAGCATCCCCTCCAGTCTGGCCGGCATCTGCAACGCCACCTCGCCGCTGTGGGGCATGGCGCTGTCGCTGGTCGCCCTGTCCGAGGACCGCCCGACGCGCCGCCGGGTCGCCGGGCTGGGCCTGGGCTTCCTCGGCGTCCTGACCGTGCTCGGCGCCTGGCAGGGCTTCTCCGGCGTCGACGCCAAGGGCACCGCGTTCGCCCTGCTGGCGTCCCTGTGCTACCCCGTCGGCTGGATCTACGTCCGGCGCACGCTGGCCGGGACCCCCGGCTCCCCGGTGGCCCTGACCGGCGGACAGCTCATGGTCTCCACGCTCCAGCTCGCGCTCGCGAGCGCCGCGTTCAGCTCGGCCCCGAGCTCGTTCCCGCTCTGGCCGACCCTGTCGGTGATCGCGCTGGGCGCCCTCGGTACGGGCATGGCCCTCCAGATGCAGTACGGGCTGGTGACGGAGGTCGGCCCGACCACCGCCCAGATGGTCACCTACTTCATCCCGGTCATCGCCACCACGGCCGGCGTCCTGGTCCTCGGCGAGCAGCTCCACTGGAACACCCCGGTCGGCGCCGCGATCGTCCTGGCCGGCGCGGCCCTCACCCAGACCCGCCCCGGGGCCCGCAAGCCCGCCTGACCTTCCCTGATCCCTCCGGGTGGCGCGTGCCCCACCCCGACGGGTCGGCCGACCACCGGACCCACCGGTGTCCACCCGGCACGCAGGCCCCCCGGCGGCCGCCGACGCCGGGCTCGGTGTCCACCCCGTCCGGAATCGGCATCCCGTCGGGCCCGACGGATCCTTCCGCTTCGGCCCGCGGCGCGCGGCGCGCCGTCACGGCAGGACCGGGCACATCCCGTCCGAGCCCGACTCCCGAGCCCCGGGTTCCACCGCGCGGGTTCCCCTGCCCGGGGTCCGAGGCCCGGCTCCGCGGCGCGGGGCGGCCGGGCGCCCGTCAGTCGTACCGCACGCCCGCCGCCCCCACACTGGCCGCCGCGGCCACCGCGTCCGCCAGGCCCGGCACCTCGTCGACCGACAGCTGCGAGACCGTCAGCCGGACCCCCGGCCCCGCCTCGACCCGGAAGACGGCCCCGGGGGACACCGCCCATCCGGCGGCGAGCAGCCTGGTCACCACCACCGTCTCGTCGACCACCGGCACCCAGACGTTCAGTCCGCTGCGCCCGTGCGCGCGGATCCCCCGCTCCCGCAGCGCCTCGACCAGCGCGTCGCGCCGCGCCGCGTACGAGCGGGACACCGCCACCGGGTCGACCGCGCCCGAGGCCCACAGCTCCACCACCACGTACTGCAGCAACCGGCTCACCCAGCCCGGCCCCAGCCGCTGCCGACCCCGCAGCCGGTCCAGCGTGACCGCGTCGCCGGTCAGCACCGCGAGCCGCAGGTCCGGCCCGTACGCCTTCGCCGTGGACCGCACCAGCACCCAGTGCCGGGTCACCCCGCCCAGCGGATGCAGCGGCAGGTCGACGATCCCGTTCCCGTGGTCGTCCTCGATCAGCAGCACCTCGGGGTGGTCCGCCAGCAGCGCCCGCAGCTGGCGCGCCCGCTCCGCGCCCACCGCGGCCCCGGTCGGGTTCTGCGCCCGCGAGGTCACCACCAGCGCCCGCGCCCCGGCCGCCAGCGCCCGGGCCACCGCCTCGGGCCGGGGCCCGTCGTCGTCCACCGCCACCGGCAGCACGCGCAGCCCGAGCGCCGGGACCAGGTCCAGCGCCCCGCCCCATCCCGGGTCCTCGACCGCCACCGCGTCGCCCGCCCGCAGATGGGCGGTGAGCACCCGTTCGATTCCGTCCAGCGCACCCGAGGTCACCGCCACCGGCCCCGGCGGCACCCCGTCCGCATCGAAACCGGCCCGGGCCAGCTCCGCGAGCTCCGGGGCGACCGGGTCCGCCCCGTAGAGGGTCGGCGCCTGCGCGTACCGGCGGGCGGCCGCCGCCAGCGGCCCCTCCAGCGCGGGGAGCAGGGACACGTCCGGGCTGCCCTCCGCGAGGTCCCGTACGCCCTCCGGCACCACCATGCGCAGCGCGTCCCGCGGCGTGCTCGACGGTCGGGCCCGCACCCGGCTGCCGCGCCGCCCGTCGGTCTCGATGACCCCGCGCTCGCGCAGCGTCCGGTAGGCGGCGGCCACGGTGTTGGGGTTCACCCCCAGCTCGCCCGCCAGCTCCCGCATCGGCGGCAGCAGTGAACCCGGCGGGAGCGCGCCCGAAGCCACGCCCGCCTCCACGCCTGCGGCGATATCCGCTGCGCGACGCCCTGTGATTCGATAGTCTCCTAGCACAAACACCAGTATGCACTAGTGCAATGGAGTCGGCACCATGACCGCCACGCCCACCACGGAGACGCCCGCACGGACCGAGGGGCCCGCGAGGAACGGATCGACCGGAAGCTACGAGCCCACCGACCTCACCGTCCCCAGCCGCTCCCGCGACCGGGCGCGCTACGACCGCGAGACGGTGCACTCGATACTCGACGGCGCCTACGTCTGCCACCTCGGCTTCGTCCGCGACGGCGCGCCCGTGGTCCTGCCCACGCTGTACGCACGGGTCGGCGAATCGCTCTACATGCACGGCTCGACCGGCTCCCGCCCGCTGCTCGCCGCCCGCCGCACCGACCCGGGCCTGCCCGTCTGCGTGACCGTGACCCACGTCGACGGACTGGTCCTGGCCCGCTCGGCCTTCCACCACTCGCTCAACTACCGCTCGGTGGTCGTGCACGGCACCGCCCACCAGGTCACCGACGAGGCGGAGTGCCGCACGGCCCTGGACGCCATGGTCGACGCCGTCGCCCCGGGCCGCTCCGCCGACACCCGGCCGGCCAACGCCAGGGAACTCGCCGCGACCTCGGTGATCCGCGTGGACCTCGCCGAGGTGTCCGCCAAGATCCGCAGCGGCCCGGTGAACGACGACGCCGAGGACCTGGACCTGCCCCACTGGGCGGGCGTGGTGCCGGTGGCCCCGGCGTACGGCACCCCGGTGCCCGCCGCGGACCTGGCCCCCGGCATCGCCGTCCCGGACTACCTCAGCGCGCTCTGAGGGCTGCGCCGCACGGGGGTGGGCGCGGCCGCCGGCCTACGGGCCTCGGCCACGATCAGCGCGCCCACCGCCGTCAGCAGCAGTACGGTGCCCAGCACCACGGCGCCGGTCAGCCGCTCCCCGAGCAGCAGGACCGCAATCACCGCCGCGCTCACCGGCTCGATCAGCATGATCACCGACACGGTGGCGGCCCGTACCGCGGCGGCCCCCGTGAAGTAGAGCGCGTACGCCAGCGCGGTCGGCACGGTGGCGACGTACACCAGCAGCCAGAGCACCCGTCCGAGATCGGCGGTGTGCGGCAGCAGCCCCTCCACCGCGGCGAGCGGCAGCAGGCACACCGTGCCCACGGCCACCGACCAGGCGGTGGTCACCAGCGGGTCTCCGCCCGCCCCGCGCTGCCCGAGCCAGCGCGCCCGTAGGGTCATCCCCGCGTACCCGGCGGCCGACAGCAACGCCCAGCCGACGCCGAGCGGCCGCACCTCGCCGCCGCCGCTGCCCAGCACCAGTACGGCCAGACCGGCCAACGCCCCCGCGACGGCGACCGCGCCGCCGCGACCGAGCCGCTCGCCCATCCAGTACCGGGCCCCCAGCGCGATGATCACGGGCCCGGCGCCGAGGGTGACCACGGTGCCCACCGCGAGGCCCGTATCGCGCACGGCGGCGAAGTACGCGGCTTGGAAGAGGGTGAAGAGGAGCCCGGTGACGACCAGCGAGGCCACCGAGGGCCGCACCCGCCCCGGGGCGGGCCGGGACCCGCGCACGGCGAGCACTCCGAGCAGCACCACGAGCCCGCCCGCGCACCGCCAGAAGGACAGGGCGAGCGGGCCGAGGTCACTGGCCAGGAAGAGGAGGGAGGCGGCCGCCCCGGCGGTGCCCCAGGCGGCTCCGGCGACGACGAGGTACAGCAGACTGCGCCCGGCAGCGGGCGAATGGTTCGACACGAGATGTCTCCGCGCATGCATGAAGGATGAAAGAAGCAGGTCATCGCTTCGCGGGCAGCACGGACCCGCCCGGGGCTCCCGGGCCGGGTACCTGTCGTGGTGGCGCCGCCCGCGCTAGGCGGCGGGAGGCGGAAGCACGGTCGAATGCATGACCGCCACCCTAGCCCTTGCCGACCGTGGTCGGCTCACGATCCGCTGCGGCCTGCCCGGCCACGACCGGCGGGGCCACTGCCGGCGGGGCCGGCCGGGAGGACTGCGCGATGAAGGCACCGCCCAGCACCAGGCCGCCGCCGACGATCTGCCAGGTGGAAAGGTGCTCGCCCAGCAGGATCCAGGCGAACACGGTGGCGACGACCGCCTCCAGGAAGGCCACGACGCCGGCGACCTGGGGCGACAGCCGGCGCACCGAGACCACACCGGTCAGGTAGGCGAAGACGGTCGCGACCAGCACCACCCAGGCGAGCAGCACCGGCGCGGGCACCATCGTGCCGCCCACGGAGGCGTCGCCGCCCAGCACCTGCCAGTCCATCTCCCAGGGCCGGGCGATCACGGTCATCACCAGGGCGCCGACGAGCATGCCGTACGCGATCACCCCGAGCGGGTCGGGGGCGTCGTCCCCGTCGGCGCCCTGGTCGGCGAAGACGAAGTAGAAGGCCTGGCAGCAGGCGGCGGCGAGGCCGAAGAGCACGCCGAGCAGGTCCAGGCTCAGCCCGGCCCAGATCTCGACCACGCAGGCCAGTCCGACGACGGCCACGGCCGCGCCCGCGGCGGCACCGCGCGTCACGGGCTTGCGCTGCACGAAGCGGATGTAGCCGAGCAGCAGCGCCGGGCCCAGGTACTCCAGCAGCAGGGCCACGCCGACGGGGATGCGGGACAGGGAGGCGAAGTAGAAGGCCTGCACACCCGCGACGGCGACCAGCCCGAAGCCGGCGAGCAGCGCGGGCCTGCGCAATACGAGGTCACGGTGGCGCCAGGCCAGCGGGGACAGCACGAGCGCCGCCCCGGCCACCCTGAGCCAGACCATGTGGAGGGGATCCAGACCCGCCTCGATCAGCGGCTTCGCCGCCACTCCGGAACCACCGAACGCGAACGCCGAGACGAGGGCGAGGCCCAGTCCGGCATTTCTCCCTGACGCTTGCATCCCGCCATCATGACAGGGCGGGTCAGGACCGTCACGGGGATGACACCTGTTGAGACGGAGTCGAGATCACGGCCCGTCGACGCCGGCCACATCTGACAGGTCGTCAGTATTGAATGTTCCGCCCGCCGGGGCTACCTTCCGCCGCACGTACCCGACGAGAAGGGGTGGTCGCATGGCCGAAGTCACCGCGGAATCACGCATCGAGGCGTCCGCCGCGCTGCTCTGGTCCCAGCTGACGGACTGGGACGCGTACGGGCAGTGGAGCATGACCCACACGAACTTCCCCGGGGGCGGTCCCGAGACCCTCGCGGTGGGCGCCACCTTCGCGGAGAACATGAAGATGATGGGCTTCCCGGCCGAGGTCCTCTGGACCGTCTCGGAGCTGGAGGCCGAGCGCCTCTTCGCCATCACCGGCAAGGGCCCGATGGGCGTGGCGGTCCTCACCCGGTACACGCTGATCCCGGACGGCGAGGCCACCACGGTCCGCATCGACGGCGAGTTCACCGGGGCCGCCGTCTCCTTGATGGCGGGCAAGCTCAAGGACTCGGCCACCGCCGCACTGAACGAGTCGCTGCGCAAGCTGGCCGGCCTGGTCGTCTGACCTCCGGACCGCCCGGCCCGCAAGCGAAGGCGCGCCCCGCGAGAGGAACTCGCGGGGCGCGCCGCCACGTGCCGGGGCCGGTCGGGCTCAGTGCTCGTCGGCCAGGATCAGGTAGAGCTTCTTGCGGGCGTCGTTGATGACCCCGAGGGCCTTCTCCCGCTGCTGGGGCGATCCGGTCTTGAAGACCTGCCCGAAGGCTTCCATCAGGCCGATGCCGGCCGTCCGGACCTCCTGCATCGCCTCGAAGTCGAAGCCGCGCCCGGCGTCCGCCCACGGGGCGTCCGGGCCCGACTCGGCCTCGGTGCGGCCGGCGTCGGTGAGCGTGAACAGCTTCTTGCCGCCCTCGCTCGCACTCGTGATGAGCCCCTCGTCCTCGAGCAGCTGCAGGGTCGGGTAGACCGAGCCCGGGCTGGGCTTCCAGGCCCCGCCGCTGCGCTCGCCGATCTCCTGGATCATCTCGTAGCCGTGCATCGGCCGGTCGGCCAGCAGCGCCAGGATCGAGGCGCGCACATCGCCGCGCCGGGCCCGGCCCCGCGGTCCACCACGTCCGCCGCGACCACCGAAGGGGCCTGCGCCGAAGGGCGGCCCGAACGGGCCGAAGGCGGCTCGCCGCCCCTTGAAACCCTCCCGACGATCGGGCCCGCAGTGGTCGTGGCCCCGTCCGTGGTCATGGCCGTGGTCGTGTCCGTGCTGTCCGTGTGAACGCATGACTGCGCTCCTTTCGTCACGTTGTCGTTGCTTCATCGGTTGTCCGATGTCTCCACTATCGGCGACGGATCGCGACGTGTCAACGATATATCGGAACCTGTCGCCGACAGTGCGCCCACGACCGGTGGAAGGGTTGACTTGTCTCATCGAAGCTGGGCCGAACTGTCCGGCCCCAGCCGGCCTGGGCAGCATCTGCCCGTACGCCTCGCCCCTGGCCGCTGAACAGTCGCCAGCTGGTCGAGGACCGGCGAAGACGCGCATGCTCGGCGTAATCGGGAGGCGAGATCGGCGACGGATGGGGAACACTTCGCCAGGTGATCGTGATGCAGCCCGTCCTGGAGATGAACACCCCTGACGGCTTCGACCTCTGGCCCGTCGCCGAGACCGAACAGTTCAGTTTCCTGCCGCTCAGCGGTGGGCTCTCACCCGCCGAGATCGGGACGGCGCTCATGCGTATCGCCGCTTGCAACGACGTGGACCCCGCAGACGATGACGACCTCCCACCACGGCCGGCCGAGCCTCTCAGCGGCTTCCTCCACGGACTGCTGAACCTCGACAGCCTTTACGCGGCGGGCGGCCTGCGCGTCACGGACAACTCCACGGGCGTCGCCTTCTCGCCCGGCTGCTGCGACGGACTGGAGGACTGGCACGACTGGTACCAGGTCGTCGACGGCAGCGGCGCAATCGGGTACGGCCACGATCCGGAGCCGTCGCTGGCCGAGCGCCTCGGGGACACCATCCGCCTCACCGTCGCCACCGACCGGATCGACAGTCCCGTGATCGAGCTGTCGGTCACCGAGCTCCGCCATCTGCTCGCCAGCGCCGAGCGCGACCTGACCGAGTTCCTCGCGGCAGCAGCGGACTGGATTTCCGAGCACCTCCCTGACCACTCCGCTCCTCTGACCGCCGCCCTCGCCCGCGTTCTCGCCCTTCCCGCGCCGGGCACGAGGAGTTGCTGACCCATGGCGTCGACTGCCGCTCCGCGGCTCAGATCCCTCAAGCCCAGCAGCAGCTAACGCACCCACCGGTGCCCCCACGACGCCCCACGACGCTCCCACCAGATCAGACACCGATCGGCCCAACGTCGGTGAAACTCACGGGCACCCGCCCGTCTTCGCCGAGACAGGTCAAGCGCGCCAGTACGGAGCGGACGGAGTGACGCGACGGCCACTCCCCGTGGGTTGGCCGTGTCCTGGCCGTGCGCTGTAGCTCGCTTGCACCGTTGCTGGCCCGTGGACGGCGAGTCTGGAGCCGCTTCCCCCCGAGGGCTTCCCGGCAGGGACTGCCCGACGGGAAGCAGACGCTCCGACCCACCACACCCTGGAGATGCGTTGACCCGTCGTTCCCTCAGCAAGCGCGCAGCCGTCGTCGCCGGCACCGCGGTCCTGACCCTAGGTACCGTCGGTACCGTCGCCGCGACGGCCGGACCCCAGCACCGGGACCCCCGACCCGGAAAGGCCCAGATCGCAGGCCTCTTCGACACCTGGAACAAGGCACTGCAGACCGGCGACCCCAAGAAGGTGGCCGACCTCTACGCGAGCGACGCGGTCCTCCTGCCCACGGTCTCCAACAAGATCCGTACCGACCGTGCCGAGATCGTCGACTACTTCGAGCACTTCCTGCAGAACGAGCCCGCCGGCGCGAAGGTCGAGACCATAGTCAACGTCCTCGACAAGAACTCCGCCATCGACACCGGCGTCTACGCGTTCACGCTCACCGACCCGAAGACCGGCGCGAAGAGCACCGTGAAAGCCCGCTACACGTACGAGTACGAGAAGCGGAACGGCAAGTGGCTGATCGTCAACCACCACTCCTCGAAGATGCCCGAAGGGTGATGACCACCCACAGGCCGGATCCGGGAGCGTCCTGCAGGGTCACCGTGCCGCCGTCGTCCGTCACCAGCTGTTTGACGACGGCGAGGCCGAGGCCCGAACCGGAGCGCCCGGTCAGGCCCTGACCGCGCCAGAACCGGTCGAAGGCGCGGGACTTCTCCGCGTCGGACATGCCGGGTCCCTCGTCGAGGACGGAGAGCACGGCCTCGGCACCGCGGAGGTCGATCCGGACGGTGATCGTGCCGCCGTCCGGTGAGACCTCCAGCGCGTTCGAGAGGACGTTGTCCAGCACCTGGTCCAGATGGCCGGGGCTGGCCAGCACGGCCGGCCGGCCGTCGGCGCCCTCCCCGAACGCAATGGTGACCCCGCGCTCGTCGGCGGCCGGCCTCCACACCGACAGCCGTTCCTCCACGATGTCCCTGAGCGGCAGCGGCTCCGCCGCGGACACCTTGGCCTCCGCCCGGGCCAGCACCAGCAGGCCGTTGACCAAGCGGCTCATCCGAACGACCTCCGCGGTCGCCAGTTCCACGTCCTCGTGCACGAACTCGTCGTCGACGCCGTCCGCGATGTTGTCCAGCGACAGCCGCAACGCCGTGAGCGGCGTGCGCAGTTGGTGGGAGGCGTCCGCGACGAAGATGCGCTGCGAGGCGATCAGCGTGTCCAGCCGCTCGCCCGCCTGGTTGAGGGTGCGGGCGAGGGTCCGGGTCTCCTGCGGACCCTCCACCGGGGAGCGTGCGGACAGGTCGCCGTCACTGAACCTGCTCGCCACGTCGTTGAGTTGGCGCAGCGGCCGCGTCAGCCGGCGGGCCACCACCGCACCGATCAGGGCGGCCACGCCGAGCACCGCCACCGCGAGTCCGGCCCGGAAGCCCCAGATCGTCCACAGCCGGTGGGTGAGGTTGCCGGTCGAGTAGACGATGCGCACGGCGCCGACGATCCGGCCCCCGTCCTTCGCGGGGACGGTGATCACCAGGTCACGGCCCCAGATGAGGTCCGAACCCCAGTCGGTCGTCGTCTCCCCGTCCTTCAGCGCCCGGGTCAGGACCGCGTCGGAAGCCGGCGCGGGAATGTCCGGCGCACAGGTGTCGGTGATGGTCACCTGCACCCGGTCGTGGGTCTCCTGCTCGTACGCCCGCACCACCTCCTCCAGCGCCTGACAGGAGCTGGCGTTGCCGTTGCCCAGCAGCAGGGCCATGGTGGTCGCCTCGCGCTTGACGAACGCCTCGGTGTCGTCGCGCAGCTGGGCCGTGAGCGTGAAGGCCACCGGCACGGTGAACAGCAGGATCGCCACGGCGACGAGCAAGATGTAGCTGCGGATCAGCTGGCGGATCACGGAGCGTCGTCGTTCCCGCCCTTGGCGGCCTCGAGCCGGAAGCCGACCCCCCGTACCGCCTCGATGGTGATCGCCCCGGCGAGTTTGCGCCGCAGCGCCGCCACGTGCACGTCCAGCGTCTTGGTCGGCCCGAACCAGTTCGCGTCCCAGACGGCTTCCATGATCTGCTCGCGGGACATCAGCGCGCCGGGCTCCTCCGTGAGGAAGGCGAGCAGGTCGTACTCCTTGGGGGCGAGCGCCACCTCTTGGCCGTCCAGCCGGACGCGGGCGGCCCTGCGGTCGATGGTGAGCCGGGAGCCGTACCGGTCGGGGATGCTCTCCGGGGACGACGGGGTGCGCGGCTGCACGCGTCGCATCACCGCGCGTATCCGCGCGATGACCTCCCGGACCCCGAACGGCTTGGACACGTAGTCGTCGGCACCCAGTTCCAGGCCGACCACCCGGTCCGTCTCGTCGCTGCGGGCACTGATCACGATGATCGGCACGGCACTGCGCTCGCGCAGCGCCCTGCACACGTCGAGGCCGTCGGTGTCCGGCAGCCCGAGATCGAGCAGGACGACGTCGTACGGGCCCCCGTGGCCCAACGCCGCGCCGCCCGTGGTGACCCACTCGACGTCGAAGCCGTAGCGACTCAGGCCTCGGAGCAGGGACTCGGCGACCGGCTCATCGTCTTCCACCAGTAGTACGCGCACACTGCGCACACTAGTGCGTACCGGCAATCCGGTTCACGGCGGCAACGGTGAACCGGAGCCCTGGGTAAGGGGCGTTGCGCGCCGGCTCGCGGCCCCTGTCCCGCTCGAGGCGGAGCTCGGCACCCCGTACCCGGTCGCCCGGCGGCACATGGCACCGCTCGGCGGGCCCGAAGTGATCTGGGCACCGGTGTTCGGCACGACCGGGCGGCGCCTGGTCGTCGCGGGCCCCGCTCCAGGCGGGCGACCGCCTCCTCACCGACGACCGTCGCATCCGCCTCGTGCTCCGCCTGCACACCACCTGGCCGATCTGCGCACCCGCCACCACACCGGACCGGGCCAGTCACCCCCGATTGACCTTTGTCGATGATCAAGGAACCGCCCTACCGTCGGGGCATGCGCATCCGAATCGTCGACGCCTTCACCGACCGCCCCTTCCAGGGGAACCCCGCGGCAGTCCTGCTCCTCGACGCCGCGTTCCCCCCGGACGCCTGGCTCCAGCAGGTCGCCTGCGAGATGAACCTCTCCGAGACCGCCTTCGCCCACCCCCTGCCGCCCGGCGGGGACGCCGACTGGGCGCTGCGCTGGTTCACCCCGGCCGCCGAGGTGGACATGTGCGGCCACGCCACCCTGGCCACCGCGCACGTACTGGCCACCAGCGGGCTCGCCACGGGACTGATCCGCTTCTCCGCGCGCTGCGGCATCCTCACGGCCGAGACGGCCGAGGACGGCACGGTCACCATGGACTTCCCGACGTCCTCGCTGACGCCGGTGGCGGCGCCGGCCGCCGTGGACCACGCGCTCGGCGGTCCCCCGATCCTCTCCGTGCACGACACCGCCGACCACATCGGTGACCTCGTCGTCGAGCTCGCCGACGAGAAGACCGTGCGCGAGCTGGAGCCGGACCACGGCGCCCTGCGCGCCTTCGCCCGACGGGGGGTGATCGTCACCGCGCCCGCCGAGGATCCTTCGCTCGGGTACGACTTCGTCTCCCGCGGTTTCTTCCCCGCCTTCGGCATCGACGAGGACCCGGTCACCGGCAGCGCCCACACCGCGCTCGCCCCGTTCTGGGCGGAGCGCCTGGGCCGCACCGAACTGACCGGCCTCCAGGGCGGTGCGCGCCGCGGGCTCGTACGGGTGACCCTGGCGGGCGAGCGCACCCTGCTGACCGGCCGGGCCGTCACGGTCGTCGACGGCGAGCTCCTCGCGCCCCCGCCCGGGGCCGTTCAGGCGGGGTGAGCACACGGGACACTAACGCGAGCGCGGACGCGGACGCCGACCCGGGCCGGACGTGCCGGTCCGGGCGGGTCAGCCCGTGGACCCGCCCCCGTCCCGCTCCGCGTCCCCCTCGCCGTCCCCTTCGGCGTCCCCCTTCGATCGCGCCTTCGCAGCCGCCTTCTCGCGTGCGGCACTGCGCCGCTTCCGCTCGTGTTCCTCCCAGGCGGCCGAGTCGATCCGCTTGCGGTACACCTGCTTCGGCTCTGCCGCGCCCAGGTGCACCGTCCACACCCACAAGAGGGCCGACACGACGAAGAGGACGCCCGCCACTCCCAGGTAGGAGGCGATTTCCTCGGACTCGGAGACGCCGTCCTCGTGCATGAAGCCGGGTACGCCGGCGATGAGCGCGTTCACCCACCACGCGAGCGCGACGTTGAACAGGAGAAGGGAGAGCCAGTAGACGACCCGCACGCTCTTCGCCGGGCCGCTCGCTTCTCCCAGGAGCAGGAGGCGGCGCAGCGAGACCGGCCCGGTCCGGTGGCGGCCGCCCGTGTCCGCCTTGGCCCGGCGCACCGACGCGTAGCACTCGTCCAGCCAGCGCCCGGGTTCCGGATCCGGGGGCGGCGCATCGGTCGGCGCCAGCTCCTTGGCCTGCAGCCAGCCGGTGAGGAACTGGATCTCCAGCGCGGCCTTCTCCAGGCGCCTGCGGTAGTGGTGGTCGCTGCTGCGCGCCTCCCGTCGGTCCCGGATGAGGAGGCTGATCCCGCCCACCAGGCCGGTGACCACGGGCACCAGGAACGGCGCGAACGGCACGAGGGAGTCCATAACAGCCACCGGGTGCGCCTCCTCACTGGTGCTGTGGCCGGACAGGCGTGCCGGGCGCCGCGACCCGGTGGACCTCGCCGGTCACAGCACTGGCCTCCAGCGTCGCACCGCTCCCGCGTCCGTCACCGCCCGGAAGGGCCGATCGGGTGGGCCGCCGCCGGTCACGGGGTCGGCAGCCAGCCCACCTTGCCCGCGAGCAGGGCGTACCCGCCGAAGGCCACGATGTCGAGGAGCGCGTGCGCGACGACGAGCGGTGCGACCCTGCCCCACCGCCGGTAGGCGAGGACGAAGACGACGCCCATCACCATGTTGCCGATGAAGCCGCCGATGCCCTGGTAGAGGTGGTAGGACCCGCGCAGCGCGGAGCTGGCCAGCAGCGCGGCCATGGGCGACCAGCCCAGCTGGCCGAGCCGGCGCAGCAGGTAGGCCAGCACGATGATTTCCTCCACCACGGCGTTCTGCAGTGCGGAGAGGATGAGCACGGGGAACTTCCACCACACGTCGGGCAGCGCCTCCGGCACCACCGTGAGGTTGAATCCGGTGGCCCGGGCGCCCAGGTAGAAGGCCAGCCCGGCGCTGCCGATCCCGGCCGCGACCAGGGCGCCCCGGCCGAAGTCCCACCCGGGCCGGGTGCGGTCGAAGCCCAGCACCCGCAGCCCGGGGGCGCCCTCGCGGGTCAGCAGGTGCGCGACCAGCAGTACGGGTACCAGGGCGCTCGCGATGCCGAACAGCTGCCAGGCGAGGTCCAGCCAGGGCCGGCCCGGGGCGTAGGAGCCGTTGAGCGTGGCCGCCTGGTCCTTGAGGCCGCCGGGCTTGGTGAGCGAGCCGATGAAGCTGATCAGTGCCGAGACCCCGCTCGCGCCCAGCGACAGCGCGAGGACGAGCAGCGTCTCGGTGCGCAGCAGGCGCCGCCGCCCGTCCTCGTCCAGTTCCAAGAACACCGGCTCCGGCTCCGTCCGCACGCCCGACTCCGTCCTGCCATCCCGTTGTGACCACCCCATACTGCCTCCTCGGCGGACGGGAAGGATCACTGCGGGGCCATCGGCAAGATCGCCGGACGGTGTCGGACGCACGGCGGGAGCGCGGTGGGCGGGCGCCGGGCGGGCGCCCCAGCCCTGGCCGGGGCAGGGGCCGGGGCCGGGGCAGCCGGTCAGCGCACGACGGGCACCGAGGCGGTCACCTCCTCCGTCAGCCCCACCGGCCAGGTGTGCACCGGGTCGCCCTTGTGCATCAGCTCGCTGTACCTGCGGGTCGTCGCCGCCAGCGCCTCGTCCCGCTCCAGTCCGGCGGCGAGGGCCCGGTGGTAGGTGTCCACCTGCCAGGTCGCCCCGTTCACCCGACGCCGGCAGCGCTCCTCGATGATGCCGAGGTAGTGGTCCCGGTCCGCGGGCTCGATGCCCCAGGCGTCCAGCCCCGCCGCCGCCATGGGCAGCAGCTCGTCCAGGACCAGCCGTACGGCGGGCACGCTCGCCAGCCCCCCGGCCCGGCCGCGGCGCGGCCACCGCAGCCGCGCGTCGATGCCGTACCGGCAGGCCGCGTCGAAGTTCGCCTCCGCCTCGGCGAAGGGCAGCCGGGTCCAGACCGGGCGCGGTTCGTCCGCGAGGGTGCGTACGAGCCCGTAGTAGAAGGCGGCGTTGGCGACGACGTCGGCGACCGTCGGCCCGGCCGGCAGCACCCGGTTCTCCACGCGCAGGTGCGGCACCCCGTCGGCGACCCCGTACACGGGCCGGTTCCACCGGTAGACGGTGCCGTTGTGCAGGACCAGTTCCTGCAGGCCCGGTACCCCGCCCTCGTTGAGCACCCGCAGCGGCTCCTCCTCGTCGCATATGGGCAACAGGGCGGGGAAGTAGCGGACGTTCTCGGTGAAGAGCTCGTACGCCGAGTCCACCCACCGCTCCCCGAACCAGGTGCGGGGCCGCACGCCCTGCGCCTGGAGCTCGGGCGGCCGGGTGTCGGTGGCCTGCGTGAACAGGGGCGGCCGCGACTCCCGCCACAGCTCGCGCCCGAACAGGAAGGGCGAGTTGGCGCCGACGGCTATCTGCGCCGCGGCCACCGCCTGCGCCGCGTTCCACACCGCCGAGAACCGGGCCGGAGTCACTTGCAGGTGCAGTTGTACGGAGGTGCAGGCGGCCTCCGGCACGATCGACCCGGAGGTCCAGATCAGCCGTTCGACGCCGTCGATGTCGAGCGTGAAGTCCTCCCCGCGCATCATCAGGATCTGCTCGTTGAGCAGCGAGTAGCGGTCCACCGCCGAGAGGTTCGCGGTGACCAGGTCGGCGCGGGAGATCGTCGGCAGAATACCGATCATCACCACTCCGGCGTCGATCTCCGCGGCCTTCCGGTGGGCATAGCCCAGCCCGGCGCTGAGTTCCTCGGCGAGCCGGTCGAATACTCGGCCGCCCAGCCGGTGCGGAAGGACGTTCACCTCCAGATTGAACATTCCCAGTTCGGTCTGGAAATCGGGGCTCGCAATCCGCTCCAGCACCTGCGCATTCACCATTCTCGGCAACCCGTCGGCGCCCGCGAGATTCAGCTCGATCTCCAGTCCCATCATGTTCTTCGGGCGATCGAACCTCTTCTCCGCCAGGAGCCGCTCCAGTCCCTCCAGACACTCGTGGAGCTTCCTTCGATACCGCTGCCGATCGGATAGGTCGAATCCGCCCGCCACGACCTTCTCCCCCATCGAAGCGTCCCTCCTCGAGTGGGCCTGGCCCGGTACACCCAGGCGCGCGTTACGGTCGATGATGCCCCGGCAGCGTGATCCATAACGCGCGGGCGGCGTGCGCGACGTGGAGCGCGCGCCGGTTTGGCCGAAGGGCGCTTCGGCACATTCACCTGGCAAGTCGCTTTACGCAAATTCCGCCCCGACTTTGCCTCGTTCAGATAACCGAAGCTTTCCAGCCGAGCCCCCATCCGGTAACCTCCGAGGTCAGCGCGACATGTTCGCGCGCATCCGGCATGAAAGCCATGTCAGCGGGTCCGGTAAGCGCCTTGCCGGCAATAGGCGAGACAGCTAGCCGAAACACTGCGTGAACACATGTCGTATAAACTCCGCAAACGAGGCAGAGAGTTGGCGCGCGGCCATTGCCCCTCGGCCCCCCTCTGGCCCCAGAATGCGAGTCCGCACCTGCCCCCGTTCCACCGGTCTCCCAAGTGAGAGGCGACCCACCATGCCGCTGCATGTCCCTCCGGCTCCCGCGCCCGCCCTGCGCAGCGTCCTCGCGGCACTCGGTTCCCCCACCGCCGTCCACGAGGCGCACACCCCGTCCCTGCGCGCGATCCAGGGGCCGCTGACCGCCGAACTCCCGCTTCCGGTCCACGTCCTCGACCGGCTGGGCATGTCCAACCTCGCGGCCGGCGGCAGGCCGCCGCGCACCCGGCTCACGGCCTGGCGGTTCCTGATCCGCAGCGGGGACCGCTACGTCGCGGCGGCCGACACCCGACTGACTCCCGACGGCTGGGTCTTCTCCCATTTCTTCGAGGGCCCCTACGTCGCGGCCACCGAACGCGCCCTGCGCCAGGCGGAGTCCCTCACCACCGGCTACCAGCCGCGGCTGCTGTCGGTTCCGGAGCTCTACATGCTGACCCTGTGGCTGCACGGGGCGGTGGGCGCGGACGCCGCCGCCGGGCTGCCGGCCGGCGAGGACCTGCTGGTGCCCCTCGCACCGGCCCCGCCCGGCATCGCCGCGTACCGGCCGCATCCGGTCTCCGAGCTGCTGCCCGTACTGACCCGTCGGCTGACCCCGACGCCGGCGGCGGCGCCTCCCTCCTTGGCCGCGCCCGCCGCCTGACCCGAATCACCCATCCGGCCTAGTCCACCCGGGCCACTTGCGAACCATCCGAAATGACAGGGGAGTTGGCCTGAACCGCCCGCACGAGTGATGCGTCATCAATCTGTGAGGACGGCTGCCGGGAAATACCTGCGAAGCGGCTGCCATGGAGGAAGACTGATGACACGCTCCCCGCGGGTGCGGGGATGACCCAGGGGGACGGCCATGAATCACGCATCGAGCCGTAGCACACAGACCACACCGCAGCGAAAGAACGCATCCATGTGCCAGCACCAGCCAGCCTGCCCGTCAGCCGAATCCGCCGACCGGGAGGCCGCGCGCCCGGTGGCCAACCACCCGGAGCAGGGCTGGAGCCTGCTGTGCAACGGCGTCCTGCTCTTCGAGGACACCGGTGAACTGCTGCCGGACGGCCAGATCATCGCCCCGCACCGCCCGCTCGCGGCGGCCTAGGCGAAGTCGTCCGACCGACCGTAGCGAACGACGAAGGGGCCGGCCCGGGAGAGTCTCCCGGACCGGCCCCTTCGTCATGTCGTACGACCGTCATACGGCGGTCGTACGACGAGGTACACCTCAGGCGTCGTACTCGTCCAGCGGCGGGCAGGAGCACACCAGGTTGCGGTCACCGAAGGCACCGTCGATGCGGCGCACCGGCGGCCAGTACTTCTCGGCGGCCGTGACCCCGCCCGGGAAGACGGCCTCGTCCCGGGTGTACGGGTGGTTCCACTCGCCGCCCAGCGCCGCCGCGGTGTGCGGGGAGTTCGCCAGCGGGTTGTCGTCCGCCGGCCACTCGCCGCCCGCGACCCGCTCGATCTCACCGCGGATCGCGATCATCGCGTCGCAGAAGCGGTCGATCTCGGCGAGGTCCTCGGACTCCGTCGGCTCGATCATCAGCGTGCCGGCGACCGGGAAGGACATGGTCGGCGCGTGGAAGCCGTAGTCGATCAGACGCTTGGCGATGTCGTCCACGCTCACGCCCGTGGCCTTCGACAGGGGCCGCAGGTCGATGATGCACTCGTGCGCGACCAGGTTGCCCGGGCCGGTGTAGAGCACCGGGTAGTGCGGCTCCAGGCGCTTGGCGATGTAGTTGGCGCCGAGCACCGCCACCTGGGTGGCGCGCTTGAGGCCCTCGCCGCCCATCAGGCGCACGTACGACCACGAGATCGGCAGGATGCCCGCCGAACCCCACGGAGCGGCCGAGATCGGGCCGACGCCCGTCTCCGGGCCCGCGGTCGGCTGGAGCGGGTGGTTCGGCAGGTACGGGGCCAGGTGCGCCCGGACACCGACCGGGCCGACGCCCGGACCGCCGCCGCCGTGCGGGATGCAGAAGGTCTTGTGCAGGTTCAGGTGCGAGACGTCGCCGCCGAAGTGACCCGGCTTGGCCAGGCCCACCAGGGCGTTCAGGTTGGCACCGTCGACGTAGACCTGGCCGCCGGCCTCGTGCACCTGGGCGCAGATGTCGGCGACGTGCTCCTCGAACACACCGTGCGTCGAGGGGTACGTGATCATCAGCACGGCGAGCTCGTCGCGGTGCTGCTCGATCTTGGCGCGCAGGTCGGCCGTGTCCACCTCGCCGTCATCGGCGGTCTTGACGACGACGACCTTCATGCCGGCCATCACGGCGCTGGCGGCGTTGGTGCCGTGCGCGGAAGACGGGATCAGACAGACGGTGCGCTGCTCGTCGCCGTTCGCCCGGTGGTAGGCGCGGACGGCCAGCAGGCCGGCGAGCTCGCCCTGGGAGCCGGCGTTCGGCTGGATGGAGACCTTGTCGTAGCCGGTCACCTCGCAGAGACGTTCCTCCAGCTCGTTGATGAGCGTGAGGTAGCCCTCGGCCTGCTCGACCGGTGCGAAGGGGTGCAGCTGACCGAACTCGGGCCAGGTCACCGGCTCCATCTCGGTGGTCGCGTTGAGCTTCATGGTGCAGGAGCCCAGCGGGATCATGCCGCGGTCCAGCGCGTAGTCCTTGTCCGAGAGCTTGCGCAGGTAGCGCAGCATCGCGGTCTCGGAGCGGTGCTGGTGGAAGACCGGGTGCGTCAGGTACGCGTCCGAGCGCAGCAGGCCCTCGGGCAGCGTGTCGACCGTGGTCGCGTCCAGCGCCTCGATGTCCGCGGTGACGCCGAAGGCGGCCCAGACGGCCTCGACGTCGGCGCGCAGGGTGGTCTCGTCGCAGGCGACGGAGACGAGGTCGGCGTCCACCTGGAACAGGTTGACCCCGCCCTCGCGGGCGGCGGCGACGACCTCGGCGGCACGGCCCGGCACGCGGGCGGTGATCGTGTCGAAGTACGAGCCGTGCACGATCTCGACCCCGCCGGCCGTCAGACCGGCGGCGAGCAGCGTGGCGTAGCGGTGGGTGCGGCTCGCGATCGTCCGCAGGCCGTCCGGGCCGTGGTAGACGGCGTACATGCCGGCCATGACGGCGAGCAGCACCTGCGCGGTACAGATGTTGCTGGTGGCCTTCTCCCGGCGGATGTGCTGCTCACGGGTCTGCAGCGCCAGGCGGTAGGCCTTGTTGCCGTCCGCGTCCACGGAGACGCCGACGAGGCGGCCGGGCAGGGAGCGGGCGTGCTTGTCCTGGACGGCCATGTAACCGGCGTGCGGTCCGCCGAAGCCCATCGGGACGCCGAAGCGCTGGGTGGTGCCGACGGCGATGTCCGCGCCGAGCGCACCCGGGGAGGTCAGCAGGGTCAGCGCGAGCAGGTCCGCGGCGACGGCGACGATGGCGCCGAGCTCGTGGGCCTGGTCGATGACGGGCTTGATGTCACGGACGGCACCGGAGGCGCCGGGGTACTGGACCAGGACACCGTAGATGCCGCGCTCGGCGACCTCGGCCGGGATGCCGGCGGACAGGTCGGCGACGACGACCTCGATGCCGATCGGCTCGGCGCGGGTCTCGATGACGGCGATCGTCTGCGGCAGCGCGTCGGCGTCCACCAGGAAGACGTTGCCCTTGGACCGGCCCACGCGGCGGGCCAGGGTCATGGCCTCGGCGGCCGCGGTGCCCTCGTCGAGGAGCGAGGCGCCCGAGGTCGGCAGCCCGGTCAGCTCGGCGACGACCGTCTGGAAGTTCAGGAGCGCTTCGAGGCGGCCCTGGGAGATCTCCGGCTGGTAGGGCGTGTACGCCGTGTACCAGGCCGGGTTCTCCATGACGTTGCGGAGGATCACCGGCGGCGTGAAGGTCCCGTAGTAGCCGAGACCGATCATCGGCGAGAGGACCTGGTTGCGGTCGGCGAGCGAGCGCAGCTCGGCCAGCACCTCGGCCTCGGTGCGCGCCTCGGGCAGATCGAGCGCCTCGGCGGTCTTGATCACATCCGGGACCGCGGCAGCGGTCAGTTCGTCCAGGGAGCCGTAGCCCACCTGGGCGAGCATCTTCGCCTGCGCCTCGGCATCCGGGCCGATGTGGCGCTGTTCGAAGGGGATGCCTCGCTCCAACTGGGAGAGCGGAATGCGGTTGGCGGTCATGTACGGAGGCCTCCTGGTCGTATGACCTGCGAGGGGCACCACGGCGCGGGCACCCGGACGGCCTCCCCCTCTGTCATCTGCACCTGAGAGTTTCACCGGAGTCACGGGGGTATCCCGCTGTTCCGGCTTTCACCGTCGGTGAGGAGGGGGACCGGCACTGCACGCCCGGTACCCGCCCTGCTTTCCAGAGTGGCCTCGTCCGTGCGGTACGTATGCCTGAGAGATTCCGGGGAGGATTTGCTCCTTCGGCGCCTCCGTCTCGTTCACTCGGAGGACTCTCCCGCACAGGGTCGACAGCCGTTCACCAGCGTACCAGCGAGGATCTGAACCCTCCCCGAGTGGCCTCCGCTGCGGATATGCACTTCTGTAGTCATTACGGAGCAGTTGCGACCTTTTGGAGGGACCGTGCAGACCGACATCGATCCGCGCAGCCTGATCGGCCGAAAGGCGTTCGACCGCAATGGCACCAAGATCGGCACGATCGACGAGGTCTACCTCGACGATGCCACGGGCGTCCCGGAGTGGGCCGCGGTCCGGACGGGGCTCTTCAGCCGGGACGCCTTCGTCCCGCTGGAGCCGAGCGAGCTGGTGGGCGACGCCCTGCGGGTGCCCTTCGAACGCGCCCTCATCAGGGACGCCCCGGACTTCGGTGTCGGGCGCCACCTCTCCCCCGAACAGGAGCTGCAGCTCTACCACCACTACGGGCTGGACACGACCCTTCCGTCGGACTTCAACCACGACTTCGGCCGCCTGGCGGGTGACGAGAGCTGACGAGAGCTAGGGGGTGCCTAGGTCGTCAGGGCCGTTCCCCCACGAGCGGCAGCGGATCGGACGGCTCCAGCTCGGGGTCGTCCACCCGGAAGGTCCGCACCCGGCCGGGCTCCGATCCGGGCTGCTCGAACCGCACGGTCACCCGCCCGACGCCGCTGCCCTGCACCCATCCGGGCCCGTACACGGCATGCCGTACGTCACCCCCGGCCGTCCAGCGCCGTTCGGGGGCCGGCTCCGGCTCCCCGGGCGGCTCAGCGGCCCCCCGGGCCCCCTCGGCCGCCGTCTCGGTGGCACCGGCAGCCACCGCCTCCCCTGCGGCCCCGCCCGCCGTGTCCGCTCCGTCAGTCATGCCGGTCCCGTCAGTCCCGTCAGTCCCGTCAGCCCCGTCCGGCTCAGCGGCGAGTGACTGCGCGAACAGGTCCTCCTGCGTGTAGTCCGCCAGCCCGCTCACCCCCACGCCCAGCAGCCGCACCCCGCCCGTGGTGTCCACGCCCTCCAGCAGCCGCGCCGCCGCCTCCCGCACCACCGCCGGGTCGTCCGTGGGCCCCCGCAGGGTCTCGGACCGGGTCAGCGTGGAGAAGTCGTACCGCCTCACCTTGAGCACGATCGTGCGCCCCGAGTGCCCCGAGCCCCGCAGCCGCTGTACGCACCGGTCGGCGAGCCGCTGCACCTCGCCGCGGATCCGTACCCGGTCGTGCAGGTCCACGTCGAAGGTGTCCTCGACCGACACCGACTTCGCGTCCCGCTCCGCGACCACCGGCCGGTCGTCCAGCCCGAGCGCCATCCGGTACAGCCCTGCACCGGCGGAGCGGCCGACCATCCGGACCAGCTCGTCCTCCCCGGCCTCCGCCAGCTCCCCCACCGTGGTGATCCCGGCCCGGCGCAGGTGCTCGCCCGTGGCCGGACCCACCCCGGGCAGGGTCCGCACCGACATCGGCGCGAGCAGCTCGCGCTCCGTCCCCGGCTCGATCAGCAGCAGTCCGGCCGGCTTGGCCTCCTCGGACGCCACCTTGGCCAGCATCTTCGACCCGGCCAGCCCCACCGACCCGCTGAGCCCCGTGGCGGCCCGGATGTCGGCCCGCAGCCGCTCCCCCGTCTCCCGCGCGCTGCGCGAGTCGAAGGCCACCCCGCCCGCTTCCAGGTCCACGAAGGCCTCGTCCAGGCTCAGGGGCTCCACCAGGGGCGACAGTTCCCGCAGAATGGCCATCACCACGTCGCTGACCTGCCGGTAGAGGTTGAAGCGGGGGATCAGGTACGCGCCGTTCGGGCAGAGCCGCCGCGCCTGCCCCATCGGCATCGCGGAGTGCACCCCGAAGCGCCTGGCCTCGTACGAGGCCGTGGCGACGACCCCGCGCGGCCCGAGGCCGCCGACGATGACGGCCTTGCCGCGCAGGCTCGGCTTCGACGCCTGCTCCACGGAGGCGTAGAAGGCATCCATGTCCAGATGCAGGATGGTCGGCGCGGCTCTCACAGCCCGATGCTGCCCTACGCCACTGACAATGCCCGGGCTCGGGTCAGACGGCGCGGTTGCGGCGGGCGGCCAGCTCGTCCGTCGGGTTGTGCCGCACCAGGGTCTCGCCGGTGTCCACGCGCTCCCCGTGGAGCTGCGACAGCGCGCTCTCGACGTCGCGCCACACCACGCCCACCGCGATGCCGAAGACGCCCTGCCCGCCCTGGAGCAGGCTCACGACCTGGTCCGGCGAGGTGCACTCGTACACGGTGGCGCCGTCGCTCATCAGAGTCATCCGCTCGAGGTCCGAGAGCTCCCGGTCGTGCAGGTGCTGGACCGCCGTGCGGATGTTCTGCAGCGCCACCCCGGTGTCCAGGAAGCGCTTGACGATCTTGAGGACCACGACGTCGCGGAAGCTGTAGAGCCGCTGCGTCCCCGCCCCGTAGGCGGCCCGCACGCTGGGCTCCACCAGCCCGGTCCGGGACCAGTAGTCGAGCTGCCGGTAGGTGATGCCGGCCGCGGCGCAGGCCGTCGGCCCGCGGTATCCGATCTGCTCGGGCTGCGGGTCTGCGCCCACCGGTCCGACCGGCGTCGACTCCGGCTGGCGGCGCGCGGAACCGACCGCACCGCCGTGCAGCGGGTACGGCCCAGCCTCACTCCGTGCGGGGGTGCCCCCGGTCGTACCGTCGCCCGTGATCCTCACGCCGACCCTCCGTCCTTGACCTGCCCACCTCGAAGGTAGGCAGTCACCAGGGGTGCGTCAACGATCGCCACACTCGGCACGCCGAGTGATAATCACCCTGAGAGTGGTTTCCCGTATCCCTTTACGGGGAAAGGCTAATCGAATGGCCTGAGGATCCCCGAGGACGACGCGGCCGACACCTCACTGCGGGCCGGTGCCGAAGTCCTCCGGTGAGATCTGGTCGAGGAACTCGCGGAACTTCTCCACCTCGTCCTCCTGCTCGTCCGGAATGGCGATTCCGGCGTCGTCCAGCACGCCGTCACTGCCGTAGATCGGCGTCCCCGTCCGCAGGGCGAGGGCTATGGCGTCGGAAGGCCGCGCACTCACCTCTACCCCACTGGCGAAGACGAGCTCCGCGTAGAAGACGCCCTCCCGCAGATCCGTGATCCGGACCTCGGTGAGCTCCTCGCCGATCGCCTCCAGCACGTCCTTGAACAGGTCGTGCGTCAGCGGTCGGGCAGGGGCCATGCCCTGCTGCGCGAAGGCAATGGCGGTCGCCTCCCCTGGACCGATCCAGATGGGGAGGTACCGGTCGCCTCCCACTTCACGCAGGAGCACGATCGGTTGGTTGGAGGGCATTTCCACCCGGACACCCACAACGTCGAGCTCGTTCACACAGTAACCCTAGGACCTGCTCGACAGGTTTGGGTAGTCGGGCCCCCCACCTCAGGACAGTCGGACCCCGAGACCGGTCTGTACGAACGCCTCGTGGAGCCGTACGGAGAGCCCCGCGAGCTCCTTCAGGGTGGCTTCCGCATGAGCCCTCGTCTGCGGATTGCGGTGCCTTCGCAGCGGTGCCACCACCTGCTCCACCAGCCCGACCTCGCGGTCCGCGGCGGCCTTCATCGCGCGCAGGTGCCGCGGCTCCAGCCCGAAACGGCCCAGGTCGGCCACCAGGCGGGCCACCGTGACCGCCTCGGCGTCGAATCCGCCGTCCGCGCCCTCGGCCAGCAGCCCGTACGACTCCCACTCGACCAGCTGCGCCTCGTCCACCCCGGCGGCCGCGAGCAGCTCGGCCCGGCCCACCCGGGCCACGGTGGGCCGCTCCCGCCCCACTTCGCCGTAGACGGCCGCCGGTCCGGCAGGATCGGCGGAGTCCCCGTGCACGGTCGGCGCCGGGATGCGGATCTGCTCCCCGCGGGCGAGCGCGTCGAGCTGCTCGCGGATGACCTTCAGCGGCAGGTAGTGGTCGCGCTGCAGGCGCAGGATCCGGGCGAGCCGCTCCACGTCGTCGGTGCTGAACTTGCGGTATCCCGAAGGTGTGCGCCGGGGTTCGACGAGCCCCTCCGCCTCCAGGAAACGGATCTTCGAGATGGTGACGTCGGGGAACTCGTCACGCAGCGTGGTGAGCACCGTGCCGATGCTCACCAGCCGCCCGGCCGGGCCGGCGGTGCCGGCGGCGCCACTACTCGGGGCACCGCCGGTCGGGGTACGCAGCATGGAACCTTCCCTAAAAGGGTCAGATGCCCCGCAGGCTCGCGTAGAAGACCAGCCGGTACTTGCCGATCTGCACCTCGTCGCCGTTCTGCAGGGCGACGGAGTCGATCGGTTCACGGTTGACGTACGTGCCGTTGAGGCTGCCGACATCGGCGACGGTGAAGCCGCCCTCCTGGCTCCTGCGGAACTCGACATGGCGCCGGGAGACGGTGACGTCGTCCAGGAAGATGTCGCTCTGCGGGTGGCGGCCGGCCGTGGTCAGCTCACCGTCCAGCAGGAAACGGCTCCCGGAGTTGGGACCGCGCCGCACGATGAGCAGAGCGGAACCGGGGGGCAGTGCTTCCACCGCGGCCTGCGCCTCGGGGGACAGCGAGGAGGACGACACGTGCGGTTGTCCGGACACCTCGGCCTCGTAGGCCTCGAGGCCCGAGATCGAGATCGTGGACGTGGTCTCCGAGGCACGCTCCGGCGTCAGACCCGCCCGCAGCGGCGCACCGCAGTTCGAGCAGAACCGACTGGCCGCATCGCTGCGGTGTCCGCACCTGCTGCAAATCTGCTCGGCCGACATGGACGGCTCCTCGCGCCGCGGATGCCCCGCGGATGCATTGGTGGCATACGGGTCGGGGGCAAACCCTCCACCCGCACTTGAGGTTGATGGTTCACCGAAACCTATGCGCCCGGTACCAGCAGGGTCAACAGCCGACGCGCCGGGGGCACCCGAAACGTCCCCCGCGCCGGCGACCTCGTCACGGAAGAGCGGCCGGTCGCCCTGCCCTTCCGCCTCACCGTGACCGGCGCGGTGCCGTGCCGCGCCGTCTTCCTCACGGTTCTTCTTGCCGAACAACTTCTCAAACAACTTCACGGGCGATTCCCCTTGACTGAAACAGACCCGCCCGTGGGGCAGGACGAACTCCGAATGCAGACACCTGCCGACCCGGACATTCTGACAACGTCCGTAACCACCAGACAGTTTCCACCACGCACCGCGACTTCGGTGCGCCGACCCCCCGCAGGCATCCGCCCGCGTGGGCCGCTCGACCCTTCACTCCGATTCATCACGATGACGACCGAGCGTAGTCAGGCTGCTTCGCAGCCCGCAAGGCATCCACAACGATCTTCGCCGACCGTGTGACGGCGACGGTGGCCTGCTCCTTCTCCAGCGTCTGGACGACACCGCCGGGGATGTTCAACGCGGGCTCCAGATCCTGGGGCTTGCCGATCACCTTGAACTCATAGGGTTGTGTGATCTTCTTACCGTCGATGGCGACTCCGCCGTTCTCGTCCGAGAAGTACGAGCCCGCCACGATGCGCACCCCGTTGATCTGGATCGCCTCGGCCCCGGCCGCCCGCAGCTCCTGGAGCGTGTCCAGCAGCTGGTCCGACTGCACCTGACCCGTGGGATCCGTGATCTTCAGCGTGATGCCCGGCCCCTGGGCCGCCACCGTACCGGCCAGGATGCCGAGTTGGCGTTCCTTCTCAACCGTCTGCTTGCGGGCCTCCTCGGCCTGGTTGGAGCTGCTCTCCAGCTCCTTGCGCTGGTCCTCCAGCCGCTGCTTCTCGTCCTCTAGTCGCTTGGTCCGCCCGTCGAGCTCGTCGAGGATCCGCACGAGGTCCTCCTGGCGGGCCCCGCGCAGCGCGCTGGAGTCGCTGTTGGACCGGACCTGGATCGCCAGACCCAGTCCCAGGACGAACAGCAGCAGCGCGACGATCAGTTGGGCCCGGCTCACCCGCGGCGGCCACAGCCCGGCCGCGAGCCGCTGCCGTCCGGTCTCCTCGGGTTGCGCCGGTACTTCCTTGGACGACTCCGAAGGCTCCGGTGGTTCCGGTGACTGCGGGGGCGCCGGAGCCTTCGGGGGCTCCGGTGACTGCGGGGGCGCCGGCGCCTTCGGGGGCTCCGGTGACTGCGACGGCTCCGGGGGCTCCGAGGACTGCGGCGGCCGTACGGACTCCGGAGGCTTCGGGGGCTCCGGGGTCTCGGGCGCCTTCGGGGGCTCAGGCGGCCGGCCCGCGCCCCCCTGCTCCTCGGGGCTGTCGTTCGTACTCATCGGCCTCACGCCCGGAACACGTGCCGGCGGATGGCCGCGGCGTTGGAGAAGATGCGGATGCCGAGGACCACGACCACACCCGTGGACAGCTGCGAGCCGACCCCGAGCTTGTCGCCGAGGAAGACGATCAGCGCGGCCACGACCACGTTCGACAGGAACGACACCACGAAGACCTTGTCCACGAAGATGCCGTCCAGCATCGCGCGGAGGCCGCCGAACACCGCGTCCAGCGCCGCCACCACGGCGATCGGCAGATATGGCTCCACCACGGCCGGCACTTCGGGCCGGACCAGAAGTCCGGCCACCACTCCGGCCAAGAGGCCCAGTACCGCGATCACGATGCACCCTTCTGCTGCTCTGCCGGTGTAGCTGTACGTACGGTCAGGCTCGACGCGGCCGGCAGCCGCAGGTCGTCCGCCGGGGACAGGGAGTAACGGATCCCGTAGCTCTCCTGCAACACGTGCAGGTACTGTCCGTCCGCCGAGTCCTGGAAGGCCGTGCCGAGCCGTTTCTTGTCCCCCACCGCCAGCACTTCGTACGGCGGCACCAGCGGCCTGTTGTCGACCAGTATCGCGTCACCCGCGGCTCTGATCGCCGACAGTTCCGTCAGCCGCTGCCCGTTGATGGAGATGGCTTCCGCCCCGGACTGCCAGAGCCCGTTGACGATCTTCTGCATGTCACGGTCGCGGAGCCGGCCGGTGTCCGAGAAACCGGAGCTCTCGCGCGGCTTGCCACCGCCGCCCGACGAAGCGCCCTTCGCGTCGTCCACCACCAGCTTGATCCCCGGCCCGTGGACCTCCGTGGCACCCGCCAGCAGGGCCACGAGCTCGCCCTGGCCCCCGCCCGGCTGCTTCAGCGCCGCACGCTGGCGGCCCGCGACATCGGTCCTGAGGCGGTCGATGTCACGCTCCAGGCCGTGCGCGCGGTCGTCCGCCCGCTCCACCCGGTCGATCAGTTCCTGACGCTCCTTGGCCAGCACCGGCGCGGCTATCTGCGCCTCGGCCGCACCGAGCGTGACGACCATGGCGGTGACGACGAGCCCGGCGGCGAGCCCCAGTTTGGCCTTGAGGGTCCGTGGCAGGCCCGCCGTGCCCTCCGCCTCGCGCCGGGCCGCGGCCTCCGCGTAGCCCTCGTCGAGACTGTGGTCCATCACGTGCGTCAGCAGCGACATGGAAGCGTCCGGGCGCGCGGGCACAGGAGACGCCGGAGTCCGGTTGTGGGGCGGCTGCGACATGCCGCACATCGTCGCATGTCGGCAGCGCAGTCACCCAATGCGTCCATCCGGTGGGCCGGGCCGGCACTCACCGCACCCGGCCCACCCGACTTCCGCCCTACGTCATCGCACGCCGGGCGGTCACTGCCCGGCGCCCTCCACGACGCCCGCCCACTCGTCGAGCAGGGCTTGCGCGGTGCCGTCGTCGGGGCCCTCGGCCCACAGGTGGGTGACGGCTTCCGCCGGATCCGGCAGGACCAGCGCCCACCGTCCGTCGGCCTCGACCACCCGCACCCCGTCCGTGGTGTCCACCTGCCGGTCGCCGGCCGCCTCCACGACCCGCCGCATGACGAGCCCCTTCACCGCCCACGGCGTCGAAACGTCCCGCCTGAGCACATGGGCCCGCGGGATGCGGGCGTCGATCTGGCTCAGCGTGAGCTGCGTGCGCGCCACCAGCCCGAGCAGCTGCACGAAGGCGGCCGAACCGTCGAAGACGCTGCTGAACTCCGGAACGATGAAACCGCCCCGGCCGTCTCCGCCGAAGATGGTGTTCTCCGCCCGCCCCACCCGGGTCAGGTCGTCGGGCGAGGTCGTCGTCCACTCGACCTGCGTGCCGTGGTAGGCCGCCACCTGCTCGGCCACCCTGGTCGTGGTCACCGGCAGCGCGACCTTGCCGCTGCGCTTCTCCGCGGCCACCAGGTCGAGCATCACGAGCAGCGCCCGGTCGTCCTCGATGATCCGCCCGCGCTCGTCCACGAGGGAGATGCGCTCGCCCACCGGGTCGAACCGCACGCCGAAGGCCGCCCGCGCCGAGGCCACGATCTCCCCCAGCCGCACCAGACCGGCCCGCCGGGACTCCCTGGTCTCCGTCGGCCGGGACTCGTCGAGCCCTGGATTGATCGTCAGCGCGTCCACCCCGAGCCGACCCAGCAGGCTGGGCAGAACCAGCCCGGCGCTTCCGTTCGAGGCGTCCACGACCACCTTGAGCCCGGCGTCACCGATGCCGGTGGTGTCCACCCGCCGCAGCAGCGAGCCGGTGTAGGCGTCGAAGACGCTGCCCGGGAACTGCAGGTCTCCGATTTCCCCGGGGAACGCCCGCCGGTACTCCTGGCGCGCGTACACCCGGTCCAGCTTGCGCTGTCCCTGGAGCGAGAGGTCCGCTCCCCGCTCGTCCAGGAACATGATGTCCACGGAGTCCGGTACGCCCGGAGAGGTCCGCAGTACGATCCCGCCGGCGCTGCCGCGCGCGGTCTGCTGCCGTGCCACCGGCAGCGGTACGTTCTCCAGGTCCCGTACGTTGATGGCGCTGGCCTGGAGCGCGGAGATCACGGCGCGCTTGAGCGCCCTGGCGCCTCGCGAGTGGTCACGGGCCGTGGTGACGGTCGCCCCCTTCTTCAGGGTCGTGGCATACGCGCCGGCGAGCCGGACCACTACCTCAGGAGTGATCTCCACGTTCAGGATCCCGGAGACCCCGCGCGCGCCGAAGAGGTGCGCCTGGCCGCGGGACTCCCAGATCACCGACTCGTTGACGACGGCGCCGGCCTCGATGGTCTTGAAGGGGTAGATCCGTACGTTCCCCTGAACGATCGATTCCTCACCGATGAGGCACTCGTCGCCGATGACGGCCCCGTCCTCGATCCGCGCGGCCCGCATGATGTCGGTGTTCTTGCCGATGACGCAGCCGCGGAGATTGCTGTGGGGCCCGATGTACACGTTGTCGTGGACGACGGCCCGGTGCAGGAAGGCCCCGCCCTTGACGACGACGTTCGACCCGATGACCGTGTGCTCGCGGATCTCCGCACCGGCTTCGACCTTGGCGTAGTCCCCGATGTAGAGCGGCCCGCGGAGCACCGCGTCGGGGCTCACCTCGGCCCCTTCGGCGATCCACACCCCGGGGGAGATCTCGAAGCCGTCCATCTCGATCTGGACCTTGCCCTCGAGCACGTCGGCCTGGGCCTTGACGTAGCTCTCGTGCGTGCCGACGTCCTCCCAGTAGCCCTCGGCGACGTAGCCGTAGATGGGCCGGCCTTCCTTCATCAGCTGGGGGAAGACATCACCGGACCAGTCGACGGAGACATCGGGATCGACGTAGTTGAAGACCTCGGGTTCCATGACGTAGATGCCGGTGTTGACGGTGTCCGAGAACACCTGTCCCCAGGTCGGCTTCTCCAGGAACCGCTCGACCTTGCCCTCCTCGTCCACGATCGTGATGCCGAATTCGAGTGGGTTCGGCACCCGGGTCAGGCACACCGTGACGAGGGCGCCCTTCTCCTTGTGGAAGCGGATCAGATCGGTGAGGTCGAAGTCGGTGAGCGCATCGCCGGAAATGACGACGAAGGCATCGTCCTTCAGGGCCTCCTCGGCATTCTTGACGCTGCCGGCGGTCCCGAGTGGCTTCTCCTCATGGGCGTACGTGAGCTCCATTCCGAGCTCTTCGCCATCCCCGAAATAGTTCTTGACGAGTGACGCCAGGAACTGCACGGTGACCACGGTCTCGCTGAGCCCGTGCCGCTTGAGCAACCTGAGCACGTGCTCCATGATCGGCCGGTTGGCGACCGGCAGGAGCGGCTTGGGCATGCTCGACGTCATGGGGCGAAGACGCGTACCTTCGCCACCGGCCATCACGACGGCCTTCATGTCGGAAGAGTCCTCCTTGGGAGACGACGGTCGTGCCGACCCTCACCCGTCTCGGTCGGTGACTCCGCAACTCCTCCGCGGTCATCCGGCGCCGGGCGGGCTCAATCGGCCGTGGTGTCAGCCTTCACCAGACGGCGGACTTGAACCACGTAAAGGATTCCTGCCCACCAGTACAGGGTTGTACCCCATACAGCGAACGCCCATCCGAAAACTGACGCCAACCAGGCCAACCAGCCGCTTCCGTCACTGAGCAGCAGCAAGGGAAACGCGTACATCAGGTTGAAGGTGGCGGCCTTGCCGAGGAAGTTGACCTGCGGCGGCGGATATCCGTGACGGCGCAGGATCCACACCATGACCAGCAACATCAGCTCTCGCGCGAGCAACGCTCCGGTGAGCCACAGCGGAAGAAGCCCGCGATAAGTCAGACCGAAGAGCGTCGACAGGATGTAGAGCCGGTCTGCGGCAGGATCGAGCAGCCGGCCGAGCTTGCTGATCTGATTCCAGCGCCGCGCGAGCTTCCCGTCGAGGTAGTCGCTGATCCCGCTGAGCATGAGGACGGCCAGGGCCCACCCGTCGTACTCTGCGAGGATCAGCCACAAGAACAGGGGCACGCCGGCCAGGCGAGCCATGCTCAGGATGTTCGGAATGGTGAAAATTCGGTCAGTCTGAACCCGAGTCTCCTGGACCTCCACCCGGGGGCCTCCACTGTGACTGTAGAAATGTGGTCGTTCGATGCCTCCTGACCCTACAGGAGACCGCACACTTGTCCTGAACGCAGGAAAGCCCCGCACCGAACCCGTAAGGGTTGGTGCGGGGCTTTCCCACAATGATTGTTCGGCGGCGTCCTACTCTCCCACAGGGTCCCCCCTGCAGTACCATCGGCGCTGAAAGGCTTAGCTTCCGGGTTCGGAATGTAACCGGGCGTTTCCCTAACGCTATGACCACCGAAACACTATGAAATTTGAACGCTGGTGTTGACACAGCTGTTCGTTATTTCAGAACTAACACAGTGGACGCGAGCAACTGAGGACAAGCCCTCGGCCTATTAGTACCAGTCAGCTTCACCCGTTACCGGGCTTCCACATCTGGCCTATCAACCCAGTCGTCTACTGGGAGCCTTACCCTCTCAAGGAGGTGGGAATACTCATCTTGAAGCAGGCTTCCCGCTTAGATGCTTTCAGCGGTTATCCCTCCCGAACGTAGCCAACCAGCCATGCCCTTGGCAGGACAACTGGCACACCAGAGGTTCGTCCGTCCCGGTCCTCTCGTACTAGGGACAGCCCTTCTCAATATTCCTACGCGCACAGCGGATAGGGACCGAACTGTCTCACGACGTTCTAAACCCAGCTCGCGTACCGCTTTAATGGGCGAACAGCCCAACCCTTGGGACCGACTCCAGCCCCAGGATGCGACGAGCCGACATCGAGGTGCCAAACCATCCCGTCGATATGGACTCTTGGGGAAGATCAGCCTGTTATCCCCGGGGTACCTTTTATCCGTTGAGCGACGGCGCTTCCACAAGCCACCGCCGGATCACTAGTCCCGACTTTCGTCCCTGCTCGACCCGTCGGTCTCACAGTCAAGCTCCCTTGTGCACTTACACTCAACACCTGATTGCCAACCAGGCTGAGGGAACCTTTGGGCGCCTCCGTTACCCTTTGGGAGGCAACCGCCCCAGTTAAACTACCCATCAGACACTGTCCCTGATCCGGATCACGGACCGAGGTTAGACATCCAGCACGACCAGAGTGGTATTTCAACGGCGACTCCACAACCACTGGCGTGGCTGCTTCAAAGTCTCCCACCTATCCTACACAAGCCGAACCGAACACCAATATCAAACTGTAGTAAAGGTCCCGGGGTCTTTCCGTCCTGCTGCGCGAAACGAGCATCTTTACTCGTAGTGCAATTTCACCGGGCCTATGGTTGAGACAGTCGAGAAGTCGTTACGCCATTCGTGCAGGTCGGAACTTACCCGACAAGGAATTTCGCTACCTTAGGATGGTTATAGTTACCACCGCCGTTTACTGGCGCTTAAGTTCTCAGCTTCGCAACCCCGAAAGGTCACTAACCGGTCCCCTTAACGTTCCAGCACCGGGCAGGCGTCAGTCCGTATACATCGCCTTACGGCTTCGCACGGACCTGTGTTTTTAGTAAACAGTCGCTTCTCGCTGGTCTCTGCGGCCACCCCCAGCTCACCGAGTAAATCGGATCACCAGTGATGGCCCCCCTTCTCCCGAAGTTACGGGGGCATTTTGCCGAGTTCCTTAACCATAGTTCACCCGAACGCCTCGGTATTCTCTACCTGACCACCTGAGTCGGTTTAGGGTACGGGCCGCCATGAAACTCGCTAGAGGCTTTTCTCGACAGCATAGGATCATCCACTTCACCACAATCGGCTCGGCATCAGGTCTCAGCCTTAATGAGGGACGGATTTGCCTACCCCTCGGCCTACACCCTTACCCCGGGACTACCACCGCCCGGGCTGGACTACCTTCCTGCGTCACCCCATCGCTTACCTACTACAAGTCTGGTTCGTCGGCTCCACCACTTTCCT